>NZ_JALNUI010000001.1 GCF_026544205.1 Curtobacterium sp. GC_Cur_3
CCGGACGCCTCGCGGCTTCATCGAATACGAGACCAGCGGTCATTGACCCGGAGGCTACGGATGGCATACACGAGCGTGAACGGCCCGAGGATCAGCAGCGGCAACCATGACCCGATGCTGGCGGTATTTATCACAAGGTTGACCAGCGCGAGCAGGAGCATGAGAGCACCAGTGATAGCTGAAAACCAGGCGATGGGCTTTGGCCACGGTGAGAGTTGCCCGACGTTGGCCGCCGCCGGGGCGATTCCGGTCTCACCGTCGCCGGTGCCGCTCGCATGACCGACCGCGTCGTGCAACGCGCGGATGTCGCGAGCACCTTCGCCCCAGTCGAACAGCGTCGTCGGCACGGTTGGACGCGATCGAGCAGTCACGCTTGTCCCGCCGGTTGTCGGTGCGAGGTCGATGGTGATGACCTCACCCCAGGAGTACAGGTTCCCACGTACGCCAAGTTCGACGCGGGCATCCGCGGACGACGTGATCCTTGCGCGCTGCGTCGACGTGGCGACTCGCACGAACAGACGATGCGTCTCTTCGAGAGGCTTCGCGACTATCCAACTGGCCGTTGAGCGCGCCGCTCGCGTCCTCACTTCAAGCATGTGCTCAGTCAACCCGATCGAGCGTGCCCTGGTCCCATTAGCGGATCGTCCAGCGGACGGTGCCGAGCTGGTACTGCGTCCTACAGCTCGCGCAGCGACACGAGCGAGCGCAGTCGCAGCGCTCGACGAAGCGGGGTCCGCTCGAGTCCGTCGACCACGACGGCGGCTCCGATCCAGGTCGCTCCGGCCATGTCCACGAGAGCGTGCGCGGCTTCCGCCTGGGCTCCCGTCGCTATCCAATCGTCGACGAAGAGCACGCGGTCCCCGGATTGCAACAGCGAGCGTCGAACTCCAAGGCGGAGGGAGCGGTCTCGGTAGTCTGGCCCGGTCGAGACCTCCCACCAGGGATCACTGTCCGCGGCACGCCTCGGGTCCTTCCGGACCTCGGCGAGGCCGACGCCGAGGTGCACTGCGACGAGCGCTCCGAGGATGGCCCCGCGCGACTGGATCCCCATGATCACCGAGGGGTGGGCGTCATCGAAGAGGGAAGCAAGGCCGGGACCGAGGGAACTCAGTACGTGCGGATCACGCCACCAGCCCGTTAGGTCGGCGTAGGAGTTGTAGTCCGTCCGGTCACCGAGCCACCGAAACGAGGTCTGTAGCCGTCGTTTTAAGTCAGCGTCCGTGGTCACGACGCCATTGTCTCAGGGCGTGTGACTGCTCAGGAAAGCAAGTCGAACCACGGACACGTGGTCTAGATGCCCGTTAGCCGGTCGTCCACCGGACCACACCCGGTAGTGACAACCACGACAACTCGACCATGTTGTGCTTGATCAGGGGATTCCCGTACAGGTGTCCCGCGAAAATGCCCGGTGAAGGGGCGCCAAACGCTACAACGCAGCAGGCGCCGTATGGTCGTGGTCAGCTGTCTCTGCCGTGGTGGGGGAGAGAGGCGTCGCGAGCATGGGGAGAGGTTGGTGCAGTCGATGCCGAACTCGCGGGCGATGGTGGCCGAAGCAAGCCGACGCGGACGCATCGGCATGCTCCTACGACCTGACGGTCAGTGAGCTTGAGGGTGCGCCCTTGTACACGCCGGCGGTCTTCGGGATGCGTATGCGTTGACGCTTGTGAACGACGGTGCGAACGAAGTCGCCGAGGAGGTCCAGGATGAGGCGACCGGTTGAGTCGTCGGTCTCGCGGCTGGAGGGCTGCTGTTGCTTGAGATGGAGCAGTCGGGAGAAGCTTGAGGTCCTCGACCTGACATAATAGGCATTATCGGCGCGCTGACGTGAGACGCTGCCGTTGGGCTGCTGCTACTTGCCGAGGCCGGGTCAGCCGCTCATGCCGCGGTTCCGGTACTTCGAGCCCACGTTCGCGGCCAGCGCCGATAGTCATAAGAAAACAGTCCCGGCTCTCTGAAAAGAACCGGGACTGCCTCTTGAAAGCAAGCTCCAGGAGGCAAAATTGAGCCCACGAGTGCGCCGCTGTTGGAATCCTTCTTCGCGACGGATTCCTTCGCGGTACACGCGAGGAAAACTTCCAAGGATGGCGCCTCTACTTCTTGAAACTCAACAGGAACAAGGTTGCGAAAACAGCAAACCCAACAACGGCGATCACTGACAGAACGATTGCCGGGAGAAGTATCGCTGACGAAGCAGAGGGTGGATCATTTGATGTTGACAAAGTGATGAGGTTCGCCACTGGAAGTATCGCGAAGACTGCGAAGACTGTAGTGAAAATCAGGCTAAGAGTCCGATTTCGCTTACTCCACCTAGGCCTAGCTTGCGTCGGATCGTTTGTTCCATGTGATGACATTGCGGCCCTTAGTACGTGTCGACTGGGTTGTGTTGTAAGTTCACCCAAAGCTTGGGGCCCAGCCGGAGGTCAGAGCATAGCTCCACGAACCGTCGCTGTCTGCTCGCGATGCAGTCACCCCAAGGAACGAGTAATCGGAGGACCAGCCCGACGAGCTACTACTGCTTCCAGGTCGACATGACGCTCCGGGTCCACGACCTCGGTGGGCGGATCGTCGAGGTACCGATCCGTTTCCGTGACCGCATTCACGGTGTGTCGAAGATGAGCCAGGCGATCGTCGTCGAAGCCATGCTCCGCACCACGCAGTGGGGGCTCCAGCGCCGCTTTCGTCGGCGAACGCACTGACTGACGGTCAAACCGACATCTGCCTGTCGCACTGGCCCTCGGCGGCGGTCAGAGCCGCCACGTCATGCACAGTGGGAAGCCCGTCACCACTGATGGGTCGGCGGTGCTGCACGCTCGATCATCATCCGACCAACTCGGTCACGATACGAACATCAAGGTCGAGTTGCGTCCTCGAACTGTGCTCCACTCGAGGTTCATCGAGCGATCTCGAGGTCACGACTGCGCCAGTTGAGACCGTGACCTCGATCTGATGTGCGTCGAAGACCGCGCCACTGTCCACTTGCACGTGTTCCGAGCTGATCCAGCGAACCGATCGAGATGCGCGCCGAATGCTCTCGATCGTCGTCGAACCGATGAACTCTGCGCTCAGGTTCACTGCACCATCGCGCGCAACACGAAGACACAGGCGTGCGAATCCATCGTCAGCGATCCTCGCTTCGAGGCGAACGCGCGTCTTCCGGTCCCGACTCGACTTCCACGGGCCGGTGAACGCGAACCGGTACTGCGCCTGGCGGAGCGAGGCAGCGGCGCGAAGTACTCGCGACATTTCCAGAGCGCGGAGTTCCGCAACGCCGACCGCTCCTGCCACGAGCGCTTCTCCTGCCAGGACCCGGATCACCTCGCTCGACGCTTCTCGAAGGCGCATCGGGATGAGGATGACCCCGCCCTCCTCACCCCCGCGATGGAACGATCGTTCGACCAACACGGTCACGTCGGGGCCGTCGTGGGCTCTGCCCGTGAAGCCGATCGATGACGAGTGCGGTGTGTCCACGGCTTCGTCCTCCAGCAGGGCGGAGAACGCCTCTGCGGGCGATCGCGAAGCACGGAGGAATCGGTCCAAGGCAACGTCGGAGCGCTCTGGTTCCTCGAACCACGGATCGCTGAGCGAACCGGCTGTCGGCCAGAAGGCGATCCGTCGCAACTTCGGCATCTCGGAGCTCCTTCAATGCTGTCTCACCTGCAACTACGACGCCTGGTCCGGCAAGTGTCCCATCCGCGCGGCGGCTCACCTCGTGTCCTGCAGCAGCTGGGAGTACTGCTCCCGCTACCGATGTCCGCGACGGGGCTCGGTAGACACATGCACGGACATCATCTCCATCGTCAGCGCCGATGTGGGCTACTCACGGGGCCCCGGAGCTCCGGGAACTGCTCGTCTCGCCACTCGCCGTCGATACCCGCGCCACTCGCAGCTGCACGCTCCTCACGCTCGCGCAGCTCCACCCGACGGATCTTGCCCGAGATCGTCTTCGGCAGCTCTGCGAACTCGACGCGTCGCACCCGCGCGTAGGCCGGCAGCGCGGTCCGAGCGTGCTCGAGCACTTGCTTCGCGGTCTCGGCCGTCGCCTCCCACCCGGCAGCCAAGGTGACGTAGGCCTTCACGATGTTGAGTCGAGCGTCGTCAGGTGCCGGCACGACGGCGCTCTCCGCCACGGCGGGGTGCTGCAGCAGGACGCTCTCGACCTCGAACGGCGAGACCTTGTAGTCGGAGGACTTGAACACGTCGTCGATCCGGCCGATGAAGGTCAGTTCGTCGTTCGCGTCCCGCGAGGCGATGTCGCCCGTGTGGAAGAACCCGTCGCGCATCGACGCTGCCGTCCGCTCAGGATCGCCGAGGTACTCCGCCATCAGGTTGACGGGCCGTTGGCGGAGGTCCAGGCAGACTTCGCCCTCGTCGCCCGGCTTCCCGGTCACCGGGTCCAGCAAGGTCACGGTGACACCAGGCAGCGGGCGCCCCATCGCGCCCGGTGTGACGTGCGCGCCAGGAGCATTGCCGATGATCGCCGTCGTCTCGGTCTGGCCGTAGCCGTCACGGATGGTCAAGCCCCAGGCTTCGGCGACTCGGTCGATCACCTCGGGGTTCAGCGGTTCCCCCGCCGACACGATCTCGCGCAGCGCCTGGGGACGCTCCCCCAGATCGGACTGCAGCATCATCCGCCACGCGGTCGGCGGCGCGCAGAACGTGCTCACCTCGGCTGCGTCCATCTGGGCCAGGAGCGCAGCGGGGTCGAAGCGCGGGGTGTTGTGGATGAACACCGTGGCCTCGGCGATCCACGGCGCGAAGAAGCAGCTCCAGGCGTGCTTCCCCCAGCCGGGAGAGCTGATCGCCAGGTGTACGTCCCCGGGCCGCAGGCCGAGCCAGTGCATCGTGCTGAGGTGCCCGACGGGGTAGGACGTCTGCGTGTGCACCACCATCTTCGGCTTCGACGTCGTCCCGGACGTGAAGTAGACGAGACAGGGGTCGGACGTACGGGTGACCACGACGGGCCGCGACTCCCCCGCGGGTGCGCGCTCACCGAGGTCCGATGGGTACTCCGTCCAACCCTCCGCCGCGCCACCGATCACGATGCGCGAGAAGGCCCCACGGACATCGTCGTACTTCGCCGTCTCGCCGTGGTTCGTGACGACGTGCGCCACGGCTCCGCGGTCGACTCGGTCCTGCAGGTCGGAGGTGTCGAGCATCGTCGACGTCGGGAGGATCACGGCGCCGAGCTTGATCACCGCCAGCATCGTCTCCCAGAGCTCGAGCTAGTTGCCGAGCATGACCAGGACGTGGTCACCCTTCCGGACGCCGTGCTCGTGCAGGCGCACGGCCAGGCGGTCGGACCTCGCGGCCATCTCCGCGTAGCTGAGCCGCTGCTCCGCACCGGCCGCATCGACGATCCACAGCGCGGTGCGGTCGTTGTCGGCGGCGATGACGTCGAACCAGTCGTTCGCCCAGTTGAAGGTCTCTCCGAGGTCGGGCCACCGGAACCCGGCGCGCGCGGCCTCGGAGGACTCCGCGGCGAGCAGCTGGTCACGGGCAGCGCGGTACGCAGCGGTCGGGGTCAGTGGTGGCACGGTCCGATCATGCCGCATCCGTCCGACGCGAATGCCCGCTGCTCAGTCGCCGGGCTTGGCGTCCTCGTCGCTCCAGCCGCTCCGCATGCGAGCGACCGCACGGTCCCAGGTCCCGAGCAGGTCGGGTTCGACCGTGAGCAGGTACTGCAGCTGGAGTCCGTCGTAGAGCGCGACGAGCTGCTTCGCCGCGTGCCGCGGCGCCATCGACCGTGGCTCCCGCCCGGTGACCATGTCCCGAGTCAGGAACAGCGTCGTGTCCTGCAGCAGCTGCGAGTACTGCTCCCGGTACCAGCCGGCGTCGGTGTCCGGTGCGCTGCAGGCCGTGCTCATCAGGTGGATGCGCGCCCGCATCATCGCCGGGTCGAGCTGCCCGAGCCGGAGCAGGTGACGGAGGTAGGGCACGGCGCCCTTCGTCTCGGCGATGACGCGCGACTGTCGACGGCCGGCTTCGATCCAGTGTGAGGCCGCGGCGACGACGAGCGCGTCCCAGGTGGGGAAGAGCTTCTTGACCATCCACACCTCGACGTTCGCCGCGCGCGCGACGACGAAGTAGTCGATGGTGTCGAAGCCGTCGCGGCGGGCGGCCTGGACGGCGCCGGCGATGACGCGGCCGCGTTCCGCCTGCTCCCCCGTCAGTGCGGTCGATCCGCTGTCGCTCATGGGCGTGCGCCCACGGGCAGCTGCTGGAACGGGTCGTGCTGCTCGTACGGCTCGGACCAGCCGCGTCGGGCACGTGCGGTGGCACGGTCGAACGCGTCGACGATGTCGAGTCCCGGTTCGAGCAGCGCCTGGACGCGGAGGCCGTCGAACAGCGCCAGGAGCTGCTGCGCCCCGCGCTCGGCGTCCATCGTCGCCGGCTCCCGACCGGACCGGACGTCGTCCTCGAGCGCGTCGCGGACGACGGCCTTGAAGCCCGAGTACATCGCCCGGAAGTACTCGCCGCCGGGTTGGGTCGAGCTGGTGCTCGTGCTGAGCGTGCTCGCGACGAGTCGCATCAGCGCCGGCTGTTCCGCGTGCGCCCGGACCAGGGCCCGGAGGTAGGCGACGGCGCCGAGTTCCGCGGCGATCGGCAGCAGCGGGCCGGACAGGGCACCTGCCCAGCGCTCGATCATGGCGCGCACGAGGTCGGGCCGCGTCGGGAACAGCACGAGGAGCTCGTCGAGGTCGATGCTGGCGACGTCCGCGACGAGCTCCAGGGAGCAGTCCTCGATGCCGGTCTCGTGCAGCACCTCGATCGCCACGTTCACGATGCGCACCTGCTCGGAGGTGCTGTCGGTGTGGTGCTGGGCGGACAGGGGTGCTCTCGGGTGCGCTCGGAACCAGGTCAGCAGCGCTCCCCCGCGACGAGCCAGGAGCTCCGGGTCGGTGTCGAGCGGTGCCGTGAGCAGCGCGGCCACGTCCTGGTCGCCGTGCAGGAGCGGGTCGGCCTGCTGGTACGCCGCAGCCGACTCGGGGAAGACCCGGCGCCGGGAGGACTCCGACCACAGCACGCGGACGGTGCCGTACCGCGGCTCGGCCTGGAGCTGCGCCAGACGGTCCGACACGGCGGCGTCGTCACCCTCGACCACCCCGACGGCCCGGTCGTGGTGTCGCGTCAGGACCCCGGTGACGCCGACCGCGGCGTTCCCCTCCCGCAGAGCGGCGAGGAGCACCGCGAAGGCTCCGTCCGTCCACGGCGTCGACGGAACCATCGCGAAGACGACTGCCCGCATGCTGGATCCCCTGATCAGTCGGTAAACGAGTCGTCCTCACCGTCGCACCTCCCCCGCCCGGGCGGAAATCGCGAACTGGGGGTTGACTCTCAGCCCGCGAGCATCGCCTTGATGCTGCGTCGTTCGTCCATCGCGCGGTACCCCTCGGCGACGTCGACGAGCGGCAGCGTCAGGTCGAACACCGAGCCGGCGTCGTAGGTGCCGGCCATCGTGCGCGCGACGAGGTCGGGCAGGTACCGGCGCACCGGTGCGAGACCGAAGCGCAGCGTCAGGTGCTGCACGAACGGCTGGAAGATCCCGAGCTGCGGGCTGGTGTGCGGGACGCCGACCGCGCCGATGGTGCCGCCGACCCGGGCCATGCCGATCGCCGTCGCCCAGGACTCCGGTGTCCCGACGGCCTCGACGACGTGTCGGACGCCGAGCCCCCCGGTCATCTCGCGGACGGCGGCGACGGCCTCGTCCCCGCGGACGCTCACGACGTCGGTGGCGCCGTACGACCGACCGATGGCGGCGCGGTCCTCGTGACTGCTCATCAGGATGACCCGCTCCGCACCGAGGACGGACCGGGCGCCGAGCACCGCGGCGAGCCCGACGGCGCCGTCACCGATCACCGCGACGGTCGAGCCCTCGGTGACGTCGGCGAGGACGGCGCCGTGCAGGCCGGTGCCCGCGACGTCGCTCAGCGCGAGGAGGGACGGGAGCAGGTGTTCGTCGACACCGGCGAGGCCGCCGGGCACGACGACGAGGGTGCCGTCGGCCAGGGGCACCCGGACGGCCTCCCCCTGTCCTCCGTCGGCGCCGGGCGCGCCGAAGGTCCCGCCGTGCTCGCACCGCGTGTTGATGCCGTCCAGGCAGGCCGGGCAGGTGCCGTCCGACCACTGGAACGGGGCGACGACGAGGTCGCCGACCGCGACGGTGTGGACGTCCTCGCCGATCTCCTCGACGACGCCGATGAACTCGTGGCCGAGGCGTGATCCGGGCGCACGCTGGGTCACGCCGCGCCACGACCAGAGGTCGGACCCGCAGACGCACGACCGGACGACACGCACGACCGCGTCGGTGGGCTCGTGCAGGGCGGCGTCGGGGACGTCCTCGACGGTGACTTGGCCGGCGGCCTGGTAGAGGGCTGCGCGCATGGGGGGACTCCGGTTCAGGCGTGGGTGGGGAGGTCGTGGACGAAGGCGGCGAGCTCGTCGAGGTTCGCGCGCTCGCAGGTGCGGCGGCCCTCCTCGACGTCGTGGACCATGGCGACGATCCGGTCGAACACCGGACCCTGGATGTCCTTGTGCACCTCGTCGACCTCGGTCTTGCGCCTGCGCACCATGAGGTCGCGCCAGATCCCGGACCGGGCCTTGGCGCTGCGGCGGTTGAACGCGGCGAGGCGGTCGAGGGAGCCGGGCAGGTCGTCGGGCACGAAGCCGTCGAAGGACTCGACCTGGACGGGTGCCTGGTCGATGGCCTCCTGCGCGACGGCGATCATCAGCTCCCGGTAGGCGGGCAGCGAGAGCGAGTCGGCGATCGTCAGGTCCGAGACGGCCCCGGCCCAGAGCATCGCGCCGTAGGCCTCCTTGCCCCACAGGTACCCGAGGACGTTCTCCGTCGGCAGCGCGTACGGCATCGCGTCCGCGAGCAGGCCGACGCGTGGGGTGATCGCTCCCCCGGCGAGCTCGCCGATCCGGAACGCGGCGATGTTGCCCTGCAGGATCCGCCCCGGCTCGAGGTAGTCCGCGCCGACGTTGATGAAGCTCGACACCACGCGCTCGGCGCCGACGACCTCGGACAGAGTGTCGGCGGTCAGCCCGTTCTGGGTGGTGAGCACGTACCCGTCCGGGGCGAGCACCTCGGCGAGCACCCGGGCAGCGGACGCGGTGTGCAGGCTCTTCACCGCGACGACCGCTGCGCCGACCCCGCCGGCGCCGACCCGCGACGGCAGCTCCTCCGGCGTGACGGCGTCCACGCGGACCGTGAAGTCCTCGACGGGCCCCTCGATGTGCAGCCCGTGGGCGTTGATCGCGGCGACGTGGTCGGCGTCCGCGTCGCACAGCAGCACGCCGTGCCCGGCGCGGGCCATGTGTGCGCCGATGGTGCCACCGATCGCGCCGGCGCCGATGATCGTGATGTCCACGGGGGTCCTCCAGGGTCGTACGGACGGGGGTGGTGCAGGTCAGACGGCGGCGGTGGTCCGCTGCTGCCAGCGGGTCACGGCGTCGGCGAGGACGGTCAGCGGGACCGCACCGTTGCCGAGCACGATCTCGTGGAAGTCGCGGATGGAGAACGCGTCGCCGAGGGCCTCGCGCGCGCCGCTGCGGAGCCGGAGGATCTCGCGTCGGCCGATCATGTACGCCAGCGCCTGTCCGGGCCAGGCGATGTAGCGGTCGACCTCGCTCCGGACGTGCTCGTCCGTCGTCGCGGTGTTGTCGAGCATGAACTGCACGGCACGCTCGCGGGACCAGCCGAAGGCGTGCATGCCCGTGTCGACCACGAGTCGGCAGGCCCGGACGGCCCGCATCGAGAGCATCCCGAGCCGCGAGAGGTCGTCGGAGTACAGGCCGGCGTCGTCCGCGAACTGCTCGGAGTACAGCCCCCAGCCCTCGTTGAAGCTGCAGGCCTCGACGTCGAGGTGTCGTCGGTACCGCGGGATGTCGAGCCGCTGCGCCATCGCGAGCTGCATGTGGTGTCCCGGGACCGACTCGTGGAAGGTCAGGGCCTCGTACTCGTAGCGGTAGTGCGTCTCGGGCGCGCTGGCGTTGATGCAGAAGGTCCCCGGACGGCTGCCGTCGACGGCGGGCGGACGGTAGAACCCGAGCGCACTCGACGCGGCGTCGACCTCGTTGATCGGACCGATGGCGCAGTCGGTGATGTCGTCCGCGGGGAAGTACCGGTCGCGCACGGCCTCGGCACGGGCGAGGGCGTCGTGTGCGACGGCCATGATCTCCTCGCTCGAGGTGAACCGGAGCGCCGGGTCCTCGCGGAGTCGGGTGGCGATGGCGGCGAAGTCGCGCAGCCCGAACAGCCGGTCCCCGATCTCGGCGGCCTCGGCGCGGATGCCCTCGAGCTCCTCGAGCCCGATCCGGTGCACCTCGTCCGGGGTCAGGTCGGTCGTGGTGTGCCGGGCGACCGCGGCGACGTACCCCTCGGTCCCGCCGGGCACCTCGCTGATGCCGACGTGCTCGTCGTCACGCGCCACCGGCAGCAGTGCGCGGAGCGCCACGGCCAGTGCGGCCATCCCGGGGCGCACGGACTGCGCGACGAGGTCCTCCGACTGCGCGACCAGCGACGCCGCCTCGGCCACCGTCGCGGTGCGGGCGGGCTCGAGCAGTGGGTCCTCGGCGAGCGGCAGCCCCAGGTACCCCTCGAGCTGCTCGACGGCGTGCAGGACACCCATGCTCGTCGGGACACGGCCGGCGGCGGCCTCGTCGGCATACCGCTCCCCCAGCGCGACGAACATCGCGCCGAGCCCGGCGAGCCGGGACGTGTACCGGGCTGCCGCGGCGCGGTCCGGGACCGTCATCGCGGGCACGGCCTGGAACACGAGGCCCTGCCGGCTGACGTAGCCCTTGGCCGAGGCGTTCGCCGCCCAGAGTGCGTGGCGGGCGTCCGCCGCGGCACCGCGGGCCAGGGCGACGAGCACGTCCCGGTCGACGCGGCCGGCGTCGTCGAGGTCCTCCGCCGGCAGCGCCGCGGCCTCCTCCGCCACGGCTTCGAGAAGGTCGGCTGCGCGGTCGCTCGCCGCCCGCGACGGGTCCCCCGGCAGGTGGTCGAACTCCGTGATCCCGAGCAGGGTCGCGTTGTACGGGTCGTACGTGTGCTGCGCGACGAAGTACCGCTCGCCGAGGGCGTGCAGTCGGGTGGCCGTGTCGGTGGTCAAGGGTCCTCCAGAGGACAGGAACAGGGACGAACAGGAACGAACAGGGACAGGGACAGGACGGACTGGAGGCTCGCGCAGCCGACTCAGAAGAGCGAGTGGCCGCCGTCGACGGAGAGCGTCTGCCCGCTCACCCATCCAGCGTCCGGGGCGACGAAGAAGGACACGGCACGGGCGATGTCCTCGGGCGTGCCGGTCCGGCGCACCGCGATCCGCTCGACCAGGGCGCGCTGCCCCTCGGGCCCGTAGGAGTCCCACTGCGCCTGCGTCGTCGGGTTCGACAGCACGAAGCCGGGCGCGATGCAGTTCGCGGTGATGCCGTACTGGCCGAGTTCGTGCGCCATCTGTCGGGTGAAGCCGATCTGTGCCGCCTTCGCCGCGGTGTACGCCTGGATGCCGGTGAGGCTGACACTCCGACCGGCACCGGAGGCGATCATCACGATCCGGCCCCACCCGCGCGGCTTCATGCTCCGGACGGCGGCGCGCGTGCAGTTCCGCGTGGTCGTGAGGTTGGCATGCAGGACGGCGTCCCAGGCCTCGTCCGAGAGCTCCTCGATCGGGGTGTGCGTCTGCCCGACCACGCCGCCGGCCACGTTCACCAGCACGTCGACGGGACCGAGCGCGGCGAACCAGGCATCGGTCGCCGCGGAGTCACTGAGGTCGACGTCGTCCCGGTCCACCCGGTGCACGACCGCTCCGTCGGCGGCGAGCCGGTCCGCGATGCCGGACCCGATGCCCTGGGCCGCACCTGTGACCACCGCGACCCGACCTGCGAGCGTCTCCCCGGGCCTCCCGGCCGGAGCAGCCGGAGCAGCCGGAGCAGCCAACCCAGCCGAACCGTCCGACCCGTCGACACCCGCGCTCACAGCGCGCCCCCGGTCCCCGGCAGGGCGAGCGCCTCGACGTTGCCGGCCCCGACCTCGCGGGGTCCGGTGTCGTCGCGGACGTCCTCCTCGGCGTGGGCGGCACGGGAGGCGCGGGTGATCCGCACCGACTCCTCCCACTGCCGCATCCGCTCCAGCCCGCGGGGCCCAGCGGCGCGCAGCACGCCCTCGACCAGGGCCTCGATGAGGACCAGCAGCGGCGTCATGGAGTCGAACGGGATGCCGTCGACGGTGACCGGGAGCACGATGTCCGCGCTCTCGACCACGGGCGACAGCGACGTGTCGGTGATGAGCAGGACGGTCGCGCCCTGGCGCTTCGCCGCGGCCGCCGCCTGCTGCGCGACGAGCTCGTGCCGGCGGAAGTCCATCACGACGACGACCCCGCCCTTGCCGAGCTGCAGGAACCGGCCGACGTCGTGGCCGAGCGGCTCGGCGACGAAGTCGACGTTCGGCAGGATCTGGTCGAGCTGCGCCGCGAGCACCATCGCGAAGTACCGGCTGAAGTAGCCGCCCAGCAGCGCGACCTGCTTGGGACGGTCGGCGAGCACGGCGACTGCCCGGTCGAACTCGCTCGGCGGGACGCTCGTGCCGAGCGACTCGACGAGCGCGACACGGTCGGCGATGGCGCGACCGAGCGTGCCGCCGTCGCCGAGGGCGATCCCCTCCTGGGAGCGGCGGAGCGGGCTGTTGAGGTGGTCGGCGATCTCGTCGCGGACCCGCGCCTGGAAGTCCGGCCAGCTGCCGAACCCGAGTCGGCTCGCGAGCCGCAGGACCGTCGGCGTGCTCGTCCCGGCGGTGCGGGCGAGGCTCGCGGCGCTCTCCGTCCCCGCGGTGGGCCAGGCGGCCAGCAGGGCGCGGGCGACCTTGCGCTCCGCCGGGCTCAGCTCGTCCATGCGGGCGAAGACCTCGTCGTTGATGGGCATCCCAGCTCCTCGTCGTCGGTGGTGGTCGTGGTGCTCGTCGTGCTCGTGATCGCGAGCCTGGCAGGCCCGACCGGACGGACGCCCGGACGGGCGCCCGGACGGGCGCCCGCCCGCGGCTCAGGTCCGGAGCACCAGGCCGCTGCCGTCGTCGAACGCCGCGAACATCGTCGGCGAGTTGTGGGCCACGACGACCCGGCCGTCCGCGCCGACGGCGACGAGTCCGCCGCTGGCGTGCTCCTCGGTCAGCTCCTGCTGGATGGTCGCGGCGACGGCGTCGTGCAGCGCGCTGCCGCCGTACCGCATCCGCGCGACGATGTCGTAGGACACGACCCCGCGGATGAACGCCTCGCCCTCGCCCGTGCAGGAGATCGCGGCGAACCCGTCGAGCGCGTAGGTGCCGGCCCCGATGATCGGCGAGTCGCCGACACGGCCGTCCTCCTGGTTCGCCATGCCGCCGGTCGACGTGGCCGCCGCGATGGAGCCGGTCCGGTCGCGGGCCACGGCCCCGACGGTGCCGTGCCGCGGTGCGACGAGCCGGTCCGCCAGGATGCGGGCGAGCTGCGCCTGCCGGGCCTCGGTGACGAAGTAGTCCTGCTCCGCGGTGGCGAG
This sequence comes from Curtobacterium sp. GC_Cur_3, assembly GCF_026544205.1. Lineage (GTDB taxonomy): Bacteria > Actinomycetota > Actinomycetes > Actinomycetales > Microbacteriaceae > Curtobacterium. The sequence continues at coordinate 13,528 of NZ_JALNUI010000001.1, forward strand.
TCCCCACGACTCGACGAGCGCGCGGGTCGGGTGCACCAGGAGCAGGTGGGCGGACCGTTCCATGACGGCGCGCGCCAGGTGCACGGGGTTGCGGGCATGCCGGGAGGCTGCGATCGCCCCCGCCAGGCCGGTGCGGCCGTCCATCACGGCCGCGTCCAGTTCCACCTCGCCGTCGGTCGTCAGGGCGGCGCCCCGTCCGGCGTTGAAGAGCGGGTCGTCCTCGAGCTGCTCGACGGTCGCGCAGACCGCGTCGAGCGCGGAGCCGTCCTGGTCGAGGACCGCTTCGCCGGCTCGGTAGGCGCGCGTCAGGCCCGCCTCGAAGCGCTCGCGCTCCTCGGCGGCGAGCTCCTGGATCCGGCCGCCGGCACCGCCGTGCAGGGCGAGCGACCAGCCGCGGACCGCCGGCACGTCGAACAGGACGGTGTCGCGCGGCGGGGCGATGGACTCCTCGGCGGGCATCAGCGCCCTCCGGCCTGGCGGGTGATGTAGTTCACGGCGACGAAGCGCGTGAACACCGAGAGCAGGTCGTCACCGCTGATCGCGATGGTCCTGGTGGCGATCCGGTCGACGCCGCCGACCCAGGTCGCGACGTCGGCCATGTCGGCCGTGGCGACGTCGAGCTCCAGGGTGGCCGGTCCCTCGATCGCCCGGGTGCGCATCTCGGGGATCCGCTCGACGGCGGTCTTCGCGGCCTCGCGGATGCGGCGGCACGACTCGGTCGGGTGCAGCGCGTCGGCGCTGGCCCGGGTGATCGAGGTCTTCGTCACGACGTGCTCGGCGTCCGGTGCGAAGGGCTCGGTCTCGTCCCAGGTGACCTCGTCGCCGGTGACGAGGGCGATCGGCACGCCGTGGTGCGAGGTGACGAGGGCGTTGATGCCGCTCTCCCCCACCCAGGTGCCGTCGACGCGGGCGCCGGTGAACACCTCGGGGTTGTACGTGTGTGACAGGACCGACGGCGCCCCCGAGATCGAGCCGTGGTACCCGACCAGGAACGCGCCGTCGACCGAGGCGTCGAGGCCCTGCATCATGTACATCGGCTTGTGGCGACCGGTGATGAACCGCACCTTGTCGGGGTGCACGACGGCACGCGGGTCGAGGTTCGACATCCGGCTGTGCGAGTCGTTGAGCAGCACCTCGGTGGCACCGCCGGCGACGGCGCCCTCGATGGCGGCGTTCACCTCGTCGAGGAGCAGTGCGCACCCCTGGGCGTAGCCGTCGCTGCCCGGGCGGCACTGGTCCCAGTCGACGATGCCGGCGACGCCCTCCATGTCGTACGAGATCCAGATCTTCATGCGGACGGTTCCTCCTGGTGGTGCGCGGCCGAGGCGGCCGGTGCGGCTGGTGCGACCTCGCTGAGGTCAGTCTCGACGACCCGTTCGGGGTCGAGGAGCACGTCGGGGCGGGTGAGTGCGGGGTCGTCGGCTTCGATGGCGGGTTCGTGGAGCGGGTCCACGTCGCCGAGCTCCGCCGAGCGGATGCAGGCGGCGACGTGCGGGGCCTGCGGTGCCGTCGCCTGAGCGGCGGTCGTGTCGGCACCGGGAGCCGACGTCGGGACCGTGGACGGGCCTCCTGGCCGGGTGCCGAGCACAAGCGGGACCGGGGTGAGTGCGGGGTCCGTCGTGCCGCAGGCGTCGACCGCGTACGGGCAGCGCGGGTGGAAGCGGCAGCCCGTCGGGATGTCGAACGGGCTCGGCGGGTCGCCCTGCAGGGCGAGCCGGGACGTGACGCTCTCGGCACCCATGCGCGGGATCGAGTCGATGAGCGCGCGCGTGTACGGGTGGCGTGGGTTCCGGAACAGCTCGTCGGTGTCGGCGACCTCGACGATGCGGCCGAGGTACATCACGGCGACCCGCTGGCTGAGGTGCTGCACAACGGCGAGGTTGTGCGCCACGAACAGGATGCTCAGGCCGAGCTCGCGCTGCAGCCGGGCGAAGAGCTCGAGGATCGTCGCCTGGACGGACACGTCCAGGGCCGACACCGGCTCGTCGGCGATGAGCACGTCGGGGCGGACCGCGATGGCGCGGGCGATCGCGATGCGCTGGCGCTGGCCGCCCGAGAACTGGCTCGGGTAGGCGTCGAGCGCGTCCTCCTCGAGCCCCACGAGGTTGAGGATCCGGATGCTCTCCGCACGGACCTCGGCCCGCGGCACGATGTGGTGCAGCACCAGGAGCTCCCGGAGCATCGAGCCGACGGAGATCCGCGGGTTCAGGGACGAGTACGGGTCCTGGAACACCATCTGGATCCGACGCGAGGCGTCCTTGTCGCGGTGGAGGGGCACGCGCTCGCCGTCCGCGTCGAGGGTCCCGGTGGTCGCGGTGACGCTGCCGACCAGGATCTTCGCCAGGGTCGACTTGCCGGAGCCGGACTCCCCCACCAGGGCGAGGACCTCGCCGCGGCGGAGCTCCAGGTCGATGCCGTCGAGCGCGGTCAGGGCGGTGGGAGCGGACCGGCGCATCCGGTCGATGACGGTCACGGGCAGCTGGTAGCGCTTGGTGACGGCCTCGGCGCGGAGGACGGGGGCGGTGGTGGTGGTGCTCGTGCCGGTGCCGGTGCTGGTGTTCGTGTTCGTGTTCGTGTTCGTGTTCGTGTTCGTGCTCCTGCTCGTGCTCATGCCAGGACCTCCACGGGTTCGCCGGGGGCGGCGGAGCCGATCTCGTGCGTGCGGATGCAGGCGGCCGTGCGGCCGGGGCCGACGTCCTCCTGCGCGGGCATCGCCGTCGTGCAGGCCTCGATCGCGAACCGGCAGCGCGGGGCGAACGGGCAGCCGTCCGGGCGGGCGGCGACGTTCGGCGGGAACCCCGGGATCGGGATCAGGGCGCGGTCCGGGTCGTCGAAGTCCGGAGCGGACTCGAGCAGACCCCGCGTGTACGGGTGCCGGGGGTCGCGGAAGACGTCCTTCACCGGCCCGGCCTCGACGCGGTGCCCGGCGTACATCACGGCGAGCTCGGTGCACGTCTGGTTCACCACCGCGAGGTCGTGGGTGACGAACGCCAGCGCGGTGCCGGTTTCGTCACAGAGTTCCTCGACGAGCTGGAGCACCTGGTGCTGCACCGTGACATCGAGCGCGGTCGTGGGCTCGTCGCAGAGCAGCAGCCGCGGGGAGCACGAGAGCGCCATCGCGATCATGATGCGCTGCCGGAGTCCGCCGGAGAGCTCATGTGGATAGGCCCGAGCGCGACGAGCCGGGTCGGGGATGCCGGTGCGGCGCATCATCTCGACGGCGAGCTCCGCGGCGGCCGCGCGGGAGAGCCCGAGGTGCCGGCGCGGCCCCTCGGCGATCTGCTCGCCGACCCGGACGACGGGGTTCAGGGCCGTCATCGGCTCCTGGAACACCATCGCGATCTGCGGGCCCATCAGCTTCCGACGGGCGGCGGCGGACATGCCGCCGAGGTCCTCGCCGCGGTACCGGATCGTGCCGGAGAGCACCTCGACGCCCTTCGGCAGGAGCCCGGCGATCGCGCGGAGCGTCAGGGACTTCCCGGAGCCGGACTCCCCGACGATGCCGAAGCGCTCGCCGGGCTGGATCGCGAACGAGAGGTCCTCGACGATGCGCACGTCGTCGCGGCCACGACGGCGGATGCCGATCGTCAGGGCGTCGACCTCGAGCAGGGGGGCGGTCATGCGCGGTCCTTCCGAGTGGACGCTGGTGTCGGTGCTCGTGCTCGTGCTCGTGCTCGTGCTCGTGCTCGGGATCTTGCTCGTGCTCGTGCTCGTGCTGGTGCTCGTGCTCGGCATGTCAGCGCCTCCGGTCGGGGCTCAGCAGGTCGCTGATGCCGTCGCCGAGCCAGGACAGGCCGAGGCTCGTGACGACGACGACCAGCCCGGGGATCGTGGTCTGCTGCCACTGGGTGGTGATGAACTCCTGGCCGTCCACGATCATCGAGCCCCACTCGGCCGTCGGTGGCTCGATGCCCAGGCCGAGGTAGCCGAGCGTGACGATCGCCATGATGTCCATCACGATGTCGCTCATCGCGTAGATCACCGCCTGGCTCATCACGTTCGGGGCGATGTGGCGGACGAGCAGCCGGGCGTGGGACATGCCGCCGAGCCGGGCGGCGACGACGTAGTCCTGCTGGCGGGCGACGATGACCTCGCCGCGGACGATCTTGGCGTAGGACACCCACGAGACCGCCGCGATCGCGAGGTAGATGCTCGTCTCCCCCGCGCCGAGGACGAAGACCAGCACGATGACCATGACGTAGAAGGGGAACGCGAAGAACACGTCGACGATGCGCATCAGGATGGTGTCGACGATGCCACCGACGTACCCGGCGATCGCCCCGATGACGCTGCCCACGACGAACGGGATGAGCACCGCGAGGAAGCCGACGCGCAGGTCGACGCGGGCGCCCCAGATCAGGCGGGACAGGACGTCGCGGCCGTACTTGTCGGTGCCGAGCCAGTGCGCGGCGCTCGGGGACTCGAGTGCCTGCTCGAGGTGCTGGGCGATCGGGTCGTAGGGCGCGATCACCGGGGCCAGCACGGCGACGAGCACCAGCAGGCCGACGATGACGATGCCCGCCATCAGGGAGCCGTTGCGGTACCAGGCGCGGAGCGACCGGGAGCGCGACGCCCGACGGCGCTGCTTGAAGCCCACGAGCGCGGCGGTGGGGGTGGTCATGGGGTGGTGCCTCCGGCCAGGTCGACCCGCGGGTCGAGCATCGTGTAGACGACGTCGGTCAGGATCCCGACCACGACGACGAAGATCGCGACGAACAGCGTCACGCCCTGGATCGTCGGGAAGTCACGGGCGAAGATCGCGTTCACCATGAGCGAGCCGAGGCCCGGCAGCGCGAACACCTTCTCGATGACGAGCGACCCGCCGACCAGGTACCCGAGGTTCACGCCGATGATCGACACCGTCGGGATCGCCGCGTTGCGGAGCACGTGGTCGCGGAACAGCGGCATGCCAGCGGCGCCCTTCGACTTCGCGGTGCCCACGTACTCGGACTCGAGCACCCCGATCATCGACGCCCGGAGGCTCCTGATGATCGTCGGGGACATCGCGATCGCCAGCGTCAGCGCCGGCAGGAACAGGAAGTACAGGTGGGCGCCGGCACCGTCGCCGTACCCACCGACGGGGAAGGCCCGCACGTTCACGGCGAGCAGCAGGATCAGCATGATGCCGACCCAGAACTGCGGCATGCCCTGACCGAGCAGGGTGAACCCGCGGGCGAACAGGTCGCCGGCGCGGTTCGGACGGCTCGCGGCGAGCGAGGCGAGCGGGATGCTGATCACGAGCGCCATCACCAGCGCGAGGCCGAGGAGCGACAGGGTGACCGGCACCGCCTGCAGCACCAGCTGCCCGACGGGGAGCTGGTAGGTGAGGCTCGTGCCGAGGTTGCCGTGCACGATCTGCCCGAGGAACCGGAAGTACTGCTCCCACAGCGGGCGGTCCAGGCCGAGCTGTTCGGTCAGCGCCGCGACGCTGGCCTTCGTCGCCCGTTCGCCGAGGAGCGCGAGTGCCGCGTTGCCCGGCAGCAGGTGGGAGAGGAAGAACACGATGATGGTCACGCCGAACGCGACCGGGACGGCCTGCAGGAGCCGTCCGGGGATGAACCGGAGCCGGTGGAGCATGACTGCCTTTCCGAGAGGGGCGGTGGGGTCCGACCGGAGTCGGACCCCACCGGTGTCGGGGTCCGGCGGGCGGCCGGACCCCGACGGAGTCACTTGCTCTTGGAGACGTCCTCGAGCTGGTAGTTGCCGAGCGGCGTCACGTGGAAGTCGTTCACCTTGTCGGTGGTCGCGAACACGTAGGGCGAGTAGTACAGGTACGCCAGGAAGGCGTCGTCACCGGTCTTCTGCTGGAGCTCGGAGTACAGCTCCTGGCGCTTGGCCGGGTCCGTCTCCTGCTGCGCCTGCTTGTTGACCGCGATGACGTCCGGGTTGTCGTAGTGCGTGAAGGCCGAGTTCGAGCCGCCCTCGGGGTCGACCGCGAAGGAGGTCCACTCGTCGGGGTCCGGGATGTCCATCGTCCAGGCGGACCACGCCATGTCGAAGTCGCCGGCAAGTCGGGCCTGCTTGTTCGCCGTCGGGTCGAGCTGCTTGATCTTCATCGTGATGCCGATCTTCTTGAGCTCGGCCTGCATGATCTGCGAGATGGACGTCTGGTTCGGGTCACCCGACCGGATCAGCAGCGTCGTGGTGAAGCCGTCGGGCTGCGACGACTTCGCCAGCTCCGCCTTCGCCTTCGCGACGTCGAACGTCGGGCCCTCGGCCTTGGCGTCGTAGTAGGGCGTGCCGGGCGAGAGCAGCGAGTTCGCCGTCGTGCCGTTGCCGAACAGCACGGCCTTGACCATCGCCTTGCGGTCCAGCGCGTACGCGATCGCGCGGCGCACGTGCACGTCGTCGAACGGCTTACGCTGCTGGTTGAAGGCGACGTAGTCGATCTGCGTCGACTTGAACGTGTCCGCCTTGACCCCGGCCGCCGACTTCAGCGACGACAGGCTCGACCAGTCCGGGGTGTCGTCGATGTCGACCTGACCGCCCTGCACCTGGAGCTTGCGGGTGTTGGCGTCCGGCACGACGGTCCACTTGACGCCGTCGAGGTAGGGCTTGCCCTTCTGCCAGTAGTCGTCGTTCGCCGTCAGGCTGAGCGACTGCCCCTTCTTCCAGGACTCCCACACGAACGGACCGGTGCCGACCGGGTGCGTGTAGAACTCCTTCTTCGACTCGCCGCCGTAGTTGTCGGGGACGATCGCGTTGCTGAACAGCGACAGGTCGGCGATGAGCGGTGCCCAGGCGTACTTGAGGTCGATCTCGACGGTCTCGTCGTCGACGGCGCTGACCTTGTCGATCGCCGCGTTGATGTAGCCCCAGCCGGACGAACCGGTGGCGGTGTCGGCGTTGATGGAGAAGACGACGTCCTTCGCGGTCATCGGGTCCCCGTTGGAGAACTCGACGCCCTTGCGGAGGTGGATCGTGTACTTCTTGCCGTCGTTCGACGCGTCGTACCCGGTCGCCAGCCACGGCTGGAGCTTCTTGCCGTCCGCGCTCACGTTGAACAGCGGCTCCATGATCTGCTGCATCACGTGGATGGAGTTGTTGTCGAAGGTCGTGGTGTTGTCCATCGAGATGATGTCGGCGGAGCGCGCCATCGTCAGGACACCGCCCTTCGGGTGTCCACCGGCGGCGGTGCCGGCGGTGTCCGCCGAGCCGCCGGCGCTGCAGCCCGCGAGGACCAGGGCTGCTGCCGCTGTCACCGCGGCCACGGCCGCCCGATTCCGTTGTCTCATCGTTGCCTCTTCGCTTCTGTGCACCGGTGCTGGTGCGGAGTCCGTGTCGGGGAGGTGGAGCGATTGGTGCTGTAGTGATGATTACAGTACGACAGGTTCTTTTCAGTTTTGTTACGTTTGGAAGACGATGGACCACGACACCCAGCCGATCGCCCTCCGGCCGTTCCGCGCCACCGACGCCGCGACCGTCGTCGCCTGGTTCCACACGCCGGAGGACGCCGTCGCCGTCGCCGGCACCGGTGCGCCCTGGCCCTACCGGGCGTCCGACCTGGTCGCCGCGTCCACCGGGGACGACCGAGTCCCGCTGACGGTCACGCCCGCCGACGACCCCGACGACGTCGTCGGGCACGTGGCGGTCGTCCGCGTCACCGCGACGACCGGGCGGCTGGCACGGATCGTCCTCGCACCACGACTCCGCGGGAAGGGGCTCTCCGGTGCCCTCGTGGCGCTCGCCGTGGCCGAGGCCCGGGCGCTCGGCCTGACCGAGCTCGCACTGTTCGTCGTGCCGGGCAACACCCCGGCGCTGCGGGCCTACGCGGCCGCCGGGTTCGTGCGCGGCGAACCCGACCAGGAGCACCCCGAGTACGTCCGGCTGGTCAGGTCGTGGCCGTCGGGCTGACGCACACGTCCCCCTCCCGGGCATGACAGAACCGCGGCCCGGACACGGCACCCCGTCGCTGCGGGGTGCTGTGTCCGGACCGCGGTCCGGTGGATGGGTGGGGCTCAGGCCTCGGAGGTCGGCACGTCGTCCGCGTCGATCTCGAGCGCGGCGTGCTCCTCGCCCTGTTCCTCGACGTTGCTGGAGGCCGTGTCCGGCTGCTCCGGTGCGTCTGCCTGCGTGGTCTCTTCTGCCGGATCCGGCTGGCTGTAGCTCATGGGCGGGACGCTACGCGCGCGGGCCTGAGGACGGCCGCGAGGTGCGCCCACCGGTCACCGCGCCGGACAGGAGGCTCGTCCCGGGTCCGGCACGGAGCCTCCCGTTCGGCGACGGCGCAGGGGCCGGTCAGGCCCCGACGTACGCCGCCAGGTGCTGCCCCGTCAGGGTCGAGCGTGCAGCGACCAGCGCGGCCGGCGTGCCCTGGAACACGACCTGACCGCCGTCGTGCCCAGCTCCGGGCCCGAGGTCGATGAGGTGGTCCGCGTGCGCCATCACGGCCTGGTGGTGCTCGATCACCACGACGGTCCTGCCCGCGTCGACCATCCGGTCGAGCAGCCCGAGCAGCTGCGCGACGTCCGCGAGGTGCAGGCCGGTGGTCGGCTCGTCGAGGACGATCACCCCGCCGGGCTCCCCCAGGTGCGTCGCGAGCTTCAGGCGCTGGCGTTCCCCGCCCGAGAGCGTGGTGAGCGGCTGGCCGATCGTCAGGTAGCCGAGCCCGACGTCGGCGAGCCGGGTGAGCAGGGTGTGTGCGGCCAGCAGACGGGACTCCCCCGCGCCGAAGAAGTCGAGGGCCTCGGTGACGGACATCGCCAGGACCTCGCTGATGTCCTTGCCACCGAGCCGGTACGCGAGGACCGACTGGTCGAACCGGCGACCCTCGCACTCCGCGCAGGTGGTGGAGACGCCGGCCATCATCCCGAGGTCCGTGTAGATCACGCCGGCACCGTTGCACGCGGGGCAGGCGCCCTCGGAGTTCGCGCTGAACAGCGCGGGCTTGACGCCGTTCGCCTTCGCGAAGGCCTTCCGGACGGGTTCGAGCAGCCCGGTGTACGTGGCCGGGTTGCTGCGCCGGGACCCGCGGATGCCGCTCTGGTCGACGGTGACGACGTCGTCACGGTGGGACAGCGACCCGTGGACGAGCGTGCTCTTGCCGGAGCCGGCGACGCCGGTCACCACGGTCAGGACCCCGAGCGGGACGTCCACGTCGACGTCCCGCAGGTTGTGCCGGTCGGCGCCGCGGATCTCGATGACACCCGTGGGCTGGCGCACGGTCGCCTTGACGGAGACGCGGTCGTCCAGGTGCCGACCCGTCACCGTGCCGCTCGCGCGCAGGCCGTCGACGGGCCCCTGGTAGCAGAGCGTGCCCCCGGCGGCGCCCGCCCCGGGCCCGAGGTCGACGACGTGGTCCGCGATCGCGATGACCTCCGGCTTGTGCTCGACGACCAGCACGGTGTTGCCCTTGTCGCGCAGGCGCAGCAGCAGCCGGTTCATCCGCTCGATGTCGTGCGGGTGCAGCCCCGTGCTCGGCTCGTCGAAGACGTAGGTGATGTCGCTCAACGAGGACCCGAGGTGCTTCACCATCTTCACGCGCTGCCCCTCGCCGCCGGAGAGCGTGCCGGTGGGACGGTCGAGCGACAGGTAGCCCAGCCCGATCTCGACGAAGGCGTCGACGGCGTCGCGGAGTCCGTCGAGCAGCGGACCGACGGACGGCTCGTCGAGGCCGTGCAGCCAGGCGGACAGGTCGGTGATCTGCATCGCGGCGACCTCGGCGACGTCCTTCCCGCCGATCTTCGACGACCGTGCGACGTCGTTGAGCCGCGTGCCGTCGCAGTCCGGGCACGTGGTGAACGTGACCGCGCGGTCGACGAACGCGCGGATGTGGGGCTGCATCGCCGTGCGGTCCTTCTGCAGCAGGGACCGCTTGACGCGGGGCACGAGGCCCTCGTACGTCATGTTGATGCCGGCGATCTTCTGCTTGGTGGGCTCGCGGTACAGGAAGTCCTGCCGCTCCTGCTCGGTGAAGTCCCTGATCGGCTTGTCCCCGGGGTAGTAGCCCGACTCGGCGTACATCCGCACGTTCCAGCCGTCCGTGCCGTAGCCCGGGACGGTGAGCGCGCCGTCGTTCAACGCGCGCGCGTCGTCGAAGAGCTGCGTCAGGTCGATCTCGCTGACGTTCCCCCGTCCTTCGCACCGGGCGCACATCCCGCCGAGCCGACTGAACGAGACCTTCTCCGCCTTGGCCTCTGTCCCACGCTGCACGGTGATGGCACCACCGGCGGTGACCGTCGCGAGGTTGAACGAGAACGCGTTGGGCCCGCCGATGTGCGGCTGACCGAGCCGGCTGAAGAGCAGGCGGAGCATCGCGCTGGCGTCCGTCGCGGTGCCGACCGTGGAGCGGGGGTCGGCGCCGATGCGCTCCTGGTCGACGACGATGGCCGTCGTCAGTCCGTCGAGCAGGTCGACGTCCGGCCGGCCGAGCGACGGCATGAACCCCTGCACGAACACGCTGTAGGTCTCGTTGATCATCCGCTGCGACTCCGCGGCGACGGTGCCGAAGACGAGCGAGCTCTTGCCGGACCCCGACACCCCGGTGAACACGGTCAGTCGACGCTTCGGCAGGTCGACGTCGACGTCCCGCAGGCTGTTCTCCCGCGCACCGCGCACCCGGATGCGGTCGTGGCTGTCGGCGACGTGCCCCGTGTCGGTGTCCATGCGGGTCAGGCTAGCGGCAGCGGTCCGCCGCACGAAGGGCCCTGGACGAGCCTGTGGAGAAGGACCATGCTGTCGCCATGGCACTCCGTTGGTACTCGATCGTCATCGACAGCCGTGACCCCGCGGCGCTCGCCCGCTGGTGGGGTGAGACCCTGAGCTGGCCCCTCGTCTACGAGTCCGAGGACGGCGACGAGGCCGTCATCGCGCCGCCCTTCGCCGACGAGCTCGCCGGCACCGTCCCGCGCGAGCAGCAGCCGCAGGGACTCGTCTTCGTCCCCGTGCCCGAGGAGAAGACGGTCAAGAACCGGCTGCACATCGACCTGGCACCCGCGCCCGACGAGTCGCTGCAGGACGCGGTCGACGCCCTGGTCGCCCGGGGTGCCGCCCTCGCCGACGTCGGCCAGCACGACGTCCCGTGGGTCGTCCTCACCGACCCCGAGGGCAACGAGTTCTGCGTCCTCACACCGCGCGAGTGAACCGCCGGACCAGGTCGGGCAGCTCCCGCGGCTCGAACGGTTCGTCGGTGGCGTCGAGTTCGTCGGCCGTCCACCACCGGGCGTCGAGGATGTCGACGCGCTCGTCCTCGGTCCACTCCTCGCTCGACAGCGAGAAGCCCGCGGTGCGCACGACGTAGAACTCGGAGTGGCCGCGGTCGTGGTCGGCCTGGTCCCACGTGACGTCGAAGTCCGACGACCAGACCGGCTCGCCGGGGTCCGTGATGACGATGCCCGTCTCCTCGCGGAGCTCGCGGATCGCCGCGTCGCGGTGCGACTCCCCCGGGTCGACACCGCCGCCCGGCGTGATCCAGCGGTGGAAGCCGTCGGAGGACGGCGCGTTGGTGTCCATCAGGAACACGCGCCCCTCCGGGTCGAGGAGCAGGATCCGGGAGGTTCGGCGCAGGCCGGGCGTGGCAGTCACGTCCCCGACGCTAGCCGACGCTGCGGAACCGGGTGGTCCCTCAGCCGACGAAGCCGCTCACGTCGCCGACGAGGCGGGTGTGGTCGGCCGGGATCGGGTCGACGGCGGCCTGCGCGATCTCCGCGGCGAACTCCGAGACGCTGTAGAGCTTGCCGACCTCCTGCCGACGGCCCTCGATCGCGCCGGGGTTGATCCGGTTCAGGAGCGTGGCGGTGATGGTGCCCTCGATCATGTCGCCGGAGACCACGACGAACTCGATGCCGGCGGCCTCGAGCTGCGGGACGAGCTCGCGCAGGGCGAGTTCGCCGGCACGCTTGCTCTTGGCGACGGGCACGTACTCGGGCAGCGTCTCGGCGGTCTCGACGAAGTGGGCCTGGTGGCTGGTGACGAAGACGACCCTGGACCCGGCGGGCATGTGCGGGACGGCGGTCTGGAGCATGTCGACCTGGGCGTCACGGTTCAGCCGGAGCGCGTAGTCGTCGCCCATGCCGGACTCCATGCCGCCGGAGGCGTTGAGCACGAGCAGGTCGATGCCGCCCCAGGCCTGCACGACGGCGTCGACCATGGCCTGCACGGACTCGTGGTCGGTGAGGTCAGCACCCACGGCGAGGGCGTCCCCACCGGCGGCGACCACGCGCTCGGCGATCTGCTCGGCACGACGGGCCTTGTTGCGGTAGTTCACGACGACCTTCGCGCCGGCCTCTGCCAGGAACCCGACGGTGTCGGCGCCGATGCCGCGGGAGGACCCGGTGACGAGGGCGCGGGTGCCGGCGAGTGCTCCGGGGGCGAGGGGGTTGCTCACAGTGCTGTTCTCCTGTTCGAAGGGTCCGTGTCGACCGCAGCGAGCCTACCAATCCCCTGCGAGATGTCGGTGGTCGTCCGATATGTTGAACGGAGTTGAACCGGCTCCGCGGCGTCGCGGGGCCGTCGCGGCACAGGGAGGGAGCTCGCGTGCACATCACCGAATGGGTCCAGACGATCATCTGGATCGCACTGGTCCTCGTGCTGGGGGTGGTCGAGGTCTTCACGCTCGACTTCATCTTCATCATGCTGGCCGCCGGAGCCGCCGGTGGGTTGATCGCCGCCCTGCTCGGCGCCCCGTGGTGGCTCTCCACGATCATCGCCGCGGTCCTCGCGCTCGTGCTGCTCTCGCTCGTGCGCCCCCGCGTCCTCGCCGCCCTCGGCCGCGGAGCAGACCCGCGCCGCACGGGGATGGAAGGCCTCGTCGGCATGCCCGGCACGGTCGCCGTCGCGTTCACCACCACAGCACCCGGTCAGGTCCGCCTGGCCAACGGCGAGACCTGGAGCGCGCGCATCGACGCAGCCGCTCCCGACCGCACCCCGCCGCTCGGCACCGGCGTCGTCGTCGAGTCCATCGAGGGCTCGACCGCCGTCGTCCGCATCCAACAGAAGGCAGCTCAATGACCCTCGCACCCGGGACGATCGTGCTCTTCGTACTGATCGCCGTCATCGTCATCTTCGTGATCGTCGTCCTCGCCAAGGCGATCCGGATCGTCCCCCAGGCGACGGCCGGCGTGGTCGAACGACTGGGCAAGTACCACAAGACCCTCACCCCCGGGCTGAACCTGCTGGTGCCGTTCATCGACCGGCTCCGGCCGCTGCTCGACATGCGCGAGCAGGTCGTGTCCTTCCCGCCGCAGCCCGTCATCACCGAGGACAACCTCGTCGTCTCCATCGACACGGTCGTCTACTTCCAGGTGACGGACGCCCGTGCGGCGACCTACGAGATCGCGAACTACCTCGGTGCCGTCGAGCAGCTCACGACCACCACGCTCCGCAACGTGGTCGGTGGCCTCAACCTGGAAGAGGCCCTGACCAGCCGCGACAACATCAACGGCCAGCTCCGCGTGGTCCTCGACGAAGCCACCGGCAAGTGGGGCATCCGCGTGGGCCGTGTCGAGCTCAAGGCGATCGAGCCGCCCGTGTCGATCGTCGACGCCATGGAGCAGCAGCTCCGTGCCGAGCGGAACCGTCGTGCCGCGATCCTGCAGGCCGAGGGCACCAAGCAGTCCCAGATCCTCGAGGCCGAGGGCGCCCGTCAGGCGGCGATCCTCCAGGCCGAGGGTGCTGCCAAGGCACAGGTGCTCCGTGCCGAGGGTGAAGCCCAGGCCATCGCGACCGTCTTCGACGCCATCCACGTCGGCGACCCGGACGAGAAGCTCCTGTCGTACCAGTACCTGCAGATGCTCCCGAAGATCGCCGAGGGCACCGCCAACAAGGTGTGGATGATCCCGAGCGAGTTCACCGAGGCCCTGTCCGGCATCGCGAAGGGCTTCACCGCACCGCGCATGGGCGATGCACCTGCGGGTGGGTCGACCGGTGGCTCGACGGCCGGCGGCGCTGGCGCAGCCGGCGGCAGCGACTTCCTCGCGAAGATCTCGCAGCTCGCCAACGAGAGCCTGGCGAACAGCGCAGCGGCCGACGGCACGAACACCTCGGCAGCGACGCGGGCGAACGCTCCGGCGTCGGACATCATCCCGGACTCCGTCCTCGACGAGCGTCTCGCCGAGTCGAACCGCAGCGTCGAGGAGAAGCTCGCAGCGGCGGCCGATGCCACCCGCGCACAGCTCCGGGACGACCAGCAGCAGTAGAGGACCAGCAGCAGTAACGGTCCATCAACGACGACGGCCCGCTCCCCGATGAGGGGAGCGGGCCGTCGTGCGTTGCAGGTCAGGCGCCGCGTCGGGCGCGGAGGAACTGCAGTCGTTCCTGCAGCAGTTCCTCGAGCTCTTCGCGGGACCGCCGCTCGAGCAGCATGTCCCAGTGCGTTCGCGGTGCCTTGACGTCCTCTGCCGCGACCTCGACGGGCACGCCGTCGTCGCCGAGCAGGCGTCCCTCGAAACCGCTGCGCGGGTCGGACCAGCTCTGCGGGACCTCGGCGTCGGCCGAGAACACCACGTCGAAGGTCTCGCCCGTCGCGGCCTGGTACACCGCACGCTTGCGATCCGAGAGCTCGACGCCCTCTTCGCTCTGGAGACTCTGACTCCCGAGCCGCATGCCGCGGAGACTCCGATCAGCCATGGTGGACTCCTCTCGTCGTTCCCCCGTTCCAACACTGTCCCACGCGCTTCCGTTCCGGGACCGGCGCATTCACAGTGGGTTCCCAGTGCCGCGACCGGGGACGCGTCAGACGGCGGCGCGACCTCGGCCGCGACGACGACCCCACGGCGCACAGGCGAGCAGCACGAGCAGCCCGCCGAGGGAGAGCACGAGGGTGATCGCTCCGGAGGCCACCGTCGCCGGGGTGGTCGAGGTGCCGAGGGGCACGTCGGTGATCATCGACGTGGCGGTGTACTCCGGCACGCGGTCGATCGTCCGGCCGGTGGGGTCGATCACCTGCGACGCCCCGACGGTCGAGATGTTCACGAGCGACCGCCCGCTCTCGATCGCGCGCATCCGGGCGATCTCGAGCTGCTGCAGGTTCTCGTCGGTCCCCGAGAAGTCGGCGTTGTTCGTCTGCGCGAGGATCACCTGCGCTCCCCGGCGCGCCATGTCGGCGGTCAGCCCGTCGTCGACGATGTCGAAGCAGATCGCGATGCCCGCCTTGACCCCGGCGACGGAGAGCACGTTCGGCTTCGTCCCCGGCGTGTAGTCGCGCTGCAGCAGCCCGATGAGCGACGGCGCCAGCTTCGAGAAGAACCACCGGTCGGGGACGTACTCGCCGAACGGCACCGGGCGCACCTTGTCGTACGACGACTGCCAGCCGTCCGCGGTCCAGACGAACGAGGTGTTGTGCAGGACCCCGGACGGCGTCTGTGTGATCGCCCCGGCGACGATCGGGGCCCCGACGCTGCGCACGACCTGGTCGAGGTCGGTCGCGATGACCGGCTGCGCGCGGGGGTCGTACTCGGCCGAGGCCTCGGGCCAGACCACCAGATCGACCCCGCGGGCATCGACGTCGGTGGCGGCGACCTGCGACCGGAGGACGTCACCCGGCTGTGCCCGGTCGAAGTACCCCGCCGGCCCGTTGCCCTGCACGGACTCGATGCGGATCGTGCCGTCGGTGGCGGTCGGCCAGGCGGGTACGGCGAGCACCGCGGCGACGAGCAGGCCCGCCGTCGCGACACGCATGCGGAGCCGGACGCCGGACACCAGTCCGAGCGAGACGACGACCGCCACGCAGTAGACGACCACGAACGACAGCCCGAGCACCCCGACGTAGGCGGCCAGGTGGGCGAACGGGCTGTCCGACTGCGACAGCCCGACGCGGCCCCAGGCGAACCCGCCGTAGGGCCAGCTCCCGGAGAACCACTCGCGTCCGGTCCAGATCGCGGCGACCACGGCCGGGAGGCCCCACACGCGTCCGGCGGTCGTCGTCACCACCCGGGCGACCCAGCGGTACGTGAGGGCGAGGGCCACGCTGCCGACGGCGAACATGGCCGCCTCGAACAGCGCCAGCGCCAGCCACGGGACCGGTCCGAGGTAGCGCCCGGCCCAGGAGATCGCCGGCACCCAGAACGCGACCCCGCCGAGGTACCCGATCCAGGCCGCACGGCGCCACCCCTGGCCCATCGCGGCGAGGAGCGTGCACGCCACCGCCGGGTAGGCCAGGAACCACCACCCGGGCGTCGGGAAGGCGAGCGCGAAGAGCACGCCGCCGATCACCGCGAGCGGCAGGGCGACCCGCACCGGCAGCGCGGTGAACGGCGAGGGCCGCGAGACGCCGCCGAAGTCGCCAGACACCGCCGGAACCGGCGGCGTCTCGGCAGGGCCGCGGCGTCTCGGTGGGACGCCACCGTCTCGCGGAGGCGCGACGGACTCGCGGACGGACACGGAGCCTCCCGTCAGACCGTCGCGTACGCGACGATGCCACGGCGCACCGCGTCGGTCGCGCGGCGGGCGGTGTCGGCGAGGTCGGGGTCTCCGGCGTTCTTGATCTGGTCGAGGAGGTCGATGACCTGCTTGGACCAGCGGACGAAGTCGCCGGCGGCCAGGTCGAGTGCGCGGAGGACGTCGTCGAGGGCCGAGCCCGAGGCCCAGCGGAACATGCCGAGCGCGATCGCCGGCGTCGGCGGCTGGGACCCGGACAGGCGGGCGTCCCGCTCCACGTCGTCGAGCCGGGCCCAGATGGTCAGGGTCTGGTCGAGCGCCGGCCGGAACGCCCCGCGCGGCAGGGCGTGCTCGGTGCCGGGCGCGTCCTCGCGGCGGGGCTGGTACACGATCGTCGCGGCCATGGCGGCGAGCTGGCCCGGCGTGAGCTCCTTCCAGACCCCGGCCTCGAGGCACTCGGCGACGAGCAGGTCGCGGTCACCGTAGATGCGCTGGAGTCGACGGCCACCGGCGGCGACCGTTGCCTCGCCAGAACCGTCGTTCGTCGGGACGAGGTAGCCGAGCTGGAGCAGCACGTCGGTGACGCGGTCGAAGGTCGTCGCGACGGCACCGGTGCGCGAGCGGATCTGCTGGACGAGCTTGTCGTTGACGCGCTTGAGCTTGTACCAGCGCTCGGCCCAGCGAGCGTGGGCCTCGCGGTCGGGGCAGGCGTGGCAGGGGTGCCGCTGCAGGGCGCGCCGGACCTCGGTGATCGAGGCCTGGCGTTCGGCGCGGGCGCCGTGTGAGGCTTCACGACCCCCGGGGACGTTCGAGCGCTCGAGGTCGGAGAGTTCACGCCGCAGTGCCGCATACTCGGTGAAGTCGCCGAGGTGGCACTGCATCGACTTCTGGTAGCCGTCGAGGGACTCCTGCTGCGACCGCACCTTGCGCGCGAGGTCGACGACCGAGCGGTCCGCCTGGAACTGCGCGAACGAGGTCTCGAGGACCTCTCTGGTGCGCTGCCTGCCGAACTGGTCGATGAGGTTCACGGCCATGTTGTACGTCGGCTTGAACGAGGAGTTCAGCGGGTACGTCCGACGGCTGGCGAGGGACGCGACCGCCTGCGGCTCGAGGCCGTCGGACCACTGGATGACCGAGTGGCCCTCGACGTCGATGCCCCGGCGTCCGGCGCGACCCGTCAGCTGGGTGTACTCCCCCGGCGTGATCGGGACACGGGCTTCGCCGTTGAACTTCTCGAGCTTCTCGAGGACGACGGTGCGCGCCGGCATGTTGACGCCGAGCGCCAGGGTCTCGGTCGCGAAGACGACCTTGAGCAGCTTGCGCTGGAAGAGGTCCTCGACGACCTCCTTGAACGCGGGAAGCATGCCGGCGTGGTGGGCGGCGACCCCGCGCTCGAGGCCTTCGAGCCACTCCCAGTACCCGAGCACGGCGAGGTCCTCGTCGAGGAGCGTGCGGCAGTGGTACTCCGCGGTCTCGCGGATCTCGTTGCGCTCCTGCGAGGTGGTCAGCGAGACGCCGGAGCGCAGGACCTGCCGGACGCCCTGGTCGCAGCCCGCCCGGCTGAACACGAAGAAGATCGCGGGCAGGAGCATGCGCTCGTCGAGCATCCGTGCGATGTGCTCGCGGTGCAGCTTCTCGGTGCGCGGCCCCCGGCGCTCCGGGTACCCGCCACGGCCACGTCGGCCGTGGTGCCCGCCGCCGCGGCCCTCGTTGCGGGCGGCGCCGCCGACCAGGCGGAGGAGCTCCGGGTTGACGCGGTTGGTCGCCGCGGCACCGGAGGAGTCGAAGAGGTCGACCATCTTGTTGCCCACGAGCACGTGCTGCTCGAGCGGCACGGGCCGGTCCTCGGACACGATGACGTCGGTCTCGCCGCGGACGGTCTGCAGCCAGTCGCCGAACTCCTCGGCGTTGGACACCGTCGCGGAGAGCGAGACGAGGCGGACCTCGGTCGGCAGGTGCAGGATGACCTCTTCCCACACCGCACCGCGGAACCGGTCGGCGAGGTAGTGCACCTCGTCGAGGACGACCCAGGCCAGGTCGTCGAGCAGGTCCGAGTCCGCGTAGATCATGTTGCGGAGGACCTCGGTCGTCATCACGACCACGCGCGCCCGCGGGTTCACGTTCGTGTCGCCGGTCAGCAGCCCGACCTCGGTCTCGCCGTAGACGTCGACGAGCTCCTGGTACTTCTGGTTGCTCAGCGCCTTCATCGGCGTCGTGTAGAACACCTTCGCCGTGGGCTGCCGCATTGCCAGCCAGATCGCGAACTCCGCCACGATCGTCTTGCCGGCGCCGGTCGGTGCCGCCACGAGCACGCTGCGGCCCTGGTCGAGCGAGTCGCACGCGGCGAACTGGAACGGGTCGAGGTCGAAGCGGAGGTCAGCGCGGAACAGCTCGAGGTTGCGCGACCGGTTGCGGATCCTGGCGGCCTGGAAGCGCTCGGCGGCACTCAGCCCGGTGTCGCTCACAGTCCGTACTCGGCGTCGAGCTTGGCCTGACGCTTGGCCAGGCGGCGGTCGTGGAACCACGTGACGACGCACGCCGCGACGTACAGGACGACCATCGGGACCGCGAGCAGGAACATCGAGATGACGTCGGCGCTCGGCGTGACGATGGCGCAGAAGACCAGGATGCAGAGGATCGCCACACGCCAGGACTTGATGATCGCCTTCGCCGAGAGCACCCCGACGAAGTTCAGCAGCACCAGGAACACCGGCAGGACGAACGCGATGCCGACCGCGACGATGAGCTTGATGACGAAGTCGTAGTAGGCCTTGGCGTCGACGATCGAGGTGTCCTGGCTGGACACGAAACTGCCGAGGATGCCGACGATGTGCGGCAGGACGTACCAGCCGAACCAGCAGCCGGCGAAGAACAGCGGGATCGCGGTGCCGAGGAAGCCCCAGACGTACTGCTTCTCACGACGCACGAGCGCCGGGACGATGAACGCCCAGATCTGGTAGAGCCACACCGGGCTGGCGATGACGACGCCGATGGTGATCGCGATCTGCAGGCGGAGGTCGAACGCGCCCGTGATCATCGGGAAGTTCAGCTCCGCCGTGTGCCCGCCGACCTTGGCGAGCTCGGACACGGGTGCCCGTAGTGAGTCGAGCACGAACGGCGTGAGGAACCAGCCACCCACCGCCCCGAGGAGCACTGCGACTACGGCCTTGAACAGCCGGTTGCGCAGCTCGATCAGGTGCTGCCCGAGGGACATGCGGCCTTCGGGTTCCCTGGACTGGCGACCCTGCCGCTTCTCTCGCCCGCGCGCGGTCGTCGAAGCCATGTCCCGATCCTACGGCAGCGGGACCGACAGTCGGCGGCGAGAGCCGCGAACGCACAGGTCGGTCACCACGGCGGACGGGAGGCTCGGTGCGGCACCGCCACGGGCCTCCCGTCCCGCGCGACTCGCCCACCTGGTGGCGCGAGCGGTCACGACACCCCGCTCACGGTCGCCGAGCGGTCGCCGGCCGTCGCTCCCGACGGCCCGGGCCGACAGGTCGTGACCACTCGCGCGCGACCGGCGGGGTGTTGTGACCGGTCAGGCAGCGGACCGGGCGGCGCAGGCGCCAGGCGCCAGGCGCCACGACCCACGAGCCAGGCGCCAGCGCCTCAGTCGGCGCTGAGCGCCGAGGCGGCGAAGTCGCGGACCGCGTCCCGCGCCGCGGGCGGGTCGATCACGACGGCCCGGCCCGGCAGGCCGGCGACGAGGCGGACGACGCCGTCGAACCCGGCGGAGGCCGCGAGCCGGATGCGCACGCGGCCGCCGTCGTCGGGCGCGTCGGCGGTGTCGGCGAGGAAGTCGGCCACGAGGGGCAACGACGAGGCGTCGAGCTCGAGCGTGACGATGACGTCGTTCGAGCTCTGCTGGAAGAGGGTGTCCGGGATCACGACGTCCTCGATGGAGCGCTCGGCGGGGCGGTCGTCCACGCGGGCGTTCGTCATCCGGTCGAGGCGGAAGGTCCGGAGCGCCTGGCGGTCGAGGTCCCACGCGCGGAGGTACCAGTCGGTGTCGATCGACTCGACCCGCAGGGCGTCGACGCGGCGGGTGCTGCCCTTGCTGCGGGGGCCGGCGTAGTCGAAGACCAGCCCGCGGCACTCGGACATCGCGCGGCGGATCGTCGTCAGGGTGGCGTCGTGGAGCTCCTGCCCGACGGCGACGTTCGCGGCCGCTCCCCCGGCACCACGGGACAACTTGGCCATGAGCGCACGGATCGCGTCGCGGTCGGCGGCCTCGGGCAGCGCGGAGAGGTACTGCAGCCCCGCGATGAGCGCGGAGGCTTCTCGGGCGGAGAGCCGCGGGGAGTCGTCGATCGCGACGAGGTTCGTCAGCACGATCATGTCGTTCTGCTCGAAGTCGTCCCAGGCGATGTCGAACAGGTCGCCGTGCTGGTACTGCATGGTCTCGCCGGGGATGCCGGACACCGCGATGAGCTCGACGGCGCGGCGGATCCGGGCCTCGGGCACACCGAAGTGCCTGGCGGCCTCGGCCACGGAGACGCGCTCGCGGTCGATGAGGTACGGCACGAGGGCGAGCAGGAACGCGAGCTTGTCCTGCGCCTGCAGCGGTTGGGTGTCAGCCACGGAGCGCTCCCTCGGCGTGGTCGGCGACGAGTGCGCGGAGCCGTGCGACCACGCGCTCGCGGACGTCGTCCGGTTCGAGCACGCGCAGCTCTGGCCCGAAGGCAGCGAGCTCCTCGGCCAGGATCTGCGGGTCGACGTAGTGGATGAGCAGGGCGCCGTCGGTCGTGGTGGTGGTGTCACGGCGGCGGGCGAGCCGGCGTTCAGCGTCCGAGCCGGGCTGCACGGCGACGGTGGCGGTGCGCTCGGACCAGAGCCGGTCGAGCTCGGTCAGGGCGCGTTCCCCGGCCCCGGCGGGTGCCGGGTGCTGGCCGGCCTGGAACGACGTGACCGGGCCGACGATCCGGGACAGCAGGTAGTTCTTCACGCCGTCGGTCGAGGGCTCGTAGCCGGTGAGCATCCACCGACCGCCGTGCTGCACGAGCGCCATCGGGTGGAGCTCGCGGCGGCGGGGCTCGTGCTCGCCCGGGGTGATGTAGTCGAAGCGGACGCCGGCGGCACGGTCGAGCGCGGCACGGAGCGGCTCGAAGGCGGCGTCGCGGGTGCGGAGGCGCGGGGCGTAGGCGTCGATGCCGAAGGGCTCCCCCGGGCCCTCGTCGTCCCCGGCCGAGCGGACCTTGAGCAGGCCGCGGCGGGAATCCGACGACAGCGCGCCTTCACGCCAGGCCATCGCGGCGAGGGAGAGCAGCGCGGACTCGTCCGGGGTGAAGCGGACATCGAGCGGCAGGTCGTACTCGCCCTTGGGGATCCGGTAGCGGAGCGTCTGGTTGTTGCCGGCGGCGCCCGGGGTCTCGATGGTCTCGAGCGGGATGCCGAGCTCGCGGACGTCGTCCTTGTCGCGCTCGAACTGACGCTCCAGCGAGGCGTTGTCACCGCCCGTGGTGAACCGCTGCCGGTAGCCCTGCACGTTCGCCAGGATCTCCGACTTGGTCAGCCCGGCTTCGGTCGAGAGCAGCGCGAGCACGAGGCTGAACAGGCGTTCTTCCGCCGGTACGCGGGGCACACGGGTGGCTGGCACGAGCCGATCCTACGGCAGCGCGAGGGTGCAGGAGTGCACCCTCGCGCGAGGTGGTGGACAGTCGGTCAGGGCCGTCCGCGGGGCCGTTCCGGTGATCAGGACGGCATGACCCCGAGCACGTCGATGACGTACGCGTAGGCGATGCCCTGCTGGTGCACGACGGCGAGCACCTGGTCCCCGACGCGGCTGCCGACGATGGCGTTCCGGACGCCCTCCTGCACCTGTCCCTTGGTGAGCGGGACGGTCTGCGCGCCGGTGCCGTCGGTCCAGCTCGAGCCGGCGACCGTGGAGTCCTCGCCCCACGTGACGGCCGTGTACTTGATCACCGCGGTGTCCTTCGCGGTGAGGACGGTGCCGGATCCCTTGCGGAGCAGGTGGGTCTCGTCGCTCTTCGGCGCCGTGGTCGAGGGCACCGTGATGCCGGGGGCACCGTCCGGCGCGAGCACGACCGCGGGCATGCCGTCCGCGGCGACCTGCGGGGTGCCGGTGGCGCGGGCGTCGTACGCGCGCTTGACGTCGATGACGGCGACGACGGCGTCCTCGGTCTTCTTCGTGGCCTTCGCGCCGCTCGCCAGCGCGCTCTGCGGCAGGGCCACGGCGAGGCGGTCCCCGACGTTCGCGCACTGCAGGGCGTCACCGAGGGCCCCGGCGTTCGACGAGCCCGCGGTGATCGGGGCCGTCTTGCCGTTGTACCCGCTGGTCTGCGCGACCTTGCCGGTGGTGCCGTCGACGAGCGTGTACTCGATGAGCACGGGGGTGCCGTCGTCGATGCGGCGGCCCTCGCCCTGCTTGAGGACCGAGACCTGCGTGCCCTTGGTCGTGAGGCCTGTCGGGATGTTCACCTTCGGCTCGGCGCCGAAGCGGCCGGAGGCACTGACGGCCTCGGATGCGGACCCGGGGGCGTCACAGCTCGACGGGGACGACCCTGCGCCGCTCGACGCGCACGCGGTCAGCGACGCGGCCAGTCCGATGGTGACCAGGAGTGCGGGGATGGTGCGCACGGACCCTCTTTCCGTTCGATGCAGGACGAGCGACAGCGGAAGCCTACCGGTCGCCACCATCGGTCTCGGCCGTGCTGCCCGCCTCGGCCGCCGCGACCTTGCGGGCCTGCGCGGCCGCCTGCCGTGCGACCTTGCGGAGCTTCTTGTCGCTCGCGGTCCGGTCCCCGACGGCCCCGGGGGTCCAGGCCTCGACGTCCTCGTCGGAGAACTCGGCCTTGCTCGCTCGGCGCTTCAGGTTCGGGAGCACGACGCCGTCGGCCAGGCGACGCGCCGTCACGAGGAACCCGGTGTGCCCCACCATGCGGTGGTCCGGTCGGACGGCGAGGCCCTCCACGTGCCAGGTGCGGACCAGGGTCTCGCTCGACTGCGGGTCCGTGAAGCGCCCGGTGTCGCGGAGCGCCTCGGCCGTGCGGGACAGCTGGGTGACCGTCGCGACGTAGCAGACGATGAGGCCGCCGGGCACGAGGGCGTCCGCGGCGGCGTCCACGCACTCCCACGGCGCGAGCATGTCGAGGACGACGCGGTCGACGCTCTGCTCCTCGACGGCACCGGGGAGCTCCTCGACGAGGTCGCCCACCGTCACGCTCCAGTTGTCCGGCACGGCGCCGAGGAAGGTGCCGACGTTGCCGCGGGCGATCTCGGCGAACTCGTCGCGACGCTCGAACGACTGCAGACGACCGGTCGGACCGATCGCGCGGAGCAGCCAGAGCGAGAGGGCGCCGGAGCCGACGCCGGCCTCCACCACGCGGGCACCGGGGAAGACGTCCGCGAAGGCGACGATCTGGGCCGCGTCCTTCGGGTAGACGATCGCGGCACCGCGCGGCATCGACATCACGTAGTCGTTGAGCAGGGGGCGGAGAGCCAGGTACTCGTCGCCGGAGCTCGCGGTGATGACGGACCCGTCTGGCTGCCCGATGACGTCGTCGTGCGCGAGCATGCCGCGGTGCGTGTGGTAGATCACGCCGGGCTCGAGGGACAGCGTCGTGAGCTTGCCCTTCGGCCCGGTCAGCTGCACGCGGTCCCCGGCCCGGAACGGGCCGCGCGGCGGGGTGTGCGGCGCACCGCCGGCCGTGTGCGGCAGGCCGGTCGTGTCGGGGAGCTCGGCGTTCACGAGGTGACCCCCTCGGTGCCGGTGGCGGACCCGTCGACCGCACCAGGGCCTCCAGGCCGAGACGACACGGACGAGCCACCGCGCGCAGCCAGCGCCGGCGACGTCAGCTCGACCAGGCGGTCGACGTCGATGCCGGCCAGCGACGTCAGGTAGACGTCCCCGGCGGTCTCGGGGAGCGGGACGATGTGCTCGACCGCGATCGTGACGGCGCCGGACGCGACGGCGGCGGCGACACCGGTGGCGGAGTCCTCGATCGCGACGCAGGCCGTGGCGTCCACACCGAGTTCGGCGGCGGCGCGGAGGTAGGCCTCGGGGTGCGGCTTCGGGTGCTCGACGTCGTCACCGGCGACGACGACCCGGAAGGCGTGGTCGGCGAGGGCGTCGGCGGCCACGAGGGCCATCGTGCGGCGGGACATCGTGACCAGGGCGGTGGGGATGCCGCGGGTGTGCAGCTCCTCGACGAGCTCACGTGCACCGGGGCGCCACGGCAGGTCGTCGCCCTGCAGGCGCTCCATCACGTAGGAGGTCATCCACTGGACGATCTCCTCGACCTCCATGTCGACGCCACGGTCGCGGAGGATCTCGCCCGAGCGCTCGAGCCCGCTGCCGACGAGGGACAGGCCGTCCTCGTGCGTCCAGGTGGCGCCGTAGCGGCCGGTCAGCTCCACTTGGGACTGCTGCCAGATCGGCTCGGTGTCGATGATCGTGCCGTCCATGTCCCACAGCACGGCTGCGGGCTGGACGAGGGCGGGGGGATGCGCAGTCACGGGCGTCGAGTCTACCGGCGGCCGGCGCGGGGCCGACCCGCCCGAGGGGCCTACAGTGGATGCCTGATCGTGTCCGGTCGTCCGGCGCGCCGTGCGCGCGCTGGTGACCCGCTCCACTCCACCTCCAGGAGGTCCGCTCCGTGCCACAGCACTCCACATTCAACGACGGCCGGCTGCTGGTCGTCGCCTTCGAGGGCTGGAACGACGCTGGTGAGGCCGCCAGTGGTCTCGCTCGCCGCATCGTCGACGCGCTCGGGCTCGACGAACTCCGGGAGATCGACGGCGAGCGGTACGTCGACTACCAGTTCAACCGCCCGAACGTCGGCACCGACGACAACGGCGTGCGCGGGATCGAGTGGCCGCGCATCGTGCTGCACGGTCCGGGTGAGCTCGGCCGTCCGGTCATCGGCGCCGCCGGCTCCCCCGCGGCCCGCGACGTCTTCGTGCTCGTCGGCCCGGAGCCCTCGCGGACGTGGCGTGCCTTCTGCGCCGAGGTCATCGACCTCGCCGACGTGTACTCGATCGACGCCGTCGTCTTCGTCGGTGCGATGCTCGCCGACGTCCCGCACACCCGCCCGATCTCGGTCTTCGTGTCGAGCGAGAACGCCGAGGTCCGCCAGGCCTTCGACGTGGACAAGTCGTCGTACGAGGGCCCGACCGGCATCCTCGGCGTGCTGTCCGACACGATGGACAAGGCCGGGCTGACCACGCTGTCGCTCTGGGCCTCGGTGCCGCACTACGTGCACAACGCGCCGTCGCCGAAGGCCACGCTGTCGCTGCTCGACAAGATGGAGGAGCTCACGGACGTCACCGTCCCGCGCGGCACCCTCCTCGACGACGCCTCCGAGTGGGAGGAGGGCATCGACGCCCTGGCCGCCGACGACGAGGACATGGCGTCCTACATCGGGCAGCTCGAGCAGGCCCGCGACACCGTCGACTCCCCCGAGGCCTCCGGGGACGCCATCGCGCAGGAGTTCGAGCAGTACCTCCGCCGTCGGGAGCGCAAGGACGGCAAGGACGGGGGCGGCTCCGCGGGCGAGGGCCCCTGGCGGCCGCCGCAGCCGCCGCAGTAGCGGGCCGTCCCGTGCGTCGCGGGTCGTGCCGCGCGTAGCGAGTCGTCCCGCGCGTAGCGAGTCGATTCGCGCTTAGCAGGTCGTTCCTTCCGACCCGCAACGCGCGTTCCGACCTGCCATCGCAGGTGTCAGGGGTCGGAACGCACGCCCATGACGGACGGGAGGCTCGGTGCCAGCTGGCACCGAGCCTCCCGTCCGTCATGTGGCCAGCCCGTCTCCCGGGCGAGCGAGCAGACGCGTCAGCCGATGCGGATGCCGAGGAGCGCGTCGACGACGTCGATGAGCGCCGGCGTGGAGCGCGTGCCGCCCGCGACCGCGGTGTCGACTGCGGCCACGGCGCCCGGCGTGTCGAGGTCGTCCGCCACGCGGGCACGGAGTCGGGCCACGACGTCGTCGGCGTCGTCGGCGTGTCCCGCGCCGCCGGAGGCCCAGGCGTCCCAGGTCGCGAGTCGACGGGTCGCACTCGCGAGCTCGCCGTCGAACCATTCCCAGTCGTCCGAGTACCGGTGCGAGAGCAGTGCCAGGCGGATGGCCCGCGGGTCGGCGCCGTCGTCCAGCAGACCCCGCACGGTGACGAGGTTGCCGAGCGACTTCGAGATCTTCTCGCCCTGGTAGGCGATCATCCCCGTGTGCACGTAGGCGTTCGCGAGCGGCTGGTGCGCCAGGGCCGCAGCGTGTCCCGCGCTCATCTCGTGGTGCGGGAAGACGAGGTCGCTGCCGCCGCCCTGCACGGTGATCGGCAGGCCGAGGCGGTCGCCGGCGATGACACTGCACTCGATGTGCCAGCCGGGACGACCCGGGCCGACCTCCGTCTCCCAGCTCGGCTCCCCCGCTCGGGCGGCGCGCCAGAGCAGCGGGTCGAGCGGGTCGCGCTTGCCCGGGCGATCGGGGTCGCCGCCGCGCTCGGCCGACAGCGTCAGCATGGTCTCGCGGTCCAGGCGGCTCTCGTCGCCGAGGGCCCAGGACTCGGTCGGGCGGTTGACGTCGAAGTAGAGGTCGTCCCCCTCGGAGTCGGGGGTGGGCACGCTGTAGGCGTAGCCGGTCTCCTGCAGGAACGCGATCGCCTCCGCGATGCGCTCGACCTCGTCCGTGACGGCGACGTAGTCGTCCGGCGGCAGGATGCGCAGGGCCTCCATGTCGCGGCGGAACAGGTCGATCTGCGACGCGGCGAGGTCCTGCCAGTCGACGCCGTCCCGCGCGGCGCGTTCGAGCAGCGGGTCGTCGACGTCCGTGGTGTTCTGCGCGTACTCGACGTCGAAGCCGGCGTCACGCCAGGCCCGCCCGAGCGTGTCGAACGCCAGGTAGGTAGCCGCGTGGCCGAGGTGGGTGGCGTCGTACGGGGTGATGCCGCACACGTACAGCGCGGCGCGGTCGTCCCCGCGCGTCGGGTCGACGGGCCGACCGACGGCCGTGTCGTGCACGACGGGGCGAGGGCCGTTGCCGGGGACCTCGGGGACGGACGGGGCCTGCCAGGCCCTCACGGGTTGATCACTCCGAGCGACAGCAGCACGATGAGCACGATACCCAGTGCGATCCGGTAGTACACGAAGGGCATGAAGCTCCGCCGGCTGATGTAGCGCATGAACGCGGCGATCACGATGTACCCCACCCCGAAGGCGACGACGGTCGCGATCAGCGTGTCGGCCAGCCCGAACGGTGCGCCCGTGTCGCTCAGGCTGGTGGCGGCCTCGAACAGCCCGGACAGGAACACCGCGGGCACGGCGAGGAGGAACGCGAACCGGGCGGCGGCTTCGCGGGTGTAGCCGAGCGCCAGGCCCATCGACACGGTCGCGCCGGAGCGGGAGACACCCGGGACGAGGGCGAGCACCTGCGCCAGACCGACCAGGATCCCGCCGCCGTACGTCATCTGCTCGATGCGGCGCTCCTTGCGGCCGACGCGGTCGAGCACGCCCAGCACGACGCCGAAGACGATGAGCACGACGGCCACGATCCAGAGCGACCGGAACGTGGTCTCGATCGTGTCCTGCAGCAGCAGCCCGACGACCCCGATCGGGATGGTGCCGAGGATGACCAGCCAGCCGAGCCGGACGTCGGGGTCGGTGCGCGGCACCCGGCCGGAGAGCGACCCGAACCAGCGGGCGACGATCCGCCTGATGTCCCGCCAGAAGTAGATGAGCACCGCGGTCTCGGTGCCGAGCTGGGTCACGGCGGTGAACGCGGCGCCCGGGTCCTTGGCGTCCGGCAGGAAGAGCCCGACGATGCGCAGGTGTGCGCTGGAGGAAACGGGCAGGAACTCGGTCAGTCCCTGCACGAAGCCGAGGAAGATCGCCTCGAGGATGTGCACTGGCGCGGCCTTTCGGAGTGGGTCGTCGTCGGGCGTCGCCGGGTCAGGCGACCGTCCAGTGTCTCAGTACGAGCCGAGCAGGTCGCCGAGCACGCGCCGTCCGAACGCCAGCGACTCGAGCGGCACCCGCTCGTCGACCCCGTGGAACATCGCGGGGAAGTCGATGCCCGCTGGCAGCTGCAGCGGCACGAAGCCGTAGCCGGCGATGCCGAGGGTCGAGAGGGCCTTGTTGTCCGTGCCGCCGGAGAGCAGGTACGGCAGCACGGGGGCGCCCGGGTCGTGACGGCCGAGGACGTCCCGCACGGCGTCGACGAGCGGCCCGCCGAAGTCCTGCTCCATGCCGATGTCCCGGTGCGACATGACCACCTCGACGTCGTCCCCGGCGAGTTCCCGCACGCGGGCGAGCACGGTGTCCTCGTCCCCGGGCAGGCAGCGGACGTCGATGAGCGCCTCGGCGGCGTCGGGGATCACGTTGTGCTTGTAGCCGGCCCGGAGCACGGTCGGGTTCGTCGTGGTGTGCAGCGCCGCGTGGATGAAGCGGGAGGCGGACCCGGTCGCGAGGGCGATCTCGTCCGGACCGGTCACCGTGGGGTCGACCCCGAGGAACCGTGCGATCTCGGTGACCATCGACTCGGTCGTCGCGGAGAGCCGGACTGGCCACTCCTCGCTCCCGATGCGGGCGACCGCGGCGGCGACCTTCGTGACGGCGTTGTCGCGGATGACGTGGGAGCCGTGGGCGGCCGTCCCGCGGGCGACGAGCTTGATCCACATGAGGGCCTTCTCGCCGGTCTGCAGCAGGTACGCACGCCGGTCGTCGAGGGTGACGGAGTAGCCGCCGACCTCGCTGATCGCGGCCGTCGCCCCGGCGAAGACCTCGGGGTGGTTCGACACCACGTGGTGGGCGCCGAGCACCCCGCCGGCTTCCTCGTCCGCGAAGTACGCGATCACGAGGTCCCGCTCGGGTGCGCCGTGCTCGGCGATGACGTCACCGAGGGCGGTCAGCATCATCGCGTCCATGTTCTTCATGTCCACCGCACCACGGCCCCAGAGCATGCCGTCCTTGACCACGCCGCCGAACGGGTCGACGCTCCAGTTGGCAGGGTCAGCGGGGACGACGTCGAGGTGCCCGTGCACGACGAGGGCCGGCTTCTCCGGGTTGCGCCCGGGGAAGCGCGCGACGACGCTGACCCGGTCGGGTTCGGACTCGAACAGCTGCGGCGTCGCGCCGAGGTCACGGAGCGCTGCCTCGACGTAGTGGGCGGCCTCGGTCTCGCCGGTCGAGCGGCCTTCGCCCCAGTTGGTCGTGTCGATCCGGATGAGGTCGCGGGCGATCCGCGCGGTGGCTTCGAGCTCCGGGTCGGTCGTGGTGCCCTGCGCGTCCGTCGTCATGCCACCACGCTACCGGCCAGGTCCGACGGCACCGGCAGCGCACCCCTCGTCAACGCGCCCGGGATGTCCGGCCGTGTTCAACCGGCGTTCAGACCCGTGCTAATGTCTTCTCCGGCAGCAACGCCGGGGAAACCCGCGGAGCGGCCGCACAACTGAAGAACATCCTGTCCGGATGGCGGAATTGGTAGACGCGCTAGCTTGAGGTGCTAGTGCCCGTATTAGGGCGTGGGGGTTCAAGTCCCCCTTCGGACACGCAGTGTTGAGACACGCGGCGAACGGCCCACCTTCGGGTGGGCCGTTCGTTTTCGTGTGCCCGGATGCAGCTGGCCCGACCCGGAACGACACAGGGGCCGCGCGTGCCCGACCCGGAACGACACAGGCGCCGCGCTGGCCCGACTCGGAACGACACCATCGCTGTCGTACGACCTCGACGATGTCGTCCCGAGTCGGAAGCCCGCGGCAGGGCCCCGGGAACCACCCCCTACCGCCGCCGCAGCACCCGCCGCACGACGAGCAGCACCACGCCACCGGCCACGACCGCGGGCCAGTTCACGACGAACGGGTCCATCCACGTGTGGTGCGTGTCGGGCCGCGTGCTCCCGAGTCGTGACGCGATCGGCCGCTTCCCCCGCTCGGCACCGACGCCGGTCTCCCCGATCAGGTCGTCCGGCCGCCCGCGCAGCGCATCGGTCACGCGGTGCGTGGCGACGTCGATCCGGTCACCCACGACGAGCAGCATCCAGTGCGCCAGGCGTCCCTCGCTGAACCGCCGGTAGGCGTACCGCCGCACGGCCCCGGCGAGCCCGCGGAGCGGCTGGGCCGTCCCGAACACGGGCGTCAGGTGCGCGTGCTCGATCGACCGTTCCCGTCCTGTCCCGCCCGGCTGCTGCTCCGGCTTGTCCCAGTGGGCACCGGTGGCGGAACCGACCTTCCGCGACAGCTTCGGCACGCTCGGCCGGTCGGCGGGGTCGAGGTCGCTCCCCCACCCGGGGATCCGCGCCCGGAGCTCGTCCGCGCTCGGTGCGTTGCGCTTGCCGTCGGCGATGTACGCGATGTGGTCCGTCATCTCCTCGTCCTCCCTGCTCACGGCACGATCACCGTCTTGATGCACCCGTCGAGCTTCGCGGAGAACAGGTGGTAGCCCTCGGCGATGTGCTCGAGCGGGATGCGGTGCGTGATGATGTCGCTCGGCTTCAGGTGTCCTGCCTGGATGTGCTCGAGCAGCCGCGGCCACTGCCGCTTCACCGGTGCCTGGTTCATGTGGATCGTGACGCCCTTGTTCATCGCGTCGCCGAACTTCACCAGGTTCGGGATCGGCCCGTACGCGCCCATGGCCGACACGGTGCCGCCCTTGCGGACGCCGTCGATCGCCCAGTTCAACGCGACCGGTGAACCGCCCTGCATCTTGAACTTCGCAGCGCTGACGTGCTGCAGGAAGTTGCCGTCCGCCTCCGCACCCACCGCGTCGATCACGCTGTCGGCCCCGAGGTAGTCGGTCTGCTTCTTCATCTCCACGACGACGTCGTCGACCTCGGCGTAGTTGATCGTCTCGGCGTGTGCGAACGTCCGCGCCTTCTCGAGGCGGTACTCGAACGCGTCGATGACGATCACGCGGCCGGCACCCATGAACCAGGCCGACTTCGCCGCGAACAGCCCGACGGGGCCGGCGCCGAGGACCACGACGGTGTCACCCTCGCGGATCGAGGCGAGCTGCGCCCCGAAGTACCCGGTGCCGAGCGCGTCGGTCATCATCAGTGCGTCGTCGGGGTCGAGCCAGTCCGGGATGACCTGCGGCCCGACGTCGGCGTACGGCACGCGGACCCGTTCGGCCTGCCCACCGTCGAACCCCCCCGTCGTGTGCGAGTACCCGAAGATCCCGCCCACCGCGGTGGCGTTCGCGTTGACGTTGTGGCAGTTCGTGAACAGGCCCCTGGCGCAGAACCAGCAGGTCCCGCAGGAGATGTGGAACGGGACCATCACGCGGTCGCCCACGCTGAGGTGTTCGACCGAGGACCCGATCTGTTCGACGACGCCGATGAACTCGTGGCCGAACGTGTGGCCGACCCGGGTGTCGGGCATCATGCCGTGGTACAGGTGCAGGTCGGAGCCGCAGATCGCAGCCCGCTCGACGCGGACGATCGCGTCGTTCGGGTGCTCGATGCGCGGGTCGGGCTTCTCCTCGACCCGGACGCGGTACGGACCGCGGTACGTCATGGCGCGCATGGACGCTCCTCTCACTCGTCCGCCCAGGGTGACGAGCGACGCGTGGGAGCCGTTCCAGGTCTGCGCATGGTGACCAATGACGGACGGGAGGCTCGGTGCCAGCTGGCACCGAGCCTCCCGTCCGTCACCGGTGACCTACCAGGGCAGGCGACCGTCGCGGTCGGTGACGGTTCCGGTCGGGGCGTCCGCACCGAGGGTCGCGATCCGGACCGCTGCGTCGGCCCCGTCCTCGACGCTGTGTCCGAGGTGACCGGTGAACTCGGTTGCCGTCTGTCCGGGGTCGACCGCGTTGAAGCGGACGTCTGGGGTGGTCTTGGCGTACTGCATGGTGAGCATCGTGACCGCTGTCTTGGAGGAGCCGTAGGCCGCGAGCGGGTACTGCGACTCGACACGCGCCGGGTCGTGGATCAGTGTGAACGACCCGAGGCCGCTCGTGACGTTGACGACCGAGGGTCCCGCCGACTTCCGGAGGACCGGCAGGAACGCGTTCGTGACGCGGACGACGCCGAAGACGTTCGTCTCGTAGACCGCACGCAGCTGGTCGACGGTCATGTCCTCGGGCGCGGTGACGTCCCCGAGGACGCCGGCGTTGTTGACCAGGACGTCGAGGTGACCCGCCTGGTCCTGGATCGTCGCGGCCGCCGCGGTGACGGATGCGTCGTCCGTGACGTCGAGCTGCACGAACGCGGCATCGAGCTCCGCTGCAGCAGCCCGCCCGCGGTCGGTGTCCCGAGCGCCGATCCACACGGTGTGTCCGGCGGCGATCAGGCGTCGGGCGGTCTCGCGGCCGATGCCCTTGTTGCCCCCGGTGATGAGCGTGATGGTCATGGTTCTCCTGTCGGTGGTGGTGAGAGGCCAAGCGTGCGACTCTGCGAGGCACCCGAGCCAGGGAAGAACGGTGCTACCCAGCGGCGGTGCTCGCCGGCAGGTGCTCGCCGGCAGGTGCTCGCCGGCGGGTGCTCCCGGAGCATGGGACAGGCGTTCCCATGCGCTCATCCCTCCGCGCACTGACAATGGACGGGTGCCCGCAGACCACGTCGAGAACCTCAGTGACCTCCTCCGCGCCTGGCGCGGACGACTGCGACCCGAGGACGTCGGCCTGGCGTCCTTCGGGCGTCGGCGGACGGAGGGGCTCCGCCGGGAGGAACTCGCGCAGCTCGCCGGGGTCAGCGTGGACTACGTCATGCGCCTGGAACAGGGTCGCTCCAGCACCCCCTCGGCCCAGGTCGTCCAGTCCCTCGCACGCGCCCTCCAGCTCGACCGCACCGAGACCGACCTGTTCCACCGCGCCGCCGGACTCGCACCGCCCCGGTCGGGCGTGGTGTCCCGACACATCCCACCCGGTGTCCAGCGCATGCTCGTCCGGATGGCGGACCTCCCGCTGGCCGTGTTCACCGCTGACTGGACGATGCTGCACTCCACGCCGCTCTGGCAGGCCCTGTTCGACGCGCCGTCGGTGCTCAGGGACCCCGAGCAGAACCTGGTCGTGCAGACCTTCATCGACGAGAGCGTGACCGAGATCGCGACGGCGCACGGCGGCCCGGCCTCGTTCGAGCGTGCCCTCGTCGCTGACCTCCGACGGACAGCCGCGACCCTCGGCGAGGACGCCCGTTTCTCGGCCTTCATCGCTCGGCTGCGGCGTGAGAGCGAACGCTTCGCAGAGTACTGGGACGAGGGGCGAGCGGCGGCGCACCAGTCGCTCGTGAAGACCGTCCACAACCGCGTCGTCGGCGACGTCGTGCTCGACTGCGACGTCGTGACCGTCCCGGACTCCGACGTCAAGCTCGTCGTCTACTCGACCGCAGCAGGAGGACCCGACGCCGAGAAGCTCGACTTCCTCCGCGTCGGGGCCGTCCGCACAGCCTGAGCGGATCACAGGGTGACCCGCGCGCGGAGAACCGCTAGCTTGTCGCTCATCCTGAACATCCCGGCGCCCTGGAGGTTGCACGATGGTGAACGCCCGAGACGTGCGGTCGGACGACCTCCGCTACCTGGCTGCGCTGGCGGACAGCGGGCGACTCATCACCGCGGCGAAGGTGCTCGGGGTGGACCACTCGACCGTGTCCCGACGGCTGCACGCCCTCGAGAACGCCCTGGGCATCCGGGTCCTGAACCGCGGTGACGACGGCTGGGTGCTCACCGACGCCGGTCGGGACCTCCTCGAGCACGCCCGTGCGGTGCAACGTTCGGTCGAGTCCGTCGCGCAGTACGCCGCGGCGTCCCGGCCCGGCAACGCGGCCGGGACGGTCCGTGTCACCGCTGCCGACGGCTTCGGCACCACCTTCGTCGTGCCGGCACTGGCACGCGCGCAGCGGGAACACCCCGAGCTCAACGTCGAGCTCGTCACCGGCGCGCGCGAGCTGACGCTGCAGGCGGGCAGCTTCGACATCGCGGTCACGCTCGGCCCCCCGTCCCCCACCCGTCTCTACGTCGAGCGGCTCTGCGAGTACGACAGCGCCTTCTACGGCACCACGGAGTACTTCGAGGAGCACGGCAACCCGACGACGCTCGAGGAGCTGCAGGCGCACCGCCTCGTCTTCTTCATCGACGCGATGCAGCGGATCCGGGAACTCGACCTCGCCGATCACCTCGACAAGCCGCGGATCGCCTTCAGCTCGACGAACATCTTCGCGCAGCTGGCGGCCGTCCGCGCCGGCGTCGGCATCGGACTCATCTCGAAGTTCATGGCCAGGACGATGAGCGACCTCCACCCGATCGCCGCGGAGATCACGCTGCCGCGCGTGCCCGTGTCGATCGCGGTCCGCGAGGACACCATGCGCCGGCCCGCGATCGCCGTGGTCCGTGAGGCGTTGCACCGTGAGGTGCGGAGCCGTCGCGCTGAGCTCGTCTGGGCCACGTCGGTGGACGACCTCCGGAGCGCGACGGCCTGACGGCCGGACGCCCTCGGCGGGCGGACGCCCTCGGCGGGCGGCGCGTGGTGCACCAGCCGTCGAGGGCGTCGCGGGGCCGCTAGCCGCGCGTGGCGTGGCTGATGGCCTCGGCGATGGGTGTGTCCCCGGCCGTGGCCTCGAGGATCTGGCGGCTGATCCGGGTCTCGTGCAGGAGCCCGGCGAGGGTGGCCGCGACGTCGGCGCGGGTGATGGTGTCGTGGATCTGTGCCGGGCCGAGTGCCACGGTCCCGACGCCCGGGTCGTCCTGCAACGCGGACGGCCGCAGGATGACGTAGTCCAGGTCGCTCTGGGTGAGCGCGACCTCGGCGTGCTTCTTGACGTCGATGTAGTGGTCGAAGTCCTCGCCGAGGTCCCGTTCCCGCCACGCCTCGGGGAACACGGACACCAGGCCGAACCGGGGCCGGTTCGGGAGCAGGTCCGCGGCGGCGATGGCGGTGACGACGCCGTCCCCGTCGATGGCGGTGGTGGCGTCCTGGCTGCCGCCGGCGCCGGCGGTGAACACGATCGCGTCCGCAGTGCCGATGTGCTCGGCCAGCGCGGCGGGGGTGAGCTGGGTGAGGTGCCCGACGGTCGCGGTGATGCCCTGCTGCTGCAGGTGCTGCGCCTGCTCGGGTCTCCGGACCAGACCGGTGACGGTGTCGCCGCGCTGGATGAGGTCCGCCACGAGCAGCGACCCCACCCCGCCCGTGATGCCGATGATGAAGACGTGCATGGACTGCTCCTGACGTTCGGGTGTGGAGAGGTGTCGATCAGCGGCGCGGGACGGCCCCGCGCGTCCTGCGGGTGGCGTTCAGTCGTCGCCGAGTGTCGTGACCGCCGCGGCGAGGTCCCGCGCCGGGTCACCGACCATCGACCGCGGTTGGACGACACGGTCGAACTCGTCCGGGTCGATGCCGGACGCGAGCGCGGCGTCCCGCAGGGAGGTCCCCTCGTCGTTGGCCTTGTGCGCGATCCTCGATGCCGCGTCGTACCCGATGACCGGGGACAGCGCGGTGACGAGCATGAGCGATGCGCCGACGAACCGGTCGATCTGCTCCCGGTCGAGTTCCGTGCCCTCGACGCTGTACCGCCGGAGCTTGTCGCTCGCGTCGCCCAGGATCCGTGCACTGTGCAGGACGTTGTTGATGATGATCGGGCGCATCGCGTTGAGTTCGAAGTTCCCCTGGGCGCCGGCCGCCGCGACGATCGAGTCCTCCCCGATCACCTGCAGGCACACCATGATCATGGCTTCCTGCTGCGTCGGGTTCACCTTGCCGGGCATGATCGACGATCCCGGTTCGTTCTCCGGGAGCCGCAGCTCGTGGAGCCCGGTCCGTGGACCGGAGGCGAGCCACCGCATGTCGTTGGCGACCTTCAGCAGGGCGACCGCGACGCCACGGAGTGCGGCGGAGACGGCGACCATCGCGTCGAGTGAGCCCTGCGCCGCGAACTTCGACGGGGCGGTCCGGAACGCCTCGCCGGTCAGCTCGGTGAGCTCGGCCGCGATCTCGACGTCGAACCCATCGGGCGCGTTGAGCCCGGTGCCGACCGCGGTGCCGCCGGCGGCGAGCTCTCGGACACCGTCGAGCGAGTGCTCGAGCCGGTCCGCCGCCTGCCGGATCTGCACCGCCCACCCCGACCACTCCTGGCCGACGGTGATGGGCGTCGCGTCCTGTAGGTGGGTGCGGCCGGTCTTGACGACGTCGACCCAGCGTTCGGCCCTGGCCATGACGGCGTCGGCGAGCTGGCGGACCTGCACCAGGGTGTGGGTGCGCACCTGGAGCACCGTCGCGATGTGCATCGCGGTGGGGAACGTGTCGTTGGAGGACTGCCCGAGGTTGACGTGGTCGTTCGGGTGGACCGGCGTCTTGCTCCCGATCTCCCCGCCGAGGAGCTGCGAGGCGCGGTTCGCGAGCACCTCGTTCATGTTCATGTTCGACTGGGTCCCGGAACCCGTCTGCCAGACGTACAGCGGGAACTGCTCGTCGAGCTCGCCGGCGGTGGCCTCGTCCGCGGCGCGCACGATGGCTTCGGTGCGGGCGTCGTCGAGCCGCCCGCCCGCGTGGTTGACGAGCGCGGCCGCCTTCTTCACGTACCCGTACGCGTGGTAGACCTCCTTCGGCATGCGGTCGTCCCCGATCGAGAAGTGCAGCAGCGATCGCTGCGTCTGCGCTCCCCAGTAGTGGGCGGCCGGCACCTCGATGTCGCCCATCGAGTCGCTCTCGACACGGCTCCCCCTCGCCCCGGTGCCGATGGGCACCTCGCGGAACTCCAGGTCGTCATCGTCGTGGTGTGCGTCCTGCGTTGCCATGGCTCAGCGCTCCTGGGTGCCGTAGACGGGCTGCCACATGGCGTCGTGGACCGCCTGGGTCAGCTCGGAGTCGGTCGCGAACTCGACGGTCGCGACCCCGTCTGCCGCTGCAGCCCGTGCCACGGCGAAGGCGGCGATGGCGGACGACGCCCGGAGGTTCTCGACGGGCGGGAGCAAGGACGCGCCCAGGGCCGTCGCATCGACCTGGTCCGCCACGGCTTCGGCCGCTGCGAGCAGCATGCCGTCCGTGATCCGGGTCGCCCGCGAGACGACGGCACCGAGGCCGAGTCCCGGGTACAGCAGGGAGTTGTTCGCCTGCCCGATCGTGAAGGTCGTCCCGTCGTGCTCGAAGGGGTCCGTGGGGATCCCGACCGCCACGAAGGCCTTCCCGTCCGACCACGTGACGGCGTCGTCGGGCATCACCTCGATCCGTTCCGTCGGGTTCGACAGGGGCAACAGGACAGGTCGATCGACCCCGGCACACAGCGCCTCGACGACCTCCTTCGTGAACGCACCGTGCGCGGTGGACGTGCCGATGAGGACGGTCGGCCGTACCTGCTGCACGACGGTGAGCAGGTCGATCACCCCGTGCTCCCGGTTCCAGCCCGCGACCTCGGCCGCGGGGCGTGCGTACTGCGCCTGGTAGTTCGGCAGGTCCGCCATGTCGTCGGTGACGAGTCCGTGCTTGTCGATGAGCCAGATCCGCGCCCGGGCGTCGGCGGCGCTCAACCCGTCCCGGACCATGCCGGCGGCGATCTGGTCGGCCATCCCGGTCCCTGCGGTCCCCGCGCCGAAGACGACGAGCCGCTGGTCGGCGAAGGTCTGCTTCGTGACGCGCATCGCCGAGATGAGGCTCGCGACGACGATCGCGCCGGTGCCCTGCATGTCGTCGTTGAAGATGCGGTGGCGGTCGCGGTACTCGTCGAGGATGCGGCGCGCGTTCTGCGGGCCGAAGTCCTCGAAGTGCAGGATCGCTCGGGGGAAGAGCGCAGCGGCGACGGTCACGTACCGGTCGATGAACTCGTCGTAGCGTTCCCCGCCGACCCGCGCATGCCGGTTCCCCAGGTAGGCGGGGTCGTTCAGCAGCGCCGCGTTGTCCGTCCCGCAGTCGAGGCTCACAGCGATGACCCGCCCGGGGTCGATGCCGGCAGCCGCCGTGTAGATGGCGAGCTTCCCCACGGAGATGTCCACGCCGTTGACACCCCAGTCACCGATGCCGAGGATCTCCTCGGCATCGGTGCAGACGATCAGGTCGACGTCGTCGGGGCCGTACCCGAAGGTGCGGAGCGTCGGCTCGATGTCCTCGATCCGGTCGATGGAGAGGTAGGCGGCCTGCGAGACTCGGTAGTCCCGGCTCCAGTCCTTGATCGCCTGTCCGACCGTCGGGTCGTAGACGACCGGGAGGAGCTCGCGGAGGTGGTCGCCGAGGACCCGGAAGTACAGCGTCTCGTTGCGCTCGTGGAGGAGTTCGAGGTAGGTGAACCGCTCCATGGCCGTGGTCTTGCGCTGCAGTTGTGCCCAGCAGCGAGCGGCCTGCTCGTCCAGGGTCTCGACGGCCGCTGGGAGCCGGCCGGTGATGCCGAGCTGCCGCCGCGCCTCGTGCGAGGTGGCGGTGCCGTGGTTCCGGAGCGGGTCGGTGAGGACTGCCCGGGCTTCGTTCGGTGTGGAGATGCTCACGACGTTCCTTCTGATCGAGCTGCCTGGGGTCGGGTGGTCAGGGGGCGGTGATCGGGTCCTGGTCGTCCCGGAGCTGCTCGGGCTGCATGTCGAAGGCGTTCTGGATGCCCGCGTTCCGCGTCCCGAGTCCGTCGGTCGTCTTCTTCGACCACGGCGCCTCGATGAGCTGCTTGGTCTCCTCGGTCATCGACGTCGGCTCGAGGTTCCGGTACGAGTCGATCTCTCCCGCAGCGAGCGCGGTGAGCGTCGCGTAGACGGGTTCCGGGTTGAACTGCTCGCGGGGGAACGCGAGCTTCGAGTAGTCGTACAGGCGCTGCGACGCGTCGTCGTCCCAGCCCTCCCAGGTCTGGAAGATGCGGTCGTTGAAGCCGGTGAGGAACGGCCCGGGGTTCATGGTGGCGACCTCGACGCCGTACTCCTGCAGCTCGTCCTTCATGCTCTCCGCGATCGCCTCGACGGCGTGCTTCGAGGCCGAGTAGATGCCGGTGAACGGGTTCACGTTCAGGCCCTCGCGCGAGGAGACCCAGATGATCCTGCCGGTGCCGCGCTGCGCCATCTGCTTCGCGATCCCCTGGGTGAGCAGCAGCGGGCCGGTGACGTTGACGTCGAACTGGTGGCGGATGTTCCACTCCGGGATGTCGACCGTCGCACCACCCTCGCCGACTCCGGCGTTGTTGACGAGGATCTCGATCCCCCAGTCGAGCGCCTTGCGACGGTCGCCCTCGACGGTGACGTCGAGCTTGCTGACGTGCAGCGACACACCGCGTGCGGCTGCCTGACGCTTGAGCGTCTGCACCTGCCCGTAGATCTCGACGGTGGCGTGGACGTCGAAGCCCTTCTCGGCGAGGCGGAACGCGACCTCCTGCCCGAAACCGGTTCCGGCTCCGGTGATGAGGACCTTCTTGAGTGCGGTTGACGGTGACATGACGACCTGTCTGTTCGTGTGCGGAGGACGGTGGCGGACGGACCCCGGGGACACCACGGAGCGGTCCGAGCGGTCAGGGGGATGCGCTCGAACGGAGACGGGGTGGTCCACAGGGTCGGGTGGGACGACGAGGCAGCGCTCCGGGTGGCACGTCAGCGGGGAGAGCGACGGTGTCCACCTCGGGACGACTGGCTACGAGATCGACTGTAGGACTGCTTCGGCGGGTCCGTTGCGGGAGATCTGCACACCGGGTGGGCAGAAGCGCACACGGCGACGTCGTCGCGGCGCGGCGATGCGGAGCGCCGGCATCAGGGCCTCCTCCTGGCGGGTGGGGACGACCTGCTCAGGCGTGCAGCGGTCGGGAGCACGTCGCGAGCCGTCTGCTCGAGGGCTTCGACCTGCGCGCAGGCCCACACGCTGAACGCGGCAGCCGGATCCGCCGATCGTGGCACGCGGGGTTGCTCGTCGACAGCCGGCGCGGTGGTGGTCTGCTCCGCCGTCGCACCCAGGCGGATCCCCCGCGCGAGTGCACGCACCTGCCCTCGGTACCGTTCGGCTGCCGCGGTGAGCGCGCTGGCCTGTGCCGGGGACGGGTCGAGGTGGTGCTCCTGCCGGAGGTGGGACCCGAGGTCCAGGATCGCGTCCGCGGCCTCCCGGGCCTCCGACGGCGCGGCGACGAGCCGGATCGACGCCACGGGTGACGCGGCGGTGCTCCGGTGTTCGAGCAGGAACTCCCGGAAGGCGTCGTCGAGTCTGCGGCCCGCTGCCACCGCGGATCGCCGGGCGGTCAGCGCGGAGCCACGGTCAGCGGCTGACGCTGCAGCGCTGACGACCTCGACGACGTAGTCCGCGGAGGCCTCGTACGCCGCAGCGAGGTCTGCTCGGAAGGCGGTGACGACCCCGCTCGGCCAGAGCAGCCACCCGAGCACGGCGCTGACGGACGCCCCGAGGAGGACGTCCCCGAGCCGGATCAGCCCGATCGTCGGCTGTTGGGGAGCGGCGAGTGCGAACAGGCCGAGGATCGCGGTCGAGAACGCGGCTTGGCCGACGAGGAACGGGAACACCTCCGGGGAGAACGCCATGACCGCGAGCGCCACGGGCACCACCACCCAGGTGATCCATCCCGCGTGCGGGGTGAGGAGGAGCACCAGTTCCGCGACGACCACACCGACGACGGTGCCGAGCACGGCCTGCCATGCGGACCGGGCGGTCCCGACGGCGTTCGTCCGCAGGACAGCGAGCGTTCCGAAGGCGACCCAGAACGCGTGCTCGGCGCCGACGAGGTTCGCCGCGGTGATCGAGACCGCGAGGGTCGCTCCCGTCCGGACGCTGTTCCGCAGCCAGGCGGATCGCCAGGACCAGTGACTCCGGAGCGTGTCGGACACGTACCGGTGTGCGCGTCCCCCTCCACCGGACGCCGCCTCGACCAGCGCGATGGTCCGCTGCAGCAGCTGGTGTGCGGGCCACGCCTTGGCGGCACGGTCGCCCAGGTACCGCAGCTCGCGCTGTTCACGGAGGTCCTCCAGCCGGGCGCGCACGTCGAGGAGTGCGCTGGTCACGTCCGTTCCCTGGAGGCGCAATCGGACGACGTGCAGGGCCGCACCGATGGCGGTCCGCTCGGCGTCGTCCACGACGGTCTCGTCCGACTCCCCCGTCGCCGTGACGGCGTCGTCGACGGCGAGCACGGCGTTGATGACGACCAGGAGACGTCTGCCGCCGGGTCGGAACCCCTCGGGGCGACGCGGTTGGGTGGAGAAGGACTCGCGGAGGGTCTGCACCTGCGGGGCAGCCCGACGAGTCCGGAGCCGCAGCATGAGACCCAGCAGGGCGTCTCGGGTCTGGTCACGGAGCGGGTCGTCCGTGGCGGTCGGGAGGACGAACGCCTTGGCGGCGACGACCAGCACCGCCGCGACACCCCACGCTGCGAGGCGCGGCAGGACGGCGTCCACCCCCGCCGGGACGGTCGCCGCGAGCGCCAGGGCGAACAGGAGCACCGGTGTGGCGAGCGCGACACTCGAGCTCACGACGCCCGCGAACGCGATCGCGAAGGCGAGCAGCCCGACGCCGACCGTCGCCGAGACGGCCGAGGACGACAGTGCGGTCCCCACGGCGATGAGCGCGCTCGTCGCCACGGCGACCCCGATGGTCCTCCGGAGTCGTGCCGGCCCGCTGAAGTCGACGAACACGATCTGCATGATCGAGCCGAAGGCCGCGAACAGCGCGACGTCGGCCGGGAGGAACCCCCGGGCGACGGCGAACGCCGTCGGTGCGACCACCGCGACCCGCAGCGCCCGCCGGCGAGCGGACACGGGAACCCGGCGGAGCAGCCGCTGGTCGAGGCGCACACGCTGGGTGGAGTCGACGACTGCGTCGCGCATCAGAGATCGATGGCGACGTACTTGTCCTCGACGTACTCCTCGATGCCCTCGGAGCCGCCTTCACGACCGAACCCGGACTGCTTCACCCCGCCGAACGGTGCCTGCGGGTTCGAGACGAGCCCCCTGTTGAGGCCGACCATCCCGGACTGGATCGCCTCGCTGACGCGGAGCCCGCGGCGGAGGTCGTTCGTGTACACGTACGACACGAGCCCGTACTCGGTGTCGTTCGCGTCGGCGATCGCCTGCTCCTCGTCGGAGAACGTGAACACGGGGGCGACCGGCCCGAACAGCTCGGCCTGTCGCAGCTCGGCGTCCTCCGGGATGCCCGTGAGGATCGTCGGCTCGTAGAAGTACCCGGGGCGGTCCGGCGCCTCCCCGCCGATGAGGGCGTGCGCGCCGCGGTCGAGCGCGTCCTGCACGAGGCCGGAGGTGGTCGTCCGCTGCGCGGCGTCGATGAGTGGCCCCATGGTCACGCCCTCGTCGGTGCCGCGCCCGAGGGTGAGCGCCTGCATGCGGCTCGTGAGCTTGTCGATGAACTCCTCGGCGACGCTGTCCGCGACGTGGAAGCGGTTGGCCGCGACGCACGCCTCACCGTTGTTGCGCATCTTCGCGATCATCGCACCGTCGACGGCGGCGTCGACGTCGGCGTCGTCGAAGACGAGGAAGGGGGCGTTGCCGCCGAGTTCCATCGACGTGCGCAGCAACTGGTCGGCCGCCTGCTTCACGAGCGCCTTGCCGACCGGCGTCGAGCCGGTGAAGGAGAGCTTCCGGAGCCGCGGGTCCGCGATCACCGCCGCGAGGGTGTCCTTCGCGTTCCCGGTCGTGATGACGTTCAGCACACCCGTCGGCAGTCCGGCGTCGGCGAGGATCGACGCCAACGCCAGCGACGACAGCGGCGTCTGTGCCGCGGGCTTCAGGATCATGGTGCAGCCGGCGGCGATCGCGGGCCCGATCTTCCGCGTCGCCATGGCGAGCGGGAAGTTCCACGGGGTGATCAGCAGGCACGGTCCGACCGGCTGCTTCATCGTCAGGATCCGGCCGTCGCCGTCGGAGTGACGGTTGTACCGCCCGTCCATCCGGACCGCCTCCTCGGAGAACCAGCGGAAGAACTCCGCCGCGTAGGCGATCTCCGCCTTCGCCTCCTCGACCGGCTTCCCCATCTCGAGGGTGTTGATGAGGGCGAGCTCGTCGGTGCGCTCCACGATGAGCTCGTACGCCTTCCGCAGGATCTCGCCGCGTCGACGTG
Source organism: Curtobacterium sp. GC_Cur_3 (assembly GCF_026544205.1). Classification (GTDB taxonomy): domain Bacteria; phylum Actinomycetota; class Actinomycetes; order Actinomycetales; family Microbacteriaceae; genus Curtobacterium. The sequence goes on from NZ_JALNUI010000001.1 coordinate 56,735, forward strand.
GTGCCAGTGCCGCGAAGGCGGCGCCAGCGTCGACGGCGGCGTCCAGGGCCTGCACGGCGTCGTCCGCGGTCGCGTCCGCGACCTCGCAGAGCGTCTCGCCCGTCGACGGGTCCTCGACGGCGAACACCCCGTTCGCAGCGGTGGCCCAGTCGCCGCCGATGAGCAACTGCTTCCGCACGCCGTCGACGACCTGCGCTTCACGACTCGAACTGATCACGGCCATGGCTGTCCTCCTGCGAGATGGGCGGCGGACGAACGACCCGCCGTTGCGAACGGTAGGCGTAGCGCTCACTGCCGGGACTGTGCAGTTCTGCACACCGGATGTGCACGGTTCACGACGGTCTCCACCACATCAGCACTAGACGACTGGTCTACTGGAGCGGTACGTTCTCCTCATGCCCACCACGGAGATCGACACCCGGCAGCACCTGCTCGACACCGCCCAGCGTCTGATGGCCCGGAAGGGCTACACCGCGGTCGGTCTCAGCGAGGTGCTCTCGGAGGCCGGTGTCCCGAAGGGGTCGTTCTACCACTGGTTCTCCTCGAAGGAGGCTTTCGGTGAGGCGCTCATGCAGCACTACTTCACCGACTACCTCCGCTCGATGGACCGCATCGCGAGCAACACCGGCGCGACCGGCGCCGAGCAGCTGCAGGAGTACTGGCAGCGGTTCTACGACCTGCAGGCGTTCGACGACTGCCAGGGCAAGTGCCTCGTGGTGAAGCTCGCCACCGAGGTGTCCGACCTCTCCGAGCCCATGCGACGGCAACTCGTGGACGGCACGGCCGGCATCATCGACCACCTCGAGCGCATGATCACCACCGGCACGCGAGACGGCTCCGTCCCCGTGGACGAGGACCCACGCGCACTGGCGCAGGAGCTCTACGAGTCCTGGCTCGGCGCCAGCACCATGGCGAAGATCCAGCGGACGCCCGACGCGCTCCAGCGCGTCCTCGACCGCACGAGCGCACGCCTGCATTCCTGACAAACGACGCTCCAGCCCCACGAAGGTCCAACGAGCGCTTCCCCCTCACATTTCCGTCCCACTAGACGACTGGTCTACTAATCCCCGAAGGAGCCATCATGGCTGACATCACGTACCTCGACGCGACCGAACTGGCCGCGCGCATCGCGTCCGGCGACCTGACATCGGTACAGGTCGTGCAGGCCCACCTCGACCGCATCGCCGCCGTCGACCCGGCGATCAACGCGATCGTCACCCTGAACGACCACGCGCTGGCCGAGGCCCAGGCGGCGGACGACGCCCTCGCGGCCGGCGACGAGGTCGGGCCGCTGCACGGCGTGCCGTTCACCGTCAAGGACTCCATCGACACCAACGGCGTCCTCACCCAGCGCGGCTCCCCGGTCTTCGAGGGCCGCACGCCGGACGAGGACGCCGTGGCCGTCGCCCGGATGAAGGCGGCCGGCGGCATCCTGCTCGCCAAGACGAACCTGCCGGAGTTCTCCTACTCGACCGAGAGCAACAACCTCCTCTCCGGCCGGACGAACAACCCGTGGAACGTCGACCGCACCTCCGGCGGCTCGAGCGGCGGCGAGTCCGCGGCCATCGCCGCCGGGCTGAGCCCGATCGGCATCGGCACCGACCTCGCGATCTCGGTCCGTGGTCCGGCGTCGCACACCGGCATCGCGGCCATCAAGCCCACCCACGGCCGCATCCCGATGACGGGCATCTGGCCGCGCGTGCCGCGCCGCGACTGGCACGTCGGCCCGATGGCCCGCACCGTCCGCGACCTCGAACTCGGCTACGAGGTCATGCGAGGACCCGACGGCCAGGACGGCTTCGCCGTCACCCCGGACGCCGTCGACACCGGCACGCGCGACGCCGCTCCCGAGCACCTGCGCGTCGCGTGGTTCACGAACTCCGGACTCGGCCCGGTCGACCCGGAGGTCGCGGACACCGTCCGCCGTGCAGCGGCAGCACTTGCAGGCGCCGGCGTCCACGTCGAGGAGATCGACATCCCGACGCTCCACCACGACAACCCACTGGCACTGTTCAACAAGCAGCACGTCATGGAGCTCAAGCCCGCGATGGCAGCAGCCACCGAGGGACACGAGGACCAGCGCTTCACGATGTCCACGGCCATGCTCGCCACTCCCGACACCTCGGTCGAGGACTACGTCGCCGCGGAGCAGGGCTTCGAGCGCATCCGCGACGCGTACGCCGAGGTGTTCACGCGGTTCGACGCGGTCCTGCTGCCGGTGCTGCCGATCCCGGCGCACGAGCACGACAGGACCGAGTTCGTCATCGACGGGCAGACCGTCGACGCCACCCACATCCAGACGTTCACCGTGCAGTTCAACATCACCGGGATGCCCGCGCTGTCGATGCGCTTCGGCACCAGCTCCGACGGCCTGCCGATCGGCGTCCAGATCGCCGCCCCGTGGCACGCCGAGTCCACCGTCTTCGCCGTCGCGTCGCTGCTCGAGTCGCTCAGCCCGGTGCGCGACGAGCACCCCGAGAGCTGAGCGGACCAGGTCAGCTCCGCACTCCTGCACGGCCCCCGTGCAGTTCTGTTCCTGGCGCGCTGGTCCGCCGCCCTCCTACAGTCACAGCGCTGTCGCCACCGGCGACCGCTGACCACACGAACGAGGAGCAGACCGATGAACGAACCGACCGTCGTCCTGGTGCACGGAGCCTTCGCCGACGCGGCGAGCTGGACCCCGGTCACACAGGCCCTGCTCGCTGCGGGACACCGGGTGGCCGCGGTGCCGAACCACCTGCGGTCCCTCTCCGGTGACGCGGCGAGCGTCCGACGCGTCGTCGAGGCGATCGACGGACCCGTCCTGCTCGTCGGACACTCCTACGGCGGCGCCGTCATCACCGTCGCAGGGGTGGCGGAGAACGTCGTCGGGCTGGTCTACGTCGCCGCCTACACGCCCGACGAGGGCGAGAGCCCGGCCGACATGGACGCTCGGTTCCCCGCCACCTCGCTGCGCGACCACCTGGTCTCGCTCCCCACGACGGACCCGGCCAACGACCAGGACGTCGACCTGTCCGTCGCTCCCGACGCGTTCCTGCCGGTCTTCGCCGCCGGCATGGACGAGGAGACCGCAGCGGTCCTGGCCGTCTCGCAGCGGCCGTTCGCGGTGGCGGCCTACACCGAGGCGGCGTCCGCAGCGGCCTGGAAGGTGAAGCCCAGCTGGGGCATCGTCGCGACGGCCGACCAGACCGTGCAGCCCGAGGTGGAACGCACCGGGTACCAGCGCGCCGGGTTCCGGGAGGTCATCGAGGTCGACGGTCCGCACCTGCTGATGCACACCCACCCTGCCGACGTCGTGCGCGTCGTCGTCCGGGCACTCAGCGAGACGGCCGGCCACACGGACTGACGCGCGACCAGACGACGGACGGGAGGCTCGGTGCCAGCTGGCACCGAGCCTCCCGTCCGTGGGTGGGACTGATCAGCTCTTGCTGGCGTCCACGAAGGAGCGGCGCGGGTCGGTCTCCTTGATGAGCGAGGTCGCGTCGCGACCGGAGACGGCGCCGGTGACCCAGCCGATGACGATGCGCGCCTTGCGGTTCAGCGTCGGCATCGCGTACACGTGGTACGAGCGGTGCGCGAGCCACGCGAACAGGTTCGTCATCTTGATGCCCTTGATGTTGGCGGCACCCTTGGCGACACCGTACGAGGCGACCGTGCCCACGGAGACGTGGCGGTACTCCTCGAGCGGCTTGCCGGTGATCGTGGCGACCACGTTGTCCGCGGCCACGACGGCCTGGCGGACGGCGTTCTGCGCGTTCGGCGGGTAGTACGCCGGCTGCTTGTCGGCGGTCAGGTCGGGGACCTGTGCGACGTCGCCGAGGCCCCAGACGCCGGGGACGACCTCGTGGGTGTCCTCGGCCTCGACCTGGAGCTTCGCGTTCGCGGCGAGGTGGCCCTTCGGCCCGCGCGGCAGGTCCGAGGCGTCGAGGAGCGGGTTCGGCTTCACGCCGGCCGTCCAGACGAGCAGGCCGGTGGCGAACTCGTCGCCGTCGGAGAGCTTGACGACGCCGCCCTCACAGCTCGGCATGGTGGTCTTCAGGCGGACGTCGATGCCACGGGCGCGGAGGGACTCAAGGGTCCACTTCGACAGCTCGGGGCCGACCTCGGGCGCGACGCGGTCGAGCGCGTCGATGAGCACCCAGCGGGGCTGCTCGCCGGCGAGCGACGGGTACGTTTTGATCGCGGCCTGCGAGACGTCGAACAGCTCGCCGATGGCCTCGACGCCGGTGTAGCCACCGCCGACGAAGATGCTGGTCAGCAGACGGCGACGCTCGTCGTCGTCGCGGGTGGCAGCGGCCTTCGCGATGTTGTCGAGGAGCTTCGCGCGGACGTAGGCGGCCTCCTCCACGGTCTTGAAGCCGACGCCGACCTCGTCGAGGCCGGGGGTCGGGAAGGTGCGCGTGACGGAGCCGAGCGCGACCACGAGCTGGTCGTAGCCGAGCGTGCGGTCGTCGCCGCCGGCCGTGGCGATCGACACGGTCTTGTCAGCGGAGGAGATCCCGGTGACCTTGCCCTGGATCACGCGGGTCTTGCGGAGCGCGCGACGGAGCTCCACGGTGACGTCCTTCGGGGCGATGTGACCGCCGGCGACCTCGGGCAGGAACGGCAGGTACGTGTAGTACGTGTTCTGGTCCACGAGGGTGATGCGCATCGGCACGGTCGCGGCGTGCTTCTGCAGCTGCTTGACGGTGGAGTAGCCGGCGGAGCCGCCACCGAGGACGAGGACGTGAGGGATCGAATCTGCCATGAGTCCGGTCTACTCGATCAAGCCTCGCAGCGTCATCATCGCCGCGCGGATCGGGCAGATCGGATGATGATCAGCGACGGGTGTCGCGCAACCGCCACCAGGCGGTCTCGGCGAGCTCGAGACCCGTGTAGACGCCGTGTGCGGTGCGGCGGGACTCGACCAGGCTGAAGCGGCGGAGTCGGTAGCCGCCGCCGAAGCGGTCGATCACCGCCTCTGGGGAGGACGACTCGTCACGCTTGACGAGCCAGGTGCGGTCGTCGACCTCGACGATCACGGCGCGGGCGGGGTCGATGGTGCCGACGCGGCCGTCGCGGTCGCCCCCGACCGCGTCACCGTCGGCCGCCGATGCGGGACCGGAGGATGTCGATCCGCTTCTGGATCTGCTCGATGCTGGCCTGCGCGACGGCGGGACCACCGCTGATGCGGCGCAGCTCGGCGTGGATCGACCCGTGCGGCTCGTTCGAGTGCCTCGACCAGATGGACACGAGGCGCTGCAGCTCCGAGCGCTGCTCCTTGATCGTCATGTACATCGGGCGGTGGGGCTCCGGCGCCTTCGGGGTGCCGTCCTTGACCGCGCGGCCCTTCGACCGCTTCGCCTGGGTCGCCTGGCGTGCACGGAGCAGGTCGCGCACCTGGTCGGGTTCGAGGAGCCCGGGGATGCCGATGAAGTCGAGTTCCTCGAGGGAGCCGATCTCGCCGCCGGTCCCGAACTCGCCGCCGTCGTAGAGGACACGGTCGAAGGAGGCCTGCGAGTCGAGGGCCTCGAAGGGCTGCATGTCGAGCAGGCTCTCGGAGGCGCGGTCCTCCTTGTTGGCCTCGGCGACCATCGCGTCCTCGGGGTTGTACATCCCGTCCTCGGCGTCCTTCGGGCGGTCGAGGGCGTGGTCGCGCTCGAGCTCGAGGGTCGCGGCGAGGGCCATCAGCCCCGGGACGCTCGGCAGGAACACGGACGCGGTCTCGCCGCGACGACGGGCGCGCACGAAGCGGCCGATCACCTGGGCGAAGAACAGCGGCGTGCTGGCGCTCGTGGCGTACACGCCGACGCAGAGCCGGGGGACGTCGACACCTTCCGACACCATGCGGACGGCGACCATCCAGCGGGAGGTGTCCGCGGCGAAGGCGCCGATGCGGCTCGACCCGGCGGCCTCGTCGGAGAGCACGACCGTGGGCCGCTCCCCCGTGATCTGCTGCAGGATCCTGGCGTAGGCCCGTGCGGTCGTGGTGTCCGTGGCGATGACGAGCCCGCCGGCGTCGGGGACCCCGCGTCGGACCTCGGTCAGGCGCGTGTCGGCGGCCTGGAGCACGGCCGGCATCCACTCGCCCTCGGGCGAGAGCGCCGTGCGCCAGGCCTGTGCGGTGATGTCCTTCGTGACCTGCTCGCCGAGGGACGCCGACATCTCGTCGCCCATCCGGGTCTTCCAGCGCATCTGTCCGGCGTAGGCCATGAACAGGACCGGGCGGACGACGCCGTCGGCGAGGGCGCGGCCGTACCCGTAGTTGTAGTCGGAGATGGACGTGCGGATGCCCTGCTCGTCGGGGGCGTACTGCACGAACGGGATCGGCGCGGTGTCGGAGCGGAAGGGCGTGCCGGAGAGCGACAGCCGGCGGGTGGCGCCGCTGAAGGCCTCTCGGATGCCGTCGCCCCACGTCAGGGCGTCGCCGCCGTGGTGGACCTCGTCGAGGACCACGAGCGTGCGGCCGCCCTCGGTGATGCGCTTGTGGACCTCGGGGTTCATGCCGACCTGGGCGTACGTGATCGCGACGCCCTGGTAGTGCCGGCCGAACATGCCGTCGCCGTTCTTGAACATCGGGTCGATGCGGATGTTCACGCGGTCCGCGGCGTCGGCCCACTGCCGCTTCAGGTGCTCCGTCGGTGCGACGACCACGATGCGGTCGACGGTTCCGCGGGCCAGGAGCTCGGTCGCGAGACGCAACGCGAACGTGGTCTTGCCGGCACCGGGGGTCGCGGCGGCGAGGAAGTCGCGCGGCTCGGACTCGAAGTACTTCGTGAGGGCTTCGACCTGCCAGGCGCGGAGCTTCGACGCCGTGCCCCAGGCCGCACGGTCCGGGAAGGCCGGGGACAGGTGCTCGGCGGCCGCGTTGCCCGCGATCTCCGCCAGCTCGGCCGGCGCGAGGTCGAGTTCGGGGCCCTGGCCGCCGTGCCCGTCCGCCGCTGCGCCGGCATGGTCGGCACGGACACCGCCGGGTGCGGCGGGCTGCTGGTCGTCGTACTCCGCTGCGCTCACTTCAGGCGATTCTACCGTCACCCGATGTCCTGCCGAGCATGTGGCGGTCGCTGCTGAGATGCACCGCGGACGAGCGATGCCGGTCGCAGCACGCCGGCACCGAAGCGGGCGGTGACGGCGTCGACGGTCGTCTCGGTCTCCCGCCACGGCGCGTCGTCGTCCCACAGGGCGTTGCTCGCCGCGGTCGGGACGAGGTTCTCCCCGCGGACACCGATGAGCCGGATGCGGTTGCCCGGCTTGTGCAGCACGTCGTAGAGCTCGACGGCCTCGAGGTGGATGCGGCGTGCCACGTCGGTCGGCTCGGCCAGGGTGCGGGACCGGGTCAGCGTGGTGAAGTCGGTGTACCGGACCTTGAGCGCGAGGGTCCTGGCCTGCACCTCGGCGCGGCGCATCCGGACGGCGACCTTCTCGGACAGCCGCAGGAGCTCCCGTGCGACGGCGTCGCGGTCGGTCAGGTCGGTGCCGAAGGTGACCTCGTGCCCGATGGACTTCTCGCCGACGGCGGTGTCGACCCGGCGGGGGTCGCGGCCCCACGCGAGGTCGTGCAGGCGCTGCCCACCGGCGGGACCGAGCAACGACACGAGCGACCCGAGTGGCGTCGTCGCGAGGTCCCCGACCGTGCGGAGCCCGCGGTTCTCGAGGGTCTCCTGCGTCTTGCCGCCGACGCCCCAGAGCGCGGACACCGGCTGGGGGTGCAGGAACGCGACCGTGTCGGCGGCCGGCACGACGAGGAGCCCGTCCGGCTTGGACCGGCTGGAGGCGAGCTTCGCCACGAACTTCGTCGACGCGGCGCCGACGGAGCAGTGCAGCCCAGTCTCGGCGAACACCGCTCGACGGATGGCCTGGCCGATCTCCCACGGCGTGCCGTACAGCCGCAGGGCACCGGCGACGTCGAGGAAGGCCTCGTCGATGCCGAGACGCTCGACCTGCGGGGTGAACTGCTCGAACACCCGCATCACGGCGCGGGACTTGGCCTGGTACTTCTCGAAGTGCGGTTCGACGATCACCGCGCCCGGGCAGCGGCGCTTGGCGACGGCCATCGGCATCGCGGAGTTGATGCCGTACTTGCGTGCTTCGTACGTGGCGGCGGTGACGACCGAGCGGTCCGAGTCGTGCCCGACGATCACGGGCAGGCCGACGAGGTCGGGGCGGTCGAGCAGTTCGACGGAGGCGAAGAAGGCGTCCATGTCGACGTGCAGCACCGTCGCGGTGACGTCTGCGACCGGCTGGTCGGAGACGAGCCGGTTGCGTCCGTCCTGCTTGCTCACGAGGAGATGGTGCCACCGGCCGCCGACATCGGCGCCGCGACGGGCCCGGGCGCCGCCGACGCGTCCGGCGCCGCGACCGGCCCGGGTGTTGCCGACGGGTCCGGCGCCGCGACCGGCCCGAGCACGGCGGACGCGATCGTCCTGGCCGCCGAGTCCCTGGTCGACGGGTGGTACTGCCCGGCGCGGACGTCCCTGGCCAGGCGGGCGAGCTCGCCCGTCGCCCGGAACGCGCCCCCGCCGACGACCCGCGTCGCCTCGTCCACCACGTGCTGCGCGGTGTCGACCGTCCGCGCCTTCGTGCCCACGAGCAGCGGGAACCACCGTGCCCCGTGGTCCTCGAGCTCGTCGACGTCCCGGGCGAGCGCGTCGACCTGCAGCGCGACCGCGTCGACCGCGCCCTGCATGTCCGCCACCGCACGCCGGACGTCCGGGTCGTCGGCGCGTGCCCGGCCGTCCAGCCCGTGCCGGTCACGGACGTGCGCCACCGTGAGCTCGACCGCTCGCTCCGCGATGCCGACGTACACGGAGGCGACGAGGAGCTCGAACGCCGCGAACACCCCGAACACCAGCGGGTCGGCCGTCGGACCCACGGGCAGCGACCGCACGATCCGGTCCGCCGGCACGTGGACGCCCTCGAGCAGGGTCGTCCGGCTCTGGGTCGCCCGCATGCCGAGCGTGTCCCAGTCGTCCAGGTGTCGGATGCCGCCGTCGGACCGCAGCGCGAAGCCGTGCACCAGCCGTGGTTCGGCGCCGCTGACGTCCTTGCCGAAGACACTGAGCACGTCCCACGCCGGTGCCAGGGACGTGGAGACCTTCGTCCCGCTGAAGCGGTAGCCGCCGTCGCCGTCCGGCACCGCGTCGGTCAGCGAGTCGAACAGCACGCGGTCGTTGCCGGGTTCGCTCACCCCGAAGGCGAGCAGGCGGTCCGCCGCGGCGTGCGTCGTGACGGACTGGAGGAACGACTCACCCCGCGCGGACACACTGCGGGCCGCCTGCACCCAGACCTGGTGCATCCCGAGCCCGAGTGCCGTCGCCGGTGCGGCCCGGGCGAGGCGACGCTGCACGGCCGCCGTGGCGCGGAGTCCGAGCCCGCTGCCGCCGTCCGCGACCGGCACGCCGATCCGCAGGTAGCCGGCCGCCCGGAGCTCGTCGAGGTCCTCCGCCGCGAAGGCGTTCTCGGCGTCGTACCGGGGTGCCCGCTCCGCGACGCGGACGAGCAGGTCCTCGGGGAGGGTCCAGGGGCGGCTGCCGCCGGACGAGTTGGCCTCGGTCATGGCACGAGACTATGGTCCGAACCGTGTCAGATCGTCATCCCTGGTCCAGGTACGTCGCGATCGGTGACTCGTTCACCGAGGGGCTCGGTGACCCCGACCCCGGAGCACCGGGTGGGAACCGCGGCTGGGCCGACCGGGTCGCCGAGGTCCTCGCGGGCCGGACGGACGACTTCGCCTACGCCAACGTCGCCGTCCGTGGCCGCCTGCTGCAGCAGATCATCGACGAACAGACCGAGCAGGCGCTCGCGCTCCGCCCCGACCTCGTCACGGTGTCCGCCGGCGGCAACGACATCATCCGCCCGGGCTCGGACCCGGACGAGGTCGCCGCACGCTTCGACCGGCTCGTCGCCGACCTGCGCCGCGACGGCGCGACCGTCGTCGTGTTCACCGGGCCCGACGTCGGCATGACCCCGGTCCTCGGGCTGGTCCGCGGCAAGGCCGCCATCTACAACGAGCACATCCACGCGATCGCCCTGAAGCACGGCGCGCTGGTGGCGGACATGTGGGCACTCCGTGTGCTGCGGGACCCGCGCATGTGGGCGCCGGACCGCCTGCACCACTCGCCCGTCGGCCACGCCACGATCGCGGCCGCGGTGCTCGACACGCTCGGCGTCGACCACGAACTCGAGCCGTTCACCCCCGAACCGCTCGCCGCCCGACCCTGGCGTGAGGCCCGCGCGGAGGACCTCGGCTGGGCGCGCGAGTACCTGGTGCCGTGGGTCGTCCGGCGCATCCGGCACACGTCCTCGGGCGACGGCATCAGCCCGAAGCGGCCGGAGCTGCAGCCGTTCGGCGGTCGGGACCAGGCCTAGACGCCGTCGGTGGACGTGCCCTGGAACGGGTTCGTCCACCGCCACCAGACGCCCGGGTCCGGGATGTCCTGCTCGAGGACGAGCGGCACCGACACCGGCGCGTGGTCCGAGACGTCGAACCGCACCCGACCGACCCGCTCCCCCTTCGTCCCGAGGGTCACGGCGTCGAGCTTCGTCGTCGCCCGCACGGTGGCCTTCCCCCACACCAGCACCTGCGCGGCCGACCGGGTGACGGCGTCGGTCTCGTCCTTCCACGGGGTCGAGTAGGTCCCGAAGGACTGCCCGCCGTGGGTCAGCGTCACCACGTGGAAGCCGTCCGCGACCGAGTGCAGCAGGCGCTGGACGTCCCCGTCGAGGGTGTCGTGGTCGACCCCGCCGAGCATCGCCCCGACGACCGTCACGGTGCGCCCACCCCGCTCGTACTGTGCCGCGAACAGCAGGCACGCACCGGCCTCGTCGAGCGTGCCGGTCTTGATGCCCTCCACCCCGTCGATCCCGAGGAGCTTGTTCGAGTTCTCGATGTCCCCGACACCCGGGATCGACACGGTCTTCGTGCCGACCACCTCCTTCACCACGGGGTTCGCGAGGGCGAGCTGCCCGAGGTCCACCAGGTCGGTCGCCGTGGACTTGTTGTCGGCGTCGAGGCCCGTCGGTTCCTCGATCGTGGTGTGGTCGAGGTCGTGCGCGGTCAGCCACGACGCAGCGGCCTCCTCGTAGGCGTCGAGCGAGCCGAACGCCCAGATCGCCAGCGCGCCGGCGTAGTTGTTCGCGGACTTCATGAGCATGACCTGCAGCGTCTGGTGCTCGGACAGCCGGAGACCCGCCGGCATCGGGGCGACCTCCCCGTTGACCGCGAGGTACTTGGCGTACAGGCCCTGCATCTCCGGCGTGAAGGCGATCGACGGGCCGTCCTGGCCGGCGCGCAGCGGCTTGGCGTCGAGGACCACGAGCGCGGTCACGACCTTCGAGATGCTCGCGATCGACCGACGCTGCTCGTCCCCGCTCGTCCGCAGGCTCTCCGGGAAGTCGGTGGCCTCGACCGCCGTGGCGCCGTACCCCGGGAAGTCCAGCGCCGGCACCGTCGAGGTCGGAGCGGCGTACCGGGTGGTCGTCGCGCTCGCCGGGGAGAACGGCACCAGGGCAGCGGCCACGAGGTAGGCGACAGCCAGGAGCAGCACGGCGACGACCGCGATCGTCACCGGTCGGCGGACGGCGGAGCGGGGGCGGCGGACGACACGGGACACGACAGCCGAGCGTACCGGCGGTGTGGACCGGCCATCCGTGGAACCGCCGGGCTGTGGAGAACGCGGGACGGGCCTCCAGGCCGGGTCCGTCAGCGCCGGGCGCGCTGGGCGGCGGCGACCGCCCAGAGCCCCACGGCGCTCGCCGCGGCGACGTTCAACGAGTCCACGCCGTGGTGCATCGGGATCCGCACGGTCGTGTCGGCGGCGGCGATGGCCGCCGGCGTCAGGCCCTGCCCCTCGGTGCCCATCACGAGCGCGACCCGTTCCGGGACGTCCGCGGCGAAGACGTCCAGGTCGACGGAGCGGTCCGTCAGCGCCATCGCGGCGAGGTGGAAGCCCTGGTCCCGCAGTTCCTCCCCCGCGGCCGGCCAGTCGCCGATGCGGGTCCACGGCACCTGCAGGACGGTGCCCATGCTGACGCGGACGCTCCGTCGGTACAGCGGGTCGGCGCACCGCGGGCTGACGAGCACGGCGTCCGCGCCGAGGCCGGCGACGCTCCGGAAGACCGCACCGACGTTGGTGTGGTCGACGATGTCCTCGAGCACGACGACCAGGCGGGCGTCGCGGACGACGTCGGCCACGGTCGGCAGCCCGGGCCGCTGCATCGACGCGATCGCGCCCCGGTGCATGCGGAAGCCGGTGAGCTCCTCGAGCAGCGCGTCCGGCCCGACGAAGACGGGTCCGTCGTGCCCGGCGACGAGGGGCAGCACGTCGTCGAGCCACTTCTCCTGCACGAGCACGCTCCGCGGGACGTGTCCGGCGCCGATCGCTCGCTCGATGACCGTGCTCGACTCGGCGATGTACAGGCCGCCCTCGGGTTCGCTGACCCGCCGGAGCGCGACGTCCGTCAGCCGCGCGAAGTCGTCGAGGCGTGGGTCGTCGAGGGAGTCGATGCGGACGGGGTGCACGGGTCTCGTTCCGGTCGGGCGGCGGTGGCTGGCGACCGAGCCGTCGTGGACGGGAAGTGGCGGGGCCGGTCGGCTGTTGAGGGTACCGTGAACCTGATGGCGACGAGCGACGCGACGAGCACCGACCTCGACCAGGCCGCTGCGCTGCTGGCGGGGAAGCGGATCGCCGTGCTGTCCGGGGCCGGGCTCAGCACCGACTCCGGCATCCCCGACTACCGCGGCGCCGGCCGGGTGGTGCGGAAGCCCATGACCTTCCAGGAGTTCCTGGCCGACCCGGGCAAGCGCCAGCGGTACTGGGCCGGGTCGCACCTCGGCTGGCGCACCTTCGCCGCCGCGCGGCCGAACGACGGCCACCGTGCCCTCGCCGCGCTCGAGGACCGTGGTGTCGTCACCGGGGTCATCACCCAGAACGTCGACGGGCTGCACCTGCGCGCCGGCTCACGTCGGGTCGTGGAGATCCACGGGTCGATGGACCGCGCCCTCTGCCTGACGTGCGGACAGGTGTTCGCCCGCGCCGACCTCGCCGCGACCATCGACCGGGCGAACCCGTGGATCGACGAACCCGGGTCCGTGCAGCTCCAGCCGGACGGCGACGTGGAGATCACCGACGTCGAGCGCTTCGTGGTGCCGGGCTGCTCGGTCTGCGGCGGGGTGCTGAAGCCGGACGTCGTCTTCTTCGGCGAGTTCGTCCCCACGGAGAAGTTCACCGAGTCGGTGTCGATCGTGGCCGACGCGGACGCGCTGCTCGTCGTCGGGTCCTCGCTCACGGTGAACTCCGGCGTGCGGCTCGTCGACCACGCCGCCCGGCGGAAGCACCCCGTCGTGATCGTGAACCGCGGCGCCACCAGGAGCGACCGCCGCGCCGCCGTGAAGATCGAGGGCGGCACCACCGAGACGCTCGTCGCCCTGGCGGAGCGCCTGGCGCACTGACGGAGCACGCCCGGCTGCCCGTCGCGCTCCCGGCCGCTCGTCGCGCACTGACGGGCCCGCTCGGGCCGCTCTGTCATGATCGTGGTGTGACGACCCACCTGTACCTCGTCCGGCACGGCGAGACCGACTGGAACGCCGAACGCCGCATCCAGGGCTCGACCGACATCCCGCTCAACGACACCGGACGCGCGCAGGCACGGGCCGCCGCGGAGCTGCTCGCACGGCGCTCGTTCGACGCGGTCGTCGCCTCACCGCTCTCGCGGGCCCAAGAGACCGGGTCGCTCATCGCCGAGCGGCTCGGGCTCCCGACCCCGACCGCCTACCCGGGTCTGGCCGAACGGGCCTACGGCGACGCCGAGGGGCTGACGGACGACGAGGTCCTCGCGCAGTACCCGCACGACGCCATCCCCGGGCGGGAGTCCCGGTCGGCGTTGCTCGCCCGGGTCACGGAGACCCTCGGCGAGATCGCCGTCCGGTTCGACGGCGGGGTCATCGTCGTCGCGACCCACGGTGCCGTCATCCGCAGCGTGGTGAACGCCGCTGCCCCCGGCACCGCCGATCGCCGGCACACCCCGATCCGGAACGGCTCGATCCACTCGTTCCGGTGGGACCCGGACCGGTTCCACGCGGAGCTCGTCCGCTTCGACGACCCGGTCGAGGAACTGCCGGCAGCGCCGGAGTCGGCCGCGTTCGACGACCAGAACCCGCTCGAGCAGCGGAGCTGACCCGCAGGCCGCGCCCACGGCCACACGGAGGCCGCGCGGCCCGCGCTGCTTCAGAAGGCGCCGAACCCGCCGACGCCGCTGTCCGGCCGCGCCGCCTTCGCCTGCGCCGTCTGCACCCCGTGGGCGCCGTCGTCCTGGGTGCGGGGCGCCAGCGGGTCCTCGAGTCCACGCAGCGAGCGGTCCCGCCGGACGCCGATCACCGCGAACACGGCGCCGAAGACGACGAGCGCCACGAACACGGCCAGCAACACGATCCCCATGCGCGCCACGCTAGCCCCACCCGCCCCTCGTCGACAGGCTGTCCGTGGTGGTCGTTGCGCGATCGTTGTCCGGCCCTGGCGTGTCCCCTCGGGCAGCCGGACTACGATCCTGAAGCACTCGACGACACGACGCCAGCGAAGGCCGTGCCGCGTGCGACACCGGGGGTGACATGACGATCGAGGGTCCGGGTGGCACCGGTTGGCACCGCGAGCAGCCGTCGGGTCCTGCCGCGTACGACGACGACGACCTCGACCGCGCCTTCGGGACGGAGACTGGCGCGGTCGCCACGCGGAGCGGCCCGCAGCGGGTGCGGTCGTGGGGGCTGCTCCTCGTCGGTGTCGTCCTCGCCGCGGGGGTCATCGTCGTCGTCCTCGGCCTGATCCTGTCGAGCGTGCAGAACGGCGTCGGCGGCTTCGTGCCCCGACCGGAGCAGAGCGCCGCGCAGTTCACCACCGCCGTCCGAGGCGTCTCCGGCATCGCGTCCGCGAAGGCGGCCGAACCGACGAAGACGTCGCTCATCAGCTACGACGTCGTCAGCGCGGTGCAGGCCGACGGTGACCTGTCCCACGCCCGCCGCGCGGAGCTGGTGCGACAGGTCAGCACCGCGGCAGCCTCCTCCGGCAGCACCGGTGTGCACGTGTACGCGCTCACCGACTTCGGCGACGTCGTCGTCGGCGTGTCCGGGTCGTCCGAGGTCAGCGCCCAGCGTCTCGCCGTTGCCGAGGACGTCAAGGCGATCGGTGGCGTCCTCCGGGTGCACGCCGTCTGGAACACCGACGGCGACGACGGCAGCCGGTCGGACGACGCGACCGCGCAGCGCGTGATCGTCGAGACCGCCGGCACCGGTGTCGGCCTGGCCGCAGTGGACCACGCGGCGAAGGAGATCGTGCTGAAGACGTTCCCCGGGGCGACCGTCGAGACGGCGATCCCGGGCAGCGTCTGACGGACCTGTCCCGGTTCAGCCCCGCCGGTCCGCCACGGCGCGCTCGACGGCCCGCACGACCTGCTCGGCCGAGTCCGCCCACCGGAAGCGCGCGGCACGGTCGAGCGACGCGGCTGATGCCTCGTCCCACCGTCCCTCGAGCCGCCGCACGGCAGCGGCCACGGCGGACGGCGAGTCCGGGTCGAAGTACTCCGCGACGTCGCCGCCGATCTCCCGGAAGATGGGGATGTCGCTCACCGCGACGGGGGTGCCGACGCCCATCGCCTCGACGAGCGGGATGCCGAAGCCCTCGTCGTGGGACGCCGTGACGAGTGCCGTCGCCGACCGGAGCGCGTCGAGGTACTCCTCGTCCGACGCCCCGTCGTGGAACACGATCGCGCCCGCGGGTGCGAGGGCCTCGAGCCGCGTCCGGTCAGCGGCCGACACCCGGGACATGCAGTGCAGCGTCCAGTCCGCGCCGAGCAGCGGCAGCGCCGCCGCGAGCGTCTCCACGTTCTTGTACGGCATGAACGACCCCATGTAGACGAGGGTCTTCGTCCGCGCTCCCCCGGCCGGCCGTGGCGTCGCCGGGTCGGCCGCGTTGTACGCCACGGTGACCGGTCGCTTCGTCAGGCGGTGGTCCGCGATCAGCCCCGCCGTCGTCTCGGACACCGTCACGACGCCGTCGGCACCGTTCAGCAGCATCCGCTGCGGCCACCACGCCAGGTGGAAGGCCCGCCAGCCCAGGCGCAGCGGCCAGGCGAACTCGCGCGGGGGCGTGCGGTTCCGGTAGTAGATGAGGTCGTGCAGCGTCAGCACGAGGGCGTAGGAGCGCCCGCGTGAGCCCATCGTCTGCATGGGCGAGAACACGGCGTCGAGCCCGAGCCCGTTGACGCGCCGGGCGACGAGCGGTTCGCCCGGCTCGGTCGGTGCCGGCACGAGCTCCCACGGCAGGTCCCGCGGCAACGAGGCCAGCTGCCGTTCGTCGTTGACGAGCAGCACGGCGTCGTGGCGGTCCGGCAGGTGCGCGGCGATCCCGGCGGTGAACCGGCTGATGCCGTCGTGGCGTCCGATGCGGACGTACCGGCAGTCGATCCCGATCCGCAGGCGGGTCACGACGCGTTCCCCCGGTCCGACGCGCTCCCCCGGTCGGACGCGCTGCCACGCTCCGGCCGGGAGGCTCGCCCCGGCTTGGCGGCGCGGCCCGGCTTCCGCACGGGGTCGGCCATGCGCCGCAGGGTCGCCTCCGCCGCGGCGGCGGGTGTCTCGTAGTGCACCAGGTGCCCGACCCGCGGGATGACCACCAGCTCGGCGTCCCGCATCCGTGCGGCCAGGGCCCGCTGCTCCGGCACGGCGGTGATGTCGTCGCGCTCGGCCGCGATGAGCAGCACGGGGACGGTGATCCGGTCCGCGTACTCCGAGACGTCGTGGGTGACGGACGTGCGGAAGGCCTCGAGCACGCTGGTCCGGTCCGCGAACGCCGAGAAGTACCGGTCGTGCTGGTCGTGCACCCAGCGCCGCAGGTCGGGGTCGTGCGACTTCAGCATCGCGACGCTCATCGCGCGGACGATCGCCCGGTTCCGCAGGATCCCGAGGCCGAGCGGTCGCGGCAGGGCGGCGCCGGCGCGGTAGTAGGCGATCGCGATGCCGGTGCCCACGGCGCGCGGACCTTGCAGGGCCGGGGCGGCGATCGGGTTCACGAGGACCAGCAGCCGGGTGTCGAGCCCGGCGGCGACCGCGGCGGACACCACGATCGAGCCGAACGAGTGCCCGAGCACGACGGCGCTGCGGTCGAGCCCCAGAGCGGTGTGGAACGCGCGGAGCCACGCGACGTAGGAGTCGAGGTCGGACACCGTCAGCGGGTCCGACACGCCGAAGCCGGGCAGGTCCGGCACGATGACCCGCACGCCGACCAGGTGCGCGGCGATGGACTCGAGTCCGTGGTGGTCACCGCGGAACCCGTGCACCGCCAGAACGGTCTGGGTGGCGTCCGTCGGGCCGTACTCCCAGTAGTGCGTGGTGCGGCCGCCGACCTCGACGGCGCGGTGGACGACCGGGGTCGAGGCCATCAGCGACTGGTACGGGGAAAGGACGGGCGATCGCATCCGCGTCAGTCTAGGACTGCCGTTCGCCCTGACCCTGGAACACGTTCGGCCGGACGCGCCTATCGTGTCCGGGGCGGGCCTGGTGACAACCGGTCCGTCTCTGACGACGAGGAGCACGGTGACCTTCACAGCCCCGATCCAGCTGCCCGGACTGACGCTCGATCCGCTCTGGTACAAGCGCTCCGTGTTCTACGAGTGCATGATCCGGTCCTTCGTGGACTCGAACGGCGACGGCACCGGCGACCTCCAGGGGCTCATCAGCCGCCTCGACTACCTGCAGTGGCTCGGCGTCGACGCGCTCTGGCTCCCGCCGTTCTTCCGCTCGCCCCTGCGCGACGGCGGCTACGACATCTCCGACTACAAGGCGATCCTGCCGGAGTTCGGCACGCTCGAGGAGTTCCGCGAACTCGTCACGAAGTCGCACGAGCGCAACATGCGCATCGTGATCGACATGGTGATCAACCACACCTCGGACCAGCACGAGTGGTTCCAGCAGTCCCGCGAGGACCCGGACGGCCCCTACGGCGACTTCTACGTCTGGCGCGACACCGACGAGCACTACGAGAACATCCGCGTGATCTTCGTCGACACCGAGGAGTCGAACTGGACGTTCGACCCGGTCCGTCGGCAGTTCTTCTTCCACCGGTTCTTCTCGCACCAGCCCGACCTGAACTTCGAGAACCCGGCCGTCGTCGAGGCCATCTACGACGTCGTCCGGCACTGGCTCGACCTCGGTGTCGACGGCCTGCGGCTCGACGCCATCCCGTACCTCTTCGAGTCCGAGGAGGGCAACGGCGAGGGCGAGCCGGAGACCCACGAGTTCATCAAGAAGATGCGCAAGATGGTCGACGAGGAGTACCCCGGCCGCGTCCTCATCGCCGAGGCGAACCAGTGGCCCCGCGAGACCGCCGCGTTCTTCGGCACCGACGAGGAGCCGGAGTGCCACATGGCGTTCGACTTCCCCGTGATGCCGCGCATCTTCTACTCGCTCCGCGCCCAGCACGCCAAGGAGCTCTCCGCGATCCTGTCGGAGACCCTCGACGTGCCGGAGAGCGCCGCGTGGGGCGTGTTCCTCCGCAACCACGACGAGCTCACCCTCGAGATGGTCAGTGAGGAGTACCGCCAGGCGATGTACGGCTGGTACGGCTACGACCCGCGGATGCGCTCGAACATCGGCATCCGCCGTCGTCTCGCGCCGCTGCTCGACAACTCCCGCGCCGAGCTCGAGCTCATCCACGCGCTGCTGTTCTCGCTGCCCGGCTCGCCGTTCCTGTACTACGGCGACGAGATCGGGATGGGCGACAACATCTGGCTGCCGGACCGCGACGCCTCGCGCACGCCGATGCAGTGGACGCCGGACCGCAACGCGGGCTTCTCCAGCGCCGACCCGGGCAAGCTCTTCCTGCCCGTCGTCCAGTCGCTGGTCTACAACTACGCGCAGGTCAACGTCGAGGCCCAGCTCGCGCAGTCCCGGTCCCTGCTGCACTGGGTGCGCAACGTCATCCACGTGCGGAAGGCCCACCCGGTGTTCGGCATGGGCTCCCTGGCCGTGCAGCAGTCCGACAACGAGAGCGTCCTGGCGTTCGTCCGCTCGTGGGAGGGCTCCGGCACGCAGTTCGGCCCGTCCGCCGAGGACGTCCTCTGCGTCTTCTCCTTCGCGGTGAACGCGACGACGGCGACGATCTCCGCACCCGAGTACGCCGGACGCCCGCTGTACGACCTGTTCGGCGGCGCCTCGTTCCCGTCGTTCGACGACGAGGGCAACGTCACGCTGACCCTCGGCACGCAGTCGTTCTACTGGCTGCACGTCGGTGCCGCGCCCACGCAGCAGGCCCCGGCCGCTCCGGCAGCGCCGGCGGCACCCGCCGCGTAGTCCACACCACACGCCCGCCGGGAGGCCCCACTCGCTCCCGGCGGGCGCGTCGCGTCGAGGTGTCGGTCGCTCCGGTTAGCCTCGTGGTGTGACGTACTCCGCAACCGAGCTGGACGCCCCGGCCACCGCTCAGGACCTCTCAGCCCGACCGTGGTGGCACGCACTCGGCGTCTTCGACCTCGAGACCACCGGCATCGACGTCGAGACCGCCCGGATCGTCACCGCCCACGTGGGCCTGATCGACATGACCGGGCGCAGCATCGTGGAGGGCGCCTGGCTCGCCGACCCCGGTGTGCCGATCCCCGAGCAGGCCTCGGCGGTCCACGGCATCAGCACCGAGCGGGCCCAGGCCGAGGGCCGCCCCGCGGGAGAGGTCGTCGCGGAGATCGTCGCCGCGATCGAGGCCGTCTTCGCCCGGGGCATCCCCCTGGTGATCTACAACGCCCCGTACGACCTCACCCTGCTCGACAGGGAGGCCAAGCGGCACGGCATCGCCTCCCCCGTCATCGGCAACGTCGTCGACCCGCTCGTGATGGACAAGGCGCTCGACACCTACCGCAAGGGCAAGCGCACGCTCGAAGCCGCGGCGGAGACCTACGGCGTCACCCTCTCCGACGCCCATGACGCCGGCGCCGACGCCATCGCTGCCGGGCGCGTCGCACAGGCCATCGCGCTGAAGTACCCCGACGACCTGACCATCTCGGCCGAGGAACTCCACCGCAAGCAGGTCAACTGGTGCGCCGACCAGGCCGTCTCGTTCCAGGACTACATGCGGAAGAAGCGCGACCCGTCCTTCATCGCCGACGGCCGCTGGCCCCACCGCACGGCCGACTAGCCACAGCACCAGGAAACGGACACTGCACCGGAGACCCTCCCGGTGCAGTGTCCGTTTCGTGGTTCCGTCGTCCGTGAGGCCGTGCCGGAGCGCACCGTACAACGCACACGGGCGGCCCTCCGAAGGAGGACCGCCCGTTCCGTGTGCAGGACTGCTTACTTGCTGAAGCCCTTGAAGCGCTGGTTGAACTTCTCGACGCGACCGGCCGAGTCGAGGATGCGCTGCTTGCCCGTGTAGAACGGGTGCGACGCGGACGAGATCTCGACGTCGATCACCGGGTAGGTGGCACCGTCGAGCTCGATGGTCTTGTCGCTGTTCGCGGTCGAACGCGTCAGGAACGTCTCACCGGAGGCCAGGTCGCGGAAGACGATGGCGCGGTACTCGGGGTGGGTCTCGGTCTTCATGAGGTGATTCCTTGGGTGGATAGCGGTGTTGAGAGCGGGGCGGTCGCCCCGGAAGTCTGCGGCTCACGCCAGCCGTCAACGTTACCAGACGGCGGGCCCGAACGGGAGCAGGACGCGGCTCAGGCGGCGCGCGCCGTGAAGCGTCCGGCGTCCTTCGTGACGGTCAGCGCGATGCCGAAGGCCTCGCTCAGGGTGGCGTCGGTCAGGACCTCGTCGATGGGGCCGGCGGCCTGGATGTGCCCGGAGGCCAGGATCAGGGCGTGCGTGAAGCCCGCCGGGATCTCCTCGACGTGGTGCGTCACGATGACGATCGCGGGCGAGTCCGAGCTCTGCGCGTACCCGCCGAGAGTGCGCACCAGGCTCTCGCGGGCGCCGAGGTCGAGCGACGCGGCCGGCTCGTCGAGGAACAGGATCTCGGGGTCGGTCATCACGGCCCGGGCGATCTGCACGCGCTTCTGCTCGCCGTCGCTGAGCTCGCCGAAGGTCCGGTCGGTGAAGGACCCGAGGCCCCACTCGTCGAGCACGCGCTGGGCGCGACGGACGTCGAGCTCCTCGTACTCCTCGTTCCAGCGACCCGTGACCGAGTACGCGGCGGTGAGGACCACGTCGATGACCTTCTCGGTCACCGGGATGCGGCGGGCCAGTGCCGTGGACGCGAAGCCGATGCGGGGCCGCAGCTCGAACAGGTCGGCGCCGCCGAGTTCGGTCCCGAGGACCTCGACCTCACCCGACGTCGGGAAGCTCTGGGCCCCGGCGACCTGCAGCAGCGTGGTCTTGCCGGCACCGTTCGCGCCGAGCACGACCCACCGCTCGTCGTCCTGCACCTCCCACGAGACCGCGTCGAGGATGGTGGCCCCGTTCCGGACCACGGACACGTCTGACAAGCGCACAACCGAGGGCATGCTCCAACCCTACGCGAGCGGACCGTCACCCGATGTCCGCACTGCGCGCGTCGCGCCCCAGGGCCAACGGACGGGAGGCCCGGGTGACGTCCGTCGCGGACGTCACCCGGGCCTCCCGGCGGGTTCGGGTGCCGGCTCGCCTCAGCGAGCCGCCAGGACCTGGTCGTAGACCGCCCGGGTGCGCGTCGCGATCGCGTCCCAGGTGAACTCGCTCTCGACGCGGAGTCGGCCGGCGCGCCCCATGAGCTTGGCGAGTCCGAGGTCCGACAGGACCTCGTTCAGCGTGGCTGCGAGGTCGGCGACGTACTTGTCCGGGTTCGTCGGCGTGCCGGTGCCGTCGGTGACCTGGTCGATCGGCACGATGCGCCCGGTGAGGCCGTCGGCGACGACCTCCGGGATGCCGCCGGTGCCGGACCCGACGACGGGGATGCCGCAGGCCATGGCCTCGAGGTTGACGATGCCGAGGGGCTCGTAGACCGAGGGGCAGACGAAGACGGTGCCGGAGGAGAGCACGTTGACGATCTCGCGGTGGGCCAGCATCCGGTCGATCCAGACGACGCCGTCACGCTGCTGGCGGAGGTCCTCGACCAGCCCCGTGACCTCGGCGAGGATCTCGGGAGTGTCCGGCGCGCCGGCGCACAGCACGATCTGGACCTCCGGCGGCAGGGCTGCGACCGCGCGGAGCAGGTACGGCAGGCCCTTCTGCCGGGTGATCCGGCCGACGAAGACGACGCTCGGGCGCTCCGGGTCGATGCCGAGGGCACGGACGGCGTCGTGGTCGACCTCGGGCTTCCACTCCTCGACGTCGATGCCGTTGTAGACGACGTGCACCTTGGCGGGGTCGATGGACGGGTACGAGCGGAGGATGTCGGCGCGCATGGCCTTCGACACGGCGATGACGGCGTCGGCCTCCACGAAGGACTCGCGCTCCATCCAGCTCGACAGGCGGTAGCCGCCGCCGAGCTGCTCGGCCTTCCACGGGCGCAGGGGCTCGAGGGAGTGGGCGGTGACGACGTGGGGGATGCCGTGGGTCAGCTGCGCGATGCGCCCGGCCGCGTTGGCGTACCAGGTGTGCGAGTGCACCACGTCGGCACCCGCGACGTCCGCGGCGATCTGCACGTCGGTGCCGAGCGCCTGCAGCGCGCCGTTGGCCTGCTCGAGGCCGTCGGGCGTGCGGTACGCCCACACGTCGGCCTCGTCGCGGAAGGCCCCGAAGGCCCGGACGCGCACCTCGGTGTCCGTCCCGGACCGCAGCGCTGCGGTCAGTTCGGCAACGTGGACACCCGCTCCGCCGTAGACCTCCGGCGGATACTCCCTGGTCAGTAGATCGACTCGCACGGACTCAACGTAACGGGTTCCCACTCCGGACGCCTACTGTGAACCCCATGGCACCAAAGAAGGTATTCGGCATCGTCCTCGCGGGAGGCGAGGGCAAGCGGCTCATGCCGCTCACTGCCGACCGCGCGAAGCCCGCAGTCCCGTTCGGCGGGAACTTCCGACTCGTCGACTTCGCGCTCTCGAACCTGGTGAACTCCGGGTTGCAGAAGATCGTCGTCCTGACGCAGTACAAGTCACACAGTCTGGACCGCCACGTCGCGGAGACCTGGCGGATGGAGGGCCTGCTCGGCTCGTACGTCGCGTCGGTGCCCGCGCAGCAGCGCCTGGGCAAGCGGTGGTTCGCCGGTTCGGCCGACGCGATCCTGCAGTCGCTCAACCTGCTGCGTGACGAGCGTCCCGACATCGTCGTGGTGGTCGGCGCCGACCACGTGTACCGCATGGACTTCTCGCAGATGGTCGACGCACACATCGCCTCGGGCCGCAGTGCCACGGTCGCGGCGATCCGTCAGCCGATCGGCCTCGCCGACCAGTTCGGCGTGATCCAGGTCGACCAGGACGACCCGACCAAGATCGACGCGTTCCTCGAGAAGCCGAAGGACGCGATCGGTCTGGCCGACTCCCCCGGGGAGATCCTCGCGTCGATGGGCAACTACGTCTTCGACGCCGACGCGCTCGTCGACGCCGTGCTCCGCGACGGGCAGGTCGAGACCTCGGCGCACGACATGGGCGGCGACATCGTCCCCGACTTCGTGGCCCGCGGCGACGCCGGTGTGTACGACCTGCAGCGCAACGAGGTCCCCGGGTCGAACGACCGCGACAAGTACTACTGGCGCGACGTGGGGACGATCGACTCGTTCTACGACGCCCACATGGACCTCATCGCCCCGGTGCCGGTCTTCAACCTCTACAACACCGACTGGCCGATCTTCAACCAGCAGACGAACCTGCCGCCGGCGAAGTTCGTCCGGGACGCCAACGGCAACACCGGCGCGACGGTCGACTCGATCGTGTCGCTCGGCTGCCTGATGTCGGGTGCCCAGCTGGAGCGCAGCGTCATCGGGCCCTGGTGCACGGCCGACTCGGGGGCGAAGGTCCTCGACTCGATCGTCTTCGAGCGGGCGACCATCGGCGCCGGTGCCGTCGTGAACCGGGCGATCCTGGACAAGGACGTCGTGCTCGCTCCCGATGCCCGGGTGGGTGTCGACCGCGAGGCCGACGTCGCCCGTGGCTTCACCGTGACCGAGTCCGGCATCACCGTGGTCGGCAAGGGCGTCCGCGTCGAGGCCTAGTCCGACCGGAGGACCCACTGCACCGACCAGAGGACCCACTGCCCCGACCGGAGCAGTGGGTCCTCCGGCGTAACGGGGTGCGCGGCACCGCTACCGTGGTGGCGTGCCGCACTTCCTCGTCGTCCTCGATGCCGACTCCACCCTGCTCGAGGACGAGGTCATCGAGCTGCTCGCCGAGTCCGCGGGGACGCGGCCCCAGGTCGAGGCGGTCACGGAGCGCGCGATGCGCGGCGAGATCGACTTCGCGGAGAGCCTCCGGGAGCGGGTCGCGACCCTGGCGGGCCTCCAGGCCGACGTCTTCGTGCGGGCACAGCAGGCGGTCCGCGTGACGCGGGGTGCGGAGGACCTGGTCCGGGGCGTCCACGCCGCCGGCGGCACCGTCGGTGTCGTCTCCGGCGGCTTCCACGAGGTGCTCGACCCGTTCGCCGCGCGCCTGGGGCTCGACCACTGCCGGGCCAACCGGCTCGAGGTGGTCGACGGCGCCCTCACCGGGCGGGTCCTCGGCGACGTCGTCGACGCGCACGCCAAGGCCACCGCGCTCGTGGCGTGGGCTGAGGCCGACGGCGTGCCGCTCGCACGGACCGTGGCGGTCGGCGACGGCGCCAATGACGTCGAGATGATGCGGGTGGCAGCGCTGTCCGTGGCCTTCGACGCCAAGCCACGCGTCCGTGAGTCCGCCGACGTCGCCGTCGTGGACCGCGACCTGTCCGCCGAAGCCCGCGCAGTGTCCGCCCAGCCGAGTCTCGGCGGGGCCGCGTGACGCCTAGTGGCCCATCCCGAGGCCGCCGTCGACCGGCACGACCGCGCCGGAGATGTACCCGGCGCCGTCCCCGGCCAGGAAGAGCGTGGCGTCCGCGACGTCGTCGACGGTGCCGTAGCGCGCGGCCGGGATCTGCTTCTTGAACTCGGCCTGCAGCTCCTCGGGCAGCGCGGCCGTCATGTCGGTCTGGATGAACCCGGGCGCGACGACGTTCGCCGTGATGCCACGGGACCCGAGCTCCCGCGTGATCGAGCGGGCCATGCCGACGAGCGCGGCCTTCGACGACGCGTAGTTGACCTGCCCGACCTGCCCGTAGGCGCCGACGACGCTCGACATCAGAACGATGCGGCCGAACTTCGCGCGCATCATGCCCTTCGTCGCACGCTTCACCACGCGGAAGGTCCCCGTCAGGTTCGTGTCGATGACGCTCGTGAAGTCCTCCTCGCTCATCCGGAGCAGCAGGCCGTCGTTCGTGATGCCGGCGTTCGCGACCAGGACCTCGACGGGTCCGAGCGCGTTCTCCACCTCGGTGAACGCGGCGTCGACCGAGGCCGTGTCGGTGATGTCCGCCTGCACCGTCAGCGCGCCGTCCGGCCCGCCCTGCCCGTTCCGGGAGGTGACCGCGACCCGGTGTCCGGCGGCGACGAACCGCTCGGCGAGGGCGTGGCCGATGCCGCGGTTGCCGCCGGTGATGAGGACGGTACGGGGGGTGGTCATGGGCGCTCCGTTCGGTGGGGTGCTCGGGGTGCACGGCGTGGCTGTCCGAGGGCGCGCAGACGACGCTCCGCCCGACACGCCCGCACGAGCCTACCCGGGCACACACGGCCCAGATCGCGCGGTCAAGTGTCGGTGGCCGGGCTTAGGCTGGTGTGTAGGCAGACGGAGAACGAAGGCATGAAGACGACGCGTACGACGCAGAGCATCACGGCACTTCCGAAGTCACCGACGCGTGACCGGCACCACCGTCTGTCGCGCTACATCTGGCAGATGGCCGTCCGCGTGTTCCTGTTCGTCGGGGCCGTGCTCGTCTACACCGTCTGGCACAGCCCGATCCTCGCGATCATCCCGATCGTGCTCGCCGGTGTCATCCCCTGGATCGCCGTCGTCATCGCGAACGCGGGCAGCCACGTCGAGTCCGACGCGATCGCTCCGGCCGGTGCCCTCGTGCGCGCCGCCGACTACGACCCGGCACTCCGCCAGCAGCAGGAGGAAGCCCGCGCGCAGGCCTACCGCGACGAGCAGGAACGACTGCGTCAGGCGGCCCAGCACGCGCAAGAGGAATGGCAGCGCAACGGCGACCGGTCCCGCATGTGGGGCCATCGCTGATGGGGGCCACCTTCGACCTGTTCACCGAGCCCGGCTCCACGCCGGTGTGCTCCCGCGCCGGGTGCTCCACCGCCGCCAGCTGGCGCGTCAACTGGCGGAACCCGCGCATCCACCCGCTCGACCGCGTGAAGATCTGGGCGGCCTGCGACGAGCACTGCGACTTCCTGGCCGGGTACCTCCGCTCCCGCACGTTCCCCGTGAAGGTCACCGGCATCGACGAGGACGTCGACCAGCTCGACGACTCCCACCGCCCCGACGCCCTGCAGCACGGCGCGCTCCACGGCGGCCCGAAGAACGACGTGGGTGAACGGACCCGCTCCGCGAACGAGCGATGAGCGACGACTTCGACCCGCAGTCGCGCTACGGCCGCAAGCACGCCGAGCGCATCCGGCAGGCGACCGCTCGGGAGCGTGCCGCCCAGGTGCAGACCGCCGTGCACGACCCCGACGAGCCCTTCGTCGGGTGGCACTTCGTCCGGAGCCGTCGCTGGCTCGGGTACTTCGCGATCGCCGTGGCCTTCGCGATCCTCTGCACGCTGTTCGGCATGTGGCAGTGGGACCGCCGGAACGAAGCCGTGCGCGAGAACCTGCAGATCGCCACGAACTACGACCACACCCCGGTCGCCGTGCAGGACGCCCTCCCCCGGGCCTCCAGCTGGACGAACGACCAGACCTGGCTCCGCGTCACCGCCACCGGACGCTACGACACCGACGACCAGCTCCTCGTCCGCAACCGCGTCCACAACGGCCAGCCCGGCTTCGAGGTCCTGACGCCGCTCGTCACCGCCGACGGCCGCGCGTTCATCGTCGACCGCGGATGGGTGCCCACCGGCAACCGGCAGGACGCCCCCGACCACGTGCCCGCTCCCCCGTCCGGGCAGGTCACCGTGACCGCCCGGCTGCAGCAGTCCGAGCCGCGCATCCCCGGACGCACCGACCCCGCCCACACCGACCAGGTCCAGTCCGTCACGCTCGCCGACGTGGCCGCGAAGATCGAGGCCCCCATCTGGACCGGCGCGTACGGGCAGCTCGCGTCCGAGTCACCGGCCCCCGCGGACGCCCGACCCCTCGGCTGGGACCGCCCGAGCGCCGACACGGGGCTGCACCTGAGCTACTTCATCCAGTGGTTCATGTTCGCCGCCGGGGGCTTCGGGTTCCTGGCGTACCTGATGGTGCAGGAGTACCGGAACCTCAACCAGGACGACCCCGAGGAGCGCGAGCGCGCCCTCGAGCGGCAGCGCCGCAAGGACGCCAAGCCGAAGACGGACGCGGACATCGAGGACGAGCTCCTCGAGTCGCGGCGCTGACCCGGTCACGCGGCGGACTGGAGGCTCGTGGCGGCACCGCCACGAGCCTCCAGTCCGCCGCAGGGGTGCGTCAGCAGGGCGCGGGCTACGCGAGCTCGATGAGCTCCGCGTAGTCCTTGTTCCAGTGGTCCTCGGTGCCGTCCGGCAGGAGCAGGACGCGCTCCGGGTTGAGGGCCTCGACCGCGCCGGCGTCGTGGGAGACGAGGACGACAGCCCCCTCGAAGTTGGCCAGGGCGTTGAGGATCTCCTCGCGCGACGCCGGGTCGAGGTTGTTCGTGGGCTCGTCGAGCAGCAGCACGTTCGCCCCGGACACGACGATCATCGCGAGCGAGAGACGGGTCTTCTCGCCACCGGAGAGCACACCGGCCTTCTTGTAGCCGTCGTCGCCGGTGAACAGGAACGAGCCCAGGACGCGGCGGGCCTCGGTCTCGTTGAGGTCCGTCGACGCCGAGACCATGTTCTCGATCACCGTGCGGTTGACGTCGATGTTCTCGTGCTCCTGCGCGTAGTACCCGATCCGCAGGCCGTGCCCGGGCAGGATCTCGCCGGTGTCCGGTGCGTCGGCGCCCGCGAGGATGCGGAGCAGCGTCGTCTTGCCTGCACCGTTGAAGCCCAGGATGACGACCCGGGAGCCGCGGTCGATCGCCAGGTCGACGCCCGCGAAGATCTCGAGCGACCCGTAGGACTTCGACAGCCCCTCGGCCATGAGCGGCGTACGGCCGCAGGGGGCCGGCGTGGGGAAGCGGATCTTCGCGACGCGGTCGGCGACGCGCTCGTCCTCGAGGCCCGCGAGCAGCTTGTCGGCGCGCGCGACCATCTGGTGCGCTGCAGCGGCCTTCGACGCCTTCGCACCGAAGCGGGCGGCCTGGTCCTTCAGCGTGGCGGCCTTCTTCTCGGCGCCGGCGCGCTCCTTGCGGCGACGCTCCTCATCGGCGACGCGCTGCCGCTGGTACAGCTTCCAGCCCATGTTGTAGATGTCGATGGTCTGGCGGTTGGCGTCCAGGTAGAAGACGCGGTTGACGACCTCATCGACGAGCTCCACGTCGTGGGAGATCACGATGACGCCGCCGGGGTAGGTCTTCAGGTGCTCGCGCAGCCAGGCGACCGAGTCGGCGTCGAGGTGGTTGGTCGGTTCGTCGAGGATCATCGTCTCGGCGTCCGAGAACAGGATGCGTGCGAGCTCGATGCGTCGACGCTGACCACCCGAGAGCGTCTTGAGCTGCTGGTCGAGGATGCGGTCCGGCAGCTTGAGGTTCGACGCGATGGAGGCCGCCTCGGCCTCGGCGGCGTAGCCACCGAGCGCGTTGAACTGGTCGTCGAGGCGGGAGTACCGGCGCATCGCCTTCTCGGCGACGGCGGTGTCCGCACTGGCCATGTCGATCGTGGCCTGGCGGATGCCCTCCACGAGCTCACCGAGCCCACGGGCGTCGAGGATGCGCTTGCGTGCGGTGTCCTCGGGGTTGCCCGAGCGGGGGTCCTGCGGCAGGTAGCCGATCTCCCCGGTGCGGTCGATCTTGCCGTCGGTGGGCGGCTGTTCGCCTGCGAGGGCCTTGGTCATCGTGGTCTTGCCGGCGCCGTTGCGGCCGACCAGCCCGATCTTGTCGCCCTTCTCCACACGGAAGGACACGTTCTCCATCAGGAGGCGAGCCCCGACGCGGATCTCGAGGTCGTGCACGGCAAGCACAGTGGTGGTCCAATCAGTTGGTGGTTGTGCACAACGGTGTGTGCGGGAGGTTCACCGCTACGCTGACGGGACCGACAGTCCCGAAGGGGACCAGCAGTCCATTCTAGGAGAATCCATGACGAACGCCACCGGGTTCGCTCCCCGCGCAGTCCTCGCCGACCGTCTTCGGACCCACGGGCTGGCCACCGACGCCGCCCTGGTCGCCGGCGGTGCCCTGTTCACAGCCGCGATGGCCCAGCTCGAGGTCCCGATGTGGCCGGTCCCGATCACCGGTCAGACCCTCGCGGTCGTGCTCGTCGGCGCGACGCTCGGCGCCCGCCGCGGTGTGCTCTCGATGCTCGTGTACGCCCTCGTCGGACTCGCCGGCGCCCCGTTCTTCGCCGGCATGTCCGGTGGCCTGCACATGCTCAGCGTGCCGAGCTTCGGGTACGTCATCGGCTTCATCCCGGCCGCCGGTGTCATCGGCTGGCTCGCCCGCCGCAACTGGGACCGCAAGGTGGGGCGGGCCGTCGTCGCCTTCACCCTCGCCAGCGCGATCCCGTTCGTCACGGGCCTGCCCTACCTGGCGCTGACGCTCGGCGCGCTCGGCCTGCCGAACGACCTGCAGTCGGTGCTCTCCGCCGGCCTGTACCCGTTCATCGTGGGCGGCGTCGTGAAGGCGCTCATCGCCGCGGGCATCGTCCCGCTCGTCTGGAGCCTGCTCCGCCGCCGCTGACGGCGTCAGCACGCACGAGGGCCCTGTACCGCCGGTACGGGGCCCTCGTGCGTCGGGGGGGCCCGGACCGCGGACCGCGCTGACCGCGGACCGCGGACCGCGGACCGCGCTGAGATCGCACTTCGTGTCGGCTCCCGCAGGCCGGACCCGACACGAACTGCGATCTCAGGGCACGGACCGGACCCGACCCATGACGAACGGGAGGCTCCCTGCCAGCTGGCAGGGAGCCTCCCGTTCGTCGCGTGGGTCGCGACTAGATCGAGAACCCGAGGGCGCGCATCATCTCGCGCCCGTCATCGGTGATCCGGTCCGGGCCCCATGGCGGCATCCAGACCCAGTTGATGCGGAAGGCGTCGACGATGCCGTCGAGCGCGTTCGCGGTGTCGCCCTCGATGACGTCGGTCAGGGGGCAGCCGGCGCTCGTCAGCGTCATGCTGATGATGAGCGCCGAGGCCTCGTCGTCCCAGGCGAGGTCGTAGATGAGCCCGAGGTCGACGATGTTGACGCCGAGTTCGGGGTCCTGGACCTCCTTCAGGCCCTCGACGACCTCGTCGAACTTCTCCGGTGCGAGTGTGGTGATCATCAGTTCCCCGCTGCTGCGGCTGCGGCCTGCACGTAGCGGTCGTAGCCCTCGTTCTCGAGACGGTCGGCCAGCTCCGGACCGCCCTGTTCCGCGACCTTGCCAGCGACGAACACGTGGACGAAGTCCGGCGTGATGTAGCGGAGGATGCGCGTGTAGTGGGTGATGAGCAGGACGCCGAGGCCGGTGGCCGCCTTGGCACGGTTGACGCCCTCGGACACGATCTTCAACGCGTCGACGTCGAGGCCGGAGTCGGTCTCGTCGAGGACGGCGAACTTCGGCTTGAGGAGCTCGAGCTGCATGATCTCGTGCCGCTTCTTCTCGCCGCCGGAGAAGCCCTCGTTGACGTTGCGCTCGGCGAACGACGGGTCCATCTTGAGGTCGGCCATCGACGAGCGGAGGTCCTTGACCCAGCCGCGCAGCGCGGGGGCCTCGCCGTCGATCGCCGTCTTGGCGGTACGGAGGAAGTTCGAGACGGTCACGCCGGGGATCTCGACCGGGTACTGCATGGCGAGGAACATGCCGGCGCGGGCACGCTCGTCGACGCTCATCGCGAGGACGTCCTGGCCGTCGAGGGTGATCGAGCCACCGACGACGTGGTACCGGGGGTGGCCGGCGATCGTGTAGGCGAGGGTCGACTTGCCCGAGCCGTTCGGCCCCATGATCGCGTGGATCTCACCCTCGTTGATGGTGAGGTCGACGCCCTTGAGGATCTCCTTGACACCCTGGTCGGTGTCGATCGAGACCTTGAGGTCGCGGATTTCGAGAGTGGACATTGCGTTCCTTCGGTTGCAGCTGGGGTGCGGCGTCAGCCGCGGGAAGAGTGTGGGTGTCGAGCGCAGTCGGCCGGGACGGGACGGTCCCGGT
Source organism: Curtobacterium sp. GC_Cur_3 (assembly GCF_026544205.1). Taxonomy (GTDB): domain Bacteria; phylum Actinomycetota; class Actinomycetes; order Actinomycetales; family Microbacteriaceae; genus Curtobacterium. The sequence continues at coordinate 88,056 of NZ_JALNUI010000001.1, forward strand.
CAGTGTGTACCGGGTCGTCTCAGTCGACCGGAACGGGGTCGTGCACGTCGACGTAGACGTCGCCGTCGCGGACCTCGACTCGGAAGACGGGCACGGGTTCGTACGCCGGGAAGTTCTTCGGCTTGCCGGTCGTCAGCGAGAACTGCGACCCGTGTGCCCAGCACTCCAGCGAGTCGCCCTCGACGAAGCCCTCGGCCAGCGAGATCTCCCCGTGGGTGCAGGTGTCACCGATGGCGTGCACGACGCCGGCGGAGTCCTTCACGATGGCGACCGGGGTGCCCTCGACGACGACACGCATGGGGCTCTCCACCGCGATGTCGCCTTCGGCGCAGACCTTCTCGGCCATCAGACCGAGGTCTCGGTCAGGGAGGCGTCGGTGATCGGCGCGGCGAGCACCGTCTTGCCCTCGAGCAGCTCCTGCTCGACGGCTGCGACGAGGCGTTCCTCGAGCTCGGGCGCACCGATCTTCTGGATGACCTCGACGAGGAAGCCGAGCACGACGAGGCGGCGGGCCTCTTCCTCGGGGATGCCGCGGGCCTGCAGGTAGAACAGCTGCTCGTCGTCGAAGCGTCCGGTCGCGCTGGCGTGACCGGCACCGGCGATGTCGCCGGTCTCGATCTCGAGGTTCGGGATGCTGTCGGCGCGGGTGCCGTCCGTCAGGACCAGGTTGCGGTTCTGCTCGTAGGAGTCCGTGCCGGGAGCAGTGCGGCCGATGAGCACGTCACCGATCCACACGGTGTGCGCCCCGGCACCCTGCAGTGCGCCCTTGTAGTTGACGCGGCTGCGGGAGTTCGGTGCGTCGTGGTTCACGTACACCTGCTGCTCGATGTACTGCCCGGCGTCGGCGAAGTACACGCCGTACATCTCGACGTCGGCACCCTGCGCACCGAGGTGCGTCGACGGGTTGACCCGGACGACGTCGCCGCCGAGCGAGACCACCACGTGCTTGAGGAAGGCGTCACGGCCGACCTCGGCGAAGTGCGTCGAGACGTGCACGGCGTCGTCGTCCCAGTCCTGCACGGTGACGACGGTCAGACGTGCGTTGTCCTGCACGACGATCTCGACGTTCTCCGACAGGAGCGCGGAACCGCGGTTGTCGATGACGACGATGCCCTGCGCGTTCGGCTCGGCCGTGATGACCGTGTGCGCGGCCCGGGGCTGCTGCCCGAAGTCCGAACGCGTGATCGCGATCGACTCGTGCGCATCCGTCGCCTTGACGGTGACGGCGAGCACGGCGTCGCGCGCGGTCCACGCCGCGGCCGCTGCCCGGTCCTCCGGCAGGCCGGCGGTGCCAACGCGCGGGTCGTCGCTGCGACCCCACTCGACGTCGGCGCCGTCGCTCTGGGTCGCGAGGAAGGGGTACGCCGAGCCGTCCAGACCGCCCGCGAGCAGCGGTGCGATCTTGTCGAGCGGCGCGAACTTCCAGTTGACCTCACGGCCGGTGACCGCGGCGAAGGCGTCGATGTCACCCGACTGCGGGCGCTCCGAGCGGGTCTGCACCGGGACCTTCGTGTCCCAGGCACCGTCGGAGTGTGCCCGCGCGCCATGCTGTTCCTGACCGGCACCGCGCTCGGTCGCCGTGGGGGCAGCAGGCTCGATCGGCTGGTCGATTCGGGGGGTGGGGGTGGAGCTCGACATCTAGCCGACGGATCCTTCCATGCTCATCTCGATGAGCTTGTTGAGTTCGAGCGCGTACTCCATCGGGAGCTCGCGGGCGATCGGCTCGATGAAGCCACGGACGATCATCGCCATTGCCTCGTCTTCCGCCATGCCACGCGACATGAGGTAGAACAGCTGCTCCTCGCTCACGCGGGAGACCGTGGCCTCGTGGCCGAGCTGGACGTCGTCGACGCGGATGTCGATCGCCGGGTACGTGTCCGAGCGCGAGACGGTGTCGACGAGCAGCGCGTCGCAGCGGACCGTGTTGGCCGAGTGGTGCGCGTTCGGGTCGACCCGGACCTCACCGCGGTAGCCGGCGCGGCCACCGCCACGGGCGATCGACTTCGACACGATGGAGGACGTCGTGTACGGCGCCATGTGGATCATCTTCGCACCGGCGTCCTGGTGCTGACCGGGGCCCGCGAAGGCGACGGAGAGCGTCTCGCCCTTGGCGTGCTCACCGGCGAGGTAGATCGACGGGTACTTCATCGTCACCTTCGAGCCGATGTTGCCGTCGATCCACTCCATCGTCGCACCCTCGTGTGCGATCGCACGCTTGGTGACGAGGTTGTAGACGTTGTTCGACCAGTTCTGGATCGTCGTGTAGCGAACGCGGGCGTTCTTCTTCACGATGATCTCGACGACGGCCGAGTGCAGGGAGTCCGACTTGTAGATCGGCGCGGTGCAGCCCTCGATGTAGTGGACGTAGGAGTCCTCGTCCGCGATGATCAGCGTCCGCTCGAACTGACCCATGTTCTCGGTGTTGATCCGGAAGTAGGCCTGCAGCGGGATCTCGACGTGAACGCCCTTCGGGACGTAGACGAACGACCCGCCGGACCAGACGGCCGTGTTGAGCGCGGCGAACTTGTTGTCACCGGCGGGGATCACGGTGCCGAAGTACTCCTGGAACAGCTCCGGGTGCTCGCGCAGCGCCGTGTCGGTGTCCATGAAGATGACGCCCTGCTGCTCCAGGTCCTCGCGGATCTGGTGGTAGACGACCTCGGACTCGTACTGCGCGGCGACACCGGCGACGAGGCGCTGGCGCTCGGCCTCGGGGATGCCGAGCTTCTCGTAGGTCGAGCGGATGTCCTCGGGCAGGTCTTCCCATGACTGGGCCTGCTTCTCCGTGGAGCGCACGAAGTACTTGATGTTGTCGAAGTCGATCCCGGTGAGGTCAGCGCCCCACGTCGGCATCGGCTTGCGGTCGAACAGCTGGAGCCCCTTGAGACGGTTCTTCAGCATCCACTCGGGTTCGGCCTTGAGGTTCGAGATGTCGGTGACGACCTCGTCCGAGACACCGCGACGGGCGGAGGCACCGGCGGAGTCGGAGTCGGACCAACCGAACTCGTACTGGCCGAGCCCTTCGAGCTCGGGACGGTCGATGAGCACGTCGGACATGATCTCCTCGTTTCCTTCTCGCGGCAGTTCCCTGGTGGCAACCGGCGGCTGCCGATCACCATTCCATCGCGGACCACCGACAGGACGAACCCGTCCACGGTGGTCACGCAGCTGCTGCCTCGCAACGTCATGGTTCCACGCAGTCCTGGGTGTGATCGGCGATCTCGGCCCATTCGGAGCCGGCGCCTGCCTAGACTTGACTGCTGCTGAACCCTCGAATCCTACAGGCCCGCAGCGCGGAACAACAGGAAGGCACCACCCTCGTGACTCGCGTCGCATCCCCCGTCGACCAGGACGTCAGCACCCGGTGGTGGTCACTCCCCCGGCTCGTCGACCCGCGCGTGGTCGTCCTCGCCTGGGCGTCCTTCGTGGTGGAGGTCGTGCTCATCGGCACCGGTGGCCTCGTCCGCCTGACCGCGTCGGGCCTCGGATGCCCGACCTGGCCCCGTTGCACGGCCGACTCACTCGTCTCCACGCCCGAGATGGGCGTGCACGGGATCATCGAGTTCGGCAACCGCCTGCTGACCTTCGTGCTCGTCGTCGTGGCGATCGCGATGTTCCTCGCAGTCGTCCGGATGCGTCGGACGCGCCCCGAGCTGTTCTGGCTGGCGTTCGCCCAGGGCGCAGCGATCCCCGTCCAGGCCGTCATCGGTGGCCTCAGCGTCCTGACGAACCTGAACCCCTACGTCGTCGGCCTGCACTTCGTGGTCTCGATGGCGCTGACCGCGATCACCGCGACCCTGGTCTACCGGTCGATGAACGGGCCCGGCACGGCGCGGCGCCTCGTGCCGAACTGGTATGTCGGCGTGGTCCGCGGCACGATCGCCGCCACCGCCGTGACGGTGCTCCTCGGCATCCTGACGACGGGCAGCGGACCCCACGCGGGCGCTGACGAGGCCGTCGACGGTGGCCGCCTGCACCGCACGGGCTTCGACCCGGCGGTCCTGCAGCACGTGCACGCCGTCCCCGCGTACGCCCTCTTCGCACTCACCCTCGTGCTCGTGGTCGGCGCCGTGCGGCTGCAGTTGTCGAGCAGGTGGGCGCTCCTGCTCCTGGTCGTCGAGTTCGTGCAGATCGCCGTCGGGCTGACCCAGGCACGCACCGCACTGCCAGTCGGCCTCGTGGGGACGCACATGGTCCTGGCGGGGCTGCTCGTCGGCGCCGTCACCGTGGTCACGCTGTCCACGCGGGCGACGGCGGGCCGTGCCGCCACACGGGAGCCCGTCACGCGCTGAGTCCCGGCGACACGCCCCCGTCTGCGCGATACGCCCCCGTCTCGGCGGTTGCGAGGCGTCCACCCCGCCCCGCGGGTCACCCGCTCGCCGGTCGCTGTCGAGAGACCCGCCTGTCGTTGCGGCACTCCCCCGTGTGACAGTTCTGACGAGACACCCCCGTCTGCACGCGACACCCCCGTGTGGGCGAGACGGCCTCGTTCTGCGCGAGACAGGCGAGTCGAGCGCGAGAGGCTCGTCCTCCGCGAGACACCCCTGTCTGCGCGAGACACCGCCAGGCCGACGAGACGACGCCGTTTTCTGCGGCGTCTCGCCCTCCGCGAGGCGTCTCGCTGAGACACCGGCGTCGCGCGCCTCCCCAGCACGGCGTCTCGCCCTCCACCAGGCGTCTCACCGAGACCGGCGTCTCGCGCCTCCCCAGCACGGCGTCTCGCCCATCGCGAGGCGTCTCGCTGAGACACCGGCGTCTCGCGCGCCCCCAGCACCGCCGCCTCGCCCTTCGCCCGGCATCTCGGTGAGACGCCGACGTCTCGGGCTTCACCGGCGCGGGTCCGCACCGAGACGCCGGTGTCTCGCGTCGAGACGGGGGCGTGTCGCCGCGCCGGACGCGGCGGGAGCGCACCGGACGACGCACCACCCACCGGGCGGGAGGCTCGGGGCGGGCCCGGCACGAGCCTCCCGGCCGAAGCGGTGCCGGACTGCACCCCGGACACGACGAGGTCGACGTCGTGCGACGTCGACCCTGTCGTTCTACGTCGGAACAGTGCCCGACCGGACGCCTAGAAGCTGAAGACCTGCGGCAGCAGCGGGTCGATGCCCACGGCGATGAAGAGCAGCGTCAGGTACGTGATCGAGCTGTGGAAGACCCGCATCGGCTGCACGTGCTCGACGTGCTGGATGGCCCGCGTGTAGAGCTTGTGCGACTCGACGACGAACCAGATGCCGCCGGCCAACGCGACCACCGTGTAGAGCGGCCCCATGTGGGCGACCGGGATCAGCAGCAGCGAGCAGACGAGGGTCGCCCAGGCGTAGAGCACGACCTGCAGCCCGACGACCGTGCGGCCCCGGACGACGGCGAGCATCGGCACGTCGGCGGCGTCGTAGTCGTCGCGGTACTTCATCGACAGCGGCCAGTAGTGCGGCGGCGTCCAGAGGAAGATCACCATGAAGAGGATGACCGGCGCCCAGGTCAGCGACCCGGTGACGGCAGCCCAGCCGATGAGCACGGGCATGCAGCCGGCGGAGCCGCCCCAGACGATGTTCTGCGGGGTGCGGCGCTTGAGCCACAGCGTGTAGACGAAGACGTAGATCAGGATGGCGGCGACGCTGAGCGCGGCCGCGAGCCAGTTCACCAGGAAGCCGAGCACCGCCGTCGACCCGATGCCGAGGATCCAGGAGAACACCAGAGCCTGGCGGTCGGTGAGCTCACCCGTGACCAGGGGGCGCGTGCTGGTCCGCTTCATCAGGCGGTCGATGTCGCGGTCGATGTAGCAGTTGAAGGCCGACGCCGAGCCGGCCGACATCGCACCGCCGAGGAGCGTCCAGAACACGAGCCACAGGTCCGGCACCCCGCGCTGGGCGAGGAACATCGTCGGGGCGGTCGTGACGAGCAGCAGTTCCATGACGCGCGGCTTCGTCAGCGAGACGTACGCCCGGACCTTGCGGGACAGCGTCGAGCGTCGCTCGATGTCGGGCCTGGTCACGGTGGCAGTCGGCAAGGGGACCTCAGTCTGTGTCGCTTCAGCTCGCACACTCGGTGGACGGCGTCCTCGGCGTCCGGGCGTGCGCTGACCCGGTGTGTCCACGGGTCACCACCACTTTACGCGATGCAACCGACGGAGCGGTGCCCCGGTGTCACTGCGTCGTCGCAGGATCGACCTCAGGTGGACACCCGTGTGAACAGGCGGGGTCACCTGGACACCTTCTGAGTGGCAGTTCACTATGCTGGAAGGGCCATCCGCAGTGTGCCCCGAAGACGTCGGCCGCGAACGAGTCGGTCGGCCGCCGTTGACCGGCGACCTGACGGGGCCCCGGGTGGCCACCATGTCCGTGCGGTGGCACGAGCCCTCGCACACGTCGCATCAAGAAGGGTCAACATCCAAGTGGCTGAATTCACCTGGGACGCCATCGACAAGAAGGCCGTCGACACGGCGCGCGTACTCGCCGCCGACTCCGTGGAGGCGGCCGGCAACGGTCACCCCGGCACCGCGATGAGCCTCGCCCCGCTCGCACACCTCCTGTTCCAGAAGGTGATGCACCGCGACCCGAGCGACTCCACCTGGATCGGACGCGACCGCTTCATCCTCTCCGCGGGTCACGCGTCCATCCTCCAGTACGTGCAGTTCTACCTGCACGGCTACGGCCTCGAGATCGAGGACCTCCAGCAGCTCCGCAAGTGGGGCTCGAAGACGCCGGGTCACCCGGAGTACGGCCACACGGACGGCGTGGAGATCACCACCGGCCCGCTCGGCCAGGGCTTCGCGTCCTCGGTCGGCTTCGCCTACGCGCAGCGCTTCGAGCGTGGCCTGTTCGACCCGGAGACCCCGGCCGGCCAGTCCCCCTTCGACCACTTCACCTACGTGATCGCCGGCGACGGCGACATGCAGGAAGGCGTGACGAACGAGGCAGCCTCGCTCGCCGGTCGTCAGCAGCTCGGCAACCTCATCGCGTTCTACGACTCGAACCAGATCTCGATCGAGGACAACACCGACATCGCCTTCTCGGAGAGCGTCGCCGACCGGTACAAGGCGCTCGGCTGGCACGTCCAGACCGTCGACTGGAAGAAGACCGGCGAGTACTCCGAGGACGTCGAGGAGCTGTACGCAGCCGTCGAGGCAGCCAAGCAGGTCACCGACCAGCCGTCGCTCATCGTCCTCAAGACGATCATCGGCTGGCCGTCGCCGACCAAGCAGAACTCCGGCAAGATCCACGGCTCCGCGCTCGGCGCCGAGGAGATCAAGGGCCTGAAGGAGGTCCTCGGCTTCGACACCGAGAAGACCTTCGAGGTCGCCCCCGAGGTCCTCGAGTACACCCGTGGCGCCGTCGCCAAGGGCCAGGCGCAGCACGCCGAGTGGCAGAAGTCCTTCGACGCGTGGGCCGCGGCCAACGCCGAGAAGAAGGCACTGTTCGACCGGATGAACGCCAAGGAGCTCCCCGAGGGCCTCGAGGCAGCGCTGCCGGTGTTCAGCACCGAGAAGGCCGTCTCGACCCGCGCCGCCTCCGGCAAGGTCATCAACGCCATCGCGCCGCACATGCCCGAGTTCTGGGGCGGGTCCGCTGACCTCGCCGAGTCGAACCTCACCACGATCGAGGGCGCCAAGTCCTTCGGTCCGGCCGAGGCCTCGACGTCGACCTGGAGCACCGACCCGTTCGGCCACGTGCTGCACTTCGGCATCCGCGAGCACGCGATGGGCGCGATCCTCAACGGCATCGTGCTGCACGGCAACACGCGTCCGTTCGGTGGCACCTTCCTGATCTTCAGCGACTACATGCGTCCGGCAGTCCGTCTCGCCGCCCTCATGAAGGCGCCGGCGATCTACGTCTGGACCCACGACTCCATCGCCCTCGGCGAGGACGGCCCGACGCACCAGCCGATCGAGCAGCTCACGGCCCTCCGTGCGATCCCGGGTCTCGACGTCGTCCGCCCGGCCGACGCCAACGAGGTCGCGCACGCCTGGCTGACCATCCTCAAGCACACCGACCGCCCGGCCGGTCTGGCGCTCAGCCGCCAGAACCTCCCGGTGTTCGAGCGTGGCGAGGGCGACGCATCGGGTGAGACGCTCGCGTCCGCCGCGAACGTCGCCAAGGGCGCGTACGTGCTCGCCGAGGCGCCGAACGGCACCCCGGACGTCATCCTCATCGGCTCCGGCTCCGAGGTCCAGATCGCGCTCGACGCCCGCGAGCAGCTCAAGGGCGAGGGCATCAACGCCCGCGTCGTGTCGGCTCCGTCGCTCGAGTGGTTCTTCGCGCAGGACGAGGCCTACCGCGAGTCGGTGCTCCCCGCCGCGATCAAGGCCCGCGTCTCGGTCGAGGCCGGCATCGGCATGAGCTGGCGCGACGTCGTCGGCGACGCCGGCCGCAGCGTGTCGATCGAGCACTTCGGTGCCTCGGCCGACTACCAGAAGCTGTACGACGAGTTCGGCTTCACCACGGAGCACGTCCTCGCCGCGGCGAAGGAAACCATCGCAGCAGCGTCCTGAGTCACGAGGGCCGGGTCCGGATCACGGACCCGGCCCTTCCGACGGGAGGCCCCCTGCGGCCCCGCAACGGGCTTCCCGTCCTCAGGCGCTCACCCCACAGACCCCGACTCACCGCTCAGAGCGAGCGCACGTCGACGAAAGAAGAGAAACACATGACTGACACCACCCCCACCGAAGCCCTCTCCGCCGTCGGCGTGAGCATCTGGCTCGACGACCTCTCCCGCGAGCTCCTCGAGACCGGGCGTCTCGAGAACCTCATCAAGGACCGCAACGTCGTCGGCGTGACGACCAACCCGACGATCTTCGCGTCGGCACTCGCCAAGGGCGAGCGCTACGACGACCAGGTCAAGGAGCTCGCCGCGGCGGACACCGACGTGACCGACGCGATCTTCGCGATCACCACGCAGGACGTCGCCAACGCGTCCGACGTCTTCAAGCCGATCTACGACGAGACCAAGGGCTTCGACGGCCGTGTCTCGATCGAGGTCGAGCCGGGCCTGGCCCACGACACCGCGAAGACCATCGAGCAGGCCAAGTTCCTGTTCGAGAAGGTCGGCCGCGAGAACGTCCTCATCAAGATCCCCGCGACGCTCGAGGGCCTCGAGGCCATCACCGAGGTCATCGGCGCCGGCATCTCGGTCAACGTCACCCTGATCTTCTCGCTCGAGCGCTACCGCGCGGTCATCGACGCCTACCTCGGTGGGCTCGAGAAGGCCAAGGCCGCCGGCCACGACCTCTCGAAGATCCACTCGGTCGCGTCCTTCTTCGTGTCGCGCGTCGACTCCGAGATCGACAAGCGCCTCGACGCCGTCGGCACCGACGAGGCCAAGGCCCTGAAGTCGAAGGCCGGCATCGCCAACGCCCAGCTCGCCTACCAGGTGTGGACCCAGGCCTTCGCCTCGGAGCGCGCCCTCGGCCTGCTCGAGTCCGGCGCCAACACGCAGCGTCCGCTCTGGGCCTCGACCGGTGTCAAGGACCCGTCGCTCTCCGACACGCTGTACGTGACCGAGCTCGCCGCGCCGAACACCGTCAACACGATGCCCGGCAAGACGCTCGAGGCCACGTTCGACCATGGCCAGGTGCACGGCGACGCGATCGCGGGCACCTTCGACTCGGCCAACGAGTTCATGGACCAGCTGGCTGCGGCCGGCGTCGACTACGACGACGTCGTCGGGCTCCTCGAGAAGGAGGGCGTGGACAAGTTCAACGTCTCCTGGGGTGAGCTCGTCGAGACCGTCAAGACGGCACTCGAGAACGCCAAGAAGTAGTGACAGTCTCCATCGCCGCCAGGGGTGACGCGGCGCGGGCCATCGAAGTGGTGGTCCCGCGCCTCGTCACCGACCTGGTGGCGTCGGGCATCACCGCCCAGGACCCCGACCTCTGGGGCCCGGCGGCGGAGACCGAGGCCTCCTCGCGCCTCGGGTGGGTCGAAGCCGTCGCGGTCTCGCGACCGCTCGTCCCGCAGATCGTCGAACTGCGCGAGCAGCTCCACGCCGACGGGATCGACCACGTCGTCCTCGCCGGCATGGGCGGCTCGTCCTTGGCACCCGAGGTCATCACCCGCACGGCGGGCGTCCCCCTCACGGTGCTCGACTCGACCGACCCCGCCCAGGTCACCGCAGCGCTGACCGACCGACTCGAGCGCACCGTGCTCGTCGTCTCGTCGAAGTCCGGCTCCACGCTCGAGACGGACTCGCAGCGCCGCATCTACGAACAGGCGTTCCAGGACGCCGGCATCGACCCCACCAACCGCATCGTCGTCGTCACCGACCCGGGCTCCCCGCTCGAGGCCGCTGCGAACGACGCCGGCTACCGCGTCTTCACCGCCGACCCCACCGTCGGCGGCCGCTGGTCGGCACTGACCGCGTTCGGGCTCGTGCCGTCGGGGCTCGCCGGTGCGGACATCGAGGAGCTGCTTGACGAGGCCGACGCCATCTCGGCGCTCCTGGCAGTCGACATCGACGAGAACCCCGGACTCGTGCTCGGCGCGGTCCTCGCCGGCACCGATCCCCTGCGCGACAAGATCGGCATCGTCGCGGACGGCACCCACATCATCGGGTTCGCCGACTGGGCCGAGCAGCTGATCGCCGAGTCCACCGGCAAGGCCGGCAGGGGCCTGCTCCCCGTCGTCCTCGACGTCGACGCCCCTGAGCTCACCGCCGACCTGCACGACCTGCAGGTCATCCGGCTCGTCGGCTCGGCCCACGAGGAACGCCACGTCGCCGACCACGAGGTCGAGATCACCGGCACGCTCGGTGGCCAGTTCCTCGTGTGGGAGTACGCCGTGGCCGTCGCCGGGCGTCTGCTCGGCATCGACCCGTTCGACCAGCCCGACGTGGAGGCCGCCAAGGTCGCCACCCGGGCGCTGCTCGAGGGCGACGGCGACCAGCCGGCGTCCGCGCCGGCCGAACCCGCCTTCCGCGAGTCCGGCATCGCGGTGTCCGCGACCGGTCTCGAGACCGGCAGCAGCATCGCCCAGGCCGTGTCGAGCCTCCTGTCCGCTGTCGGCCCCGACGGCTACGTCGCCATCCAGGCGTACGTGGACCGCGGCGTCAACCGCGAGCTCGCGGTGCTCCGCGACATCGTCGCCGAGCGCATCGGCCGACCGGTCACGTTCGGCTACGGCCCGCGGTTCCTGCACTCCACCGGCCAGTACCACAAGGGCGGACCCGCGACGGGGGTGTTCCTGCAGATCCTCGCGGACGACGCAGGCGACCTGCCGATCCCCGGGCGGCCCTTCACGTTCGGCCAGCTCATCCGGGCCCAGGCAGCCGGGGACGCCAGCGTCCTCGCGCAGCACGGCCGCCCGGTGCTGACGCTGTCGTCCGGGGACCTCCCCGCCCTGGCAGACGTCGTCACCGCCGCGGTCCAGGGGCCCACACCCACTTCCTGACACCAAAGGAGTTCACCGACACATGTCACCGGTGGCGATCACCCCGGAGCACAACCCGCTCCGGCTGCCCACGGACCGTCGACTGAACCGGATCGCGGGTCCGAGCACCCTCATCATCTTCGGCGTGACGGGCGACCTGTCCCGCAAGAAGTTGATGCCCGCGGTCTACGACCTCGCGAACCGAGGGCTCCTGCCCCCGGGGTTCGCGCTGGTCGGGTTCGCTCGGCGTGACTGGGAGGACCAGGACTTCTCCCAGCTCGTCCACGACGCGGTCAAGGAACACTCCAGGACCCCCTTCGACGAGGACGTCTGGCGGCAGCTCGAACAGGGCATCCGCTTCGTCCAGGGGTCGTTCGACGACCCCGAGGCCTTCGTCCAGCTCAAGGAGACCGTCGACGCCCTCGACGCCGAGCGAGGCACCCTGGGGAACCACGCGTTCTACCTGTCCATCCCGCCCAAGATGTTCCCGGTCGTCACCGAGCAGCTCAAGCTGTCCGGCCTGACGGACAAGCCCGAGGGCTCGTGGAGCCGCGTCGTCGTGGAGAAGCCCTTCGGGTCCGACCTCCGCACCGCGCGTGAGCTCAACGCGATCGTCGAGAGCGTCTTCGCGCCCGACGACGTCTTCCGCATCGACCACTACCTCGGCAAGGAGACGGTCCAGAACCTCCTGACGCTGCGGTTCGCGAACCAGATGTACGAACCCATCTGGAACTCGAACTACGTGGACCACGTGCAGATCACGATGGCCGAGGACATCGGCGTCGCCGGGCGTGCCGCGTACTACGACGGCATCGGAGCGGCGCGCGACGTCATCCAGAACCACCTGCTGCAGCTCCTCGCCCTCACGGCGATGGAGGAGCCCGTCTCGTTCAAGGCCGGACACCTCCGCGCCGAGAAGGAGAAGGTGCTCTCCGCGGTCGAGCTCCCGGAGGACCTGTCCACCGCCACCGCTCGCGGCCAGTACTCCGGCGGCTGGCAGGGCGGCGAGAAGGTCCTCGGGTTCCTGGACGAAGCGGGCATGAACCCCGAGTCCACGACCGAGACCTTCGCCGCGGTGAAGCTCAACATCGCGACCCGTCGCTGGCAGGGCGTGCCGTTCTACCTGCGCGCCGGCAAGCGGCTCGGCCGCCGCGTGACCGAGATCGCGATCGTGTTCAAGCGCGTCCCGGAGGCCGTGTTCGGCATCCCGCAGTCCCCCCTCGGCCAGAACGCACTCGTCGTCCGAGTCCAGCCGGACGAGGGCGTCACGCTCCGCTTCGGCTCGAAGGTCCCCGGCGTCGGCACGCAGGTACGCGACGTGACGATGGACTTCGGCTACGGTCACGCGTTCACCGAGGCATCCCCCGAGGCCTACGAGCGACTCATCCTCGACGTGCTCCTCGGTGACCCGCCGCTGTTCCCGCGGCACCAGGAGGTCGAGCTGTCCTGGAAGATCCTCGACCCCATCGAGGAGTTCTGGGCCACGCAGGGCCAGCCCGAGCAGTACCGCCCCGGGACGTGGGGTCCGGCTTCGGCCGACGACCTCCTCGCCCGCGACGGCCGGACCTGGAGGCGTCCATGAAGATCGACCTGCCCAACACCACGGTCTCGAAGATCCAGAAGACCCTCGTCCACATCCGCGAGGAGGGGGGCGCGGTCGCACTCGGCCGAGTCCTCACGCTGATCATCTCGACGGCCCTCGGCCACGAGGAAGAGGCGATCGCGGCGGCGAACGAGGCATCCCGCGAGCACCCGATGCGCGTGATCATCGTGTCGAAGAACGACGGTGACATCGCGTCGCCCGGCCGTCTCGACGCGCAGATCCGCGTGGGGAGCGACGCCGGCGCCAGCGAGGTCATCGTCCTGCGTGCCTACGGTGAGACGGCCACCGACGAGGAGAGCCTCGTCACCGGTCTGCTCCTGCCGGATGCGCCGGTCGTCGCCTGGTGGCCCGGGATCGCACCGCCGAAGCCGGCCGAGTCCTCCCTCGGGCGCATCGCCCAGCGGCGGATCACCGACGCCGCCGCCCAACGGGATCCGAACACGGCGATCACCGCCCTGGGCGAGTCGTACGTGCCCGGCGACACCGACTTCGCGTGGACGCGTCTGACGCTGTGGCGGAACCAGCTCGCCGCGGCGCTCGACCAGCCGCCGTACGAGCCGGTCACCGGCGTCGAGGTCTCCGGAGCGAGCGACAGCCCGTCGACGTTCCTCCTCGCCGCCTGGCTCCAGCTGCAGCTCCAGGTGCCCGTCTCGGTCGTCACGTCGCCCCGCGCGACGGGCTCGAGCGGCATCCACGGCGTCACGCTGGCCCGTGAGTCCGGCGACATAGAGCTCGAACGCTCCCTCGTCGACGTGGCGACGCTGTCGATGCCCGGTCAGCCGGTGCACGACCTGTCGCTGCCACGCCGGAACCTGCGTGACTGCCTCGCCGAGGAACTCCGTAGACTCGACCCCGACGTCCTCTTCGGAGACGTCGTCAAGCACGGCGTGGCACAGCTCCGCGACTCGCTCGCGAGCTGACCAGCACCACCGCGGTCCGACCGTCCCGCCCCTGTCGTCACGGCAGGGGCGGACCGGACGGGCCGACCGCGACCACATCCTCTGGCCGCTCCACGAACACGGGAGTCACGTGACCAACGAACGGCGGGTGCTGGTGCACCCGGACAAGCAGGCCCTCGGCGCGTCCGTCGCCGCACGCTTCATCACGAAGATCATCGACGTGCTGGACGAGCAGGAGCGGGCGGACATCGCCATCAGCGGTGGGTCGGTGTCCACACTGGTCCTCGCCGCGATCGGGCAGTCGCAGGCTCGTGAGAGCGTCGACTGGTCGAAGGTGCACGTCTGGTGGGTCGACGAGCGCTGGGCTCCGGAGGGCGACGCCGACCGGAACATCACGGGCACGCAGTCCGACTTCTTCGACCACGTCGGCATCCCCGCGGAGAACATCCACCCGATGGCCGCGTCCGACGCCGGACTCAGCATCGACGAGGCCGCCGCGCAGTACGAGCGTGAGCTCCAGGCTGCAGCGCCTGACTCCGCCATCGCGCCGAAGTTCGACATCACCCTGCTCGGGGTCGGCCCGGACGGGCACACCGCGTCGCTGTTCCCGGAGTTCCCGCAGCTCACGGTGACCGACCACGTGGTCGTGCCGGTCGACGACTCCCCCAAGCCGCCGCCGCAGCGTCTCACCCTGACCTACCCGGCGATCAACGCGTCGCAGCGGGTGTGGGTCATCCTGTCCGGCGCCGAGAAGGCCTCGGTCCTCGGGCTCGCCCTCGCGGGTGCCTCCGTCGACGAGGTCCCCGTCGGTGGCGTGCAGGGTCGCAAGCGCACCGTCTTCTTCGTGGACCAGGACGCCGCCCGCGACGTCCCGGAGAACCTCATCGCGTCGACCTACTGACGCACCCCGCAGACGGGAGGCCCGGTGCCAGCTGGCACCGGGCCTCCCGTCTGTCTGTGGTCACCCCGCGTGTGCCCCGGTGAGATCGCACTTGGTGTCGGCTCCTCACTGCGCGAGGCGACACCAAGTGCGATCTCACCAGAGCGCACGACACGACGAAGGCCCCCGCACCATCGGTGCGGGGGCCTTCGTGTGGAACTGGTGCCTACTTCGCGGTGCCGCGACGCTGGCGGAGCTGCTGCAGCGCGTCTTCGAGGAGCTGGGCTGCCTCTTCCTCGGTGCGGCGCTCCTTCACGTACGCGAGGTGCGTCTTGTAGGGCTCGGTCTTGGAGACCACGGGCGGGTTCTCCTTGTCGCGGCCGGCCGGGAGCCCGCTGGACGGCGAGTCGACCGTCTCGGGGATCTCCTCGTCGGGGAGGGTCGCGGAGAAGTACCGCACGACCTCGTTCCCGAGGGCGTCCCAGTACGAGATCGCCACGCGCTCTGCCTGGACCCCACGGTCCTGCTCCCCCATCGGGCCCGCGCCGACGCGAGACCCTCGGATTGCACTGCCTCCGGATGCCATGGCTCAGCTCCCCGCTGTGAACTTGTTGATGAGACCGAGCACGATGATGCTCGTGATCCACAGGAGACCGAGGATCACCGTGATGCGGTTCAGGTTGCGCTCGGCCACGCCGGACGCCCCGAGGTTGCTCGTCACGCCACCGCCGAACATGTCGGAGAGGCCGCCACCGCGGCCCTTGTGCAGCAGGATGAGGAGCGTGAGCAGGAGGCTCGTGATAGCGAGCAGGACCTGCAGCACGACGGAGAGTATCGCCACGACGTACCTTTCGTGTCAGTCAGCCGTACCAGTGTACCGGCCGAGCAGGGCTCGGCCGGTACCGGCGCGGGAGTGGTGCGGGAGCAGGTGCCCCAGGTGCGGTGTCAGAGCCCGACGTGCTGGCGGAACCGCGCGATCGCGGCGAACTCCTGCACGTCGAGCGACGCCCCGCCGACGAGCGCGCCGTCGACGTCGGGCTCGCGGAGGAACCCCGCGATGTTGCCGGACTTGACCGAGCCGCCGTAGAGCACCCGCGTCGCCGCGGCTGCATCCTCGCCCCAGGCCGCAGCGATCCCACGACGGAGTGCGGCGCACTCGTCCTGGGCCTGCTCGGCCGTGGCGGCCTGCCCGGAGCCGATGGCCCAGACCGGCTCGTAGGCGACGACGATCTCGGAGGACGGCACGGTGTCGAGGACGACCTGCAGCTGCTCGACCGGGACGATCCCGGGGCCGCGCTCGTCGCGCTGCTCCCCGGTCTCGCCGACACAGACGATCGGCACGAGCCCGTGCTTGACGGCCGCGGCGGTCTTGGCGGCGACGACCTGGTCGGTCTCCCCGTGCATCGTGCGGCGCTCGGAGTGCCCGACGATCACGTAGGCGGCGTCGAGCGCGGCCAGGAACGCACCGGACACGTCACCGGTGTACGCGCCCGAGTCGTGCTGCGACAGGTCCTGGGCGCCGAAGCGGATCGGGAGCTTGTCGGCGGAGATGAGCGTCTGCACGCTGCGCAGGTCCGTGAAGGGCGGGAACACCGCGACCTCGACGTCGTCGAAGTCGTGGCGGGCGTCCTTCAGCGTCCATGCGAGCTTCTGCACGGTCGCGATGGCCTGCAGATGATCGAGGTTCATCTTCCAGTTGCCGGCAATCAGCGGCGTGCGGCTCATGCTGCACCATCCCGTGCGTTGTCGGCGATCAGCGGCGTACGGCTCATGCGGACCACCCCAGGGCTTCGAGACCGGGGAGCGACTTGCCCTCGAGGAACTCGAGGCTCGCACCACCACCGGTGGAGATGTGCCCGAACTGGTCGTCCGTGAACCCGAGGGACCGGACCGCTGCGGCCGAGTCGCCACCACCGACGACGCCGAGGCCGTCGACCTCGGTCAGCGCCTGGGCGACGGTCTTCGTGCCGGCGGCGAAGGCCGGGAACTCGAACACGCCCATCGGGCCGTTCCAGAAGACGGTCTTCGATCCGGACACGGCCTTCGCGAACCGCGCTGCGGTCTCGGGGCCGATGTCGAGGCCGATGCCGTCGGCGCCGAACGAGGAGGACTCGATCGCGTCGGCCGGGACCGTCTCGTGGTCGGCGTCCGCGGCGAACCCGGAGGCCACCACGACGTCGGTCGGCAGGTCGATCGTGACGCCGAGCTCCTTCGCCCGCGAGACGTACTCGCGGACGACGTCGAGCTGGTCCTGCTCGAGCAGCGACTTCGCCACCCCGTGGCCCGCTGCGGCCAGGAAGGTGAAGAGCATGCCGCCGCCGATGCAGAGCGTGTCGACCTTGGGCAGGATGTGGTCGATGACCCCGAGCTTGTCGCTGACCTTCGAGCCGCCGAGCACCACCGTGTAGGGGCGCTCCGGGTCCTTGGTCAGCCGCTCGAGCACGGTGAGCTCCTGCTCGATGAGCTGCCCGGCCGCGGACGGCAGGGCGGAGGCCAGCTCGTACACGGAGGCCTGCTTGCGGTGCACGACGCCGAAGCCGTCGGACACGAAGGCGTCACCGAGAGCGGCGATGCGCTCCGCGAAGGCACTGCGCTCGGCGGCGTCCTTCGAGGTCTCCTCCGGGTTGAAGCGGAGGTTCTCGAGCAGCAGGACGTCACCGTCCTCGAGGTCCTCGGCGGCCGCGGTGGCCTCGTCGCCGACGGTCTCGCCGACGAAGGTCACCGGCTTCCCGAGCAGCTCCGAGAGCCGCTGGGCGACCGGCGCGAGCGAGAACTCGGGCTTGGGTTCGCCGTCGGGACGACCGAGGTGGGAGATCACGATGACCCGCGCACCGGCGGTGATCAGCGTGTTCAACGTGGTGAGCGACGCCCGCACGCGGCCGTCGTCCGTGATCGTGCCGTCCTTGAGCGGGACGTTCAGGTCACAGCGGACGACGACACGCTTGCCGGCGAGGTCGCCGAGGTCCTCGAGGGTGCGGAGAGTCATGTGTTACAGACGCTCGCCGACGTACTCGGTGAGGTCGACGAGGCGGTTCGAGTAGCCCCACTCGTTGTCGTACCACGAGGTGATCTTCACGAGCCCGCCGATGACCTTGGTCAGGCCGGAGTCGTAGATCGAGGAGTGCGGGTCCGTGGTGATGTCGGTCGACACCAGCGGGTCCTCGCTGTAGAGCAGGATGCCCTTCATCGGGCCCTCGGCTGCCTCCTTGTACGCGGCGTTGATCTCGTCGACGGTGACCTCGGACTTGGTCTCGAGGGTGAGGTCGGTGATCGAGCCGGTGGGGACCGGGACGCGCAGCGCGAAGCCGTCGAGCTTGCCGGCGAGCTCGGGCATGACCAGGCCGATGGCCTTGGCGGCACCGGTCGAGGTCGGCACGATGTTCAGTGCGGCGGCACGGGCACGACGGGGGTCCTTGTGCGGGCCGTCCTGCAGGTTCTGGTCGGCGGTGTAGGCGTGGACCGTGGTCATGAGACCGCGCTCGATGCCGAACTTGTCGTGGAACACCTTGGCGAGCGGCGCGAGGCTGTTCGTGGTGCACGACGCGTTCGAGATGATGTGGTGGTTCGCGGCGTCGTAGGTGTCCTCGTTCACGCCGAGCACGATGGTGACGTCGTCACCCGTGGCCGGAGCGGAGATGATGACCTTCTTGGCGCCGGCGTCGATGTGCTTCTGCGCATCGGCGGCCTTGGTGAAGAAGCCGGTCGACTCGATGACGATGTCGACGCCCAGCTCGCCCCAGGGGAGGTTCGCGGGGTCGCGCTCCGCGAGGACCTTGATCGGCTTGCCGTCGACGACGATGTTGTCGCCGTCCAGCTCGACGGAGACGCCGAGACGACCCGTGATCGAGTCGAACTTGAGCAGGTTCGCGAGTGCGGCGTTGTCGGTGAGGTCGTTCACCGCCACGATCTCGAGGTCGCTGCCCTTGGCCAGGGCGGCCCGGAAGAAGTTGCGGCCGATCCGGCCGAAGCCGTTGATACCGATCTTGACGGTCAAAGGATCTCCTGTGGGTGTGGAGCGCCCGAGGACGCTGCTTTCGGGAGTCACGCACCCGTGACGGGAACGCGGGTGGCTGACGATACGCCCCGTAACGCCACCGAAACGAGCCTAGCAGTCAGCGCCCCACACGCCGCCTGGACGACGTCGACCGTGCAGCGGGTGTCAGACGCCCTCGAGCTCCTCCGGCACGCTGGCCTCGGTGCCCGGGACGTCGAGCTCGACGGCACGCTTGTCGGCCATCGCCAGCAGGCGACGGATGCGGCCGGCGATGGCGTCCTTCGTCATGGGCGGGTCCGCGTGCTGGCCCAGCTCGTCGAGCGAGGCGTCGCGGTGCTGCAGGCGGAGCGAGCCGGCGTACTGCAGGTGGTCGGGGACCTCGTCGCCGAGGATCTCGAGGGCACGCTCGACCCGGGCGCACGCCGCGACGGCAGCCTGGGCGGAGCGGCGGAGGTTGGCGTCGTCGAAGTTCACGAGGCGGTTGGCGGTGGCCCGGACCTCGCGGCGCTGGCGCATCTCCTCCCACTCGGCGGTGGTGCGCGCGGCGCCCATGACGGTGAGCATCTGCCCGATGGCCTCGCCGTCGCGGATGACGACGCGGTGCACCCCGCGGACCTCGCGGCCCTTCGCGGCGACGCCGAGGCGCGAGGCGGCTCCCACCAGGGCCATCGCTGCCTCGTTGCCAGGGCAGGTGACCTCGAGCGCGGCGGCTCGGCCCGGGTCGGTCAGGGTGCCGGCGGCGAGGAAGGCACCGCGCCAGATGGCGGCCAGGTCCTCGCGGTTGCCCGTGGTCAGGCGGTTCGGGAGCCCGCGCACGGGTCGGCGACGGGCGTCCATCAGGCCGGTCTGGCGGGCGAGGGTCTCCCCCGCTTCGAGGACGCGGACCAGGTAGCGGGTGCCGCGACGAGCCGAGGCGGTCGAGCCGACCGAGGCCTCGCTCCGCACGCCGTAGAGCTCGGCGAGGTCCTTGCGCACGCGGTGCACGATGATCCGGGTGTCGAGCTCGACCTCGACGGCGATCCTGCCGGAGATGACGTGCAGGCCACCCGCGAACCGGAGGATCGTCGCGAGTTCGGCGGCACGGACCGTGTTGCGGCCCACGACGACCCTGGCCAGTTCGTCCTTGACCTCGGCAGTCAACGGCACAGCATCATTCCTAACGTTTCTGGTGGTGGGGCTCGTCGGTCCCGTTGGCGCACCCGTGTGCAGCGGCCGGTGGGACGGTCACTCCCGGCCGAGATCTCGGTTCTTCACACGCACGGCGACGTTGGGCATCCCGCGGAGGACGCTCGCCAACTCGGCGACGATGGCGACCGAGCGGTGCTTCCCGCCGGTACAGCCGATGGCGATCGTAGCGTGTCTTTTGTTCTCCCGCTGGTACCCGGCGAGCACGGGCTCGAGCACGGCGGCGTACCGGTCGACGAACTGCCGGGCCCCCGACTGGGCCAGCACGTAGTCCGAGACCGGCTCGTCGAGGCCGGTGTGCTCGCGGAGTTCCGGCACCCAGTAGGGGTTCGGGATGAACCGGACGTCGGCGACCATGTCGGCGTCCGTCGGCAGCCCGTACTTGAAGCCGAAGCTCATCAGCGTGACCTGGACACCGGTGAAGCGGTCCTCGGCGAACTTCTCGGTGATGGTGTTCGCGAGTTGGTGGATGTTCAGGTCGGACGTGTCGATGATCACGTCGGAGGCCTCGCGCAGCCCGAGCAGCCGGGTGCGCTCCCGCGCGATGCCGTCGAGGAGGGTGTCCTCACCCTGGAGCGGATGGGGTCGACGCACCTGCTCGAACCGTCGCACGAGGACCTGGTCCGTCGCTTCGAGGAACAGCACGCGGACCCGCGCCGACGTGCTCGACCGGAGCTGCTCGACCGCGTGCTCCGGAGCCGTGAAGTAGCGCCCACCGCGGACGTCCACCACCGCGGCGAGCTTCGGGATCTTCTCCCCCGCACGGTCGGCCAGGTCGGTGAGCGGCCCGAGCATCTGGGTCGGCAGGTTGTCGACGACGTACCAGTCGAGGTCCTCGAGCGCCTTGCCGACCGTCGAGCGGCCGGCACCGGACATCCCGGTGACGATGAGGACGTCGTGCTGGGGCTTCGGTTCGGTGTCCGTCATCTGGGAGATGTGCTCCGTCGTCGCTGCCCGGGCGCGTCGCCCGGGTGGTCCGGTGGCCCGCAGAGCGGGCCGTGGGTCTGGTGGCTCGGCGTCAAGGCTACCGTCCGGCAGGGGCGAGCGGACGGGCCGGCCTGGAGGCTCGTGGTGACGTCACGACGGCAGCGTCGGACCGTCGCTGGTCACCTCGGGGACCCGCACCGGGCCTCCCGTCCGGTCGTCCGTCTCCGTCGCGGCAGACGCGTCCGCGTCTCCGGCACTCGTCGGACCGGTCGGGCTCGTCGGCTCGGCCGGTGACTCGCCGGTCGGCGTGCTCGTCGGGACCGTCTGCAGCTTCCGGACGACCGCCGCCGCCGTCGCCGGGCCGACGCCGGGGACCACGCCGATCTCCTCGGCGGTGGCACCGCGGAGCCGCGCGACGGAGCCGAAGTGCTTCAGCAGCGCGCTGACCCGGCTCGGGCCGAGGCCCGGGATCTCGGACAGCTGCGTGCGGACGTCGCGCTTGCGACGGCCACGCTGGTGCGTGATCGCGAAGCGGTGCGCCTCGTCGCGGATGCGCTGGATGAGGAACAGGGCCTCCGAGTTGCGCGGCAGGATCACCGGGAAGTCGTCGTCGGGCAGCCAGAGCTCCTCGAGCCGCTTGGCGATGCCGACGAGTGCGATGTCGGTGACGCCGGCCTCGTCCATCGCGCGCTTGGCGGCCGCCACCTGGGGCTGGCCGCCGTCGACGATGAGCAGCTGCGGGCGGTACGCGAAGCGCTTCGTCGGCTTCTCCACCGCCACGACCCCGTCGGCGTTGTGGTCGGGCTGGTCCGGCAGCTCGGCGTCCTCGTCGAGCCGCGCGAGCCGACGGGTGAGCACCTGGTGCATGCTGTCGGTGTCGTCGCGGGTCTCGGCGATCGAGTAGCGGCGGTACTGGTCCTTGCGCGGCAGGCCGTCCTCGAACACCACCATCGAGGCCACCACGTTCGTGCCCTGCAGGTGCGAGATGTCGTAGCACTCCATGCGCAGCGGTGCCTCGGACATCCCGAGGGCCTCCTGGATGTCCGCCAGGGCCGCGGCGCGGGTGGTGTAGTCGGCCGAGCGCTTGGTCTTGTAGAGCATGAGGGCCTGCTTCGCGTTCTGCGAGGCCGTGCGGGCAAGGCCTGCCCGTTCTCCGCGCTGGGCGGTGCTGAGCTTCGTGCCGCGCCCACCACGGCGGTCGCTGAGCCACTGCTGCAGGGCGTCGGCGTCCTCGGGGAGCTCGGGCACGACGACCTCGCGCGGCGGCTCCTCCATGCTCGGACTGGTGAGGGCACCGGCGGTCTGGGGTGCCAGCTCGCCGTCGGCGTAGACGCCCTGGACGATCTGCTCGACGAGGTCGCCGGTGCTGATGTCGAGCTCCTTGTCCACGACCCATCCCCGGACACCGCGGATGCGTCCGCCGCGGACGGAGAACAGCTGGACCGCCGCCGCGAGCTCGTCCTCGGCGATGCCGAACAGGTCGAGGTCGACCGAGTCCTTCAGCACCACGGCGGACTTCTCGAGCACGGCTTCGAGGGCCTCGACCTGGTCGCGGAACCGGGCGGCCTGCTCGTACTGCATCGCGTCGGACGACGCCCCCATCCGCTGCCGGAGCTGCGTGATGATCCGGCGGTCGTAGCTGCCCATGAAGCGGACGAACTCCTCGACCATCGCGCGGTGCTCGGCGATGGTGACGCGCTGCGAGCACGGCCCGCCGCACTTGCCGATCTGCCCGGGGAAGCACGGCTTGCCCGTCTGCATGGCGCGCTTGTAGGACGAGTCCGAGCACGTGCGGATCGGGAAGACCTTGATCATCAGGTCGATGGTGTCGTGCACGGCCCAGATCTTCGGGTACGGACCGAAGTACTTCGCCCCACGGATCTTCCGGTTGCGCGTCACCATCACCCTCGGGGCTTCGTCGCCGAGGGTGATCGCCATGTACGGGTACGACTTGTCGTCCCGGAACTTGACGTTGAAGGGCGGGTCGAACTCCTTGATCCAGGTGTACTCGAGCTGCAGGGCCTCGATGTCGGAGCCGACGGTCGTCCACTCGACGCTCCTGGCGGTGAGCACCATCCGCCGTGTGCGTTCGTGGAGCGTGGGCAGCGGGGCGAAGTAGTTGCTCAGGCGCGCGCGGAGGTTCTTCGCCTTGCCGACGTAGAGCACCCGGCCGTTGCCGTCACGCCACCGGTAGACGCCCGGGTCGGTCGGGATCTCCCCCGCCTTCGGCCGCCACGAGACGGTGTCCGTCACCTACCGAGCACCAGCCTTCTGCTTGTCGGCGGCGCTGCCGCGCTTGAGCGAGCCGAGCGTGGTCTCGTCGACCGTGCGGGCGCCGACGGAGCGCTCCTTGCCGACGCGGGCGTCCTGGGCCTCGAAGATCTCGCGGAGGAACACCCCCGTGTGGCTCTCGGGGACCTCGGCGATGTGCTCGGGGGTGCCCACGGCGAGGACCGTGCCACCACCGGAGCCGCCCTCGGGCCCCATGTCGATGACCCAGTCGGCGGACTTGATGACGTCGAGGTTGTGCTCGATCGTGATGACGGTGTTGCCCTTGTCGACCAGGCTCTGCAGCACGAGGAGCAGCTTGCGGACGTCCTCGAAGTGCAGACCGGTCGTCGGCTCGTCGAGCACGTAGACCGTGCGGCCGTTCGAGCGGCGCTGCAGCTCGGTCGCGAGCTTGACGCGCTGGGCCTCTCCGCCGGACAGGGTGGTCGCGCTCTGCCCGAGGCGGACGTAGCCCAGCCCGACGTCGACGAGGGTGGCCATGTAGCGGTGGATCGCGGAGATCGGCTCGAAGAACTCGGCGGCCTCGCTGATGGGCATGTCGAGGACCTCGGAGATGTCCTTGCCCTTGTAGTGGACCTGCAGCGTCTCGCGGTTGTAGCGCGCACCGCCGCAGACCTCGCACGCGACGTAGACGTCGGGCAGGAAGTTCATCTCGATCTTGATGGTGCCGTCACCGGAGCAGTTCTCGCAGCGACCGCCCTTGACGTTGAAGCTGAAGCGGCCGGGCAGGTACCCGCGTGCCTTGGCCTCGGTCGTCTCGGCGAAGAGCCCGCGGATGCGGTCGAAGACGCCGGTGTAGGTCGCCGGGTTCGAGCGCGGGGTGCGACCGATCGGGGCCTGGTCGACGTGCACGACCTTGTCGAGCTGGTCGAGGCCCTTGACGCGGGTGTGCTTGCCGGCGATGTGCCGGGCACCGTTGAGCTGGTTCGCGAGCACCTTGTAGAGGATGTCGTTGACCAGCGTCGACTTGCCCGACCCGCTGACGCCCGTCACCGCGGTGAACACGCCGAGCGGGAAGTCGGCGTCGACCTCCTGCAGGTTGTTGGCGCGGGCACCCTGCACGCTGATGACGCGCTTGCGGTTGACCTTGCGGCGCGACGCGGGCATCTCGATCGCGCGACGACCGGCGAGGTAGTCCCCGGTGATCGACTCGCGGTTCTCGATCATGTCGGCGTAGGAGCCCGAGTGCACGACGTTGCCGCCGTTCACCCCGGCGCCGGGACCGATGTCGACGACCCAGTCCGCGGTGCGGATGGTGTCCTCGTCGTGCTCGACGACGATGAGCGTGTTGCCGAGGTTCTTGAGCTTGACGAGGGTGTCGATGAGTCGACGGTTGTCGCGCTGGTGCAGCCCGATGCTCGGCTCGTCGAGGACGTAGAGCACGCCGGTCAGGCCGGAGCCGATCTGGGTCGCCAGGCGGATGCGCTGGGCCTCTCCACCGGAGAGCGACCCGGCGCCACGGGACAGGGTGAGGTAGTTCAGGCCGACCTCGAGCAGGAACTCGAGTCGGGCGCGGATCTCCCGCAGGACGGCCGCGGCGATGTGGGCTTCGCGGTCGGTGAGCGACAGGGTGTCCATGAACGCGTAGGCGTCGTCGAGGCTGAGCTGGGTGACGTCCGCGATGCTGTGGTCGGCGACGGTGACGCCGAGGACCTCGGGCTTCAGACGGGTGCCGTCGCAGACGGGGCAGGGGACCTCGCGCAGGTACCCCTGGAAGCGCTGCCGCTGCGAGTCCGACTCGGCCTCGGCGAACTTGCGCTCGATGTAGGGCATGACGCCCTCGAACCCGCTGGTGTAGCGCATCTCACGGCCGAAGCGGTTGCGCCAGGACACCGACACCTCGAAGTCCTTGCCGGTGAGGATCGCGGCCTGCACCGTCGGGTCGAGCTGGTTCCACGGGGTGTCGAGCTTGAAGCCGAGCTCCTTGCCGAGGCCGCCGAGCAGCTTCTCGAAGTAGGAGTAGAGCCCACTCGTGCCGGTCCAGGGCAGCAGGACGCCGCCGGACAGCGTTGCCTCTGGATCACCGAGCACGAGGTCGGGGTCGACGGACATCCGCGTGCCGAGGCCGGAGCACTCCGGGCAGGCACCGAACGGCGCGTTGAACGAGAACGTGCGGGGCTCGATCTCGGTGAGCGCGAGGGGGTGGTTGTTCGGGCAGGACAGGTTCTCGGAGTAGGTCCGGACGGCGCCGGGCCCCTCGTGGTCCACGAGGTCGATCGCCACCGTGCCGTTGGTCAGGCGCAGCGCGGTCTCGAGGGAGTCCGTCAGGCGACCGAGGATGTCGTCGCTCGCCACCAGGCGGTCGATGATGACCGAGATGTCGTGCTTGACCTGCTTCTTCAGCGTGGGCGGGCTGTTCAGCTGGATCCGCTCGCCGTCGACGATCGCGCGGGAGTAGCCGGACGCCGCGAGCTCCTGGAAGAGGTCGACGAACTCGCCCTTCTTCTTCGACACGATCGGCGCGAGGACCTGGAACCGGGTGCCGGTCTCCTGCGTCATCAGCTGGTCGGCGATCTGCTGCACGCTCTGCTTGCTGATGACCTCTCCGCAGACGGGGCAGTGCGGGATGCCGATGCGCGCCCAGAGCAGGCGCATGTAGTCGTAGACCTCGGTGATCGTGCCGACGGTCGAGCGCGGGTTGCGGTTCGTCGACTTCTGGTCGATCGACACCGCGGGCGAGAGGCCCTCGATGAAGTCGACGTCGGGGCGGTCGACCTGCCCGAGGAACTGGCGCGCGTACGCCGACAGCGACTCGACGTAGCGACGCTGCCCCTCGGCGAAGATCGTGTCGAACGCCAGCGAGGACTTCCCCGAGCCGGACAGGCCCGTGAACACGACGAGCGAGTCGCGTGGGATCTCGAGGTCGACGTCACGGAGGTTGTGCACGCGCGCACCACGGACGCTGAGCGTCGACGTGCTGTGCGGAGCGGTGCCGCCGGGGAGGTGCAGGTCTGCAGGCTCGAGGTCCGCGGATTCGCCGAAGGCGTTCCGGCCGGAGGTCGCGGAGTCGCGGTCAGAAGTGATGGTCATCACCGACGATTGTACGAACCGGCTCCGACATTCGCCGACCCGAGCGCCTCACCCGAGTGCGTCGAGAGCGAACGCCACCCCGGAGACCTGCTCGCTGGCGTGCCAGAGCCGTGCCGCCTGGGTCCGGTCGTGGGCCCGGGGCTCCGCACGCACGACGGCGGCGGGTCCGCGCAGCTGGAACACACCGCTCGGCCCCCAGTACTCCCCCGAGCGGACGTCGTCACCGACGGCCGCGTGGACGAGCGGCAGCGCGCCGGCGTCCTTGCCCTGGGCGTACAGGCGCTGACCCGGGTGGGTCCAGCCGGGTTCGCTCCGTGCTGGTGCGACGTCCGGGCGCGCGGGCGAGAGGGCCTCGAGCGCCAGCCCCGGGTGCGCGACGACGCTCGAGACCGGGGAGCCAGCGTCCGCCAGCCGCTGCGCCAGCTCGAAGCCGAAGAGCATCACCGCGAGCTTGCTGCGGCCGTACTGGCGGTAGCTCGAGTAGTGCCCGACGCGCAGGGGGTCGGTGTGGTCGAGCGACGCCCAGCGGTGGGCGATGGACCCGAGGTGCACGACGCGCCCGCCGGTGCGTTCGAGGAGCGGCAGGACCAGGCCGGTGAGTGCGAAGTGCCCGAGGTGGTTCGTCCCGACCTGCAGCTCGACGCCCTGCGCGGTGGAGCGCTCCGTGCTCGACCCGACGACGCCCGCGTTGTTCACCAGCGCGTCGATCGGCCCCAGCGCCTGGAGCTCGTCGGCGGCCGTGCGGACGCTGTCGAGGTCCGCGAGGTCGACGTGCAGCTGCGTGAGGTCCGCCGTCGGCACGTGCTGCCGGATGCTCCGCTCCGCTGCTGCTGCCCGTTCGGGGCTGCGGGTCGCGAGCACGACGCGGTGCCCGGCGCGCGCCAGCTGCTCGGCCGCGTGGTACCCGAGCCCGGCGCTCGCGCCCGTGACCACGACGGTCCTTGCCGCGCTGCCCTCAGTTGACATGCCCGGCGGACTCCATCTGCCGGAGCGCCTTCTTGAGGTCCTGGACCTCGTCGCGCAGACGTCCCGCCAGCTCGAACTTCAGCTCGGCTGCTGCCTGCAGCATCTGGTCGTTGAGGTCGGCGATCGTGGCCTCGAGCTGGGTGGCGCCCTCGCCGGCGATGCCCGTGCGCTTGAGGTTCGGCGTCGGGGCACGACGGCCGTCGCGCACGCCGCCACCGCGGCGCTCGAGGAGCTCCTTGGTGTCCTCGTTCTCCCGGTTGAGCTGCTCGGTGATGTCGCCGATCTTCTTCCGGAGCGGCTGCGGGTCGATGCCGTGCTCGAGGTTGTAGGCCACCTGCTTCTCGCGGCGTCGGTCGGTCTCCTCGATCGCCTGGGTCATCGAGGCGGTCATCTTGTCGGCGTACATGAGCACCTGACCGGAGACGTTGCGCGCCGCACGGCCGATGGTCTGGATGAGCGACGTGGCCGAGCGCAGGAAGCCCTCCTTGTCGGCGTCGAGGATCGCCACGAGGGAGACCTCGGGCAGGTCGAGGCCTTCACGGAGCAGGTTGATGCCGACGAGCACGTCGTAGACGCCCTGCCGGAGCTCGGTCAGGAGCTCGACGCGCTTCAGCGTGTCGACGTCGGAGTGCAGGTACCGGACACGGACCCCGGCGTTGCCGAGGAAGTCGGTCAGCTCCTCGGCCATGCGCTTGGTCAGCGTCGTGACGAGGACGCGCTCGTCCTTGTCGACGCGCTGCTGGATCTCCTCGAGCAGGTCGTCGATCTGGCCGTCGGAGGGCTTCACGACGATCTCGGGGTCGATCAGGCCCGTCGGGCGGATGATCTGCTCGACGACGCTGTCGGTGATCCCGAGCTCGTACTTGCCGGGGGTCGCCGACAGGAAGACCTTCTGCCCGGCGCGCTCGAGGAACTCCTCCCACTTCAGCGGGCGGTTGTCCATCGCACTGGGGAGCCGGAAGCCGTGCTCGACCAGGGTGCGCTTGCGGGAGGCGTCACCCTCGTACATCGCGCCGATCTGCGGCACGGTGACGTGGGACTCGTCAATCACGATGAGGAAGTCGTCGGCGAAGTAGTCGAGGAGGCAGTGGGGGGCCTCTCCTGGCATCCGACCGTCGACGTGTCGGGAGTAGTTCTCGATGCCCGAGCAGAACCCGATCTGCTCCATCATCTCGATGTCGAACGTGGTGCGCATGCGGAGCCGCTGGGCCTCGAGCAGCTTCCCCTGGCCCTCGAGCTCGGCGAGGCGCTCGGCCAGCTCTTCCTTGATGGTGCCGATCGCCCGGTGCATGACGTCGGTGTCCGCCACGTAGTGCGACGCGGGGAAGATCGAGACCGCGGGGAGGTCGTCGATGACGGTGCCGGTCAGGGGGTGCAGCGAGCTGAGGGCTTCGATCTCGTCGCCGAACATCTCGATGCGGATCGCGTGCTCTTCGTACATCGGGATGATCTCGATGGTGTCGCCGCGCACGCGGAAGGTGCCGCGGGCGAAGTCGACGTCGTTGCGCTGGTACTGCATGGCGACGAAGCGGCGGACGAGCTGGTCGCGGGAGATCTCCTGCCCGACCGACAGCGCCACCGAGGCGTTCATGTACTGCTCGGGCGTCCCGAGACCGTAGATGCAGGACACGGTCGACACCACGACGACGTCGCGCCGGCTGAGCAGCGAGTTCGTCGTGGAGTGTCGGAGGCGCTCGACCTCGGCGTTGACCGAGGAGTCCTTCTCGATGAAGGTGTCCGTCTGCGGGACGTAGGCCTCTGGTTGGTAGTAGTCGTAGTACGAGACGAAGTACTCGATCGCGTTCTCCGGCAGCAGGCTGCGGAACTCCGTCGCGAGCTGGGCCGCGAGGGTCTTGTTGTGCGCGAGCACGAGGGTCGGACGCTGCACCTGCTCGATGAGCCAGGCGGTCGTCGCCGACTTGCCCGTACCGGTCGCGCCGAGGAGCACGACGTCGGTCTCACCCGCGTTGATGCGCCCCGCGAGCTCGGCGATCGCGGCGGGCTGGTCACCGCTCGGCGAGTACTCGCTGATCACCTCGAACGGACGGACCGAGCGCACCGGTTTGACTGCAACTGCCATGCGTCAATGCTAAGCGCGCCCACCGACAGCGATCCGGCTTCTCGCCCAGGGCGTACCCCCGCGTGCACCGCGTGCACCGCACAGGCCCGATCCCCGTCGGTCCGTCCGGCGTATCGTCCGCGGAGAGCACCCTCCAAGGACGCTGATAGGGACCGCTCCTACCGTTCCGTCTGTTCAGCAACGACCCGACCGCACCCCCCGGCGAAGAGGCACCCACCCATGACCACGGCGACCCCCGCCGCACCAGCCAAGGGCACACCGTTCCGCGGACGCATCCGCGGCCGAGTGCTCCTGCTGCTCTGCTTCATGTACGCGATCTCGTACATCGACCGCACCAACATCTCGACCGCGCTCCCCCACATCACCGAGGAGTTCGGCTTCAACGAGACCACCGCCGGTGTGATCGTGGCCGCGTTCTCGCTGCCCTACGCCCTGCTCCAGGTGTTCGGCGGGACGATCAGCGAGAAGTTCGGCCCCCGCAAGGCCCTCTTCGTCATCACCGTGATCTGGGGTGTGGCGACGCTCTGGACCGGGTTCGCCGTGGGCTTCTGGACGCTGTTCGCCGCCCGCGCCCTGCTCGGGCTGAGCGAGGCGGCCGCGTTCCCCACCGCCACGCAGGCGATGAGCCGCTGGATCCCCCGCGACCGGAACGGCTTCGCCCAGGGCGTCGTGCACTCGGCGGCGCGGCTCGGCAACGCCCTCGCGCCCCTCGTCGTCGCGTACTTCATCGCGATCAGCGGCTGGCGGTTGGCCTTCTTCGCCACCGCGGTGCTCTCCTTCGCGTGGGCCATCGCCTGGTGGTTCCTGTTCCGGGACAAGCCCGAGTCGGCGAAGGGCATCACCCAGGTCGAGCTCGACGAGCTCCCGCCGGTGGCGACCCGCGCGACGCGTCCGCCCGTGCCGTGGGGGCAGCTGGCGAAGCAGATCCTGCCCGTCACCTTCGTGGACTTCGGCTACGGCTGGACGCTCTGGGTGTTCCTCACCTGGCTGCCGACGTTCCTCAGCTCGACCTACGGCCTGGCGATCGGCGACTTCGCCCTGTTCACCACGCTCATCCTGCTCGCGGGCGTCGTCGGGGACACCGTCGGCGGCATGCTCAGCGACCGGATCATCCACCGCGGCGGCGACACCAGGAACGCCCGGCGAGCGATCCTCGTCGTCGGGCTCGGCGGGTCGCTCCTCTGCCTGGTGCCGCTCGTGATCGGGCAGGGGCTGCTCGTGGCGACGATCTCGCTCGCCCTCTCGTTCTTCTTCCTCGAGCTCTGCAACGCCAACCTCTGGGCGATCCCGATGGACGTCGCGCCGCAGTGGTCCGGGACGGCGTCCGGCTTCATGAACACGGGCTTCGGCGTCGCCGGAGTGCTCTCGCCCATCGTCTTCGGGGTGCTCGTCGACGCGTCCGGGTGGCAGTTGCCGTTCGCGCTGTCCTGCGTGCTGCTCGGCGCCGCGGCCGTCGTGGCGTGGTTCATGAAGCCGCAGCGACTCACCTCCACCGACGGGGTGCTGGAGGTCGGCGTCCCGAAGGCCGAGCAGCGCTCAGCCTGACCACAGGACGGACGGGAGGCTCGGGGCGGCGCCGCTCCGATCCTCCAGTCCGTCAGCGGGTCACCGCGCGCTTCGCGGCTCGGGCCTGCCGGGCCGCCCGCGCGGAGAGGGACGGCCGTCCCGTCAGCGGCACGCTGAGCGGTGTCCAGCGGAAGGCCTCGGTGACGGCGACGGCGAGCACCACGACGAGCAGGTACGTCACGAGGGTGAGCCAGGGCTTCGGCACGAGGGCCTCGAGCGGGCTGGAGCCGTACAGCAGGAGCCAGATCACCAGCGGGTGGCTCAGGAAGATGCCGAACGAGCGGTCCGAGGCGTAGTCGACGACCCGTGCCAGCCGGCTGCCGGCGACGCGACGGTCAGCCCAGGCGGCGCCGGCGGCGAGGAACCCGAGGAAGACGAGGGTGCTCCAGACCACCTCGACGGGCTGCAGGGGGGTGCCGGCCTTGTAGGGCGAGTCCCCGAGCGCCATCTGCACGACGTACACGACGAGCGTCAGCACCGCACCGCCGAGGAACGCCCACCCGATCGCCCGCCGGTGGGTGCGTACGAACCCGAGGAACCCCTCGGCGTGGTCGGCCGCGATCGCCCCGGAGACGATGAAGAAGACGTACGAGAAGAAGAACTGCTTCTGGTAGCCGTGCATCCACGCGTCGGTCGAGGGGAAGTACTTGTAGCCGGCGAAGACGACGAGCTGCACGAGCAGACTGACGACGAGCACCGCGACGTGGTGGCGGCGCGTGGTCCGCACGAGCCACATGATCGCCGGCAGCAGCAGGTACACCTGCATCGTCACGAGCAGGAAGTACAGGTGGTACTTCGCGGTCCCCGTGACGATGCCGGTGGCGTACGTCTCGACGAGCGCCGGCACGTCGCCGCGTTGGCCCGAGTCGAGCAGCCATGCGGAGGCGACGTAGACGAACGACCACGCCAGGTACGGCACCCCGACGAGCAGGAACCGCTTCGGCCAGAACACCGACATCGGCTTCGGACGGATCGACCAGCTGTAGACGAGCACGAACGCGGTGAGGGTGAAGAACACCAGCCGGGTGAAGTGCAGGAGCGCGAGGAGCCCGGCGAGCCCGAGGTCGTCCGACGCCATCGTGTGGCTCGTCGTGTGCACGCCGATCACGCACGCGAACGTCAGGATGCGGAGGACGTCGATCTCGTAGAGGTGCCGCGGACGGCCCTCGGCGGTGCGGGTCGGGGTCCTGACCCCCGTGCCCGGCGCCGTGGTCGTGCTCACGGTGTCTCCGCCATGCCGCGGACCCGGGCGCGCTGGATCTTGCCGGTGGGGGCGCGGGGCAGGTCGGGCACGACGATGATCTCCACCGGGCGGCGGAAGCGGGTCAGGGACCGTTCGGCGCGGGCGGTGAGGTCGGCGACGAGGGCGGCGGCGTCGGCTGCGTCGCGGTCGGCGTCGTCGGCTGCGTCGCGGTCGGCGTCGCTGTGCCGTTCGTCGGCGTCGTCGTCTGGGTCCTCGTCCCGCGGCTGCGGGATGACGTACGCCACCGGCACGCTGCCGAGGACGTCGTCGGGTCGGGCCACGACCACGGCTTCGAGCACCCGCGGGTCGCCGAGCAGGACGTCCTCGACCTCGGCGGGCCAGACCTTCTCGCCCCCGCGGTTGATGACGTCGTCGGACCGACCGGCGAGCGACACCCAGCCGTCCTCGGCGACGGAGCCGACGTCCCCCGTGGCGAGCCAGCCGTCCGCGTCGAAGCGCTCGGCGGCGCGCCCGTGCAGGTAGGAGCGCACGATGCCCGGTCCGCGGACCCACAGCGCCCCGGTCGCGCCGGCCGGCAGCACGGTGCCGTCCTCGTCGCGGACCTGCACGGCGCAACCGACGGGCACCCCCACCGAGCCGGCACGGGCTGGCGCACCGAGCGGGGTGGCGGTGATCTGGCTCGCGCCCTCGGTCATGCCCCAGCTCACGACGAGCGGGACGTCACCCAGGGCGGACCGGACGGGGTCGGGCAGCGGTGCCGAGGCGCTCCGGACGAACCGCAGGCCGTCGGGGAAGTCGAGCGGCCCGGTCTTCGCGAGCACCGCGAGGATGGCCGGCACCGCGTTCAACCACGTCACACGGCGTTCGGCGAGCAGCTCCCAGAACCCGGTCCGCCGGAAGCGCCGGTCGAGCACGAGCGTGGCGCCGGCGACGAGGGTCGAGAGCAGCCCGACGACCTCGGCGTTGACGTGGAACAGCGGCAACGAGTTGAACCCGCGGTCCTCCGGGGTCAGCCCGTTGTGCTCCGCCACGGCCCGCGCGACGAACAGCAGCTGTGACTCGGGCAGTTCGACGCCCTTCGGCGTGCCGGTCGAGCCGGAGGTGAAGAGCACCACGGACCCCTCACCGGGTGCGTCCGGCGTCGCGGTGGGCACGTCGCCGTCACGGACGTCGGACGGGAGGCCCGTGGCCGGGTCCACGCGGGCGGCCGGCGTCCCCGGGATGGTGGCGTCCTCGAGCCGGTCCGACACCACGATCGAGGCGCCACCGAGCAGGTCCGCGAGCCGTGCCGGCTCCGTCGTCGGCTGCCCGGTGTCGACAGGGACGGCTCGGCGCCCGCTCGCGACGGCGGCGAGGTGCACGACGGCGAACGCGAGCGGGTCCCCCACGTCGACGAGCACGGCGCCGGAGTCGGGTACGCCGATCACGTCGAAGGTCGAGGACCAGGCGGCGACGGCGGTCTCCAGGTCGCCGTGGCGGAGGACCCGGTCGGAGCGGGCGTCCTCGAGGAACACCCGGTCGGGGTCATCGGTGGCACGCTGACGGATCAGGGCGCGGAGGCTGCCGGGGGTCGGCGAGTGGGGGTCGCGGTCGTGCTGCACCCTGCCACGCTAATCCCGGATCCTATGACCGTCCGTCAGGGACCGGCTGTCACGGACCGCGTGTCAGGGACTGGTCTGCGTGGGCAGGGGGAAGCGTCGCAGCAGCCACTGCCAGAGCGCGATCAGGCGGGGCTGCCCGTCGGCGTCGAGTGGCGTCGTGTCCTTGATGATGCGGGAGTGCGACTGCGCCGGCGTCCCGATGCGGATGTCGGTGAGGATCGCGTGCGGGTACCAGCCCTGCGGTGGGGCCGCGGTGTCGGTGCGCCACGGTTCGGCCGGTCCGCCGGGGGTCGCCGGGACGTCGAGACCGAGTGCCGTCCACGACCCGCGGATCCGCGGTCCGAACTCGTCGCGGACGTCGTCCACGGCGTACATCCGCGACGCCGGGGTCTGCCCGGGGCGGTCCATCCAGGCGGCGTGCACCGGCCCGAGCGACTCCACCGGGGACGAGAACATGAGCGCGCCGAGGACCGGGCGGACGTGCGCGATGTAGGCGGCCTCGCCCCCGCCCTGCGAGTGTCCGGCCACGACGATGTCGTCCCAGGCGATGTCCTCGTTCGCGGCGACGAAACGGCCCCACCCGCCCTTCGGGTCCACGTCGTCGAGGTGCGCGATCGCGTCGCGGAAGCGCGAGACGATCGACCCCGCCGGGGACACCGCGCTGTACTCCGACTGCCGGGTGCCGTCGAACCGGTTCCGCTGGACCGTGCCGTAGCAGTGCGGGTCGGCCTCGCACGTGCCGGAGAGGGTCTTGCCGAGGTTCCAGTAGTCGAGCCCGAGCACGTGGTAGCCGTCGCCGAGCGCGGTCGTCAGGAACCGCTGGTAGTCGGCGGGCCGGGCGCGCGTCGCCGGCAGGAACAGCAGCAGCGGCCCGTCGGACGCGGTCCTGGCGGCGAAGTCGTCCCGGTTCGGTTCGAGCCGCTCGCCGTCGATCGCTCCGAGTCGGAAGCGGTGGAACTCGTCCTGGGGCCCACGTGCGTCGCTCCGGGGGCGGGCGTGCGCGGGTTCACGGCCGTGGTCCGCCACGCGCTGCCCGGCGAGCACGTTCGCCGCGACGAGGGTGCCGAGCCCGATCGCGACGAGGACCACCGCGGCGACGACGAGCAGCAGCCGGTGCTTCATCTGGGCTCGGGTGCGACCACGGCCCAGACCTCGTCCGCCGAGCGGATCGTGTCCTCGAGCGTGCCGGTGGCGTCGACGACGTGGTCGGCCAGGGCGAGGCGGTCGGCGTCGCTCGCCTGCGCGCCGACGCGACGCTCCGCCTCCTGACGGCTCATCCCGCGGTGCTGCACGAGGCGCTCGATCCGCAACGCCGCCGGGGCGTCGACGACCACGACCGCGTCGAACCGCAGCGGGCGGGTCCCGCGGGCCTCGGCCAGGAGCGGGACGTCGTACACCACCACCGCGTCCGGGTCGGCCTGCTCGGCGGCGTCGAACGCGGCCTGGGCGAGTCGCCAGACCTCGGGGTGGGTGATGGCCTCGAGGTCCCTGCGCGCCGCGGGGTCGGAGAACACTATGGTGCCGAGGGCCGGGCGGTCGAGCGATCCGTCCGCCGCGAGCACCGAGGGACCGAAGCGCTCCGCGACCTGCTGGAGCCCCGGGCTGCCGGGTGCGACGGCGTCCCGAGCCAGGCGATCCGCGTCGACGACGACGGCGCCGTGCTCCGCCCAACGAGCCGAGACGGTCGACTTCCCCGCGGCGATGCCGCCCGTGAGTCCGATGATGCGCACGGCGACCAGCCTAGGCGTCGGTCCCCCACGAACGCCGGAAGCCCGGCACCCCCTGAGGGATGCCGGGCTTCCGGTGCGTTCAGTTGCTGCTGAGCTCGATCAGTTGGTCGAGCTGAGCTTCTCGCGGAGCGCCGCGAGCGAGGCGTCGTCGGCCAGGGTGCCCTGGCCGGCCTGCTCGGTGGTGAACGACGAGGACGCGCTGGCCGGGAGGTCGAAGGTACCGGTGGCCTCGTCCGTGAGGGACTTGGCGACCTGTGCCTTGTGGGCCTCCCAACGGCCCTGGGCGGCCGCGTACTGGCCTTCCCAGACCTCGCGCTGTGCGTCGTAGCCCTCGAGCCACTCGTTGGTCTCCGGGTCGAAGCCCTCGGGGTACTTGTAGTCACCCTTGTCGTCGTACTCGGTCGGCATGCCGTAGAGAGCCGGGTCGAACTCGGCGCTCTCCGGGTCGACGCCCTCGTTGGCCTGCTTGAGGCTGAGCGAGATGCGACGACGGTCGAGGTCGATGTCGATGATCTTCACGAAGACCTCGTCACCGACGGAGACGACCTGCTCGGCGAGCTCGACGTGCTTGTTCGAGAGCTCCGAGATGTGGACCAGGCCCTCGATGCCGTCCGCGACGCGGACGAAGGCACCGAACGGCACGAGCTTCGTGACCTTGCCCGGCGCGATCTGACCGATCGCGTGGGTGCGGGCGAAGACCTGCCAGGGGTCCTCCTGCGTGGCCTTGAGCGAGAGCGACACGCGCTCGCGGTCCAGGTCCACCTCGAGGATCTCGACGGTGACTTCCTGACCGACCTCGACGACCTCGCTGGCGTGCTCGATGTGCTTCCAGCTGAGCTCGGAGACGTGGACGAGACCGTCGACGCCGCCGAGGTCGACGAACGCACCGAAGTTGACGATCGACGAGACGACGCCCTTGCGGACCTGGCCCTTGTGGAGGTTGTTCAGGAACGTGGTGCGCGACTCGGACTGCGTCTGCTCGAGCAGTGCACGACGCGAGAGCACGACGTTGTTGCGGTTCTTGTCGAGCTCGAGGATCTTGGCCTCGATCTCCTGGCCGAGGTACGGCGTGAGGTCGCGGACGCGGCGGAGCTCGATGAGCGATGCCGGGAGGAAGCCACGGAGACCGATGTCCACGATGAGGCCACCCTTGACGACCTCGATGACGGTGCCGGTGACGACCCCGTCGGACTCCTTGATCTTCTCGACGTCGCCCCACGCACGCTCGTACTGCGCGCGCTTCTTCGACAGGATGAGGCGGCCTTCCTTGTCCTCCTTCTGGAGGACCAGGGCCTCGACCTCGTCACCGACGTTGACGACCTCGTTGGGGTCGACGTCGTGCTTGATCGAGAGCTCGCGCGAGGGGATGACACCCTCGGTCTTGTACCCGACGTCGAGGAGGACCTCGTCGCGGTCGATCTTCACGACGGTGCCGGAGATGAGATCGCCGTCGTTGAAGAACTTCAGGGTCTTCTCGACCTCGGCCAGGAAGTCATCAGCCGAACCGATGTCGTTGATGGCGACCTGCTTAGGAGCCTTGGTCGTAGTGGTTGTCATGTAGAGATTGCTCCGAACGGACATGAGTCGGGCCAGGGCGACGCGGGGACAGTGCCCGCATGCTGCCGCCGTGGCGGTGGATTGTGGTGACGCGGATTGCGCCGCACAAGTCTAACCGGTGCGCTCGACCCCTCACAAGCGGGGCAGGGTGCGTGTCGCGGCCGTCCGTGCGGGGTGCCCGGGGTCAGTCGAGCAGCGCCGACCGGAGGGTGTCGAGGCCGACCCCGCCGAGTGCCAGCGCGCGGTGGTGGAACGCCTTGAGGTCGAAGTCGGCACCCTCACGAGCGGCGACCTCGTCGCGGACGGACTCCCACACGCGCTGCCCGACCTTGTAGGACGGCGCCTGCCCGGGCCACCCGAAGTACCGGGCGACCTCGAACCGCACGAACGCCGGGTCCATGTTGACGTTCTGCCCCATGAAGTCGAGGGCGTACTCCCACGTCCAGCCGCCGCCGTCCGGGTTCGTCTTCTGCAGGTGCACACCGATGTCGAGCACCACGCGGGCAGCACGCATCCGCTGACCGTCGAGCATCCCGAGGCGGTCGCCGTCGTCGTCGAGGAACCCGAGCTGCTCCATCAGGCGCTCGGCGTACAGCGCCCAGCCCTCCACGTGTCCGGAGGGGCCCGCGAGCTGCCGGCGCCAGGTGTTGAGCTCGCCCCGGTTGAAGACGGCCTGGCTGATCTGCAGGTGGTGTCCGGGGACGCCCTCGTGGTAGACCGTGGTCTTCTCCCGCCAGGTGCCGAACTCGGTGACGCCCTCCGGCACGGACCACCACATGCGGCCGGCGCGCGAGAAGTCGTCGGACGGGCCCGTGTAGTAGATGCCGCCCTCCTGCGTGGGGGCGATGCGGCACTCCAGGCGCTTGATCGGGTCCGCGATGTCGAAGTAGCGGCCGTCCATCGCCCGGATCGACTCGTCGCTGGTCTCCTGCATCCACTGGCGCAGGGCGTCGGTGCCGTGCAGGACCCGGGCGGGGTCGGCGTCGAGGACCTCGATCGCGCGGGCCACGGACGCGCCGGACTCGATCCGGTCGGCGATGCGCTCCTGCTCCTCGCGCATCCGGGCGAGCTCCTCGATGCCCCACGCGTAGGTCTCGTCGAGGTCGACCACCGCGCCGAGGAAGCGGCGGGAGTGCAGCTCGTAGTCGTCACGGCCCACGGCGTCGGTCGGCGTGGCGAGGGGCATCAGCTCGTGCTCGAGGAACCGGCCGAACGAGCGGTAGGCGGCCGCAGCGACCTCGCCACCGCGGACCAGCTCGGCACGGAGCGCCTCGGGCACCGGTGCCCCGTCGTCGAGCGCCGCGGTGGTCGCGAGCTGCCGGAAGAAGCCGTCGTCGGCACCGCTCCTGGCCATCTGCTCGGCGACGAGCTCGACCTGCCGACGGGCCGGGACGACCTGGTCCCGGGTGCCCTCGAGCAGGGTCTCGCGGAAGCCCTCGAGCGCGTCGGGCAGTGCCCGCACCCGGCTCGCGACGTCCTCCCAGTCGGAGGTGGTCGCCGTCGGCATCAGGTCGATGACCTCGCGCAGGGACTGCGCCGGGCTGGCGATGACGTTGAGGTCGCGCAGGTGCAGCTTCCGCTCGTACGACTCGACGACCAGGTCGAGTTCGGCCCCGAGGTCGGTCTTCGTGACGCGGTCGACCGCGTCGACGGGCTCGGCCGCGTCGAGGGCCCGCCGAGCCGCACGGGCCGCGTCAGCAGACGCCGCGGCGCCGGCGGGCGAGGTGTCGCCGTACTCCCCCGTGCGCCCGGGGACGCCGATGTACGTGGCGATGGTCGGGTCGAGGTCGACGAGGGTGGTCACCCAGTCCTCGGCGACCCGGTCGACGGCGGAGGGCTGGCGGACGGGACGCTCTGTGGTCATGCCCCGACCATACCGAGCCAGCGTCCACAGCCGACGCAGCGTCCACACCGGACCCTGCGTCAGTGTGCGGCGACCTCCCAGTTGGCGCCGGTGCCCACCTGCACGTCGAGCGGCACGGTCAGGTCCGCCGCCGACCCCATGCGGGCCCGCAGGATCTCCTCGACGCGCTCCTGCTCGCCGGGGGCGACCTCGAGGATCAGTTCGTCGTGCACCTGCAGCAGCAGTCGCGTGCCGAGGTCGCCGTCACGGAGGTCAGAGGCGACACCGAGCATCGCGATCTTCATGATGTCGGCGGCGGACCCCTGGATCGGCGCGTTGAGGGCGGCCCGCTCGGCGTTCTCACGCAGCACCCGGTTCGGGCTCTTGAGGTCCGGGAAGGGGCGTCGGCGGCCGAAGATCGTCTCCGTGTAGCCGTCCTCCCGCGCCTGCTCGACGACGTTCCGGAGGTAGTCCCGCACCGCACCGAAGCGGGCGAAGTACTCGGTCATCAGGGTCCGGGCTTCGCTCTGCTCGATGCGCAGCTGCTTCGACAGCCCGAAGGCGCTGAGGCCGTAGGCGAGCCCGTACGACATCGCCTTGACCTTCGTGCGCATCTCGGGGCTGACGTCCGCCGGCTCGACCCCGAACACCCGGGCGCCGACGAACCGGTGGAGGTCCTCGCCCTCGTTGAACGCCTGGACGAGCCCGGGGTCGCCGGAGAGGTGCGCCATGATCCGCATCTCGATCTGCGAGTAGTCCGCCGTCAGGAGGGTCGTGTACGGCTCGGCCACGGCGAACGCGGAGCGGATGCGGCGGCCGACGGCGGTCTTCACGGGGATGTTCTGCAGGTTCGGGTCGGTCGAGGACACCCGCCCCGTGCTCGTGCCCGTCTGCTCGTACCGGGTGTGGATGCGGCCGTCGACGACCGCGGCGTCGAGGGTGTCGACGATCTGCCGGAGCTTCGTGGCGTCACGGTGCTGCAGCAGCAGTCCGAGGAACGGGTGCGGGTGCTGCTCCTGCAGGTCCGTCAGGCTGGCGGCGTCGGTCGAGAAGCCCGTCTTGGTCTTGCGGGTCTTCGGCATCGCGAGCTCCGTGAACAGGACCTCCTGCAGCTGCTTCGGCGACCCGAGGTTGACCTCGTGGCCGATCTCCGCGAAGGCCTGCTGGGCGAGGTCGGCTGCGCGCTCCCCGAGCTCCTTCGACAGCCCGGTCAGCACCGGACGATCGATGCCGACGCCGGTGGTCTCCATCTGCGCGAGCACCGACACCAGCGGCAGCTCGATGTCGTCGAGCACGCCGAGCGACCCGGTGTCGATGCGCGCACGCAGTGCCGTCGTCACGCGGAGGACGTACCAGGCGTGCACGCCGACGTTCACCGGGGCGGTCTCGGGGACCAGCTGGTTCGGGTCGGCCGTCGGCAGTTCCTCGCCGAGCTCCTGGTAGACCAGGTCGGTCAGCGGCTGGCCCTGCTTGCCCGGGTTGGCGAGCCACCCCATGATGCGGGCGTCCCCGGCGACGCCGTTCACGGCGATGCCCGCGGTGCCGAGGGCCTTGATGGCGGCCTTGGCGTCGTGGAAGTGCTTCGGGGCGTCGGAGGCGAACCACGCCGTCAGCTGCTCGTAGTCCTTCGCGCCGCTGCCGCCGGGCACCAGCACGGCGTCGTCGTGGGTGGCGATGCCGATCGCGCTGAGGCGGCCGTCGATGACCTCCACCGCGACGCCGTAGCCGTTCTCGGCGTCGGCCGCGTTCTTGCGCTCGAGCCAGTAGCCGAGTTCCTCGTCGATGAGGGTCTTCACCGGCGGCGGGGTGATGCCCGCGTCCTCGACGCCGCCCTCCACCGCGGTCTGGTCGCTCGGCTCGCCGTTCCCCGCGACCTTGAACACGCGGTCGAGCAGCGTCCGGAACTGCAGCTTGGCGAAGAGCTCACGGACGGCGGCTTCGTCCAGAGGACGGAGCGCGACGTCGGCCGGCCCGACGGGCAGTTCGACGTCGGTGACCAGCCGGTTGAGGCGGCGGTTCCGGATGGCCCGGTCCCGCTGCTCGCGCAGGTTGTTGCCGACGACGCCCTTGATCTCGTCCGCGTGCTCGAGAACGCCCTCGAGCGAGCCGTACTGCGTGACCCACTTGACCGCGGTCTTCTCGCCGACCTTGTCGACGCCGATCAGGTTGTCGCTGGTCTCGCCGACGAGGGCGGCGACGTCCGGGTACTGGTGGGGCTCGATGCCGTACCGCTCGTAGACCTTGTCGCGGTCGTACCGCGTGAGTTCGGAAACCCCGCGGACCGACGGGTAGAGCAGCGTGACGTCGTCGTTGACGAGCTGGATCGAGTCGCGGTCACCGGAGACCACGTAGACCTGGAAGCCCTGTTCCGCCCCCTGCGAGGAGAGCGTCGCGAGGATGTCGTCGGCCTCGTAGTCCTCCTTCGTGACGGTGGTGATGCCCATGGCCTCGAGGGCCTGCTGCAGCAGCGGGATCTGCCCCTTGAACTCCGCCGGGGTCTCCGAGCGGGTGCCCTTGTACTCCGCGTACTCGCGGGTGCGGAACGAGAACCGGGAGATGTCGAACGCCACGGCGAGGTGGGTGGGCTTCTCACGCTGCAGCAGCATCAACAGCATCGAGATGAAGCCGTGGATGGCGTTCGTGTGCTGCCCGTCACGGTTGACGAAGCTGTCCACGGGCAGTGCGTAGAAGGCCCGGAAGGCGAGCGAATGGCCGTCGATGACCATGAGGGTAGGCTTTGTGGAGTCCGACACCCGGACAGCCTACCGACGCCCCCCGACACGGAAGTCAAGCGCTGTGACCGACGAACCGACCACCACCGGCACCGTCGACGAGCGTCTCCTCGCGCGGGGCATGGGCGAACTCGCCGACAAGATGGGCATGGTCATCACGGAGATGACCGCCGAGCGCGCGGTCGGCACCATCCCGGTGGAGGGCAACCGCCAGCCGGTCGGGCTCCTGCACGGCGGGGCGTACGTGGTGCTCGCCGAGAGCCTCGGCTCGATGGCCGCGAACGTGCACGCCGGACCGGGTCGCTACGCGGTCGGCATCGAGCTGAACGCGTCCCACTCCCGCAGTGCGACGAGCGGCACCGTCACGGGGACCTGCACGGCGATCCACCTCGGGAACACGCTCACCACCCACGAGATCGTGCTCACGGACGACCAGGGCCGACGCTGCTCGACCGTGCGCATCACGAACATGATCCGCGAGCGGCGCTGACCGCCTCAGTCCTCCGCGGGACGCTGCAGCAGCAGCCGGGCGTCGCCGAAGCCGAGCCGCCGGTACAGCCGCTCACCGTCGACGCTCGAGTGCACCGACACCCGCTCCACACCGAGGTCGTCCGCGACGTCGAGCAGTGCCGTCACCAGACGACCGGCCACGCCGAGCCCACGCACGTCCGGGTGCACGTAGACCGTCTGCACGTCGCCGGTCAACCGACCGTCGGGCCGGTCCGGCGTCGGCGGCCGGCCCACCAGGCCGAGCCACGCCATCCCGAGGACACGGCCGTCGCGTTCCGCCACGACGCACCGGTGGGTCTCCGGGTGCGCCGCGGAGAACGCCGTCATCGCGGCCCGGTACGCCTCCAATGTGTGGACCGGCGTCTGGCCGCCCTCCTCGACGCTCCACCGCCACCGCAGGTCGGCCACCGCCGGCATGTCGGTCGGACGGGAGGCTCGGATCACGACGTCGTTCACGGCTCCACCTTCGCAGATGGGCACCGCACGAGGAAGCGCCGCCACCCGGACCGGGTGACGGCGCTTCCGCAGACGTTCAGTGCGCGACTACTTCTTGGCGCTGAGCTGCTCGATGATCGCCTTGGCGACGTCGTGCATGGTCAGCCGGCGGTCCATGGAGGCCTTCTGGATCCAGCGGAAGGCCTCGGGCTCGGTCAGGCCCATCTTCTCGTTGAGCAGGCCCTTGGCGCGGTCGACGAGCTTCCGGGTCTCGAAGCGCTCGACCAGGTCGGCGACCTCGGCCTCGAGCGTGATGATCTGCTGGTACCGCGAGAGGGCGATCTCGATCGCGGGGAGCAGGTCGTTCGGGGTGAAGGGCTTCACGACGTAGGCGAGCGCGCCGGCCTCGGTCGCACGCTCGACGAGCTCTTTCTGGCTGAACGCCGTCAGGAGGACGACCGGCGCGATGTGGTTCTTGGAGAGCTTCTCGGCAGCGGAGATGCCGTCGAGCTGC
This sequence comes from Curtobacterium sp. GC_Cur_3, assembly GCF_026544205.1. Taxonomy (GTDB): domain Bacteria; phylum Actinomycetota; class Actinomycetes; order Actinomycetales; family Microbacteriaceae; genus Curtobacterium. The sequence continues at coordinate 130,961 of NZ_JALNUI010000001.1, forward strand.
GGCATCTTGACGTCCATGATGACGAGGTCGGGGCGCAGGTCGGTGGCCAGCTGGACCGCGGTCTCACCGTCACCCGCCTCACCGACGACGTCGAAGCCGTTGTCGCGGAGGATCTCGACGATGTCCAGGCGGATGAGCGACTCGTCCTCGGCGACGACGACGCGACGGGGTGCTGTTGCAGTTGCTTCTGTGTCACTCACGACCGAGAGCCTACTAGACGCGACGCCCCGAGCACGCATGTCGCACTGCAGTGCACGTTGTTCGGTACGAGTGGCGGGACTTGAACCCGCACGCCGTGAGGCAGAGCATTTTGAGTGCCCCGTGTCTGCCGATTCCACCACACTCGCGAGGGCACCCAGGCTACCAGCAGCGCGCACCGTGGTCGGCCGGCGCCCACGGACGGACCCGGAGGACGCCGGGTACCGTCGAGGTCCGAAGCAGTCCAGTCAGGAGGAGTGCCTGTGGATTCCCGTGCCGTCCGCACGTTCCGGGTCTTCGTGGTCGTCTCGGCCGTGGTGGCTGTCGTCCTCGGCGTCGTCGCCGTCGTGCTCCCGCGCCCGTCCCTCGTCGTCGTCGCCCTGGTGTTCGGTGTGTACCTCGTCGTGTCCGGGGTCCTGCGCGTCGTCGCGGCGGTGCGCGGGCACGGCACGCCGCCGCTCTGGCGCTGGACGTCCGGCGTCGTCGGCACGCTCGTGGCGCTCGCGGGGCTCGTGACCCTGCTCGACCCGGCGATCCCGCTGGTGGTCTACGCCCTGCTGGCCGGGGTGGCGTTCCTCGTCGAGGGCGTCGCGGCGATCGTCGGCGGCGCGGTCGGCCACCCGGGCTCGTCCCGCGTGCCGTCGGTCGTCAGCGGGGTGGTGTCGGTCCTCGGCGGCGTGGCCGTGCTCCTCGCGCCCGGCCTGGCGCTGACGGTCTTCACGGTGCTCGCCGGCATCGCGCTCATCGCGGTGGGGGCCGGAGCACTGCTGCTGCTGCCCCCGCGCGCGGCCCTCCGGCGCTGACGAGACCCCAGGGCCCGCCGACGGGTCAGGCCGCGCCGGTGCCGAAGAGCAGGCCGAGCAGGTAGGTCACGACCGCGGCGCCGAAGCCGATCGCGAGCTGCCGCAGTGCCCGGCGGAGGGGCGACGCACCGCTCAGGACGCCGACCACGGCGCCGGTCCCGAGCAGGGCGATGCCGACGAGGGCTGCTGCGACCCCGATGGCCACCCAGCCCTCGAGCCCGAACAGGTAGGGCAGGATCGGGATGACCGCGCCCGAGGCGAAGAAGCAGAAGCTCGAGATCGCGGCGCTCATGCCGTTGCCGACGGCCTCGTGGTCGTCGGGGATGCGCGTCGGTCGGGTCTCCGGAGCGCTGCCGAGTCCGGCCAGCACGTCGGCGGCGTGCGCGGCGGCGTCCGCTTCTGGCATGCCCCTGGCCCGGTAGACCAGGGCGAGTTCGTTGGCGTCGACGTCGAGGTCGGCCACCGCGCTGCCGGCCTCGGGGTGGGGTGCCGAGGCCTCGAGGAGCTCCCGCTGCGACCGGACGGAGACGTACTCCCCCGCCCCCATCGACAGCGCACCGGCCAGGAGCCCCGCGATGCCGCTGAGCAGGACGAAGTGCCGGTCGGCGCCGGAGGCGCTGATGCCGATGATGAGCGCCAGGTTCGACACGAGCCCGTCGTTCGCCCCGAAGACCGCGGCGCGGAAGGTGCCGGACAGGCGCATCCGCCCGCGGTTCGCGAGTCCGCGCACGACCTCGCCGTGGATGCGTTCGTCGGCCGCCATCCGTGCGGTCGCGTCGGCGTCGTCGGCGTACGGCGAGCGGTCCTCGGCGCGCTGCATGAGCGCGAGCACGAACACCGAGCCGAAGCGCTTCGCCAGGGTCGCGAGGACCCGGGTCCGCAGGCTCCCGCGCAGCGGACGGCCGACGTCGGCACCGAGCAGGTCCACCCAGTGCTGTTCGTGGCGCCCCTCGGCCTCGGCCAGGGCGTCGAGGATGTCGCGCTCCTCGCCCGATCGGCGGGACGCCAGGTTCCGGTACACGGCGGCCTCGGCGCGTTCGTCCGCCAGGTAGCGCCGCCATCGGCGCACGTCGCCGGGGCGACGCGCCTCGGTGCCGGACGGGAGGCTCGGTTCACGCATCGTGGTCGTCTCCTGTCGACGTGATGGGGGCGGTGGACGGACGACGGCGCGGACCGGAGGCCGACAGCTGAACGCTGTGGGGGCTTCCCGTCCGCGCCGTCGCGCGGTGTCCCTGAGCCGGGATCAGTCCCGGACGTAGGCCGGCGCGGCCTCCGCGTGCGCGTCACCGACGCGGTGCACCCGGAGGTCGTTCGTCGAGCCCTCGAGTCCGGGGGGCGACCCGGCCGTCACGATGACGCGGTCGCCGGGGGCGGCCAGGCCGTTCCCGAGGAGGACGTCGTCCACCTGCGAGAAGAGTTCGTCGGTGTGGGTCTTGCGCTCGACGAGGAACGAGCGGACGCCCCAGGTCAGGGCCATGCGGCGGCGGGTGGCCTCGTTCGGGGTGAAGGCGATGATCGGCAGGCCGTGGCGCAGGCGCGACATGCGGCGTGCGGAGTCGCCGGACTCGGTGAACACGCAGAGGTACGAGGCCTCGGTGAACTCCGCGATCTCGACGGCGGCCAGCGTGATGGCGCCACCGAGGGTGCGGGGCTTCGTGCCGAGCGGCGCGATGCGCTCGAGGCCGTGGTCCTCGGTCGACTCGACGATGCGGGCCATCGTGCGGACGGTCTGCACCGGGTACTCACCGACGCTGGTCTCACCGGAGAGCATCACGGCGTCGGCGCCGTCGAGCACGGCGTTCGCGACGTCGGAGGTCTCGGCGCGGGTCGGGATCGGCGAGGAGATCATCGACTCGAGCATCTGCGTCGCGACGATGACCGGCTTGGCCATGCGGCGGGCCAGCTCGACCGCGCGCTTCTGCACGATCGGGACGGCCTCGAGCGGGAGCTCGACGCCGAGGTCACCGCGGGCGACCATGATCGAGTCGAAGGCGTCGATGATCTCCTCGAGGGCGTCGACGGCCTGCGGCTTCTCGATCTTCGCGATCACCGGGAGGCGCTTGCCCTCCTCGTCCATGATCTCGTGCGCGCGGTCGACGTCGGAGGCGTTGCGGACGAAGGACAGCGCGATGAGGTCGGCACCCTGCCGGATGCCCCAACGGAGGTCGGCCTCGTCCTTCTCGCTGAGCGCGGGGACGTTCACGGCGACGCCGGGCAGGTTGATGCCCTTGTTGTTCGACACGGTGCCGCCGACGACGACCTCCGTGCGGACGCGGACGCCGTCGGTGTCGAGCACGCGCAGGCGGACCCGGCCGTCGTCGATGAGCAGCGGGTCACCCGGCTTGACGTCCTGCGGGAGGCCCTTGAAGGTCGTGCCGCAGATCTCCTTCGACCCGGGGACGTCCTCGGTCGTGATGGTGAAGACGTCGCCCACGGCGAGCTCGTGCGGGCCGTCGGCGAACTTGGCGAGGCGGATCTTCGGACCCTGCAGGTCGACGAGGATCGCGACCGGCTTGCCGAGTTCCTCGGCAGCACGGCGGACGTTGACGTAGTTGGCCTCGTGGACGCTGTAGTCACCGTGACTCAGGTTGAGTCGGGCGACGTCGACACCGGCCTGGATGATCTCCTTGACGGTCTCGTAGTCCGAGGTGGCCGGTCCGAGGGTCGAAACGATCTTTGCGCGTCGCAATGGATTCCTTCGTGTGGTGGACGGTCTCTCTCGCGAGAGAACGGTGGGGCGTGCGGCATGTCGTGCTCGTGGGGCTTCGCATGACGAGGAGGCCACCAGCACCCTATCGAGTGCTGGTGGCCTCCCGCTCACCCTGTGGTGTGCATCAGACGGAGATCGCCCGGTCGGTCGCCTTCACCGGCGCCGGCAGCATCGTCGTGCCCTCGAGGTACTCGTCGACCTTCGCCGCGGCAGCACGGCCCTCGGCGATGGCCCAGACGATGAGGGACTGTCCACGACCGGCGTCACCGGCGACGAAGACGCCCGGCTCGTTCGTCGTGTAGTCGGCCTGACGGGCCACCGCTCCTGAGGCGTCCACGGGCAAGCCGAGCTGCGGCTCGATCGTGTGGGTCTCCGGGCCGGTGAAGCCCATGGCGATGAGGACGAGGTCCGCGGGGATCTCGCGCTCGGTGCCGGCCTTCGGGATGCGGCGGCCGTCGACGTACTCGGTCTCGGCGACGCGCAGACCGCGGACCTCGCCGGCGTCGTTGGCCAGGAACTCGACCGTGGAGGCGAGGAAGGTGCGCTCACCGCCCTCCTCGTGGGCGCTCGCGACCTCGTACAGCGTCGGGAACATCGGCCAGGGCTGGTCCTGCGGACGCTCGACGGGCGGCTGCTTGCCGATCGCCAGGTTCGTCACGCTGAGGGCGCCCTGTCGGTGGGCGGTGCCGATGCAGTCAGCACCGGTGTCGCCACCGCCGATGACGACGACGTGCTTGCCCTCGGCGGTGACCTGGTTGTCGACGACGGTGCCGGCACCCGCGCGGTTCTGCTGCACGAGGTACTCCATCGCGAAGTGCACGCCCTCGAGGTCGCGCCCCGGGATCGCCAGCTCGCGCGGGACGGTGGCACCGGTGGCGACGACGACCGCGTCGTAGCGGGACTTCAGGTCGTCCCAGGTGATGTCGCGGCCGATCTCGACGCCCGCACGGAAGCGGGTGCCCTCGGCCTGCATCTGGGCGAGCCGCGCGTCGATCTGGCGCTTCTCCATCTTGAAGTCCGGGATGCCGTAGCGGAGCAGACCACCGATGCGGTCGTCGCGCTCGTAGACGGCGACGGTGTGCCCGGCGCGGGTGAGCTGCTGCGCGGCGGCCAGGCCGGCGGGCCCGGAGCCGACGACGGCGACGGTCTTGCCGGTCAGGCGCTCGGGCGGGTGCGGGGTGACCCAGCCCTTCTGGTAGGCCTCGTCGATGATCGAGACCTCGACCTGCTTGATGGTCACCGGCGGCTGGTTGATGCCGAGCACGCAGGAGGACTCGCAGGGCGCCGGGCAGAGGCGGCCGGTGAACTCCGGGAAGTTGTTCGTCGCGTGGAGCCGCTCGATCGCCTGGCGGCCCTCGCCGCGCCACGTGAGGTCGTTCCACTCCGGGATCAGGTTGCCGAGCGGGCAGCCCTGGTGACAGAACGGCACGCCGCAGTCCATGCAGCGGCCGGCCTGGCGCTTGAGCGCGCCGGACTCCTGCTGCTCGTAGACCTCTTTCCAGTCCATGAGCCGCACGGGCACGGGCCGCCGGGGCGGCAGTTCTCGTTCCTGGACCTTCAGGAACCCCTTGGGGTCAGCCACCTGCGGTCACCTCCATGATCCTGTTCCACACGATGTCGCCGTCGGGGTCGAGCCCCTCGTCGACGGCCTGTCTGCGGGTCTCGAGCACGGCCGCGTAGTCACGCGGGAGCACCTTGACGAACTCGCTGAGGTCACCGGACTCGAGGAGTCCGGCGGCCAGGGTCGACCCGGTCTCGTCGGCGTGCCGCCGGAGCAGGTCGGTGACGATCTCGACGTCGGCGCTGTCGAGCGGCTCGAGCCGGAGCTCGCCGCTCGCGAGCGCGTCGGTGTTGACGTGCTCCCGGCGCAGCCCGCGGACGTACGCGGTGCCGCCGGACATGCCGGCACCGAGGTTCCGCCCGGTCTCGCCGAGGATGACCGCGAGGCCGCCGGTCATGTACTCGAGGGCGTGGTCGCCGACGCCCTCGACCACGGCGCTGGCACCGGAGTTGCGGACCAGGAAGCGCTCCCCCACGATGCCGCGGATGAACATGCTGCCCTGGGTGGCGCCGTAGCCGATGACGTTGCCGGCGATGACGTTCTCCGACGGCTCGAAGCCGCTGGACTCAGCGGGACGCACGACGATGTCGCCGCCCGACAGGCCCTTGCCGACGTAGTCGTTGCTGTCGCCGATGAGCCGCAGGGTGATGCCGGCGGGCAGGAACGCGCCGAGCGACTGCCCCGCGGACCCGCGCAGCGTGATGTCGATCGAGCCGGCCGGCAGCCCGTTCTCGCCGTGACGCAGGGTGACCTCGTGGCCGAGCATCGTGCCGACCGCGCGCTCCGTGTTGCGGATCGGCAGGTCGAGCGTGAGCGAGCCACCGTGCTCGAGCACGTCGGACGCCCGGTGGATGAGCTGCACGTCGAAGTGCTGCTCGAGCTCGTGGTCCTGCTCGCGGTGGTGGCGACGGGGTTCGTCCGCTGCGAACTGCGGCCCGGCCAGGACGGGCGCCAGGTCGAGGCCGGACGCCTTCCAGTGGTGCACGGCACGGTCGACGTCGAGGGCGTCGGCCTGGCCGATGGCCTCGTCGAGGGTGCGGAAGCCGAGCTCGGCGAGGAGCTCGCGGACCTCCTGCGCGATGAACTCGAAGAAGTTGACGACGAACTCGGGCTTGCCGGAGAACCGCTTGCGCAGCTCCGGGTTCTGCGTCGCCACGCCGACGGGGCAGGTGTCGAGGTGGCAGACGCGCATCAGGATGCAGCCCTCGACGACGAGCGGTGCCGTCGCGAAGCCGTACTCCTCGGCGCCGAGCAGCGCGGCCACGACGACGTCGCGGCCCGTCTTCATCTGGCCGTCGACCTGCACGACCACGCGGTCGCGCATGCCGTTCAGCATGAGCGTCTGCTGCGTCTCGGCGAGCCCGATCTCCCACGGGGTGCCGGCGTGCTTCAGGGAGTTCAGCGGGGACGCCCCGGTGCCGCCGTCGTGGCCGGAGACGAGCACGACGTCGGCCAGGGCCTTCGTCACGCCGGCGGCGACCGCGCCGATGCCGGACTGGCTGACGAGCTTCACGTGCACCCGCGCCGAGGGGTTGGCTCGCTTGACGTCGAAGATCAGCTGCTTGAGGTCCTCGATCGAGTAGATGTCGTGGTGCGGCGGCGGCGAGATGAGGCCGACACCGGCGGTGGCGTGCCGGGTCCGCGCGACCCACGGGTAGACCTTCTGCGGGGGCAGCTGGCCGCCCTCGCCGGGCTTGGCGCCCTGGGCCATCTTCAGCTGGATGTCGGTCGCGTGGGTCAGGTACATGCTCGTCACGCCGAACCGTCCGGACGCGACCTGCTTGATCGCGCTCCGGCGCTCGGGGTCGAGCAGGCGGTCGACGTCCTCGCCGCCCTCACCCGTGTTCGACCGACCGCCGAGCCGGTTCATCGCGATCGCCAGGGTCTCGTGGGCCTCCTTGGAGATGGAGCCGTACGACATGGCGCCGGTGTTGAACCGCTTGACGATCGACTCGATCGGCTCGACGTCCTCGAGCGACACCGGGGTGCGCTCGCCCTGCTTGAAGCGGAACAGCCCGCGGAGCGTCATGAGCTCCTCGGCCTGCTCGTCCACGGCCTTGGAGTACTCGCGGAAGATGTCGTACCGGCGCGAGCGCGTGGCGTGCTGCAGCCGGAACACCGTGTCCGGGTTGAACAGGTGCGGCGGTCCCTGTCGGCGCCACTGGTACTCGCCGCCGGTCTGCAGGCGCTCGTGCGCAACGACCGAGCCGTCCAGCGGGTAGGCCTGCTGGTGCCGCTGGGCGTTCTCCTTCGCGATGACGTCGATGTCGACGCCACCGAGGATCGAGGAGGTGCCGGTGAAGTAGCGGTCGACGAACGCCTGGCTCAGCCCGACGGCCTCGAACGCCTGGGCGCCGGCGTAGCTGGACACCGTCGAGATGCCCATCTTCGACATGATCTTCAGCACGCCCTTGCCGAGCGCCTTGATCACGTTCTTGACGGCCTGCTCGGGGGTGATCCCGCTGATCATCCCGGAGCGGACCAGGTTCTCGCAGGTCTCCATCGCGAGGTACGGGTTGATCGCCGAGGCGCCGTACCCGATGAGCGTCGCCACGTGGTGGACCTCGCGGACGTCACCGGCCTCGACGATGAGCCCGGCCTTCATCCGCTGCTCGGTCCGGATCAGGTGGTGGTGCACGGCGGCGAGCAGCAGCAGGCTCGGGATCGGCGCGTTCTCGGCGTTGCCGTCGCGGTCGGACAGCACGATGAACTGCTTGCCGGACTCGATGGCCTCGTCGACCTCGTCGCACACGGCCTGGAGGCGCTGCTCCATGGCCTGCTCGCCGGCGTCGACGCGGTACAGGCCCTTGATCGTCACCGTGAGGTGGCGGCCGGAGTCGCTCTCGAAGTGCTGCACCTTGGCGAGCTGGTCGTTGTCGATGACCGGGAAGTCGAGCACGATCTGCTTCGCGTGCTCGGGGCCGGCGTCGAGCAGGTTGCGCTCGGGACCGAGCCCGAGGCCCATCGAGGTGATCACCTGCTCGCGGATCGAGTCGAGCGGCGGGTTCGTCACCTGCGCGAACTGCTGCGTGAAGTAGTCGAAGAGCAGCCGGGGACGCTCGGACAGCACCGCGATGGGCGTGTCCGACCCCATGGCGCCGAGGGGCTCGGCACCCGCCTGGGCCATCGGGCGCAGCAGGATGCGGACCTCTTCCTCGGTGTAGCCGAAGGCCCGCTGACGGCGGGTCACGGACGCCGGGGTGTGCACGATGTGCTCGCGCTCGGGGAGGTCACGGAGGTTGATGCGCCCGGCCTCGAGCCACTCGCTCCACGGACCCGACGAAGCCAGGCTCTGCTTGACCTCGTCGTCCTCGATGATGCGGCCGGCCTCGGTGTCGACGAGGAACAGCCGACCGGGGCGCAGCCGCCCCTTGCGGACGACCTTGGACGCGGGCACGTCGATGACGCCCGTCTCCGAGCCCATCACGATGAGCCCGTCGTCGGTCACCAGGAAGCGCCCCGGGCGCAGCCCATTGCGGTCGAGCGTGGCCCCGACGAGCGAGCCGTCGGTGAAGGTGATCGCCGCGGGGCCGTCCCACGGCTCCATGAGCATCGAGTGGTACTCGTAGAACGCCCGCAGGTCGGGGTCCATGTCGAGCTGGTTCTCCCACGCTTCCGGCACCATCATCGACACCGCGTGCGGGAGCGAGCGGCCGGACAGGGTCAGGAGCTCGAGGGTCTCGTCGAACGACGCGGAGTCGCTCGCGCCCGGGCTGACGATCGGCAGCAGCGGTGCCATGTCGCCGAGCAGGTCGCTCTCGAGCTGGGACTGCCGCGCGCGCATCCAGTTCCGGTTGCCGCGGACGGTGTTGATCTCGCCGTTGTGCGCCAGCGTGCGGAACGGCTGGGCGAGCGGCCACGACGGGAACGTGTTCGTCGAGTACCGGGAGTGCACGATCGCCAGCTTCGAGGCGAAGCGCTCGTCGCTGAGGTCGGGGTAGAAGGGCTCGAGCTGCAGCGTCGTGACCATGCCCTTGTAGACCATCGTCCGGGCCGACAGCGACATGAAGTAGACCTCGCGCTCGCGCTCGACGCGCTTGCGCATGCGGAACGCCTGGCGGTCCAGCGCGATGCCGTTCCACGCGGCGCCCTGGTCGTCGTGGCGGGTCGACGCGACGAAGAGCTGCTCGAACGCCGGCATCGCGGCGCGGGCCAGGGTGCCGAGGACCTCCGGGCGCACCGGGACCTCGCGCCACCCGAGGACGCGGAGGCCCTCGTCGTCGGCGGTGGCCTCGATCGCGGCCTTCACGGCGGCGCGGTCGTCCTCGTTCAGCGGCAGGTAGGCGGTGCCGACGGCGTACTCCCCCGCGGCGGGCAGGGCGAACGGCACGGCCTCACGCAGGAAGGCGTCCGGCACCTGGCAGAGGATGCCGGCGCCGTCACCGGTGCCGGCGTCCGACCCGACGGCACCGCGGTGCTCGAGGTTGCGCAGTGCGCCGAGTGCGGCGTCGACGATGTCGTGGCCCGGCGTCCCGCGGAGCGTCGCCACCATCGCGAGACCGCAGGCGTCCTTCTCGTTCGCCGGGTCGTACATCCCGGTGGCCTTCGGCACGGCCGAGAACCGCTGGTGCGCCGGCAGGAGCTCAGCCGGTGCCGTGGACTGGGGTGGCAGGAGCGCCATGGGGAACCGTCCTCACGAGGAAGTGGAACAGGGACAGCGGTGGCCCGGTGGTGCGTTCCGCCCGAGGAGGGCGGGCCCGAGGTGGGCGGAACTGGTGCCGGTGCGCGACGTCAGCGGGTGGTTGCCCGGACGCCGTGCGGAGGATGGGGGCCGCTTGTGGCAGACCCGTTGGGGGTGGTGCTGGTCGGGTGACGGCGTGGAGGCCGGACCCTCAGGAACGGTCGACTGCTGTGGCGACCGAACCGGACCCGGCGCCGACGGGGACGTCGTCGTCGTGCTCCGAGTAGGTGTCGTCCGAGTCTACGGACTTCGCCCGCGGCTCGCGACCGGGCAGGTAGGGGCTCGGCTCCTTGCCGGTGTGCCGGCGGGACTGCACCATGAAGATGACGATGCCGACCAGGATCGCGGCGAACGCGACCCAGACGTTCGTGCGGACGCCGAAGAAGGTCTCGCTCGTGTCGACGCGGATCGACTCGAGGACGGAGCGGCCGATGCCGTACCAGATGAGGTAGAGCGCGAGGACCCGGCCCCACTGCAGCTGGAACCGGCGGTCGATGAGCAGGATCACCGCGACGCCGACGACGTTCCAGATGATCTCGTAGAGGAACGTCGGGTGGAACAGGGTGCCCTCGGGCAGCCCGGTCGGGTACGCGGCGTTCGAGGACTCGATCTGCAGGCCCCACGGCAGGTTGGTCGGCATGCCGAACAGCTCGTGGTTGAAGTAGTTGCCGAGGCGGCCGAAGGCCTGCGCGAGCAGCATCGCCGGGGCGACGGCGTCGAGGAAGGCCGTGAAGCGCAGCCCCACCTGGCGGCACCCGAAGTACGCGCCGACGGAGCCGAGGATGAGCGCCCCGAAGATCGCCAGGCCGCCCTCCCAGATGTAGAGGAAGGACCACGGGTCGCGCCCGGGACCGAAGTAGTCGCTGAAGTGCGTCAGGACGTGGAACAGCCGGCCACCGACGATGCCGAACGGCACCGCCCAGATCGCGATGTCGATGATGATCCAGCGCTCGACGCCGCGGGCGTTCAGGCGGCGGTTCGTCAGGATCACGGCGGCGACGATCCCCAGGAGGATGCAGATCGCGTACGCGTGGATGCGGAAGTCGAGCGGCAGCGACCAGCCGAACACGTCGCGCAGCCAGGCCGTCAGGTCGAAGTACTGCCAGGCCGTGCTGGGACTCGGGATGCTCAGGAGGGGCATGGAGGTGCTCTCGCCTTTCGTTGCTGCGCAGCCGGTGCGGCCGGGCGGTGGGTCGACCCGCGTCGACCCCGGATCACTGTAGCGCGGCTGGTCCGGTGGTCAGGAACCGACGGCGGTGTCTGTGGGAACCGTGATGCGGGTGGAGAGGGGAGGCCCGGTGCGGGTGAGCGGGTCTGCTCACCCGCACCGGGCCTCCCGTTCGGGACTGCTGCTGCTCAGCGGCGCTGGGCGCCGACCGTCAGCTCGGCGGCCCGCTGACCGACGCCGGTGACGCCGAGGTCGGCGAGGGCGCGGACGAAGGCGGACCCGACGATGGCACCGTCGGCGTACTCGAGCACCTCGGCGACCTGGTCGGCGGTGGAGATGCCGAGACCGACGCAGGTGCGGGCGACGCCCGCGTCACGGAGTCGGGAGACGACCGTGCGGGCCGCGACGTCGACGCCGAGTCGTGCGCCGGTGACGCCCATGGTGGAGACGGCGTAGACGAAGCCGCGGCTGGACTCGACGGCCTGGTGCATGCGGACGTCCGAGGAGGACGGGGCGGCGAGGAACACGCGGTCGAGACCGGTGCGCTCGGAGGCGTCCATCCACGCACGACCCTCGTCGGGGATGAGGTCGGGCGTGATGAGCCCGGCGCCGCCGGCCTGCACGAGGTCGTCGGCGAAGCGCTCGACGCCGTACCGGAGCACCGGGTTCCAGTAGGTCATCACGAGCACGGGGACGTCGACGCGCTCGGTGATGGCGTGCACGGCGTCGAACACCTGCGCGACGCGGAAGCCGTTCGCCAGCGACTCCTCGGCGGCCCGCTGGATGACGGGGCCGTCCATCACGGGGTCGGAGTACGGCAGGCCGAGCTCGATGACGTCCACGCCGTTCTCGGCGAGGGCCACCGCGGCGTCGATGCTGGTCTCGAGCGTCGGGAAGCCGGCGGGCAGGTACCCGACCACCGCTCCCGCGCGGTCGGTGTTCGCCTGGTCGATCGTGGTGGCGACGGTCCGGTTCGTGCTCACAGCTGCTCCGCGTTCTCGTCGAGGATCCCGAAGTACCGGCTGGCCGAGGCCACGTCCTTGTCGCCGCGCCCGGAGAGGTTCACCAGGATGACGCCGTCGGGGCCGAGCTCCTTGCCGAGCTTCATCACCCCGGCGAGGGCGTGGGACGACTCGATCGCCGGGATGATGCCCTCGGTCTGGCTGAGCAGACGGAAGGCCTCCATCGCCTCGGTGTCGGTGATGGGTTCGTACTGCGCACGGCCGATGGAGGCCAGGTAGGCGTGCTCCGGGCCGACGCTCGGGTAATCGAGGCCGGCGGAGATGCTGTGGCTCTCGATGGTCTGGCCGTCCTCGTCCTGCATGAGGTACGACTTGGCACCCTGCAGCACGCCCTCGCGGCCCAGGGTGATGCTGGCCGCGTGCCGGCCGGTCTCGACGCCGTCGCCGCCGGCCTCGTACCCGAGGAGGCGAACGGACTCGTCATCGAGGAAGGCCTCGAAGATGCCCATCGCGTTCGACCCGCCGCCGACGCACGCCGCGACGGCGTCGGGCAGGCGACCGACGAGGTCGAGGACCTGCTGGCGGGCCTCGACGCCGATCACCTTGTGGAACTCGCGGACCATCTCCGGGAACGGGTGCGGACCGGCGACCGTGCCGAGCAGGTAGTGCGTCGAGTCGACGTTGGCGACCCAGTCGCGGAGGGCGTCGTTGATGGCGTCCTTGAGGGTGCGCGAACCCGTCTCGACGGGGATCACCTCGGCCCCGAGCAGCCGCATCCTGGCGACGTTGAGTGCCTGGCGGTCGGTGTCGACGGCGCCCATGTACACGACGCAGTCCATGCCGAAGAGCGCTGCGGCGGTCGCGGTGGCCACGCCGTGCTGGCCGGCGCCGGTCTCCGCGATCAGGCGGGTCTTGCCGAGGCGCTTGGCCACGAGCGCCTGGCCGAGCACGTTGTTGATCTTGTGCGAACCGGTGTGGTTGAGGTCCTCGCGCTTGAGGATCACCCGGGCACCACCGGCGTGCTTGGCGAAGCGCGGCACCTCGGTGATGATCGACGGGCGGCCGGTGTAGTCGCGCTGCAGGGTGTCGAGCTCCTCGTGGAAGGCCGGGTCTGCCCAGGCCTCGCGGAAGGCGGCTTCGAGTTCATCGAGGGCCAGCACGAGGGACTCGGGGACGAAGCGTCCGCCGAAGTCGCCGAAGTACGGGCCGTGGAGGTCACGGAGTGAGGTCACGATGGTGCTCCAGGGGTGCCCGGCACGGACGCCGGGCGGACGGGGTGGTCAGGCGTCGAGGAACGACGCGAGCGTTGCGGCCGGGTCGGCGCCGGTGACCAGCGCCTCCCCGACGAGGACGACGTCGGCACCGGCTGCCCGGTAGTGCGCGACGTCGGCGGGGCTCGACACGGCGGATTCGGCGACCCGGACGACACCGGTGGGGATGCGGTCGGCCAGGGAGCCGAAGAGGTCGCGGTCGAGCGAGAAGTCGGTGAGGTCCCGGGCGTTCACGCCGAGGATCCGGGCGCCGGCGTCGATCCCGCGGGACAGTTCGTCCGCGGAGTGGGCCTCGACCAGGACGCGCATGCCGAGCTCCTCGGCCAGGCCGTGCAGCTCGACGAGCTGGGCCTGGTCGAGTGCGGCGACGATGAGCAGGACGATGTCGGCCCCTGCCGCCCGGGCCTCGATCACCTGGTACGGGTCGGCGATGAAGTCCTTGCGGAGCACCGGCACCGACACGCGGGCCTTGACGGCCTCGAGGTCGGCGAGGGAGCCGAGGAACTTCCGGCCCTCGGTCAGCACGCTGATCGCCGAGGCACCACCGCGCTCGTAGTCGGCGGCGAGTGCGGCCGGGTCCTCGATCGGGGCCATGGACCCGCGGGAGGGGCTGGCGCGCTTGACCTCGGCGAGGACCTTCACGCGCTCCCCCGCTGACAGGAAGTCGAGGGCGTCGAGCGGGGAGGTCACACGGTCGAGGTCGCGTTCGACGTCGGAGTACGGACGGTCGAGGCGACGGGCGGCGGCGTCCTCGAGCGCGCCCGCGACGAGGGTCTCGAGCACGTTCGGCATGCTCGCCCTACTCGTTGTGGTGCTTGCCGACGTACTTCGGACCGTTGACGCCGTAGCCGGCACGCCCCATGACCCAGCCGACGATGAGGCCGATCACGACGATCCCGGCGGACGCCCAGACGCCCCAAGCGATGTCGAACCAGAAGCACAGCGTCCCGATCGCGAAGCCAGCCAGCATGATGATGACGGACGTCCAGGCTGCCGGCGAGTGGCCTTCGCCGAGATCTGCGGGCTCAGTGGTGCTCACGGTGCTCCTCGTGGTCGTGGGCGTCGTCGGTCGTACGACGCGAGTCTGATCCTACCGTGCCGCGGCTGTCCGTCTCGGTCACGGCGACCGGGTCCGTCTCGGCCACGGTGACCGGGTCCGTCTCGGCCACGGTGACCGGGTCGGCGGGGTCCGTCGGGTCGAGCCCGGCGCTGAGGTCGTCCCAGTCGACGATGGCGTCACGCTGGACCGGAGCTGACTTCGGCGCGGTCGCGGTGGTGGTCGGGGTGGCGGCGTACTTGCGGCTCGGGCCCGGCCAGGACCGCTGCACGACGAGCACGACGATCCCGAGCAGCACGGCGAGGACGCCCCCGGCGATGCCGACGGCGGGCCACGCGGTCACGTGGACGCTCGTGACGATGCGCCGCACCGCTGCGAGGTCACTGACCCCGGCGACCTCGCCGACGGCACCGCGCGCGGCCGACACCGGGTCGCTGAGGGCGGACACCCCGGACACGACGATGCCGAGGCCGAGCAGGATCTCGATGCCGGCGAGGACGACCCGGACGACCCGCCCGGCGATGGTCATGGCGAGGAACAGCGCGAGCAGGGCGATCGCCAGTGCGGTGAACTGCGGGACCGCGGCGGCACCGTCGGCCACGACCGTCGGGGTGACGGCGGCGTCGGCGTCCAGGCGGAGCGTGAACCACGTCTGCGTCCACGAGAGCATCACGATGCCCGCGACCGCCAGGCCGAGGACGACGACGAGCGGACGGGAGCGCTTCATGACCGGACCTCGCGCATGCGGTTCGCGGTGGCGACGGCCCGGAGCGGCGCCGCGGCCTTGTTGACGGCCTCGGCGTGCTCGGTCGCGGGGTCGGAGTCGGCGACGAGCCCCGCTCCGGCCTGCACCCGTGCGACGCCGTCCTTGATGAGCGCCGTCCGGATCGCGATCGCCAGGTCGGCGTCCCCGGCGAAGTCGAAGTAGCCGACGACCCCGGCGTACGCGCCGCGCTTGGCCGGCTCGAGCTCGTCGATGATCTCCAGCGCGCGCGGCTTCGGGGCCCCGGAGAGCGTGCCGGCCGGGAACGTCGCCCGGAAGACGTCGATCGCCGACTGCTCGGGGCGTACCACGCCCTCGACGCTCGACACCAGGTGCATGATGTGGCTGAAGCGCTCGACCGTCATGAACTCGGTCACCGCGACGGTGCCGGGCTCGCACACCTTCTGCAGGTCGTTGCGGGACAGGTCCACGAGCATCAGGTGCTCGGCCCGCTCCTTGGGGTCGTCGAGCAGGTCCTCGCCCAGGCGCACGTCCTCTTCCGGGGTTGCCCCACGCGGACGGGACCCGGCGATCGGGTGCGTGATCACGCGGCCGTCCTGCACCTTGACCAGTGCCTCCGGGGAGGCGCCGACGATCCAGAACGGGTCACCGGCGGTGTCCGCCATGGACAGGAAGTACATGTACGGGCTCGGGTTCAGCGTGCGGAGCACCCGGTAGACGTCGAGCGGGTCGGCCGTGACGTCGTGGTCGAACCGCTGCGAGATGACGACCTGGAAGACGTCGCCGTCCCGGATGAAGTCCTTCGACCGCACGACGGCCGCCATGTAGTCGTCCGGCGTCGTGCGGTGCCTGGCGGCGGGCTCGGCGATGTCGAAGGCCTCGGCGACGGTGGCGGGGCTCGGCTGCACGAGGTCGGCTTGCATCCGGTCGAGGCGCTCCTGCGCACCGGTCCAGAGCGCGTCGGCGTCGTCGGTGCCGTCGTTCAGGGCACTCGCCACGAGCAGGACCAGTCCGGTGCGGTGGTCGAGCGCGGCGAGCTCGGCGACGAAGGCGAGGGACTGCCCCGGCACCTCGAAGTCGGCGGGCGGCACGTTCGGCAGGTGCTCGAGCTGCCGGACGGCTTCCCACCCGATGAACCCGACCGTCCCGCCGACGAGCGGCGGGGTGCCCGGGACGCGCGGGGTGGCCCAGCGCTCGTGGAGCCGGGCGAGGACCTCGAGCGGTGCGCCGTCGAGCGAGCCGACGGCGCGGTCGGCGCTCATGCCGGTGTCGATCCACGCGGCCTGGTCGCCGTCCTGCGTCAGGACGCCGTAGCTCCGCACGCCGACGAAGGACCAGCGCGACCACAGGCCGCCCTGGCCGGCGGACTCGAGCAGGAAGGACCCGGGGCGGCCGTCGGCGAGCTTCCGGTAGACGCCGACCGGGGTCTCGCTGTCGGCGTAGAGGGCGCGCACCACCGGGACGACGCGGTGGCCGTCCGCCACCAGGGCGTCGAACTCCGGACGGGAGGTCGTGTGCGGCTTGTCGGGGATCGTCGCGGCCGACGGGGTGGTCGTCGTCATCGGGTCGTCTCCGTCAGGTCGCCGACCGTGGCGTCGGCGGACGGCGCCGTGGCCGTCACCGGGTCGAGCGGGTCGACGTCGAAGCAGCGGTGCGCACCCGTGTGGCACGCGGCACCGACCTGCTGGACGGTCACCAGGAGGGTGTCGTCGTCGCAGTCCAGTGCGGCCGCCCGCACGTACTGGGCGTGCCCGGAGGTGTCGCCCTTCCGCCAGTACTCCTGCCGCGACCGGGACCAGAAGGTCACGCGCCCCTCGGTCAGGGTGCGGCGGAGGGCTTCGCGGTCCATCCAGCCGAGCATGAGGACGTCCTTCGACGATTCTTCTTGCACGACTGCCGGGAGCAGGCCGTCCGCACCGAAGCGCGCGCGGTCGAGGACCGCCTCGGTGCTGGTGCTGGTGCTGTCGGTCATGAGGCTCCTAGCGTACGGCGTGCCCGGACTCCCGCAGGGCGTCCTTGACGTCGCCGATGGTCATCTCCGCACGGTGGAACACGCTGGCGGCGAGCACGGCGTCGGCACCGGCGTCGACGGCCGGCGCGAAGTGCTCGACCCGCCCGGCGCCGCCCGAGGCGATCACCGGCACGGACGACACGGCGCGGACGGCACGGACGAGGTCGAGGTCGAAGCCGTTCTTCGTGCCGTCGGCGTCGATCGAGTTCACGAGCAGCTCACCGGCGCCCCGCTCGACGGCCTCGCGGGCCCAGGCGACGGCGTCGATGTCGGTCTCGGTGCGGCCGCCGTGGGTCGTCACGACGAAGCCGGAGTCGGTGCGGTCCGAGCGCTTGACGTCGAGCGAGAGCACGACGGCCTGTGCGCCGAAGCGGTCGGCGATCTCCCCGACCAGGTCCGGGCGGGCGATCGCCGCGCTGTTCACGCCGATCTTGTCCGCGCCGCACTGCTGCAACCGGGACACGTCGTCGACGCTGCGCACGCCACCGCCGACGGTGAGCGGGATGAAGACCTGCTCGGCCGTCCTGGTCACCGTGTCGTACATCGTCGACCGGTTCTCCACCGTGGCCCCGACGTCGAGGAAGGTCAGCTCGTCGGCACCCTGCTCGTAGTAGCGCGCCGCGAGCTCGACCGGGTCGCCGGCGTCCTGCAGGTCGAGGAAGTTGACGCCCTTGACGACCCGACCGCCGGAGACGTCGAGGCACGGGACGACGCGGACCGCGACGCCGCCACGGGCGCCGCCCACGGCGGTGCTCACAGGCGTGCGGCGTGGATGGGGCTCACGAGGATGGCGCGGGCGCCGAGGTCGTAGAGCGCGTCCATGATCAGGTTGGCGTCGTCGCGCGGGATCATCACGCGCACGGCGGACCAGTCGCGCCCGTGCAGCGGCGAGACCGTCGGGGACTCGATGCCCGAGGCGATCGCGGTCGCCTGCTCGAGCAGGTCGGTCGGGATGTCGTAGTCGAGCATCACGTAGCCCCGGGCGACGAGCACGCCCTGCAGCCGGCGGCGGAGCACGTCGATGCCGGGGATGGTCTCGTCGGTCGAGATCAGCAGCGCGGTGGACTCGAGGATGACCGGCCCGAAGATCTCCAGGCCCGCCTGGCGCAGGGTGCTGCCGGTCGAGACGACGTCGGCGACCGCGTCAGCGACCCCGAGCCGGACCGCGCTCTCCACCGCACCGTCGAGCTGCACGAGCGTGGCGGTCACCCCGTGACGACCGAGGAACTCCCCCACGAGACCGGGGTAGCTCGTCGCGACGCGGACCCCGTCGAGGTCCTGCAGCGAACCGAAGCGTCCGGGGGTGCCCGCGAAGCGGAAGGTCGAGTCGGCGAACCCGAGGGCGTCGACCTCGTGCGCCTGGGACCCCGAGTCGAGGAGCAGGTCGCGGCCGGTGATGCCGACGTCGAGCGCGCCCGAACCGACGTAGGTCGCGATGTCGCGCGGACGGAGGAAGAAGAACTCCACGCCGTTGCGCTCGTCGATGAGGTGGAGGGCCTTCGGGTCACGACGACCGGCGTAGCCGGCCTCCCGCAGCATCTCGGAGGCGGTCTCGGAGAGCGAGCCCTTGTTGGGCACGGCGATGCGCAGCATCAGTGGTCTGCTTTCTGGTGGAGGTCGGCGACTGGTCAGCGAGTCACAGATGTCGCCAGACGTCCGCCGGGGTGAGGCCCTTCGCGACCATGAGCACCTGCAGGTGGTACACGAGCTGCGAGATCTCCTCGGCCGTGCGGACGTCGCCCTCGTACTCGGCGGCCATCCAGACCTCGGCGGCCTCTTCCACGATCTTCTTGCCGATCTGGTGCACACCGGCGTCCAGTTCGGCGACGGTGCCGGAGCCCTCGGGGCGCGATGCGGCCTTCTCGGTCAGCTCCGCGAACAGCTCGTCGAACGTCTTCACGGCACCAGGCTACCGTCCCGCGAGCGCACGCTGCGCCGCGTCGCGGAGGTCACGGATGCGGGACTCGGGGTCGCCGCCGTAGACCGCCGAGCCGGCGACCAGGGTGTCGGCCCCGCTCCGGACGGCCTGGGGCACGGTGTCGACCGCGATGCCGCCGTCGACCTCGAGCCAGACGTCGAGCCCGGAGGCGTCGACGGCCGCACGGGCGTCGGCGAGCTTCGGCATCACCTCGGGCATGAACGACTGGCCGCCGAACCCGGGCTCGACCGTCATGAGCAGGATCATGTCGTAGGCGTCGAGGTGCGCGAGCACGGGGGTGATCGGCGTGCCGGGCTTCACCGCGACCGCGGCCCGGGCGCCGTTCGACCGGATCGCCGCGGCCGTCGCCACCGGGTCGGTCGCGGCTTCCAGGTGGAACGTCACGCTGGACACCCCGAGCTCGGCGTACTTCGGGGCCTCGGTGTCGGCGTCCGTGATCATCAGGTGGACGTCGAGCGGCACGGGCGAGACCTGCTGCAGGCGCTCGACGATCGGCAGCCCGAGCGTCAGGTTCGGGACGAAGTGGTTGTCCATCACGTCCACGTGGACCAGGTCGGCGGTGGCGATGCGCCCGAGCTCGCGCTCGAGGTTCGCGAAGTCGGCGGACAGGATGCTCGGCGAGATGCGGATCGTCACACGACGAGCCTACCGGCGGCCGACGGGTCCACTTAGGCTGCTGGCATGACCGATGTCGATCCGGAGTCCATCCTGGTGCGGGTCGTGTTCGCCCCCGACGCCGGTGCCCCGTTGCCCGACGTGATCCGGGGGCTCGAGGACGTCCTCGAGGTCATGGACTTCGCGCTCTTCCTGTCGCACGGCGACGTGGTGCGCTGGGAGAACGGCGGCGGCCGCGGACAGGTCCGGCTCACCCGGCTCGACCACGGCACGCCGGTGACCGTGGACATCGAGCTGGTGATGTCCGGCGGACTCGGACTGACCCACGCCGACGCCCTCACGGGCGTGGCGGCCGTCGGCACGGTGCTGCTGACCGCTGCGCGGAGCGGCGGGCCCACCGAGGACCGAGCAGACCAGGCACCCGCCGACGAACCGGTGCCCACGGCACGGCAGGTCGACGCCGTCGCCGAGCGCCGCGTGGTCGAGGCGATGGAGCGGGTCGCCTACGACGCCCGCGGCACGGACCTCGCCTGGCGCATCCGCGAGGCCGAGGAGCAGAACGTCACGGCCACCGACGGGACGGTGGGCAAGGGGCTGCGCTTCGTCCGCGCCGCTGGTCGGCTGTCCCGCAACGACGGCTTCGACTTCCGGATGGAGTGACCGGACGCGTCACCGGCGACGGAACAGCGCGATGAACATCGCGTCCGTCCCCACCCGGTGCGGCCAGAGCTGCGCCGTCATGCCGTCGGCGACCTGCGGGTCCCGTGCGGCGACCGAGCGGACCACCGACGCCGTGTCCACCTGCTCGAGCAGGTCCCCGTGCCGGCGCATCAGGGCGTCGACCTGCCCGCGGGTCTCGGCGAGGTGCGGCGAGCACGTGACGTAGGCCAGCGTGCCGCCGGGCGCCAGGACGCGCACCGCGGCGTCGAGGAGCTCCGTCTGCAGCACCGCGAGCTCCTGCACGTCCTCGGGCACCTTGCGCCAGCGGGCCTCCGGGCGACGACGGAGTGCGCCGAGCCCGGTGCACGGTGCGTCGAGGAGCACGCGGTCGTACCGCACGCCGGAACCGTCCTGGCCGTACCGGCGGGCGTCGCCCTCGACGACGCTGACGGTGTCGCCGAACGCCGCGAGGGCCTTCCGGACCAGTCCGACCCGCGCCGGCACGAGTTCGTTCGCGACGAGGGTCGCGCCGGCCTGTGCGGCCTCGGCCGCGAGCAGGGCGGCCTTGCCACCGGGTCCGGCGCAGAGGTCGAGCCACCGCTCCCCGGGCTGGATCGCGGAGGACCGGCTGAGCGCCAGGGCGGCGAGCTGCGAGCCCTCGTCCTGCACGCGGAGTCGTCCGGCGGCGATGCCCGGCACCCGGGCAGGGTCACCGGTCACGCCACGGATCCCGACGGGCGACACGGGCAGCGCGTCGGCGTCCGCCACGACGTCGGCCACCTCGGTCGGGACGGGAGGCTCGGCACCGGTCGCGTCGTCGCCCTGCGGCTCGGTGTCGGCGGGCTCCACGGCCGTGGTCGCGGTGCGCAGGTCGTCGTCCGTCGCGAGTCCAGGCAGCGCGGCGAGCTGGACACGGGGTGCGACGTCGTCCGCCGCGAGCAGCGCCACGAGCTCGTCGCGGGAGCGCTCTGCAGCGAGGGCGTCCCGGAGCGAGGCGATGACCCACGCCGGGTGCGACCACCGGGTGGCGAGGAGCTCGTCGCCCGACAGGCCGCGGGTGATCTCGGTGTCCCACTCCTCGGGCGTCCTCGCCGCGACCTTGCGCATCACGGCGTTGACGAACCCGGTGGCGCGGTGGGCACCGACCTCGCGTGTGAGCTCGACGGTGGCTGAGACGGCAGCGTGGGTGGGCGTGCGCATGGCGAGCAGCTGGTGGACCCCGAGGCGCAGGACGTCGAGCACGTCGGCCTCGACGTTGCCGACCTTCCGGCCGGAGGCGGCCTCGACGACGGCGTCGTACCGACCGATCATCCGGATGGTGCCGTAGGTGAGCTCCGTCGCGAAGCCGGCGTCGCGCGCGGAGAGCGCAGCGCGGCGGATGCGCGTCGGGAGCAGGAGGTTGGCGTAGGCGTCGTCGACCTGCACGGCCCGGATCACGTCGAAAGCGACCCGGCGGGCGCTCGGGCCGCGGACCGTCCGGGTCTCGGGACGGTGCTGCTGGTGCGGGCTCATGCGAGGACCTTCCCGTCGAGGGTACCGAGGCCACGGGCCCAGGCAGCGGCGTCCATCGCCGTCTTGCCGGCCGGCTGCACCCGGGCGAGCACGAGCGGCTCGTCGGCGGTCCCGACGAGGAGCGCGCCGCCCTGGAGCGTCAACGCACCGGGGGCGAGGGACGGGGCGGGGTCTGCCGGGCCTCCTGTCCGGGGCATCCGGTGGGACCGCAGCAGCTTGACGCGCGTCTCCCCCAGGTGCGCGAAGGCACCGGGCTCCGGCGTCACGCCGCGGATGTGGGCGTGGACGGCGGCAGCCGACGCGGCGAAGTCGACGCGACCGTCCTCGATGGTGGTCTTCGGGGCGGTGGTCGGCTCACCGACCTGCTCCGTGGCGGTGGCGCTGCCGTCCGCGATGGCGTCGACGACCCGGGCGACGACCTCGGCGCCGGTCTCGGCCATGGCGGCCAGGACCTCGCCGGCGGTCGCCTCGGGGTCGATCTCGAAGGGTTCGCTGGCGAACACGGGGCCGGCGTCGAGCGCCTCCACGAGCTGGAACACCGTGGCGGCGGTCCTGGTGTCGCCCGCCATCACGGCACGCTGCACGGGCGCGGCGCCGCGGTACGCCGGCAGGTCGGAGAAGTGCAGGTTGACCCAGCCGTGGCGCGGGGTGTCGAGCGCCGCGCGGCGGAGCAGGGCGCCGTAGGCGACGATGACGCCGAGGTCGACGTCCAGCTCCGCGATGCGGCGGGTGACCTCGTCGTCGACGCGGGCGGCTTCGAGCACGGGCAGCCCGAGCTCCTCGGCGGCCTGGGCGACCGGCGTCGGGGTCAGGACGCGCTTGCGGCCCTGCGGTGTCGGCGGGCGGGTGAGCACCGCGGCGATCTCGTGGTCGGACGCCGCGAGCCGACGGAGGGTGGGGACGGCCGCAGCGGGGCTGCCGGCGACGACGAGACGCATGGGTTCGATCCTCCCATGGCCGGCGTGTCCGGGGTGCGCAGCAGCCCGCTCGACTGGAGAGCGGAGCAGCGGCGGCTGCGTAGCGTCGCCGCCACACGACCGGAAGGACGACGATGCCCGACGAACTCCCCCTGGCGGACTTCGACCACATCCCGCTCGGCAACCTCGCGGAACACCTCCGCCCGCTCGACCAGGCGCAGGTCCAGGCTCTGCTCGACCACGAGCGCGCCCACGGCGACCGGCTCCCGGTGACCCAGCTCCTCGAGCGGCGGATCACGGACCTCGCGCACGGCGCCGAACCCGCCGGGTCCGTGCCGGACCGGCTGCCCGAGGTCCAGGATGGGCCGAGCGGCGGTTCCCCTGCGAGCCCCGCGACGAGCGGTCCGCCGGTCAACCCGCCGTCCCACGGCGTCCCCACCAACCCGGCGCAGCCGCGCCGCTGACCACCAGGAGCAACGACATGGCAGACATCACCACGTCCACCAACCGCTACGCCGGTTCCACCATCCAGAAGGCCACGCTCGTCGTCGGCATCGTGTTCCTGGTCGTCGGGATCGCCGGGTTCGTCCCCGGGATCACGACCGGCGACCTCGGCGGCGCGGGGCACGGCTCGATGGCGATGCTGCTCGGGCTGTTCCAGGTCTCGGTCCTGCACAACATCGTGCACCTGCTCTTCGGGATCGTCGGGCTGGCCGCCGCCCGGAGTGCCGTCGGCTCTCGCAGCTACCTGGTCATCGGCGGCATCGTCTACCTCGTGCTGTTCGTCTACGGGCTCTTCACGGCCGACCACGCCTCCGCTGCGAACTTCGTCCCGCTGAACACCGCCGACAACTGGCTGCACCTGCTGCTCGCCGGCGGCATGGTCGCCCTCGGTGTGTTCCTGCCGCGGCCGGACGGACGCCAGCGCCGCGACCGCACCACCACGGCCTGAGGCCCTCTCAGACCTCGGCGAACGGCTCCGCGTCGTCGAGCCGCGCCCGCAGTGTCGGGGCGGCTCGACGGCGGTTGCCGCCCGGGAGCACCCGCCGCGTCGACGACCGACGGATGACCTCGGCCTTGAGCGTCGCGGCGACCTCGGTGCCGTGGGCGTAGGGGAACCGCACGATCGCCCGGACGGTGCCGGGAACGGGGTCGTCGACGGGGACCGGCCCGAGCACCGGCCCGACGGGGGCCTCCCCGAGGGCCTCGACCGCCGCGGTCACCGCTTCCTCCGTGCCGGTGAGCGTCGCGACCCGGACGGCCGGCGGGAACATGAGCTCGCGGCGGTCGACGAGCTCGTCGTGAGCGGGCGTGTCGAGTCGCCAGAGCGCCATCGCCGTCGCCAGTGA
Source organism: Curtobacterium sp. GC_Cur_3 (assembly GCF_026544205.1). Classification (GTDB taxonomy): domain Bacteria; phylum Actinomycetota; class Actinomycetes; order Actinomycetales; family Microbacteriaceae; genus Curtobacterium. Next base: position 155,099 of record NZ_JALNUI010000001.1, read on the forward strand.
CCCGCCGATGCCGACGAGGTAGACCTCGGCTCCGGGAGCGCCCTTGGCGGCCGCGTTCGTCCAGAACCGAAGCACTTCCTCCTGCACCCGGAGGCCTTCGCGCCCGAGCATCTTCTCGCCGTCGAGGAGCAGCACGCAGGCGTAGCCGCCGGGCGTCGACGGCTCGGCTCCACGCGTGGCGACGACGACCGCCGGGCGCGCCGGGACCTCGTCGATCGGGCGGGAGCCGTCCGCGACGATGATGCGGGTGCCCGGGAACGCCCGGCCGAGTTCGTCCGCGGTGCGCTGCGCCCCCTGACCGACGGCCTTGAGCTTCCCGCCGCCGCACGTCGGGCAGCGGTACCCGGCCGCGAGGGCCCCGCAGAACCGGCACTGGGGAACGGCGCCGTGCGTCGGGCTGCCGAGGGGTCCCCCGCACACCCGGCAGTGGGCGCGCTCCCCGCAGTCGGCGCACACGAGCCCGGTGCCGAAGCCCGGGTTGGCGACCTGCACGAGCACGGGCCCCGTCCGGCTGGCCTCCCGTGCGGCGCGCCAGGCGCTGCTCGGGATCCGGGCCTGTGCGGCGAAGCCCTCGGCGCTGACCTGCTGCGCCGTCGGGATGACCTTCGGCACCGCGGCCCGGAGCGGCGTCACGTCGTCGAGCCAGTGCAGCTCGACCAGGCGCTGCACGTCGGTGCTCCGCGCGTGGGAGAGGAACAGCAGCGCCGCACCCGACTGTGCCGCGCGGACCAGGGCCACGTCGCGGGTGTGCACGTACGGGGCCCGGGGCTCGATGAAGGACGCGTCGCCGTCGTCCCACATCGCGATGAGGCCGAGGTCGCTGGCCGGTGCGTACATCGCCGTGCGGTTGCCGATGGCGACGACGGGGTGGGTGCGGGCCTGCAGCAGGGCCTTGGCGCGCTGGCCGTTGGTCTGCTTGGCGTCGAAGCGGACCACGCGCTCGGCGGGGACCAGGGCGTGCAGGGCGCGCTCGAGGTCGGTGAGGTCGCGGAAGTCCGGCACGGCGATGACCGCCGACCGCTCGGTGGCCAGGGTGCTGGCGGCAGCCTGCGCCAGGGTGAGCGCCCAGCCGGGGACCCAGGCGGGGTCGTCGGGTGCGGCATCGTCTGCCGCTGCCGCTGCCGCCGCCGCCGCCGCCGCCGCCGCCGGCAGCTGCACGGGGTGTGGGATCGCGGCCACCGCGGCACGCTGGTTCGCCGCGAGGATGCCCTCGACGACGCCGTCGGCGTACCCGGTCACCGCGGGGGCCGCGACCGAAGGTGGCACGTGCTCGGGGTCCCGCGCGAGCCACGCCTTCTCGACACGGACCTGCCGCGTCGGCACCGCGAGCCGGAGCACGTCACTCGCCACACCGGCGGCCCGGTCGGCGACGGCCCGCGCGAGCGTCCAGATCTCCGGCGCGAGCACCGGCACCGGGCTGACGAGCGTCTCGATCGCGCTCAGCTCACCCGGGAACGCCCCGCCCGGCGCCCCGGGGCCGTCCTCGACGACCTCGATGACGTACGCGTCCGAGATCCGGGCGCCGGTGCGGAGCGGGACCTTCACGCGGACCCCGGGCACGCAGGCGTCCTCGTGCTCGGACGGCACCCGGTAGTCGAACAGACGGTCGAGCTGCGGGAGCGGCGAGTCGAGGACGACGCGCGCGACGGTGGTCACGCGGTCACTCAGACGGTGGCGGCGACGAGTCCTGCGGCCTGGCGGAGGGCGTCGACACGGTCGAGCTGCTCCCAGGTGAACCCGGGGAGCTCACGACCGAAGTGGCCGTACGTCGCCGTCTGCGCGTACCGCGGCTTGAGCAGGTCGAGGTCACGGATGATCGCCGCCGGACGCAGGTCGAACACCTGACGGATCGCGGCCTCGATGACCGCGTCGTCGACGTGACCCGTGCCGAACGTCTCCACGTAGAGCCCCACCGGCTTCGCACGGCCGATCGCGTACGCGACCTGGACCTCGAGCCGGTCAGCGAGCCCCGCCGCGACCGCGTTCTTCGCCACCCAGCGCAGCGCGTACGCCGCCGACCGGTCGACCTTGGACGGGTCCTTGCCGCTGAACGCCCCGCCACCGTGCCGGGACGCCCCACCGTAGGTGTCGACGATGATCTTCCGCCCGGTGAGCCCGGCGTCGCCCTGCGGCCCACCGATCTCGAACCGGCCGGTCGGGTTCACGATGACCTCGACGTCCGCGGAGTCCAACTCCACCTGGTCCAGGACCGGGCGGATCACGTGCTCCGTGATCGCCGCGGTCAGCTCGTCCAGCGTCACGCTCGGCGAGTGCTGCGTCGACACGACGACGGTCTCCACGCTCTTCGGCACGACGCCGTCGTACCCGACCGTGACCTGGGTCTTGCCGTCGGGCCGCAGGAACGTCAGCTCCCCGGACTTCCGGACCGCAGCCAGGCGCTCGGCGAGCCGGTGCGCGAGCCAGATGGCGACGGGCATGTACTCCGGCGTCTCGTTCGTCGCGAAGCCGAACATGATGCCCTGGTCACCGGCACCCTGACGATCCAGCGGGTCCACACCGGCACCGGAACGGGAGTCCAACGACTCGTCCACGCCCTGCGCGATGTCCGGCGACTGCGCACCGATCGAGACCTCGACACCACACGTGGCGCCGTCGAAGGAGACCTCGGACGAGTTGTAGCCGATGCCCGTGATCACGTCACGGACAAGCTTCGGGATCTCGACGTACCCCGACGTGGTGACCTCACCAGCGACGTGCACGAGACCCGTCGTCACCATCGTCTCGACCGCGACCCGCGCATGCGGGTCGACGGCGAGCAGGGCATCGAGGATGGTGTCCGAGATCTGGTCACAGATCTTGTCGGGGTGCCCCTCCGTCACCGACTCGGACGTGAACAGGCGCAGCGTGCTGGACGTCACCGGGCTCAGACGGTGGGCTGGGGCTGCTGCTTGGTGACGGTGAGCTTGTCCTCGTTGATCTCGTGGAGGGCCACCGACAGCGGCTTGTCGTCGATCGTGGAGTCGACGAGCGGACCGACGTTGTCGAAGAGCGAGCCCTCGTGCAGGTCGGCGTAGTAGTCGTTGATCTGTCGTGCACGCTTCGAGGCGAAGATGACGAGCGCGTACTTCGACTCCACCTTGGACAGCAGGTCGTCGATGGGCGGGTCGATGATGCCCTGGGGGTTGGCCATGGTGTCTCCAGACAACGAGCGGATGCGCTCCCGGCTAGGGCGCAGTGAACAAGTCTACGACCTCGCGTGCCGCCGTGCCGACATCCGAGTTCACGATCCGCACGTCGAACTCGTCCTGCGCGGCCAGCTCGACCTTCGCGGTCTCGAGTCGGCGGGCCTGTTCCTCGGACGACTCGGTCCCGCGGCCGATGAGCCGGCGGACCAGTTCGTCCCACGTCGGGGGCAGCAGGAACACCAGGACCGCCTCGGGCATGGCGTCACGCACCTGCCGGGCGCCCTGCAGGTCGATCTCGAGCATCACCTTGTCGCCGGCGTCCAGCGCGCGGTCGATCGGCGGGCGCGGCGTGCCGTACCGGTAGGAGTTGTGCACGGTCGCCCACTCGAGCAGTTCGCGCTCGCGGATCATCCGGTCGAACTCGGCGTCGTCGACGAAGTAGTAGTGCACGCCGTCGACCTCGCCGGGCCGCGGCTTCCTGGTGGTCGCGGAGACGCTGAGGTTCACCTCGGGGTACTGCTCGCGGATGTACGCGCTGACGGTCCCCTTGCCGACGGCGGTGGGTCCGGCGAGCACGACGAGCTTCGACACACCGCGCTTCCGCCCGCGCGCGGCGAGCCAGTCGGAGAGCGCCGTCCGCTGCCGGGTGCCGAGGCCGCCGAGCCGCTTCGAGGGTGCGATCCGGAGCGAGCCCATGATGGTCTCGGCGCGGGCCGGTCCGATGCCGTTCAGGCTGGTCAGGAGGTCACGGACCCGGAGGGACTTCTCGGCGGGGGCGTCGGCGTCGCTCCAGGCGGTGCGGGCGACGTCGAGCGCCGACCGCTCCCCCGTGGCGACGGCGGACTTCACCGCGGCGCGGGCACGGCGGGCGGCCACGGCGGCACGGGCAGCCGCGGCGCGGTCCACCTCGGGCGGCGTGCGGTGCGCGGGCAGGGAACCGGAGTCGTGGGTGATGCCGTCGTCGGTCATGCCAGGGCCGCCTGGATCCGCTCGGCACGGTCGGTCACGAGAGCGGCGACGCCGTCGGGGCCGTCGGTCAGCAGCCCGCGGGACTCGCTCACGAGCACCTGCCCGGCACGCGAGCCGTACAGCGCGCGGAGGTCCTCGATCCGGGCACCCTGGGCACCGAAGCCGGGCGCGAGCACCGGGGACGACCCGATGTCGTTCGCGCCGATGCCGAAGTCCGCGAGGTCGAGGGTCGCGCCGAGCACCAGCCCGACGTCGCCGATGGCCTGGTCGTCCTCAGCCGGGTTGTCGTCTGCCACGTCGAGAACGATACCGGCAGCGACGCTCCGCCCAGCACGCGGGCCCTCGGCGAGCACCGCGGTCTGCAGCACCCGTGCCTCGGGGTTGCTCGTCGCGGCCAGCACGAACACGCCGGCGCCGTTCCGACGCGCGACGTCGATCGTCCCGCGCAGCGAGCCGTACCCGAGGTACGGCGACACCGTCATCGCGTCGGCCGCGAACGGCCCGTCTTCGTCGATCCACGCGGTCGCGTAGTCGTCCCCCGTCGTCCCGATGTCGCCGCGCTTGACGTCGGCGACGACCAGGAGGCCCGCGTCACGTGCCCGACGGATCGTCGCGTCGAGCGCGCGGTAGCCGGCCACCCCCGCGGCCTCGAAGAACGCGACCTGCGGCTTGACGACGGCGGCCCGACCGGCGGCCGCGTCCACCAGGACGCGGCCGAACGCGGTCAGCCCGGCCTCGTCACGGCCGAGCCCCCACGCCGCCAGGGTGGCGGCGTGGGGGTCGATGCCGACGCACAGCGCGGACCGCGACCCGATGGCGGCCGCGAGCCGGACGCCGAAGGAGGCCGAGCCTCCGTCCCGGACAGCCGTCACCAGCCCGCCCGCTCGAGCGCGTAGTCCTGCAGGCTGCGCACGCTGTGCGGGGTGCCGATCGTCTCGATGGCCGCGACGGCGGCACCGAGCTGGGCGATCGTCGTGAACAGGGGCTTGTCCGCGGCGACCGTGGCCGCGCGGATCTCGTAGCCGTCGGCGCGACCGGCGGCACCCGACGGGGTGTTGATCACGATGTCGACCTCGTTGCGGGCGAGCAGGTCGACGACGCTCTCGCCGCCCTGGCTGTACTTGCCGACCACGTCGACCAGGATCCCGTTGCGGCGGAGCACCTCGGCGGTGCCCTCCGTCGCGGTGATCGTGAAGCCGAGCTGCTGCAGGCGGTGCACCGGCAGGACGATCGCGCGCTTGTCGGTGTCCGCGACGCTCACGAACACGGTGCCGCTCGTCGGGAGCCCACCGTAGGCGGCCTCCTGGCTCTTCAGGAACGCCCGCGGGAAGTCGCGGTCGATGCCCATGACCTCGCCGGTGGAGCGCATCTCGGGGCTGAGGACCGAGTCGACGACCTGGCCCTCGGTGGTGCGGAAGCGGCGGAAGGGCAGCACGGCCTCCTTCACGGCGACCGGTGCCTGCGCCGGCACGAAGGCGCCGTCGCGGGCGGGCAGCATGCCCTCGTCGACGAGCGCGGCGATCGAGGTGCCCGTCATGATCCGCGCGGCGGCCTTGGCCAGTGCGATGCCGAGGGCCTTCGAGACGAACGGGACGGTGCGGCTGGCACGCGGGTTCGCCTCGAGGACGTAGAGCACGCCGGCGGCGATGGCGAACTGCACGTTGAGCATGCCGCGCACACCGACGCCGCGCGCGATCTTCTCGGTCGCGTCGACCACGGCCTGGATCTCGCTGCGGCCGAGGCCCACCGGCGGGAGGGTGCAGGACGAGTCGCCGGAGTGGATGCCGGCCTCCTCGATGTGCTCCATCACGCCGCCGATGTAGAGGCGCTCACCGTCGAAGAGCGCGTCGACGTCGATCTCCACCGCGTCGTCGAGGAACCGGTCCACCAGGAGCGGCAGCTCCGGGCCGATGATCGCCTGGTCGGCCATCCGGCCGAAGTAGTCGGCCATCGCGGTGGAGTCGTAGACGATCTCCATCCCGCGGCCGCCGAGCACGTAGGACGGGCGGACGAGCACCGGGTAGCCGATCTCCTCGGCGATGCCGGTGGCGCTGGCCAGGTCGTGCGCGGTGCCGTTGCGGGGTGCGAGCAGGCCGGCCTGGTCGAGGATCGCGGAGAACTGGCCGCGCTCCTCGGCGGAGTCGATCGCGGTCGGGGTGGTGCCGAGGATCGGGATGCCCGCCGCCTCGAGGGGCTTCGCGAGCCCGAGGGCCGTCTGGCCGCCGAGCTGCACGACGACGCCGACGAGCTCACCCGAGGCGGCTTCGGCCTCGATGACCTCGAGGACGTCCTCGGTGGTGAGGGGCTCGAAGTACAGCCGGTCCGAGGTGTCGTAGTCCGTCGACACCGTCTCCGGGTTGCAGTTGATCATGATCGTCTCGAACCCGGCGTCGCTCAGCGCGAAGGACGCGTGCACGCAGGAGTAGTCGAACTCGACGCCCTGGCCGATGCGGTTCGGGCCGGAGCCGAGGATGACGACCTTCTTCCGGTCGCTCGGCGCCACCTCGGTCTCGACGTCGTAGGACGAGTAGTGGTACGGCGTCAGGGCCGGGAACTCGCCGGCGCAGGTGTCGACCGTCTTGAAGACCGGCCGGATGCCGAGCTCGTGGCGCGTGTCGCGGACCTGCTGCTCGGTGACCTGCTGGTCGGCCGTGCTCCGCAGCGAGGCGATCTGGATGTCGCTGAAGCCGTGCTCCTTGGCCCAGCGGATCGTGTCCTCGTCGAGGGTGTCGGCGGCGCGGATCTCCTCGGCGACCTCGTTGATGAGCACGATCTGGTCGAGGAACCACGGGTCGATCTTCGTGGCGTCGAAGACCTCGGCTGCCGTGGCGCCGGCGACGAGCGCCTGCTGCACCGTGACGATGCGGCCGTCGGTGGGGATCGCGGACTTCGCCAGGAGCGCGTCCTTGTCGAGCTCGGCGGCCGGGGTGTCCCAGTGGAAGCTCGACCCCCGCTTCTCGAGCGAGCGCAGCGACTTCTGCATGGCGGTGGCGAAGTTCCGGCCGATGGCCATCGCCTCGCCGACGCTCTTCATCGTCGTCGTCAGGGTGGCGTCGGCGGCCGGGAACTTCTCGAACGCGAAGCGCGGGGTCTTCACGACGACGTAGTCGAGCGTCGGCTCGAAGCTCGCCGGGGTGACCCGCGTGATGTCGTTCTGGATCTCGTCGAGGCGGTACCCGATGGCGAGCTTCGCGGCGATCTTGGCGATCGGGAAGCCCGTCGCCTTCGATGCCAGGGCGCTCGACCGGGACACGCGCGGGTTCATCTCGATGACGATCACGCGGCCGTTCGCCGGGTCGATGGCGAACTGGATGTTGCACCCACCGGTGTCGACCCCGACGCGGCGGATGATGTCGATGCCGATGTCACGCAGGTTCTGGTACTCGCGGTCGGTCAGCGTCAGCGCGGGGGCGACGGTGATCGAGTCGCCGGTGTGCACGCCCACCGGGTCGACGTTCTCGATCGAGCAGACGACCACCGTGTTGTCGGCGTTGTCGCGCATCAGCTCGAGCTCGTACTCCTTCCAGCCCAGGATCGACTCCTCGAGCAGGACCTCGGTCGTGGGGCTGGACTGCAGCCCGTCGCCGACGAAGCGGATGAGCTCGGTCTCGTTGTACGCGAAGCCGGAGCCGAGGCCGCCCATGGTGAAGGACGGGCGGACGACGAGCGGGTAGCCCAGGTCCTTCGCGAACTCCTTTGCTTCTTCGAGGGTGTGGGCGATGTGGCTGCGGGCGACGTCCGCGCCGGACTCGAGGACGAGCTCCTTGAAGAGCTGGCGGTCCTCACCACGCTGGATCGCGTCGACCTTGGCGCCGATGAGCTCGACGCCGTGCTTGTCGAGGATCCCGGCCTCGTCGAGGGCGATCGCCGCGTTCAGGGCGGTCTGGCCGCCGAGCGTCGGCAGGACGGCGTCCGGCTGCTCGATGCGGATGATCTCCTCGAGCGACGCGTTCGTGATCGGCTCGATGTAGGTCGCGTCGGCGAAGTCCGGGTCGGTCATGATCGTCGCCGGGTTCGGGTTGACCAGGATCACGCGGATGCCCTCGGCGCGGAGCACGCGGCAGGCCTGGGTGCCGGAGTAGTCGAACTCGGCGGCCTGCCCGATGACGATCGGGCCGGAGCCGATGACGAGGACGGAGGTGATGTCGGGGCGCTTGGGCATCAGTTGCCCTCCTTCGTGATGTCGCCGGCGGGCGTCGTGGCGTCGGCGGTCGCCGCGTCGAGCGGCTCGCCGGCACGACGGGCCACGACCATGTCGCGGAACCGGTCGAACAGGTACATGCTGTCGTGCGGTCCGGCGGCGGCCTCGGGGTGGTACTGCACGCTGAACGCGGGGATGTCGAGCGCGCGGAGGCCCTCGACGACGTTGTCGTTGAGCGAGTAGTGCGAGACCTCGACCCGGCCGAAGCCGACCGGGGACTCGAGGACCTCGCCGACGGGGGCGTCGACCGCGAAGCCGTGGTTCTGGCTCGTGATCTCGACCTTGCCGGTCGTGGTGTCGAGCACCGGCTGGTTGATGCCGCGGTGCCCGAACGGCAGCTTGTAGGTGCCGAAGCCGAGCGCGCGGCCGAGCAGCTGGTTGCCGAAGCAGATGCCGAAGAACGGGCGGCCGTCGCGCAGGCTCTCCTGCAGCAGGGTGACCTGCGCGTCGGAGGCCGCCGGGTCGCCGGGGCCGTTCGAGTAGAACAGGGCGTCGGGGTCGAGCTCGCGGAGCCGCTCGACGGTGACGTCCTGCGGCAGCACGTGCACCTCGAAGCCGCGCTGGGCGAGGTAGCGGGTGGTCGAGGTCTTCACGCCGAGGTCGAGCACGGCCAGCGTGCCGATCTGCTCGCCGACCGCGTCAACCACGTACTCGGCGTCGGTCGACACCGCGGCGGAGAGGCTCTGCCCGGCCATGTCGGCCTGCTCGCGGACCAGCGCGAGCTGGTCGTCCGACGACAGCGCGGCGTCGGGGCCGCTGAAGACGCCGCCCTTCATCGCCCCGGCGTCGCGGATGCGGCGGGTCACGGCGCGGGTGTCGATCCCGGAGATCCCGACGATGCCGTCGCGCTCCAGGTGGTCGTCGAGCGACGCGGTGGCACGGTGGTTCGACACCACGCGGCTGGGGTCGCGGACGACGTACCCGGCGACCCAGATGCGACGGGACTCGGGGTCCTCGTCGTTGACGCCGGTGTTGCCGATGTGCGGCGCGGTCTGCACCACGATCTGCCCGGCGTACGACGGGTCGGTCAGCGTCTCCTGGTAGCCGGTCATCCCGGTCGCGAACACCACCTCGCCGAGGCTGCGTCCGCGGGCGCCGTACGCCCATCCGTCGTGTCGGGTGCCGTCCTCGAGGACCAGCACGGCCCGTTCGCGTGTCATGAGTTCGTCCCTTCGCCCGCGGTCTGCGGGTGGTTGTGCTTCGTCGCCAGCTCCTGGAGTGCGTGCAGCGCGGCTGCGTCGCCCTCCGGGAACCGGAAGTAGGTGTCGAGGTCCGTCGCACCAGCGGCGCCGGTCGCCGTCCATCGCAGACGCACCAGCCCCCCTGGCTCGACGACGCGGTCGATGGCCGCGGTCGCCCGGTCGGCGCCGCGCACCAGGTCGGCGGCGATCCAGCGGTCGGCCTCCCCCGCCAGGTGCAGGACGACGCCGGTCTCGTGGACGGTCACGCCGCCACGGCCCCGGAAGCCGAGTCCGCCCGCCGTGATGCGCTCCAGCGGCTGATCGGCACGGGTCGTCGCGACGGTGAAGCCGTCCCAGGACCCGACCGCCTGGGGCAGGCCGGTCGGCACACCGACGGGAGGCACGGCGTCGGTCTGCTTCCTGACCCGCGTCCGCCAGGTGCGCGCCATCGCCACGAACAGCGCGGCCACCGCGAGCAGGATCAGTCCGCCGAGGAGCCACCGCGCGGCGTCGCCGCTCATGCCCGGGCCCCCTCGGTGGCACGGGCTGCCGTGCGCGCTGCGGCCGCGACGGTGTCGGGGTCGACGAGCGCGCCCTCGAGGAGCGTCGGGTAGCCCTGGTGGAAGGTCGCGACGACCCGGCCCGGCAGGCGCATGCCGAGGTACGGCGAGTTCTGCGACTGCCCCGCCAGGTCGGCCACGGCGAACTCGCGGACCGCGCTCGGGTCGTACAGGGTGACCTCGGCCGGGGCACCCTCGGCGATGGCGTGTCCGTGGCCCTCGACCTGGCCGATGCGGGCCGGTGCGCTCGAGAGCACGCGGGCGACGTCCGACCAGTCGAGGAGTCCCTGCTCGACGACGGCGGCGTGCACCACGCTCAGCGCGGACTCGAGCCCCACCATGCCGTTCGCGGCGGCCGGCCACTCGCAGCACTTCGCCTCGGCGGTGTGCGGTGCGTGGTCGGTGGCGACGATGTCGATCGTGCCGTCAGCGAGGGCGGCGCGCAGGGCGTCGACGTCCTCGCGGGAGCGCAGCGGCGGGTTCACCTTGTAGCGGGCGTCGTAGCCGGGGGCGCCGTCGACCCCGGCGATGAGGTCCTCGGTCAGCACCAGGTGGTGCGGCGTGACCTCGGCCGTGACGTCGATCCCGCGGGACTTGGCCCAGCGGATGACCTCGACGCTGCCGGCGGTCGAGACGTGGCAGACATGCAGTCGCGCTCCGACGTGGTCGGCGAGCAGGACGTCACGGGCGATGATGGCCTCCTCCGCCACGGCCGGCCACCCGGCGAGACCGAGTTCGGAGGACAGGCGGCCCTCGTTCATCTGCGCGCCGATGGTCAGGCGAGGCTCCTGCGCGTGCTGCGCCAGGACCCCGCCGAAGCCCTTGATGTACTCCAGTGCGCGGCGCATCAGCAGCGGGTCGGCCACGCACGAGCCGTCGTCGGAGAACACCCGGACCTTCGCGCGGGAGGTCGCCATCGCGCCGATCTCCGACAGGTGTGTGCCCTGCAGGCCCTGGGACACGGCGCCGATCGGGCGGACCGTGACGTAGCCGGCGTCGTCGCCGAGGGCCTGGACCTGCTCGACCACGCCCGCGGTGTCGGCGACCGGGCTGGAGTTGGCCATCGCGTTGACGGCGGTGAAGCCACCGGCGGCCGCGGCACGCGAGCCGGAAAGGACCGTCTCGGACTCCTCGTGGCCGGGCTCGCGGAGGTGGGTGTGCAGGTCCACGAGACCGGGCATGGCGATCAGGCCGTCCGCGTCCACGGTCGTGGCGCCGGCCGTGTCGAGACCGGACCCGACCGCGGTGATGCGCCCGGCCTCCAGGCGGATGTCGGCTCGCGAGCCGTCGACCAGCTGGGCGCCGCGGATGAGGTGAGCGGTCATGCGACGGACTCCTTCTGGTCGGTGCCGGACGGGGTGCCTGCGCCAGTCAGGGCCAGGTACAGGACGGCCATGCGGACGGAGACGCCGTGCTCGACCTGTTCGACGATCGTCGAGGCCGGCGAGTCGGCGGCCACGCCGGCGATCTCCAGCCCGCGGTTCATCGGCCCCGGGTGCATCACGAGCGTGCGCTCCGACAACCGGGCGAAGCGGGCGGCCGTCAGGCCCCAGTGGCGCGTGTACTCGCGGGGGTTCGGGAAGAAGGCGTCGTTCATGCGCTCCTGCTGGATGCGGAGCGTCATCACGACGTCCGGGTCCTCGGCGAGGGCGGTGTCGAGGTCGTGGTGCACGGCGGCACCGAACGGCCGCGCGGTCGCCGGGAGCAGGGTCGGCGGCGCAGCGAAGGTGACGCTCGCACCGAGCGTGCGGAGCAGCCAGGCGTTGCTCCTGGCGACGCGGCTGTGCAGGACGTCACCGACGATGAGGACGCGGACGCCGTCGAGGCCCTGGCCGCGGGACGCGCTGCCGTGGAGCCGGCGGCGCATCGTGAAGGCGTCGAGGAGCGCCTGGGTCGGGTGCTCGTGGGTGCCGTCGCCCGCGTTCACCACGGGGACGTCGATCCAGTCGGCGTCGGCCAGCACCCGCGGGGCGCCGGACGCGCCGTGGCGCATGACGATGCCGTCGATGCCCATCGCGCCGAGGGTCTGGACGGTGTCCTTGAGGGACTCGCCCTTGGAGACGCTGGAGCCCTTCGCGGCGAAGTTGATGACGTCGGCGGAGAGGCGTTTGGCGGCGGCCTCGAAGGAGATGCGGGTGCGCGTGGAGTCCTCGAAGAAGAGGTTCACGACGGTCTTGCCGCGGAGGGCCGGCAGCCGCTTGACCTCGCGCGTGTTCACCTCGGCCATCTCCTCGGCGACGTCGAGGATCGCGAGGGCGTCCGTGCGGGAGAGGTCGGCGGTGGAGAGCAGGTGCCTCATGCGTCCGCTCCCTGCTCCGGCGGCGTCTGCTCGAGCTGCGTCTGCTCGGGCTGCTCGATGACGACCTCGTCGACGCCGTCCGTCTCGGTCAGGCGGAGCGTGACGCGCTCGTCGGACGCGGTCGGCAGGTTCTTGCCGACGTGGTCTGCCCGGATGGGGAGCTCGCGGTGGCCCCGGTCGACCAGGACCGCGAGCCGGACTGCACGCGGGCGGCCGATGTTCTGCAGGGCGTCGAGCGCTGCCCGGACGGTGCGGCCGGAGTACAGGACGTCGTCGACGAGCACGACGACCTTGCCGTCGATGCCGCTCGCCGGGATCACCGTGCGGTGCGGGGCCCGGCCGATGCCGTGGCCGAGGTCGTCGCGGTGCAGCGTGACGTCGAGGGTGCCGACGCGCTGCTGGCCGCCGGACCATTCGGGCTCGATGCCGGCGAGGACCTCGCCGAGCCGGTCGGCCAGGACGGCTCCCCTGGTCGGGATGCCGAGGAGCACCAGGTCCGAGGCGCCGTGGTTGGCCTCGAGGATCTCGTGCGCGATGCGTGTCAGAGCACGCGTGATGTCGGACTGCTGCAGGACCGTGCGGGTACCCACGCCGACCTCCTTCCCCGCCTCTCAGGACGGCATTTAAAGGATGCGGACGTGGTCAACCCTAGCGGGACTCCTGGTCTCCGGCGACCGTCCGACCGGACGGTGCACGACCACCGGCGACGGCTCCGAGGACGCCGTTCACGAAGCCGGCGGAGTCGTCCGTCGACAGCGACTGGGCGAGCTCGACGGCCTCCGAGATGGCGACGGCGTCGGGGACCTCGGGGTTGAAGCGGATCTCCCAGACGCCCATGCGCAGGATGCAGCGGTCGAGGACCGGCATCCGGGCGATGGACCAGCCCTGGGCGTGGTCGATGATCACGTCGTCGATCTCACGACGGGCCTCGTCGACCCCGGTGACGACCTGGCGGGCGTAGTCCCAGCTCGACGCCCGCTCGGGGTTGTCGAGGTGGCGGACCGTCTCCGTCGCGAGGACGTCGGCGATCGGGAGCTCCCGGACCTCCGCCACGTAGAGCATGTCGAGCGCGCGCTTGCGGGCCTTCGAACGAGCACTCATCCGGCGGCCCTAGTTGACGCGGCCGAGGAAGTTGCCGTCGCGCGTGTCGATCTTCACCTTGGTGTCGGTCTCGAGGTACAGCGGCACCTGGATCTGGTAGCCGGTGGCCTTGATCGTCGCGGGCTTGGTGCCACCGGACGAGCGGTCGCCCTGCAGGCCGGGCTCGGTCTCGATCTCGGTGACGATCGACGTCGGGAGCTCGATGTAGAGCGGGTTGCCCTCGTTCATCGCGAGGGTGACCATCGCGGACTCGAGGAGGAAGTTCTTCGCGTCGCCGACGACGGTCGCGGGGACCGGGACCTGGTCGTAGGTGTCGGTGTCCATGAACACGTAGGAGTCGCCGTCCTCGTAGAGGAACTGGTAGTCGCGGCGGTCGACCGTCGCGGTCTCGATCTTCGCGCCCGCGTTGAAGGTGCGGTCGACGACCTTGCCGGAGACGACGTTCTTCAGCTTGGTGCGGACGAACGCACCACCCTTGCCGGGCTTGACGTGCTGGAACTCGACGACCGACCAGAGCTGCCCGTCGATGATGAGAACGGCGCCGTTCTTGATGTCAGTGGTACTGGCCATGAGTGTCGATGTCCCGTTCGTGTTGAGGAGTGAAGATCTGCGGGCGCTGGGGCCCCGGACGAGTGTAGCCGACGGCCTCACGCGCGCGGTCGCGGGCGGCCGCGCCGTCACGAGCGGCCGCGCCGTCACGAGCGGCCGCGCCGTCGTCGGCGCTCACTCGCGCCGTCGTGCCTGCCAGGCGTCGATCGCCGCCCAGACGAGCAGCACCACGGCCGTCCCACCGAGGAGCCCGCCGGCCACGCCGGTGCTCAGCACCGCGGTCGGCCGTGCCGGCGCCGCCAGGTACACGATCGCCAGCACGCCCGCCCCGGCACCCAGCAGCACGAGCAGGATCCGTCGGATCATGCCGGAGACGGTGCGTCGGTCGCGCTGGTCGGCGAGCAGGCGGATGTTCACCGACAGCTTGTTGCCCTCGATCGCCTCGCTGATCCGGTCGATCCGCCGGGGCAGGCGTCGGACGGTGGAGAACAGGCCGAAGAGCTCGCGCGCGGCGACGTCCCGCAGCACGCTCGGGCGGAGCTGGTCACGGATCTGCTCGCGGGCCAGGTTGCGGGACTCGTCGAGCAGGTCGAACGAGGGCAGCAGGGTGCGCAGGGTCCCCTCGAAGATCGCCAGTGCCCGGGCAGCTGCGATGAAGTCCGGCGGCGGCTTGAGCCGGTAGCGCCCGAAGACCTCGACCGCGTCGTCGACCGTCTCGACGCCGATGCGGGCGCCGGGGCCGAGCTCGTCGGCCACGAACCGGGCGATGTCCCGGCGGAAGTCGGCCTCGTCCTGCGCTCGACGCACCGGCGCCATCCGCAGCACGGCGTCCGCGATCCGCGAGGTGTCGTCCTGGATGTACGCCGCGACGAGCTCCTGCACCGTGTCGCGCAGGGTCGGGTCGAGGCGGCCCACCGACCCGAAGTCGATGAGGGCGGGGCGACCGTCGGGCAGCAGCAGGACGTTCCCCGGGTGCAGGTCTCCGTGGTAGATGCCGTCGAAGACGACCTGCCGCAGGAACGCGCGGAGGATCGCGCGCATCGGCTCGTCGAGGTCCCGGTCGACGCGGGAGGCGCGGATCGCGCTGAGCGTGTCGCCCTCGAGGAACTCCATCACGAGCACCCGCCGACCCGAGAGCTCGGGGTACGGCGTCGGGTAGCGGACCTCGTCCGGTCGTGCGCTCCTGGCCTGGGCCGCGCGGAGCGCCTCGAGGTTCCGGAGCTCTGAGGCGAAGTCGACCTGGCGGATCAGGTCGTCGCCGTACTGCGTCGCCACGTCGATCACCCCGACCTGACGGGCCTCGGTCGACGTCCTGGCGAGGAACCGCACCACGCGGAGCGCGATGTCGACGTCCTGCCGCACGGCCGCGTCGATGCCGGGTCGCTGGACCTTCACGGCGACCGCGGTGCCGTCGTGCAGCCGCGCGCGGTGCACCTGCGCGATCGACGCAGCCGCCACGGGCCTCGGGTCGAACGACTGGAAGACCTCGGCGACCGGGGCCCCGAGGTCGGCCGTGAGCAGGTCCGCGACCTCCTGCGGGTCCGCTGGCGTGACGTCCCGCTGCAGGTGCGCGAGTCCCTCGGTCCACTCGTCCGGCAGCAGGTCGTCCCGGGTCGAGAGCAGCTGTCCCATCTTCACGAAGCCGCCGCCGGCCTCCTCGAGCGCGCGACGCAGGTGTTCGGCCTGGTCACGCCGCTTGTCGGAGGTCTCCGGTTCACGCGAGAAGTCGAGGCGACGGAACGGCACGAGACCGTGTCGACGGGCGATGGACAGCAGTTCGGCGAAGCGGCGCGCGCGGGAGCGGATGGTTCCCGCGTCGGCGTCCGGCCGCGCGCCGAGGTCGCTCAGACGGGGTGGGGTGGGCACCTGTTCAGCATGCTCCCCCGGGCTGGGCGCCCCCGCCCGACTCCTCCACAGCCGGGAGGCTCGGCTCCCCGTCCACAGGTCGGCCGACCCTGGCCCCGTGGCCCGTCCCGCCTCAGGACACTCGGCGTATGGAGACAGCACTCATCGCCTCGATCGCCGCGGCCGCGTCAGCGCTCGCCGCGGTCCTGAGTTGGATCGCCGCCACGCGAGCCCGCCGGTCGTTCGACCGCAACCACGCTTGGGAGCGACTCACCTGGGCGGTGCGCTCGCACTCCACCAGTGCAGAACACGACATTTCCAGGACTGTGCTCGAACGGTTGCGGAACGTACGGTGGGCGCCCAAGGAGGACCGGAACCTCGCGGTTCGTGCCCTCCGCAGACACGACTCCCCCGCCACGGACGATGCACCGAGAAAGGACGACCGATGAGTCTCTTCCGCCCCTTGCCCGACCAGCCGTGCATCGAGCTCGACGGAACGGACGACCCGGTCGCTGACGCGTTCGAGGCCTGGCTCGAAGGCGCCACGCTCCCCGAACTGCACGAGTACCGGCGGACCGGCGTCCTCACCCTGTCGATGCGGGCGCGCTGGTGGTGGCGTCGCACCCGCCGCGTGCTGCGGTAGCGACGAGGGCTAGGCGCCGACCTCCTGGTAGGCGGTGAAGAGCAGGTGGTCCTCGGGGCCCTCGAGCGTGACGGGCTTGCCGATGCCGTCGAGCACGATGAACCGGAGCATGCCGGCGCGGGCCTTCTTGTCCCGACGCATCGTCGCCAGGAGCGACTGCCAGCGGCCGAGCGGGTAGCTCGTCGGCAGCGACAGCGACTCCAGGATCGACCGGTGCCGGTCGACGGTCGCGTCGTCGAGGTGCCCGGTCAGTCGCGCGAGCTCGGCCGCGAAGACCATGCCGACAGACACCGCCGCCCCGTGCCGCCACTGGTAGCGCTCGGCGTGCTCGATCGCGTGCCCGAGCGTGTGCCCGTAGTTCAGGATCTCCCGACGCCCCTGCTCGGTGAAGTCCTCCGACACCACCTGCGCCTTGAGCTGGATCGCGAGCTCGACCACCCGGCGGAACTCCGGCGTCGACGGGTCGGTGGCGCGGTCGACGTCGGCTTCGACGACGTCGAGGATCTCGGGCACGGCGATGAACCCGGCCTTCACGATCTCGGCGAACCCGGTGAGCACGTCGTTGCGCGGCAGGGTGTGCACCAGGTCGAGGTCCACGACGACCGCCCGGGGTGCGGAGAACACCCCGACCAGGTTCTTGCCCTCGTTCGTGTTGATGCCGGTCTTGCCGCCGACGCTCGCGTCGACCATGCCGAGCACGCTGGTCGGCACGGCGAAGTACGGCACCCCGCGCAGCCACGTCGCGGCGACGAACCCGGCGAGGTCGGTGACCGCTCCCCCGCCCAGGCCGATCACGGCATCGGTCCTGGTGAAGTCCGACTGCCCGAGGATCTGCCAGCAGAACGCGGCGACCTCGACGCGCTTGGCGGCCTCGGCGTCGGGCACCTCGGCGATCAGGGCCTCGAACCCGGCCTCGACGAGTCCGGCGCGGAGCTCCTCGGCGCGGGCACCGAGCGTGGGCGCGTGCACGATCAGGACCTTCGCGACCCGCGGTCCGAGGAGCGCGGGCAGTGACCCGAGCAGGCCGGTGCCGACTGCGACGACGTAGCCGTCCGCGCCGCCGACGCGGATCTCGGTGGTGCCTTCTGGCAGGGTCGTCTCGGTCACGGTGCTCCTTCGGTGTGGTCGCTCCGCAGCCAGGTGACGACGTCGTCGACGACGTGGGCCATGGGGCGACGAGAGGTCTCGACGACCACGTGCGCGAGCTCGGCGTAGGTGGCCGCACGGTCGTCGAGGATGGTCTGCCAGGCGTCGATGCCACCGGACGCCAGCAGCGGACGGTCGGACCCGGCGATGCGTTCGGCGACGGCTTCTGGCGACACGGTCAGCAGCACCACGCGTGCGCCGTGCATCGCCCGGCGGGTCTCCGCGTGCGTGACGGCGCCGCCGCCCACGGCGATGACGCCACCGGTCCGCATGGCACCGGCGACGGCGTCGGCCTCGAGCGCGCGGAACGCGGGCTCCCCCCGGTCGGCGAAGATCGCGGGGATCGGACCGTGCTCACGCGCGATCACCCGGTCGGTGTCCGTGAAGGGCACGCCGAGCCGCTTCGCGACGCGCTTGCCGACGGTGGACTTGCCGGCACCCATCGGGCCGATCACGACGACGGGGGCGGTGCCGTGGCCGTCGCGGTCCGCCGCCACCGGTCCACTGCTCACCAGGTGCTGGAGGGCTCAGCCGGCTCGGTGCGGCGGGAACGCAGGGTCTCCGGGATCGACGCCAGGTACGACTCCAGGTTGCGCTTGGTCTCGACGACGTTGTCCCCGCCGAACTTCTCGAGCACGGCGTCGGCCAGCACGAGCGCGACCATGGCCTCGGCCACGACCCCGGCGGCCGGGACCGCGCAGACGTCGGAACGCTGGTGGTGCGCCGAGGCGTCCTCACCCGTGGTGACGTCGATGGTGTGGAGCGCGTGCGGGATCGTCGCGATCGGCTTCATGCCCGCGCGGACGCGGAGCACCGTGCCCGTCGACATGCCGCCCTCGGTGCCACCGGCGCGGTCGCTCGTGCGGATGATCTCGCCGTCCTCGCGGTACAGCTCGTCGTGGGCCTCGGACCCGCGGCGGCCGGCGGTCTGGAAGCCGTCACCGACCTCGACGCCCTTGATCGCCTGGATGCCCATGATCGCCGCGGCGAGGCGTGCGTCGAGGCGACGGTCCCACTGCACGTGCGAGCCGAGCCCCGGGGGGACGCCGTAGAACAGCACCTCGACGACCCCACCGAGGGTGTCGCCGTCCTTCTTCGCGGCCTCGACCTCGGTCACCATGCGCGCCGAGGTGTCGGCGTCGAAGCACCGGAGCTGGTCGTCGTCGAGCCGGTCGACGTCGTCGGGCATCGGCAGCGCCAAGCCGTCGGGCACACGGACGCTGCCGACCTGCAGCGTGTGCGCGACCGAGCGGATCCCGAGCTCGGCGAGGAAGGACTTGGCGACGGCGCCGAGTGCGACGCGCGCCGCGGTCTCGCGGGCGGACGCACGCTCGAGGATCGGCCGGGCCTCGTCGAAGCCGTACTTCTGCATCCCGACGAGGTCGGCGTGCCCGGGCCGCGGGCGGGTCAGCGGTGCGCTCCGCCCGCGGGAGGCCTCGGTCTGCTCGACGGGCTCGGGGTTCATGACCTCGACCCACTTCGGCCACTCGGTGTTGCCGATCCGGATCGCGATGGGGCTGCCCATCGAGTACCCGTGCCGGACACCGCCGGAGACGTGCAGCTCGTCCTGCTCGAACTTCATGCGGGAGCCGCGGCCGTAGCCGAGCTTGCGCCGCGCGAGGTCGGTGCGGATGGACTCGAACGACACGGGGACGCCGGCGGGCAGGCCCTCGAGCATCGCGATCAGTTCGGGTCCGTGGGACTCACCTGCGGTCAACCAACGAAGCATGGTGCCATCCTCCCACAGCCGCCGGGACCGAGACACGATCGTCCCGGTCCCGTGCGGCTACTGGTACGACGGGTGCGCGCGGAGCCAGGCCTGGAACTGCTTGACCGCCTGCAGGTGCTGGTCGTACGTGTCCGAGAACGTCGTCTCGCCCGACTCCAGGTCGACCGTCACGAAGTACAGCCACTTGCCCTCGGCCGGGTGCGTGACGGCCTGCAGCGCGATGTCACCGGGGTTCGAGATCGGCCCCGGCGGCAGTCCGTCGTGCTGGTAGGTGTTGTACGGGTTCGAGGCGTCGTTGCGCTCGGCGTCGGTCGTCGTGACCCGGTGCGTGTTGCCGGTGCCGTACGCCACGGTGGCGTCGGACTGCATCCGCATGCCCTGGTCGAGCCGGTTCTGGAACACCCGCGCGACCTTCGGGTAGTCGGCGGCGAGCCCCGCCTCCTTCTGCACGAGCGAGGCGAACACGAGCACGTGCTCCTGGTCGGCCTCGGCCACACCGGCGGTCTGCAGGTGCTGCTTCATCGTGTCGACCATCGACTGGAAGTACTGCTTCGCCGACCAGCCCGGGTTGATCGGGTAGGTCGCCGGGAACAGCCAGCCCTCGAGCGAGGTCACGCCTGACGGCAACCCGTACGCGCCGACGTCCTTCGCGGCGGCGGAGACCTCGTCCTTCGTCAGGCCGGCCTTCGACACCATGCCGGCTTCGATGTCAGCCAGGACCGTGCCCTCGGGGATGACGATCGTCGCGTCCTCCACCCGGTTCGCCCGGTCCTGCAGCGCCGCCAGCGCCGCCTTCGAGCTCATCTTCTTCTTCAACGCGTACGACCCCGGCTGGAACTGCACGCTCGGGCTCGAGAGCAGGAGCTTGTAGAACACCCCGGACGTCTTCACGACGCCGCTGCGCTGCAGCGTCTTCGCGACGTCCTCGCCGATGTCCCCCTGCTTGATCGTGATCGTCACCTTCGAGGTGCCGCCGCCGGAGTAGTCGTCCGGCTCCTTGGACCCGCTGAACGCCGCGATGACCTGCTGGACCTTCGGCGCCGCGAACGCGTACGCGCCGACACCGGCGCCGAGGACGATCGCCACGATCACGATGCCCGCGATGAGCGCACCCCGTGAGCGGCGGTGCGGCTCGTGGGGACCGCGAGGCGGACGGGAGGCTCCCCCGCCGCCGTCACGGCCGTCGCCTCCGCCCCCTCCCGCGGGTCCACCACCGTCGCCGGTCCCGCGGGTGGCGTCGCCGTCACCGGGCGCCGCTGCTGCGGGGACCGCCGCGGCCAGGTCGGTGTGGTGCGCGGTGTCAGCGCCGCGTGCCGTGGCGTCCGCGTCGTACCGGTTCAGCCGCTCGCCCTCGGGTTGCTGCACCGGCGCTTGCTGCACCGGCTGCTGATCCATCGGTGCCTGTGCGGGATGCTGCTCCGTCGTCGAGCCGGCCGTCTGCGCGTCGCGAGCCGCTGCCGCCTCCCTGGCACGTGCCTCCCGGCGGGAGAGCGGGCGACCTGTGGACGGATCCCCGCTGCCGGGGCTGTCGGTGCGGTCATCTGCTGCGCCGTCTCGGCGGGAGCGGTGGCCCCGTCGATCGGCGTCGTTGCCGGTCGCGATGATCGCGTTCCAGTCCAGGTCGTCTGCCAACGGTCCTCGATCTCTCGGTGGGAACTCCGCGGGGCTCCGCCGCTTCGGTGACGACGGGGGCAGCCCTACTCGGGGAGCGGGGCCCCGGGAGGGGCGCCGGACGAGCGCTCGTGGTCGAGCGCGTGTTGCAGAATGATAACAGCGGCCGCTTGATCGATCACGGCTCGCGAGTTCTTCGTGGTCCGGCCGGCCGCACGCATGCCCCGTTGGGCCGTGACGGTCGACAGCCGCTCGTCGACCAGGCGGACCGGACGGTGCTCGGCGATCCGGGCGGCGAAGGTCCGGGCGTCCGTCGTCGACGGGGTGTCACCACCCGACATCGACAACGGCAGACCGACCACGATCTCGAGCACGTCGTACTCGTCGGCGATCGCGAGGATGCGCCGCAGGTCGTGCTTGTCGTCGCGCCGGACGGTCTCCACCGGGGTCGCGATGAGCCCGTCGCGGTCGCACACGGCGACGCCGATCCGGGCACGGCCGACGTCGATGCCGAGCCGGCGCCCGGACCGGATCGTCATGGTCAGGCCGCGAGCCGGTCGGTGACCGCGCGGAGTGCCGCCGGCAGTGCTGCCACGTCGGTGCCGCCGCCCTGGGCGAGGTCGGGCTTGCCGCCGCCACCGCCGCCGAGGACCGCCGCCGCCTCCTTCGCGAGGGGGCCGGCCTGGACGCCCGCACTGCGTGCGGCGTCGTTCGTCGCGACGATGACCGCCGGCTTCCCGTTCACCACCGCGCCGAGGACGACCACGGCCGCCTCGGTGCCGAGCTGGGCGCGCACGCTGGTGGCGAGCGACCGGAGCTCGTCGGCGGACTTCAGCCCGTCGACGGTCTCGGCGACCACGGTGGCGGCGCCGATCGTCGTGGCGAGGCGGGCGATCGCCGGGACGCGCTGCTGCAGCCCGGCGGACTCGAACTCGGCGATGCGCTTCTGCGCGACGCGGAGGTCCTCCATCAGGGACTGCACGCGTGCCGGCAGGTCAGCACGGGGGGCCTTGAGCGCGCTGGAGAGCTGCGACACGATGGTCCGCTCGACCGCGAGCTCGCGGAAGCCCTCGAGCCCGACGAGGGCCTCGACGCGCCGGTTGGTCGACCCGACGCTGGACTCGCCGACCAGGTTGACGAGGCCGACCTGGGCGCTGGAGGCGACGTGGATGCCACCGCAGAGTTCGCGCGACCAGGGGCCGCCGATGTCGACCATGCGGACCTCGGCACCGTACTTCTCGCCGAACAGCGCCTGCGCGCCGAGGGCCTTGGCCTCGTCGATCGGCAGGATGCGCGTGGAGACCGCGAGGTCGGAGCGGATCGCGGTGTTGACCACCTCTTCGATCTCGGAACGGGTCTCGAGGGAGACGGGCTGGCTCCACGAGAAGTCCAGGCGCATGTAGCCGGACTTGTTGTACGAGCCGGCCTGCAGGGCCTCCGGGCCGAGGACGTCACGGAGCGCGGCGTTGACGAGGTGCGTGGCCGAGTGCGCCTGCGTGGCACCTCGGCGGTACTCGGCGTCGACGACCGTGGTGGCGGGGGCGCCGACCGCGACCTCGCCGGAGCGGACCTGGACGGTGTGCGACCACAGACCGGTGACGGGCTTCTGGACGTCGAGGACCTCGAGGTCGAACCCGTTGCCGATGATCGAGCCCTGGTCGGCGTCCTGGCCGCCGGACTCGGCGTACAGACTGGTCTCGCTGAGGATGACCTCGGCGATGTCCCCCACCGCGGCACGGTCGACGCTGACGCCCCCGACGATGATGCCGAGCACGCGGGAGTCGGCCTGGAGTGCGTCGTAGCCGAGGAAGGTGGTCTCACCGGCGGCGCGGAAGGCGCTGTAGACGCTGAGGTCCGCGAGCGCGGTCTTCTTGCTCTTGGCGTCGGCCTTGGCGCGGGACCGCTGCTCGGACATGAGCGTGTCGAAGGCGGCGCGGTCCACGTGGACCCCTGCCTCTTCTGCCATCTCGAGCGTCAGGTCGATCGGGAACCCGAACGTGTCGTGCAGCAGGAACGCGGTGTCGCCGCCGATCGAGGGGCGGCCGTCCTGCTTGGCGCGGTCGACCGCGACGTCGAGGATCGTGGTGCCCTGGGCGAGCGTGCGGAGGAAGGTCTCCTCTTCCGCGTAGGCGATGCGCGCGATGCGGTCGTAGTCGGACGCGACCTCGGGGTAGGCGTCCTTCATGGCGTCGCGCGAGGCCGGGAAGAGCGACGGGAACGTCGCGCTCTCGACGCCGAGCAGGCGCATGGCGCGGACGGTGCGGCGCAGCAGACGCCGGAGGATGTAGCCGCGGCCCTCGTTCGACGGGGAGACGCCGTCGGCGATGAGCATCAGCGCGGACCGGACGTGGTCGGCGATGACCCGCATGCGGACGTCGTCCTCGTGCACGGCGCCGTAGCGGCGGCCGGAGACCTCGGCGGCCTTGTCGAGGACCGGGCGGACCTGGTCGATCTCGTACATGTTGTCGACGCCCTGCTTGATGAAGGCGACGCGCTCGAGCCCCATGCCGGTGTCGATGTTCTTGTTCGGCAGCTCGCCGGTGATCTCGAAGTCGTACTTCGAGCGCACGTCCGCGATCTGGTACTGCATGAACACGAGGTTCCAGATCTCGACGTAGCGGTCGTCGTCGGTGGCGGGGCCGCCGTCGATGCCGTACGCGGGCCCGCGGTCGAAGAAGATCTCCGAGCAGGGGCCGGCCGGACCGGGCTGCCCGGTCGACCAGTAGTTGGTGTCCTTGCCGAGGCGCTGGATCCGCTCGTCCGGCAGCGTGGAGTGCTGCTTCCAGAAGGCGATGGCCTCGTCGTCGTCCTCGTACACCGTGACCCAGAGGTCGTCGGCCGAGAAGCCGAGGCCGCCGTCGGGCTCCGGGGACGTCAGGAACTCCCAGGCGTACTGGATCGCCTGCTCCTTGAAGTAGTCACCGAAGGAGAAGTTGCCGTTCATCTGGAAGAACGTGCCGTGCCGCGGGGTCTTGCCGACCTCTTCGATGTCGTTCGTGCGGATGCACTTCTGGACGCTCGTGGCACGGGGGTACGGCGACGGGACGAGCCCGGTCAGGTACGGGATGAACGGGACCATGCCGGCGACCGTGAACAGCAGCGAGGGGTCGTCCGAGACGAGCGACGCGGACGGGACGATGGTGTGGCCGCGGTCACCGAAGTACTGGAGCCAACGGCGGCGGATCTCTGCGGTCTGCATGGTGCTTCCTGATGACGTGGGACGAGGCGGGTGCTGTGGAGGCGACGACGCCGGGGGACGGCGCTGGGGAGACGGCGCTGCGGACGACGGTCAGTCGTCGGTGCGGAGCTCGGCTTCGCGCGAGCGGTACCCGTCGGCGACGGCACCAGCGAAGGCCTTCGTGCGGGCATCGACCTGGGCGAGGAACGTGCCACCGCCGGACCTGCCACCGCCGGAGGTCGCTCCGACGCGGTTGGCGACGACGAACCCGATGAGCACGCCGATGACGACGAAGAACAACTGCTTCACGGTGGCTCCCTCTCGCTGGCGCCGTGGCGCGCGTCCGACCAGCTTAGTCGCCGCCCCGGGAACGCCGAACGGCGGGCCGCCCGCTGTGGACGACCCGCCGTTCGGGTGTGGTGCTGTGGATCAGCGAGCTGCGTAGTACTCGACGACGAGCTGGACTTCACAGGTCACAGGGACCTCGGCACGCTTCGGGCGACGCACGAGGCGGGCCTGGAGCTTGTCGATCTCGACCTCGAGGTAGCCCGGCACCTTCGGGAGGACTTCCAGGTGGCCACCGGCAGCGGCGACCTGGAAGGGCTCGAGCGACTCGGAGCGCGGCTTGACGTGCATGAGCTGGCCCTCCTTGACGCGGAAGGAGGGGCGGTCGACGAGCTTGCCGTCGACGAGGATGTGGCGGTGCACGATCAGCTGACGGGCCTGCGACGTGGTGCGGGCGAAGCCGGCACGCACGATGAGGGCGTCGAGGCGGGTCTCGAGCAGCTCGACCAGGTTCTCACCGGTCAGGCCGTTCGTCTTGCGGGCCTCTTCGAAGACGATGCGGAGCTGCTTCTCGCGGATGCCGTACTGGGCGCGCAGACGCTGCTTCTCTCGGAGGCGGACGGCGTAGTCGCTGTCCGCACGACGGCGCGTACGGCCGTGCTCACCGGGCCCGTAGGGGCGCTTCTCGAGGTAACGGGCCGCCTTCGGCGTCAGCGGGATGCCGAGCGCGCGCGACAGGCGGGTCTTGCTGCGGGTGCGTGACTTGGTAGACACAGGGTCCTTTTCTCTGTACTGAACTGAACTGAACACGGGTCTCGGCACGCGCACGTGCCGACGACCCCGTGAAGGGATCCAGAGGGATGAGCCTGTGGGATCGGACGGCTACAGTCCGAACCTCTGCCCCCGTGCTGCATCTGCAGCACTCTGTCCCCGACGCAGCCGCACGCGGGAACCAGGACGTAGGCCCGCCAACGATAGCAGGGTTCGCGCGGGCGCAGAAGCGCCGCGGTCACTCGCCGCGGGTGATCTTCCGGAGTCGGTCGAGGCGCGGGCCGACCTCACGTTCGTAGCCGTTCGTCGTCGGGGTGTAGTACTCGGTGCCCTCGAGCGCGTCGGGCAGGTACTGCTGCTCGGCGACCCCGTGCTCGGCGTCGTGCGAGTAGACGTACCCCTTGCCGTGCCCGAGCCGCTTCGCCCCGGCGTAGTGGGCGTCCCGGAGGTGGTTCGGCACCACGCCCATCCGACCCGCCTTGACGTCCGCCATCGCGGCGTTGACGCCGTTGTAGGCCGCGTTCGACTTGGGGGCCGTCGCCAGGTACACGACGGCTTCGGCGAGGGGGATGCGGCCTTCGGGCATGCCGATCAGCTGGACGGCCTGCGCCGCGGCGACGGCGATCGGGAGCGCCTGCGGGTCGGCCATCCCGATGTCCTCGGCCGCGGAGATGATGATGCGGCGGGCGATGAAGCGGGAGTCCTCGCCGGCCTCGATCATCCGGGCCAGGTAGTGCAGCGCCGCGTCGACGTCGCTCCCCCTGACCGACTTGATGAACGCGCTGATGACGTCGTAGTGCTCGTCGCCCTGACGGTCGTAGCGGAGCAGTGCCCGGTCGACGGCCGCAGCCACCGTGTCGGCGTCCACCACCGGCACGGTGTCGTCGTCGTCGTCCTCCTGCGCCGCCGTGGCGGACGCGGCCGCCGCCTCGAGGGCCGTGAGCGCACGGCGGGCGTCGCCGGACGCCAGCCGGACGATGGCCGCGCGGGCTTCGTCCCCGAGGACGACACCGCCGCCGAGCCCGCGGGCGTCCTCGACCGCTCGGTCCACGAGCATGCCGAGGTCGGCGTCCGTCAGGGGCTTGAGCGTGAGCAGCAGCGAGCGGGACAACAGCGGGGAGATGACGGAGAACGAGGGGTTCTCGGTCGTGGCGGCGATGAGGATCACCCAGCCGTTCTCGACACCGGGCAGCAGGGCGTCCTGCTGCGCCTTGCTGAAGCGGTGGATCTCGTCGAGGAACAGCACGGTCGTGGACCCGTAGAGGTCACGGTGCGTGAGCGCCTTCTCCATGACCTCCCGCACGTCCTTCACGCCGGCGGTCACGGCGGACAGCTCGACGAACTCCCGGCCGGACTGCCGGGCGATGGCCTGCGCGAGGGTGGTCTTGCCGGTGCCGGGCGGGCCCCAGAGGATCACGGAGACGCCGCCGGGGTTGTCCCGCGTGCCGGTGGCGAGCTGCACCAGGGGCGAGCCCCGTCCGAGCAGGTGCTGCTGGCCGGCGACCTCCTGCAGGCTGGTGGGACGCATCCGGACCGCGAGCGGGACGGACCCCTGCGCGAGGCCGACGCGGCCGCCGGTCGTGGGCGCGTTCATGCCCGAGCGATCCGATGCCATGCCGCAATCGTAGGCGCGTCCGCCGACACCGGGACCCACCTGGACGGGTCCGATACGCTCGTCGCACACTGCGACGAGAGGGCAGACCAGCACCGTGGCACCGAAGAACCAGGCGCGCGAGACCCGCGAGGCACGCGAGCGGCTCCGACTCTACGAAGCACGGCAGGGCCTGCACGACCGGCAGCGACGCCGTCGTCGACGGGACGACGTCGTCGGGGCCGTCGCCCTGCTGGCGGTCGCCGCCCTCGCCACCGGTTCGCAGCTCCTCTACGCGGGGACACACACCAGCCAGGACCCGACCCCGTCGGCGTCCGCCAGTGCGAGCGCCACCCCGACACCGTCGGCGAGTGCCACCGCGGCGAACACCGGCGACGTCCCGAGCAGGTCCATCGCGAAGGGCCGGACCTGGACCGGTTCGCTGACCCTCAACAAGGACGTCCACCTGGGGATCGAACTCGACGGCGGGCGCGCACCCCAGGCCGCGAGCGTCGAGATCGACCTGATCCGCAAGCAGTTCTACGACGGCACCACGTGCCACCGACTCGCGGCCAGCGCCGACTTCCGCTTCCTGCAGTGCGGTTCGGCGAACGGCGACGGCACCGGTGACGCCGGCTTCCAGTACGGACCGGTCGAGAACACGCCGAAGGACGACCGCTACGCGAAGGGCACCATCGCGATCGCCCGGAGCGCCTCGACCCACTCCCAGTCCACGCAGTTCTTCATCGTCTACGGCGACACGACGCTCGACGGCTCCACCGGCGGGTACACGGTCGTCGGCAAGGTGACCAGCGGCCTGTCGGACCTGGAGTCGGAGATCACGTCGAAGGGCGTGCAGGACGCCGGCAGCGACGGCACCGGCACGCCCGAGGTGGCCACCACGATCACCGGCGCCACCATCGCCGAGCAGCGGTAGTCCACAGCCCGACGCATCCGCGGGCCGCGGGGGCCGCCGGTGCAATAGGGTGGCTTCCTGACCGTGCCGACGGCGACGTCGGTGATGCACGACCACGATCGAGGCGAGACCTGTGGGATCTGACGAAGCAACGACCTGGGGGCGGGTCGACGAGGCCGGCACCGTGTACGTCCGGTACCAGGACACCGAGCGTGTCGTGGGTGAGTACCCCGACGCGACCGCCGAGGAAGCGCTCGCCTACTTCGCGCGCAAGTACGCCGACCTCGAAGGCCAGGTGAAGATCGCCGAGCAGCGCGTGCAGCGCGGGGCCTCGGCGAACGACGTCGCACGCACCGTCGAGCACCTGACCGCCCTGGTCACCGAAGCCCGCGTCGTCGGCGACCTCAAGTCCCTCGAGGACCGGGTCGCCGTGCTCGCCGAGCAGCTCGGTTCGCTCACCAAGGAGCAGGCCGAGCAGAACCAGGCGGCCCTGGCAGAGGCACTGGCCTTCCGCGCCGGCCTGGTCGAGGAAGCCGAGGCACTCGCAGCGGTCGACCCGGCGCGCGCGCAGTGGAAGCAGATCACCGCGCAGCTCGACGACGTGTTCGCGCGCTGGCAGCAGCACCAGCACGACGGCCCCCGGATCCCGAAGAACGAGGCCAACGAGCTGTGGAAGCGCTTCCGGGCAGCCCGCTCGACGGTCGACCAGCACCGCCGTGCCTTCTACTCGGAGCTCGACGCCCAGCACCGCGACGCCCGGACCCGCAAGCAGGAGCTCGTCCAGCAGGCCGAGGCGCTCGCGTCGCGGGGCTCGGACGCGATCCCGGCCTACCGCCAGCTGCTCGACGACTGGAAGCAGGCCGGCCGCGCCGGCAAGCGCCACGACGACGCACTCTGGGCACGCTTCAAGGCCGCCGGTGACGTCCTGTTCGAGCAGCGCCACGCCGAGAGCAGCGCGGAGAACGAGGAGTACTCCGCCAACCTCGAGGCCAAGCTCGCGATCCTCACCGAGGCCGAGCCCCTCCTCCAGCAGCGCGACCGCGTCGCCGCCCGCAAGACCCTCACGGACATCCAGCGCCGCTGGGACGAGATCGGCCGGGTCCCCCGCGCCGACGTCCGCCGTGTCGAGGACCGCATCCGCGCGATCGAGGACCACGTCCGTGGGCTCGAGGACTCGCACTGGCGTGAGTCGAACCCGGAGCGCAAGGCCAGGACGACCGGCCTCGCGAGCCAGCTCGAGGACGCCATCGGCAAGCTCGAGGGCGAACTCGAGTCGGCGAAGGCCTCGGGGGACGCCCGGAAGATCAAGGACGCCCAGGAGGCCCTCGACGCCCGCAAGATCTGGTTGGACGCCCTCGGCAGCTGAGCGCCGACCGTCACACGACGAGACCCCCACGAGCGAACGGCTCGTGGGGGTCTCGTCGTGTTCGGGGACCGCGGCTCAGACCGACGCGGACATCCCGAGGAGCAGGCGGATGTCGAGGTCGTCCTGGCGCATCTGGGCGGCGAGTTCGTCCATCGAGCCGAACTTCACCATGCCCCGCACGAACGACACGAAGAGCACCGAGATGGTCTCGTCGTACAGGTCGATGTCGACGTCGAGCAGGTGGGCCTCGATCTGCTTCGCCGGCACGCCCTCGAACGTCGGGTTGTTGCCGACCGACACCGCGGCGGGGTAGGTCGTGCCGTCGTACAGCACCCGTGCGGCGTAGACACCGTCATCAGGCACGAAGCCCTCGCACGCGGGGTCGAGGTTCGCCGTCGGGTACCCCATGGCCCGCCCGCGCTGGTTGCCCCGCACGACCGTGCTGCGGACGGCGTGGTCGCGGCCGAGCAGCCGAGCGGCCTCGGCGACACGCCCCTGACCGAGGAGCTCCCGGATCCACGTGGACGAGACCCGGCGTTCCCCGTCCGGGCGGACGTCGTCCACCAGGTCGACGTCGTCGATGAGCTCGACGGCGAACCCGTGCTCGGCACCGAGGGTCCGGAGCAGGGCGACGTCACCGGCACCCTTCGCGCCGAAGCGGAAGTCGCTGCCGACGAAGAGGAGCTTGGCGTTCAGGGTGTCGACGAGGATCTTCGACACGAAGGCCTCCGGCGACCAGGACTGCAGCTCGTCGTCGAACCGGAGCAGGAGGGTGGCGTCGACACCGACGGCCTCGAGCAGTTCACGGCGCTGCGCGATGCTGGTCAGCGCCGGGGGCACGCTGACGGGGTCGATGACACTGAGCGGGTGTCGGTCGAACGTGACCACCGTCGAGACCAGCCCGTGTTCGGCAGCGGCTCGCTCGAGGTGGGCGATCACGGCGCGGTGTCCGACGTGGACCCCGTCGAACTTGCCGATCGTGACGGCGCTCGGGCCGAACCCCTGCGCGACGTCGGCGACGTCCTCGTAGAACTGCATCGCTCCCCCGTTCACTCGCCGGCCGCCACGACCGGCTGGTCGGCGGCGTCGACCGCCGTGCCCGCCGTGCGGTGGTGCTTCCGGAGCCACCAGAGCCCGGCGATCGGCAGCACGAGCGGCGCGAAGGCGTACCCGAGGCCGTAGTAGGACCAGATGGTGTCGTCGGGGAACAGCTGGCGGTCGAGCAACGACAGGGTGCCGATGACGAGCACCCCGGTCATCTCGAAGACGATCGTGACGCATGCGACCCGGTACCAGGCGCGACCGGGCACGATCAGGGCGATCATCGCGACGATGTACACGACCGCCGCGATCGCGCTCAGCGTGTAGGCGAAGGGCGCGAACGAGAACTTTTCGGCGATCTGGACGACGCTGCGGCCCGTCGCCGCGAGGGCGAGGATGCCGTAGACGGCGATGAGGACGCGCCCGACACCGGTCGCGAGGGAGGACTTGGTCGCCATTGGACCGATTCTACCGACGTGCGGACCGTCCCCAGTACGGCATCGGCCACGGTGCGCGTCAGGGCACCGTGCACGGGGCACGTCGGAGCCGTGCGGGTCAGTTCAGGGCGAACCAGATCTGGTACATCCGGTACACCATCACCGCGACCGTGAAGGCTCCGGCACCGAGGACGACCGTGCTCCAGCGCGTGCGGTCGACGAGCGCCCAGACGATGGCAGCCGGCGGGACGAGCAGCACCGACACCGCGTACACCCAGAACTCGAGCACGTTGCCCTGCGGCGGGTTGCCCACGGCGGGACCAACCAGTGCCACGACGAGCTGCGCCACGAGCACCAGCTCGACGAGGGCGAGCGACCCGACCGTGGCGTCGTTCGGCTTCCACCCGACGAACCCGACCACGACGGCGAACAGCCCCACGACGACGGCGAGCACGACCTGCACCCACGTGAACCACTCGATCATGCGTTCGCTCCGGTCGGGGTCGGGAAGTTCGTGATGACGCGGAGCAGGCCACGACGGACCGAGACGAGCCCGATGAGGCGGTCGTCCCGGGCGGACACCGCGGCGACGGGACCGTCGGTGTCGGGGTGGTCGGCGCCGACCCGCTTGCCGTCGGAGAGGTCCTTCGCGGCGATCGCGTCGAGCGCGACGACCGGGAAGAGCTCGCGGGCGATCGTCGACGGGCGGGCGAGGGCCGCGCGCAC
This sequence comes from Curtobacterium sp. GC_Cur_3, assembly GCF_026544205.1. GTDB lineage: Bacteria > Actinomycetota > Actinomycetes > Actinomycetales > Microbacteriaceae > Curtobacterium. The sequence goes on from NZ_JALNUI010000001.1 coordinate 186,390, forward strand.
GTCGACGGAGTCGTCCTCGAGGTCGATGGCGTCGTCGACCGAGAAGGGGCCGACGAGGGTCCGCCGCAGCGCCGTGAGGTGGGCTCCGGTCCCGAGGGTCGCGCCGATGTCCCGCGCGAGCGCCCGGACGTAGGTGCCGGAGGAGCAGGAGACGACCACGTCGAGGTCCACGACGTGGGTCTCGGCGCCGAGGCACGTGACGACGTCGTCGCCCCGTCCCGTGACGTCGAAGCGGGAGATGGTGACCGACCGGGCCTTCAGCTCGACGCTCTCGCCCTTCCGCGCCAGGTCGTACGCCCGGCGACCGTCCACCTTGATCGCGCTGACGGTGGACGGCACCTGCGAGATCGGGCCGCGCTGCAGGGCGACGGCGGCCTCGATCGCGGCGTCGGACACGTCGGCGTCGGCCACTCCGGCAGCGACGGTCGGGGTGCCGTCAGCGTCGTCGGAGTCGGTGGACACGCCGAGGCGGATCGTCGCCGTGTAGGTCTTGTCGAGACCGACCAGGTGGGTGAGCAGCCGGGTCGACGGGCCGGCACCGAGCAGCAGGAGACCGGTCGCCATCGGGTCGAGCGTGCCGGCGTGCCCGATCTTCTTCAGGTCGAGACGTCGCCGGGCGATCGACACCACACGGTGACTCGAGATCCCCTGTGGCTTGTCGACGAGGAGGATGCCGTCTGCAGCGGTTTCGAGCACCCGAGGAGAGTAGCAGCGCCCGTCAGCAGGCGTCGTTCCACTCCCGCCGGGGGTGCTCGGGGTCGGTGACGTCGAGCACCGCGGACGCGGCGATCTTGACGTCGGCACGGCGCTCGAGCCGGCCGGACTCCTGCTCGACCCACATCGACCAGCGCCAGAGCGTGCGGGCGCCCTGACCGAGCACCCCGTGCCCGTGCACGACGAGGACGCCGTCACCGGCTCCGGTCGTGCGGAACGGCGTGACGAGGTCGCTGCGCAGCACGTCGACGTCGGACGAGGGAGCCGCTGCGGCCATCGCGGAGATGCCGTGCTGCTCGAACCCCGCGACGAGTGCGGCGGCCACGTGCTCGAGGTCGGTGCCGTCCTGGCCGTCGATGCCGACGACGGTGCGGTTCGTCCCGACCTGTGCGATCACCTCCGCAGCGATCGCGGCCATCGTGTCGGTCTCTTCGGGTGCCCAGCGTGCCATGCACCCACCGTAGGCTGTCGTGGTGAACGCGAGCGGAGCCTCCCGACCGGTTGTGGACAGCGGTGACCGTCCACAGGACGGCCCCGGACCCGACATCGCCACCCCGCTGATCGCCTGGTTCCGCGCCGAGGCGCGCGACCTGCCGTGGCGTCGGCCCGGCTTCCCGGCGTGGGGCACGCTCGTCAGCGAGATCATGCTGCAGCAGACACAGGTCGCGCGCGTGGTCCCCCGACTGGAGGCGTGGCTCACCCGGTGGCCGACCCCTCGCGACCTCGCGGAGTCGCCCCCGGCAGACGCGGTGCGTGCCTGGGACCGGCTCGGCTACCCGCGCCGGGCGCTCGCGCTGCACGCGGCGGCGACGGTGATCGCCGAGCGGCACGACAACGTCGTCCCCCGGGACGTCGACGCCCTGCTGGCCCTGCCCGGGATCGGCGACTACACGGCCAGGGCCGTGGCGGTCTTCGCCTACGGCGACCGGCACCCCGTGGTGGACGTCAACGTGCGGCGGGTGCTCGCACGGGCGTTGCTCGGCGAGGGGCAGCCCGGGCCGGCGAACGCCAAGAAGGACCTGCCGCTGATGGCGTCGGTCCTGCCGGACGACCGGGACGACGCCGCCGCGACCAACGCCGCGGTGATGGAGCTCGGGGCGCTCGTGTGCGTGTCCCGCTCCCCCGCGTGCGACGCCTGCCCGATCGCGGACCGGTGTGCCTGGCGCGCGGCCGGCTACCCGGAGCACGACGGTCCGCGCGCACCGCGGCAGGCGAAGTTCGCCGGCAGCGACCGCCAGGTGCGCGGTCTCGTCATGGCCGAGCTCCGGGCGAGTGACGTGCCGGTCATGCCCGAGGAGATCGCCATGGTCTGGCCGGACGCCGAGCAGCGTGACCGGGCGCTCGCGTCGCTGCTGCGCGACGGACTCGCCGAGGGCGACGACGCGATCGGGTACCGGCTCCCGCAGTCCTGACGCGGACGGCGCGGCACGTCGGGCCGCGCGCCTCGGGTCAGGCGAGCGTCGGGTCCTCGTCGGACTCGCTGTCGTCGTCCTCGTCGTCGTGCTTGTACGGGTCCGCGTCGCCGGCGTACGCGGCGCCCTCGGCTGCTGCGCGGACCTGCTCGTCGCGCATCTGGGCCTGCACGAGCAGGTCCTCGAGGTGCGCCGAGGTGTCGGGCAGGGCGTCGGCGATGAACTCGAGCGACGGGGTGAGCCGTGCGGTGATGTTCTTGCCGACCTCGGAGCGGAGCAGCCCGGTGGCGGCCTTGAGCGCCGCGGCGGAGTCGGCGCGTTCCTCGTCGGTGCCGTACACCGTGTAGAAGATCGAGGCGTGCTGCAGGTCGCCGGTCACCCGGACGTCAGTGATCGTCACGAAGCCGAGCCGCGGGTCCCGCAGCCCCTTGTCGATGCGGCGTGCGACCACCTCCTTGATGCGGTCGGCCATCTTGCGTGCGCGCTGCGGGTCAGCCATGGGGTGCCTCCTGAGGCAGAGGCGGGACGGAGCGTCCCGCTGGTGGTTCCTGGTCGAACGGGGTGAGCCCCGGCCTCCCCTGAGGGAGGCCGGGGCTCGGGTGGTCACACGATCAGTCGCGCGGCTTCTCGACGAGCTCGGTGGTCTCGATCTCGTCGCCGGGCTGGATGTCGTTGAACTTGCCGAGACCGATACCGGCCTCGTAGTCCGTACGGACCTCGGTGACGTCGTCCTTGAAGCGACGGAGCGACTCGATCGCAAGTCCGTCGGCCAGGACCACGCCGTCACGGATGACGCGCGCCTTGGCGTTGCGCGTGATCGTGCCGGAGCGGACGATGACACCCGCGATGTTGCCGAACTTCGAGGACCGGAAGACCTCGCGGATCTCGGCGACACCGGACTGCACCTCTTCGTACTCGGGCTTGAGCATGCCCTTGAGGGACTGCTCGATGTCCTCGAGTGCGTTGTAGATGACCGAGTAGAACCGGACGTCGATGCCCTCACGCGCGGCACGCTCACGGGCCTTGACGTCCGGACGGACGTTGAAGCCGATGACGATGGCGTTGTCGATCGTGGCGAGGTCGATGTCCGACTCGGTGATCGCACCCACACCGCGGTGCAGGATGCGCAGCTGGACGCTGTCGTCCACCTCGATGTCGAGGAGCGACTGCTCGAGTGCCTCGACGGCACCGGAGACGTCACCCTTGATGATGAGGTTGAGCGAGTCGACCTTGCCCTCTTCGAGTGCACGGGTGAAGTCCTCGAGCGAGATGCGCTTGCGGGCCTTGGCCAGCTGGGCGTTGCGCTCGGCCGCTTCACGCTTCTCAGCGATCTGACGGGCCGTACGGTCTTCCTCCGTGACCAGGAAGGTGTCACCGGCGCGGGGCACCGAGGACAGACCCTGGACCTGCACCGGACGACTCGGCGTGGCAGCCGTGACCGGGTTGCCGTCCTCGTCGGTCATCGCACGGACGCGGCCGTAGGCCGTGCCCGCCACGATGGCGTCACCGACGTGGAGCGTGCCGGACTGGATGAGCACGGTCGCGACGGCGCCGCGGCCCTTGTCCAGGCGCGCTTCGATCGCGACACCGCGGGCGTCCTTGTCGGGGTTCGCACGCAGGTCGAGTCCGGCGTCAGCGGTGAGCAGCACGGCGTCCAGGAGGTCCTGGATGCCGATGTTCTGCCGTGCGGACACGTCGACGAACATGACGTCTCCGCCGTACTCCTCGGCCACCAGGTTGTACTCGGTGAGCTGCTGGCGGACCTTCGCCGGGTTGGCGCCGTCCTTGTCGATCTTGTTGACCGCGACGACGATCGGCACGTTCGCCGACTGCGCGTGGTTCAGGGCCTCGATCGTCTGCGGCATGATGCCGTCGTCCGCCGCGACCACCAGGATCGCGATGTCCGTCACCTGCGCACCACGGGCACGCATTGCGGTGAAGGCCTCGTGACCAGGGGTGTCGATGAACGTGATCGGACGGTCGATGCCCTCGTGCTGCGCGACGATCTGGTAGGCACCGATGTGCTGCGTGATGCCGCCGGCTTCGCCCTCGACCACCTTGGAGTTGCGGATGGCGTCGAGCAGTCGGGTCTTGCCGTGGTCGACGTGACCCATGACGGTGACGACCGGGGGACGCTGCTGCAGGACGGAGTCGTCCTCGTCGGCGTACTCGGCGTCGATGTCGATGTCGAAGCCCTCGAGGAGCTCGCGGTCCTCGTCCTCGGGCGAGACGACCTGGATGCGGTAGCCGAGCTCCTCGCCGAGGACCTCGAAGGTGGCCTCGTCCAGGGACTCGGTCGCGGTCGCCATCTCACCGAGGTGGAACAGCACCGTCACCAGGTTGCCGGGGCTCGCGTCGATCTTGTCCGCGAAGTCCGAGATGCTCGCACCACGACGGAGACGGATGACCGTGTTGCCGTCGCCGCGAGGGACCTGCACGCCGCCGAGCGACGGCGCCTGCCGCATCTCGTACTCGGCGCGCTTCGTCCGCTTCGACTTGCGGGCACGGCTCTTGCCGCCACCGCGACCGAACGCACCAGCGGTACCGCCACCGGGGCCACGACCACGGCCGCCGCCACCGGCGGGACGCGGGCCGCTGAACGCCGGACGCGGGAAACCGCCACCGGCGCCACCGGCACCCGGACGTGCGCCACCGGGGCCGCCACGACCGCCGCCACCCTGGCCCGGGCGCTGCCCGAAGCCGTTGGGACGGTTGGCCTGACCGGGACCACCCGGACGCGGAGCACCCGGACGGGGTGCACCCGGACGCGGGGGCTGCGGGCGGGGGATGCCCGACCCACCAGCGGCACCGGGAGCACCGGCGGGACGCTGTCCCATGCCCTGGTTCGATGCGAAGGGGTTGTTCCCGGGGCGCGGCGGGCGCGAGCCCATGCCCTGGTTCGACGCGTAGGGGTTGTTCCCGGGACGGGCACCCGGCTTCGGGCCACCCGGCTTGGGGCCGGCTGCGGACGGCTTGGCGCTGCCCGGCTTGACGGCGTCGTTCTTGGGGGCGTCATCGGTGGACGACGTCTCACCCGTCGACTCGGCGGCCTTCTCGGCTTCCTTGGCCTTGCGGGCAGCCTCGGCCTCGGCCTGGCGCTGCGCGACCGACTTCGGTGCCGGCGTGACGGGCACGTCGGAGTCCTCGGGCTGCTGCACGGGGGCTTCGGGCTCGGGGGCCGGCGCGGGACGCTTCGGGCCGGGCTTCGGGCCACCGGGCTTGGGCGCAGCCGACGTCGCCGCGGGGGCGGGGGCTGCGGCGGGCTTCAAGGACGCTGCTGCGCTCTCGGCCTGCAGGGCAGCACGGAGCTTCCGTGCCACGGGGGGTTCCACGCTCGAGCTCGGTCCCTTGACGAATTCGCCAAGCTCCTTGAGCTTCTCGAGTGCGGTCTTGCTGTCGACGCCGAGTTCGCTTGCGATCTCGTGTACGCGTGGTTTCGCCACTGTTCTCCTTCACGGGTCCCACCCCGTCAAGGGGCAGGACTCACTGGATGATGGGTCTCATTTCGAGCCGCTCATCAGTTGTCCATAAGCCGTTCAGCCTGTTCTGTCGTGTCCGTGCGCTCGTCCGCGTCGATCTGCCGCTCGTGGATTGGTTCCACTTCGGGCAGACGCCGCAGGTACTCGAGCACCGCAGACGTGTCCGGTTCACGTCCCAGCCGCAGCGCCCGGCGGAAAGCCCGGCGCTTGACGGCCAGTTCGTACGCTTCGACGGTCGGTGTGAGCCACGCCCCCCGGCCCGGCATGACTGCCTTCGGATCCGCCACCACGAGGTCTTCGCCCAGGGCGACGACTCGGAGGAGGGAGGATCGGGGTGCGCGACGGCGACTGCCGATGCACGTTCTGACGGCGACCACTCTACTCCCTGCCTCCGACGACCGCGATCCGGCGCGCCCGGAGGGGCCTCGCCACGAGCGAAACGCCCGTCCTGGTGCGGTTCGTCTGGATGTCGATCCTCAGTCCTCGTCGAGGATCGAGTCCGGCTGGATGTCGATCCGCGCACCGGTCAGCTTGGCGGCGAGGCGGGCGTTCTGCCCTTCCTTGCCGATCGCGAGCGAGAGCTGGTAGTCCGGCACGAGGGCGCGGACGGCCTTCGTCGAGGCGTCGAGCACGAACGCGCTCGTCACCTTCGCCGGCGACAGGGCGCTGGCCACGAAGGTCGCCAGGTCCGAGGACCAGTCCACGATGTCGATCTTCTCGGCACCGAGCTCCGTCGTCACGGCACGCACACGGGCACCGAGTTCACCGATGCACGCGCCCTTGGCGTTCACGCCGGGCTCGTTCGCCTTGACGGCGAGCTTCGTGCGGTGGCCGGCCTCGCGGGCGAGCGAGGTGATCTCCACCACGCCGGAAGCGATCTCCGGGACCTCGAGCGCGAACAGCTTGCGCACGAGACCCGGGTGGGTGCGCGAGACGATGATCTGCGGGCCCTTGTGGCCACGACCGACGCTCGTCACGTACACGCGGATGCGGGAGCCGTGCGTGTAGGACTCCCCCGGGACCTGCTCCTCGGGCGGCAGGATCGCCTCGACGGTGCCGAGGTCGACGTGCACCATCTTCGGGTTCGGGCCCTGCTGGACCACGCCCGCGACGATGTCGCCCTCTTTCCCGCGGAACTGGCCGAGGATCTTGTCGTCGCCGATGTCGCGCAGGCGCTGGTTGATGACCTGCTTCGCCGCGAACGCCGCGATGCGTCCGAAGTCACTCGGCTGGTCGACGGCTTCGCCGATGACGGTGCCCTCGTCGTCGCGCTCCGGCACGAAGACGCTGACCTCACCGGACTTGCGGTCGAGCTCGACGCGGGACTGCGCGTCGGCCGGCTCGCCGTTCTCGTCGGTGTGCTTGTGGTAGGCCGTGAGGATGGCCGACTCGATGATCTGGACGAGTTCTTCGAACGGGATCTCCCGTTCACGCTCCATGAGTCGCAGGACTGCGAGATCGATCTTCACCGAGGGCCTCCGTATTCAGATGAGTCGCTCCGGCGCACTGGAACCGCGCAGAAGTCGGCGTCCAGACTACCGCACTGCGGGTCGCCCACCTGCGCCGTGGACCGTGGGCCCGCGCCGCCGGTTCCGGGCCGACGCGCCAGCGGCGGCCCGGCCGTGCCGGTGGGGAGGCGCGGTGCCATCCGGCACCGCGCCTCCCGTCCGGTGTCGGACGAGACGGTCCCGACAGCGCGAGACGGTCCTGGAACAGCGAGACGCCGCCGTTTCCGGCGGCGTCTCGCTGACGAGGCGGCGTCTCAGCGAGACGCCCCTGTCTCAGATCGCGCTGACGGCCTCGCGCAGCTGCGCGACGGGGACCTCGGTGCGGTCGCCGGTGACGCGGTTCCAGAGCTCGACGATGCCGTCGGCTGCGCCGCGGCCGGCGACGACGACGATCGGCATGCCGAGGAGCTCGGCGTCGCGGAGCTTGACCCCGGGCGACACCTTGGGACGGTCGTCGTACAGGACGTCGTAGCGGTCGCCCTCGAGCTCGGCGACGACCGACTCGGCGAGGTCGTAGGCGGTGGTGTCCCTGCCGGTCGCGACCACGTGCACGTCGAACGGTGCGACGTGCTTCGGCCAGGCGAGGCCCTTCTCGTCGTTGTGGGCCTCGGCGAGGATGGCGAGGATGCGCGTCACGCCGATGCCGTACGAGCCCATCGTGACGGTGGCGAGCTTGCCGTTCTCGTCCTGCACCTTGAGGCCGAGCGCCTCGGCGTACTTCCGACCGAGCTGGAAGACGTGCCCGATCTCCATGCCGCGGGCGATCTCGAGCGGGCCCGATCCGTCCGGTGCGGGGTCGCCGGCGCGGACGTCCGAGATCTCGACGACGCCGTCGGCCACGAAGTCGCGACCGGCGACGAGCCCGGCGACGTGGATGCCACGCTCGTTGGCTCCGGTGAGCCACGCGGCGCCGTCGACCACGCGCGGGTCGACCACGTAGCGGATGCCGGTCGCGCTGTCGGCGCCGAGCACCTGCGGGCCGATGTAGCCCTTCACCAGGCCGCGGTGCTTGCGGAAGTCGTCGTCCCCGGCGGCTTCGACCTCGGCCGGGGCGAAGGCCACCTCGGCGCGCTTGAGGTCCACGTCGCGGTCGCCGGGGAGCCCGACGACGACGAGCTCGCGGGTGCCGTCGAGCTGCGTGAGCGCGAGCACGACGTTCTTCAGGGTGTCGGCGGCGGTCCAGGGTGCGCCGTCGCGCGGGGCGACCTGGTTCGCATGGTCGACGAGCGTCTGGATCGTGGGGGTGTCCGCGGACGGGAGCAGCACGGGTTCCGGCTGGCCCTCGATCGGCAGGGCGTCGGGCACCGCGGTGACGTAGGCCTCGACGTTCGCCGCGTAACCGCCGGCGCTCCGCACGTAGGTGTCCTCACCGACGGCGATCGGGTGCAGGAACTCCTCGGACTTCGAGCCGCCCATCGCACCGGCGTCGGCCTTGACGATCGCGTACTCGAGACCGAGGCGGGTGAAGATGCGCTCGTAGGCGTCGCGCATCGTCTGGTAGCTGCGGTCGAGCCCCTCGTCGGTGACGTCGAACGAGTAGGCGTCCTTCATCGTGAACTCACGGCCGCGCAGGAGTCCGGCGCGCGGGCGGGCCTCGTCGCGGTACTTGTCCTGGATCTGGAAGAGCGTGACGGGGAGGTCCTTGTACGAGGAGTACAGGTCCTTCACGAGCAGGGCGAACAGCTCTTCGTGCGTGGGCGCGAGGAGGTAGTCGGCGTCCTTGCGGTCCTTGAGCCGGAAGATGCCGTCGCCGTACTCGGTCCACCGGTTCGTGGCTTCGTACGGCTCACGCGGGACGAGGGCCGGCAGCAGGACCTCCTGCGCACCGGCGCGCTCCATCTCCTGGCGGATGATGCCCTCGATGCGCGCACGGACCCGGAGGCCGAGCGGCAGCCAGGCGAAGATGCCGGGGGCCTGGCGACGGATGTACCCGGCGCGGACGAGGAGCTTCGCGCTCGTCACCTCGGCGTCGGAGGGGTCGTCGCGGAGCGTACGGAGGAAGAGATGCGAGAGCCGTGTGACCACGACGCAAGCCTAGCGGCGCGCAGCGGACCCGAACGCTCGGGCCCGCTGGCTGTGGATGACTAGGACGTGACGACGAGCGGCTTGCCCGTGCCCGCGGCCGGGCCCATCTCGTCGGCCAGGCGGTTGGCCTCGTCGATGAGGGTCTTCACGATCTCGTTCTCGGGGACGGTCTTGATGACCTGGCCCTTGACGAAGATCTGACCCTTGCCGTTGCCCGACGCGACGCCGAGGTCGGCCTCCCGTGCCTCACCGGGCCCGTTCACGACGCAGCCCATCACGGCGACGCGGAGCGGGACGGTCATGCCCTCGAGCCCCGAGGTCACGTCGTTCGCGAGCTGGTAGACGTCGACCTGCGCGCGGCCGCAGCTCGGGCAGGAGACGATCTCGAGCTTGCGTTCGCGGAGGTTGAGCGACTGCAGGATCTGCAGGCCGACCTTGACCTCGAGTGCAGGGGGCGCCGACAGGGAGACGCGGATGGTGTCGCCGATGCCCTCGCCGAGCAGGATGCCGAACGCCGTGGCGCTCTTGATCGTGCCCTGGAACTCCGGGCCGGCCTCGGTCACCCCGAGGTGCAGCGGCCAGTCGCCGCGCTCCGCGAGCAGCCGGTAGGCCTTGACCATGACGACCGGGTCGTTGTGCTTGACCGAGATCTTGAAGTCGTGGAAGTCGTGCTCCTCGAACAGGGAGGCTTCCCACACGGCGGACTCGACGAGCGCTTCCGGCGTGGCCTTGCCGTACTTCTGCATGATGCTCGGCTCGAGGGACCCGGCGTTGACGCCGATGCGCAGGCTGACGTCCGCCGCCTTGGCCGCCGCGGCGATCGCGCCGACCTGGTCGTCGAACTTGCGGATGTTGCCCGGGTTCACGCGGACCGCGGCGCAGCCGGCGTCGATCGCCTGGAAGACGTACTTCGGCTGGAAGTGGATGTCCGCGATGACGGGGATCTGCGACTTCTTCGCGATGATCGGCAGCACGTCGGCGTCGTCCTGCGTGGGGACGGCCACCCGGACGATGTCGCAGCCGGACGCGGTCAGCTCCGCGATCTGCTGGAGCGTCGCGTTGATGTTCGTGGTCGGCGTCGTGGTCATCGACTGCACGGACACGGGCGCGTCGCCGCCCACGAGCACCTTGCCGACCCGGATCTGGCGGGACTTGCGGCGAGGGGCGAGGGTTTCGGGGACCTTGGGCATACCGAGATTCACAGCGGGCACGACATGGACTCTACGCGCTCACACCGACACGGCTGCCCCCAACCCGGGGCGGGTCACCCGGGCAGTCGTCGAGGGTGTCGAGGGTGTCGACGACGGTGACGAGCGGCGCGTACAGCCGCATGGCGTCGAGTGCGCGCTCGTGGTCGGCGTCGCTCGCTCCTGCGCAGGCACCGGCCACGACCGTCACCCGGGCACCGGCGTCCGCCGCCGCCAGCGCCGTCGCGAGCACGCAGCAGTCGGTCGACACCCCGGTCAGCACCAGGTGCGGGTGGTCACCGACGACCGTCTGGAGGCTGGTCCCCCACTTGCCGAACGTCGGCTCGGTGACGACGGGGCCGTCCACCGCCCCGAACGGCTCGGTCAGCTCGTACAGGGGGTCGGCGTCGGGCACGAGGGCGAAGGGCCAGTCCCGGTAGTAGTCGACCCAGGCACCCTCCGGGTGCTCAGGGGCGACGAACCGCGTGCGGACGGTCCGACCGGCGAACCGCGGCAGGAGCCGTTCGATGGCGGTCGCAGCGCGCGCGTAGCCCGGCGCGGCCCAGGCGCTGTCGCCGGTGAAGACCCGCTGCATGTCGATCACGACGAGCCACGGTGCCGTGTCGGTCGTGGTCATCGGGTCGGTCGTCGTCATCGGGTCGGTCGTCGTCACCGCTGCAGCTCCGCGTCCGGGACGCTGCTGATCGGCTCGGTGACCGGCTGCGCCTCCTGCCGACGGACGGCGCCCCGCGCGGTGGCGAGCGTCCCGACGAAGCCGACGACGAGGGCGACGAGCACGCCGAGGTTCGCGTACGCCCACGCTCCGGTGCGCCCGCCGAGGCCGAACGGCTCGAGCAGGTACCCCTGCCAGTTCAACCAGGACGGCACGCCGTACGTGTTCGTGACGAGACCCCAGCCGAGCGCAGTGCCGACGAGCACCAGGGCGATCGCACCCCACCGCACGTCGCCGTAGCGGCCGCCGACGCTGTCGAGCTCACCCTCCGCGTAGGCCCGGCGTCGGAGCAGCACGTCGGCCACGAAGACCCCGCACCAGGCGGCGACGGGCACGCCGAGCGTGACGAGGAAGGCCTGGAACGGGGAGATGAAGTCCTTCGCGAAGAAGACGACGTAGATCGCGCCGGCGACCATGAGCACGCCGTCCACACCGGCTGCGGCCGGACGCGGGATGCGGACCCCGGCGCTCAGGAGCGCGAGGCCGGACGAGTAGATGTCGAGCACGGCGCCCCCGACGAGACCGAGCACGGCGACCAGGGCGAACGGGATGAGGAACCAGACCGGCAGCAGGGTCGTCAGCGCACCGATCGGGTCGGCGCCGATCGCGGCGCTGAGGTCCTTCGACGAACCGGCGAGCAGCACGCCGATGACGACGAGCACCGCGGGCGCGAGGGCTCCGCCGAACGTCGTCCACCACACCACGCCGCCGGTCGACGCCGACCGCGGCAGGTACCGGGAGTAGTCGGCGGCCGCGTTCACCCAGCCGAGTCCGAAGCCGGTCATGACGAGCACCAGCGCCCCGATCACGTTCTGCGTGCTGCCCGACGGCAGGTCCGCGAGGGCGCCGAGGTCGATCGAGGGGACGGCGAGCACGATGTACACGACCGTCAGCACGGCGGTGATGACCGTGATCCACGTCTGCAGCCGCATGATGACGTCGAACCCGGCGATGCCGGCGCCGATGACGAGCGCCGCGACGACGACGAGCGCGACGAGCTTCGTCAGCACGCCGTCGTCCCACCCGAGCTCACGGAACACCGTCGAGGTCGCCAGCACGGCGAGGGACGCGAGCGCCGTCTCCCACCCGACGGTGAGGATCCAGCTGAGGAAGGACGGCAGCCGGTTGCCGCGCACACCGAACGCGGCACGGCTGAGGACCATCGTCGGTGCGGACCCGCGCTTCCCCGCGATCGCGACGACGCCGCAGAGCAGGAACGAGAACGCCACCCCGACGACCGACACGATCGTGGCCTGGGCGGCGGAGATGCCGAACCCGAGCACGAACGAGCCGTAGCTCAGCCCGAGGACGGAGATGTTGGCCGCGAACCACGGCCAGAACAGCCCGCGGGGGCGCCCCTTCCGCTCGGACTCGGCGATGACGTCGATGCCCTGCCGCTCGACCGTGCGGACCTCGGGCGCTGTGCTCATGCGGAGAGCGTAGTGCTGCCCGAGGGCACCGGACAGCCGCTAGCCGAAGAGGTTGACCGGCCGGACGATGTCGGCGTAGATGAGCAGCGCGCTCATGCCGGCCAGCAGCACGACGACGACCATCGTCAGCGGCATCGTCTTCGCGAGGTCGATCGCGCCCGGGTCCGCCTTGCCGACGAGCGTGAACGTGCGGCGCTTGACGGCCTCCCACAGCGCGCCGGCGATGTGCCCGCCGTCGAGGGGCAGCAGCGGCACCATGTTGAGCACGAAGAGGCCGATGTTGAGCGAGGCCAGCAGGCCGAGGATCGTGTAGATCTTGTCGACCACGGGCACGCCGCTCATCGACGACACGGTCCCGATGGCACGACCGACGCCGACCACGGACACGGGGCTGTCGGCCGAACGGGCCTGGGAGCCGAAGGCCGCGTTCCACACCGCGACGAGACGCTGCGGCAGGTCGACGATGAGGTGCACCGAGGCGCCGATCTGCGCGCCCGTCGCCGGGAGCACCGCCGCGGGCGACTGCCGGACGAGGGTCTGCCCGATGCTGACCCCGACGACACCCACCTGCTGCGTCTTCGCGGTGCCGTCGGCCTCCTGGACGATCTTGCCCTGCGCGTCGTAGACGTCGCGCGTCGCGAGGGTCGGGGTGACCTCGACGGTCTTCCGCTCCCCGTCGCGCTGCACCACGACCGCGACCGGCGTGCCGGCGGACTTCTGGAAGGCGTCGGAGACCTGCGTGATCGTGGGGTCCTGCTCGCCGTCGACCGCCACGACGACGTCGCCGGACCGCAGCCCCGCCTGCTTGGCCGGGGAGACGTCGTCGTCCGGGGAGCAGCTGGTGCTCGCGGTGGTCGGCAGGACGCAGTCGACGCGGGAGGTGAAGGTGGTGGTCGGTGCGCCGAACCCGACGAGCAGCACGCCGAAGAGCAGGACACCGATCACCAGGTTCATCGCCGGACCGGCCACCATGACGATGATCCGCTTCCACGGGGTCAGGCGGTAGAACGCCCGGGAGTCGTCCCCGCCGGACTCGGCGATCTGCTCGGCGCTGGCCTGACGGGCGTCCTGGATGAACGCGCTGTACATGCCGGTGTTCGTGATCGCCCGGCCGGACGCTCGCGGCTTGAGCATGCCGACCATCGAGATGTAGCCGCCGAGCAGGATCGGCCGGATGCCGTACTCGGTCTCACCGCGGCGGAACGACCAGACGGCCTTGCCGAAGCCGAGCGAGTACTGCGTCACCTTCACCCCGAAGAGCTTGGCGAACGCGAGGTGACCGAGCTCGTGGAGCCCGATCGAGATCAGCAGGCCGACGATGAAGACGACGACGCCGAGGACGAACAGGAGCACGGTTCCGACGGTCACCGGAGCAGCGTACGGGACGGATTCGAAGAACCAGCCGAGCGCGCGCTGGGTGGTGGGTCGAGCCTCCCGACCGGGTCAGCGCGTCAGCGCGCGGTCCGCGGCCTCGCGCGCCCAGCGTTCCGCGGCGAGCACGCCCTCGAGCGAGGACTCCCCCGGCGTGTGGGTCTCGACGATCCGCTCGACCGTGTCGACGATGTCGAGGAAGCCGATCGCGCCGGCGTGGAACGCGGCGACGGCCTGCTCGTTCGCGGCGTTGAAGACCGCCGGGTACGTGCCGCCGAGCTCCCCGACGCGCTTCGCGAGGGCGACCGCACCGAAGGCCTCGGTGTCGAGCGGCTCGAAGGTCCAGGTGCTGGCCGTCGTCCAGTCGAGCGGCACCCCGACCTCCGGCACCCGGTGCGGCCAGGCCATGCCGAGCGCGATCGGCAGGCGCATGTCCGGGGGCGAGGCCTGGGCCATGGTGGAGCCGTCGACGAACTCGACCATCGAGTGCACGATCGACTGCGCGTGCACCGTGACGTCGATGCGGTCGTAGGGCACGCCGAAGAGCAGGTGGGCCTCGATGACCTCGAGGCCCTTGTTGACCAGCGTCGCGGAGTTCGTCGTCACGACGAGGCCCATGTCCCACGTCGGGTGCGCGAGCGCCTGCGCGGGGGTGACGTCGCGGAGCTCGGCGCGGCTGCGTCCACGGAAGGGGCCGCCGCTCGCGGTGAGGACCAGTCGGCGGACCTCGGTGTCCGCGCCGGAGCGGAGGGCCTGGGCGATGGCGGAGTGCTCGCTGTCCACGGGCACGATCTGCCCCGGCGCGGCGGCGGCCTGCACGAGCGGACCGCCGACGATGAGGCTCTCCTTGTTCGCCAGTGCCAGCGTCGCGCCGGTCTCGAGCGTCGCGAGCGTCGGGCCGAGGCCGACCGAGCCGGTGATGCCGTTGAGGACGACGTCGGCCTCGACGCTGCGGACGAGGCGTTCGGCGTCGGTGGCGCCGAGCGCGGTCTCGTGGACGTCGAACGCCCGGGCCTGCTCCGCGAGCAGGGCGGTGTTGCTGCCGGCGGTGAGCCCGACGACCTCGAAGCGGTCGGGGTTCCGCGCGATCACGTCGAGAGCCTGGGTGCCGATGGAGCCGGTGCTGCCGAGGATGACGACGCGGCGACGGGCCGGGGTGGTGTCCATGGGTCCCAACCTACCGACGGCGTCGGTGGGCCGGGCCGGGCGGTGCAGCCCGGCTGCCCGGCTGGTGCTCGGTGCGAGGTTGACCACGGGGTGCGAGCCTGTCGGGTCGCACGGGGTGGTCAACCCCGCACCGAGCGGAGATCCGGTCGCTCAGCCCTTCGCGAGGAGGTCGACCACGAAGACGAGCGTGGCGTTCTTCGGGATGCCCGAGCCCTCGGGCGGGGTCGCGCCGTAGCCGTCCGCGGGGGACACGACGATCATCACCTGCGAGCCGATCTTCTGGCCGACGAGCCCGGTGACGAAGCCCTTGATGAGCTGGCCCTCGGCGATCGTGAACGTGGTGGGCGCGCCCTTCGACCACGAGGAGTCGAACTCCTTGCCGCCGTCGTAGACGACGCCCTTGTACTGCACGAGCACCGTGTCGCCCTCGGCCACCGCGGCGCCGTCGCCCTGCTTGATGACCTCCGGGGTGGTGGTGCTCGGGGCCGCGACGTCCGGGATGGTGATCTGCGGCTCGCCGTCGGCCTTGTCCTTGACCGTCGGCAGCTCGGACTTCTGGTCCTGCGGCGTGCCCGTGGCCTTGGTGGGGGTCTTCGCGATGACGTCGGCGACCACGACGATGTCGCCACCGGTCGTGAAGCCGAGCGCCGAGGAGGAACCGATGGCCGCGAGGCGGTCACCGACGGTCGAGCAGGCCAGGAGCGCACCGAAGCCGCTGCCGCCGACCGTCAGCACCTGGGGGTTGCCCTGGTCGAAGCCGACCGTGCCGAGCTTCTTCGCGTTCGACGCCTGGTAGACGCTGTAGGCCACCTGCGCGTACTGGCCGGACTTGAGGTCGTCGCCGGAGCCCTTGATGACGGTGGAGGCCTGCGGGGAGGACGCCGTGAGGCCCTTGTCGAACTTCACCTTCGGAGCGGTCTTCCCACCGAAGTCGCCGGAGACGTCGATCGCGTCGGAGGACTTGCCGGGCTTCGGGCAGCTGGTGATCGCGGCGGGCGTCCCGCTCGTGGAGGCGGAGGGCGACGACGACGCACCCCCGGATCCGGAGCCGGAGCAGGCGGCGAGCCCGAGGAGGACGACGGGCACGAGGGCGATCGGGAGCAGGCGGGGACGCTTCACGAGGACCCAGTCTGCCTCACGCTGTCGATGAGTCCGATCCGAGTGCGCTCTCGTCGACCTGCGGGGCCACGAGCGTGGTCGCCTCGTGGTGCACCGGGAAGGCCACCGAGCGTGCGATGAAGCAGAGCGCGTTCGCCTGGGCGTGCGCGGCCTCGGCGTCGGCCACGCGGTCGGGCTCGGCGATCGTGACCACGGGGTGCAGCGTGGCGCCGGTGAGCTCCCCCGAGCCGTCGCGGTTGAGGTTCAGGGTGGCGGTCGCGCGGTCCTCGTACGCCAGGACCGTGAAGCCCTGGGTGACGGCGACGTGCAGGTAGCTGAGCATGTGGCACTGGGCGAGCGCGGCCGTGAGGAGCTCCTCGGGGTTCCACCGGTCGCGGTCGCCGCGGAACGTCGGGTCGGCCGAGCCGTCGACGTCCGGCTTGCCCGCTGCACTGATGACGTGGTCGCGGCCGTACTCCCGGTACCCGCTCGTGCCGGTGCCCCGGTCGCCGGTCCAGCGGACGGCGACCTCGTAGCTGTGGTCCTGCACGGTGGCTCCTCGTCTCGGTGGCGGTGGTGCTGCTCGGGCCCGCTGCTGCTCGGGCCCTCCGCTGCTCGGTACGATCGCGGTATGACGGAGAGCACCGAAGTCCGCACCGACCGCCATCCTCTCACCGCGGCGGGGTCCGTCGAACTGGCGGTGCTCGAGCGCTCCGGGTTCGACGAGAGCCGGCACGTCGGCGCGGGCGTCGTCGTGGACGCGAGCGGTGCCGTGCTCGACGCCGTCGGTGACGCGACCGCGAGCATCTACCCCAGGTCCACCATGAAGCCCTTCCAGGCGCTGGCGATCCGCCGGGCCGGCGCGCTGTTCTCCGGACCGGAACTCGTCATGACGACCGCGAGCCACGCCGGGACGCCGTCGCACCAGGCGCTCGCCGAGCACATGCTCGCGTCCTTCGACCACGTCGAGGACGACCTCGGCTGCCCGCCGGACATGCCCTTCGACCGGGCGACGGCGCAGACCATGACCGGGCCGCGGCGGCTCGCCATGAACTGCTCCGGCAAGCACGCCGGCATGCTCGCCGCCTGCCGGGTGAACGGCTGGGACGAGTCCACCTACCTGGACATCGCGCACCCCCTGCAGCAGCTCGTGCGGTCCACGGTCGAGGACGCCACGGGCGAGGTCGTCGACGTGGTCGGCACGGACGGCTGTGGCGCTCCGGTGTTCCCCCTCACACTGACCGGTCTGGCCCGCGGGCTCGCCGGGTTCGTCCAGCGGTCGGATGCGGGCACGGCGGCGCTCACCGACGCGGTGCTGGCGAACGCCTGGGCCATCGACGGGGTCGGTCGTGCCAACACCGTGACGATCGAGCGCCTGGGACTCGTCGCGAAGCTCGGCGCCGAGGGCGTCATGGTGATGGCGGTGCCCGGTGGCGCGGCGGTCGTCGTGAAGGTCCTCGACGGGGCGCTCCGCGCGGGGACCCTCGCGGCGCTGACACTGCTGCAGCGCAACGGCCTGGTGCCGGCGGACGGTGTGGCCGACGTGCTCCGGGCCACCGGCGAGAAGGTCCTGGGTGGTGGGGTGCCCGTCGGCTCGGTCCGGGTCGGCGGCGGGCTGCGCTGAACCGACGAGCTGCGGCTTGCCGCGTCACGCGGTGGCCCTCGCGGGGTCGTCGGACGCCGCCGACGTCGACGTCGCCGTTCCCGCGGGTTCCAGCGCGGGCAGCGCCGGGGCGACGGCCACACCGCGCGGTGCTTCCGGGTCGGCACGCACCGTGCACCCGTACCGGCTGACCTCCACCGTCGAGGCCGGTCCGCGCGGCAGCGTCCGGAGGTCCGGGACGACCACGACCGACGCGACCCGGACCCCGGACGCGTCGAGCACGACCGCGACGGCAGCACCGGCGGCCATGCCGCGCCGCCCCGCCGGCAGTGCGACGCCGTCCCCGGCGGCGAGCCGGACGTCGTGGGTGTCGTCCGCCGCCGCGCTCAACGCGGCCGCGAGTGCCGTGAACACGCCGACTGCGAGGGCTCCGTGGCCGATCACGACGACCCCGAGGGTGGCGTCGAGGTGGACCAGCCGTCCGTCCGGGTCGGTCCCCACGGGGAGCGCGTCGAGGGTCGCGGCGGCGGGAATGTCGGGCTCGGCCGGCAGGTGCGTTGGAGGGAGCTCCGGCTCCTGCTCGACGACGACGGGATCACGCACCAGCACCGTGACTGCCAGCAGGACCAGGGCGCAGGCGGCGCCGCCTGTCGAGCGGTGGACGAGCGCGACGACGCCGAGGAGGACTCCCGAGGAGAGGACGAGGAACCGGATGACCGAGGCGCGCATGCCCTGAGTCCACCGCAGTCCGTCCCGCCGACGACCGCGGGCCGACCCATCCGTGGATGGATCGGCCCGTGGTCACTGCTGTGGAGGAGTCCCGCGCAGAGCGGCGAGGACTACTGCACGAGGAAGAACTGCTCGCCGACGTCCACGCGCGCGCCCCGCTCGACGCGGTAGCGCCGACCGGGCTCGCACCGCCGGATCGAGCCGTCGATGTGTCGGATGACCGACCCGTTGCCGGAGAACCGGTCGGAGACCCAGAGGTCGTCGCCGTCCCGCCCGAGTTCCAGGTGCGTCTTCGACACGGACTTCCCCGGGTCGTGGATGGTGAGCAGGTCGTCGAACCGCTCGCCCGGCTCGGGGCGCGGAAGCCGTCCGAAGAGCGCCGTGCCGTGCAGGCCGAGCCGCTCGCCGGTGCTGAAGTGCAGCACGAACGGCGCTCGGGTCGGTGTCTTCGACACGATCCGGGTCTCGTCCACGTCCTCGTCGTCGTCCGGCGCCGGAGCGTGCTCGCCCGCGGCGACCTCGTCGACCGGAGCGGCGCTCGGAGCGGCGCTCGACGTCACCGCGTCCACGAGCGGAGCCGGCGCGGCCGACTCGACCCGGGCCTCCTGGGCGGTCGGGTCTGCCGCGTCCTCGGTCGTGTCCGGCAGCGGCGGGAGGGGTGCCGCGCGCGGCGCGTCCGCGACCGGCTGGTCGGGCGTCGGGGGCGTGGCTGCATCGTCCGCAGCCGTCTCGTCAGCAGCCGCCTCGTCCGCAGCCGCATCACCCGCGGCCGTCTCGTCGTCGGCGGCAGGCGTCGGGTCGGCCCCGTCCCCCGCGTCGAGGTCGCGCGCTGCCCAGTCGGGCCGCAGCATCGGCAGCGGCACCACCGGGCCGGTGAAGGCCGCCGTCACCGCGGGTCGGACCGCGCCGCACTCGTTGCAGAAGATGTCGTCGGGTTCGAGGTGGTGCCCGCACACGTGACAGGTGGTCGGGTGGTGGGCGCCCGGCTGGACCAGGGAGGTGGGCCTGGGTGGCTGCCGGTCGACGAGCGGCTCGACGACGGCGGTGTCCCCGGAGCGGGCGGTGTCGTCCCGATGGGCGGCCGACTCGTGGTCGGTGTCGGTCGCAGCGGGAGCGGGAGGGGGCTCCTCGGTGCGGGCGACCGCCGACGGCTGTCCGGCCTGGTCGTCGGGACGGACACCCTCAGGACGGACACCCTCGGGACGGACACCCTCGGGACGGGCACCGTCGGGTGCATCGGTCGCCGCACCTGCACCCGTGCCCGAACCCGGGCCGGTGCCCGCCGGGGCCTCGTCCGGTTCGGCGGTCGCCCGGTCGTCGGTGGCGCGGCCGATCCACCACGACGGTGCACTCGGCGCGGCGGGTGCCTGCTGCTCCTGCGGCGGCGCCCAGACGGGTGCGGAGTCGACGACCGGCTCGGGGGCCTGGTCGACGGACTCGTTGACCGCGGGACCCGGACCGGGCGCCGGCGCCGGCGCCGGCGGACCGGACACCGGAGCCATGGCGGGCGCAGGAGGACCTGCCAACGGCGCCTGCGCCTGAGTCCGCGGAGCAACCCGGGTGACCTCGGGGTCGTCCTCGCTGACGCCGTGCGCCGATGCCTGGCGGTCGTGCTGGTCGGCGTCTGCGATGTGCTCCTGTGCACGCTCCCCCGGCGCGACGGGAGCGTCCTGCCGTCCGCTCCACTCGCCCAGCCCGCTGCCGGCTCCGTGCACGTGGGTGGGCGCGGTGCGCGGTGCGAAGGAGTCGGGCGTGCTGACGGGCACCGCCGGCGGGTGCTCGTCCTGGCGGTCTGCGCCGGTGAGCCAGGCGCGGGTGGCGGGGTCGAGCGTCGACTCCGGCAGCCAGGCCTCGGCGGCCGGGTCCTGGCGGCGCCCGTGCGCGTCCGGCTGCTGGAGCGGCGGCGGGGTACCACGATCGACGGGCTCGGGAGCGACGGTCCGGCGGCTGGCAGCCGCGCTCACCGCACGCCCGCACTCACCGCAGAAGATCGCCCCGTCCGGGAGCACCGATCCGCAGTGTTCGCATCTGATCACAGGTTGCCTCTGTCCTCGTCCGGCCCGCTGCGACGCTCGGCGGGCCTCCGGACATCGTAGTCACCGTCGGCTCCGCGTCCTCGGCGACCACCGCCCGCCGTGCTCACGGCTGGCGGACGGGTGGCGTCCCGGATGCGTGCGGCGACGGGGTCCGTGCGCAGCGACCGCGTGGACACGGCCGTGCGGAACCGAGCACGCCGGTTCTGGCCCTCCTGCAGACTGCCGATCGCGGTCTCGGTCGCCTGCCACATCCGGTCGGCAGCGCGGTCGTCCGCGTCGGCGGGGCCGAACACGGCACGGTCGGCCAGCGCCGCGAGCCCGGAGCCGCCCTCGCCGGGGGCACCCACGCCGACCTCGCGGCGCGTGGCGGCCGCGGGGACCGCGTGACCGTGGTCGAGGAGGGCATCGCGGTACTCGTCCCACGCCCCGGTGATCCGTGCTCGGGCGTCGGGGCCGCGGCGACGCCGACGGCGACGCGTGCGCTTGATCGCGACGATGACGACGAACGGCAGCAGCACGAGGGCGACGAAGCCGAGCGTGCCGAGCACCCACGGCAGGGCGGCGAGCAGGATCTGCAGCCAGAGCGGGGGCTGGTCGGGGGTGTCCCGGTCGGCCTGCGGGGGCGCCTGCTGGTCCTGGTCCTGCTGCTCGGCGGGAGGCGGCGGCACGACGGTCTCCGGGCGGGTGACCGGCTTCGGGGTCTGGTCCTCGTCCCGGGGGATCTCACGCACAGCGGGGTTGGGGTTGATCGTCACCCAGCCCCACTGCGCGGTGTCGACCTCGATGCGGGCGGTGACGTCCGACCCGCGCAGGGTCGTGACGCCGGCCACCGTGGCGCCGGGGCGCGCCGTGCCCGAGTCGCCACCGGAGGCGAAGCCGAGCACCACGCGCGTCGGGAACCCGATCTGCTGCGCCATCAGCGACGCCGCGACGGCGTACTGCTCCTGGTCGCCGATCATGAGCGGCGCGGTCAGGAGCTCCTGGATGCGGTCGGCCCCGTGGCCCGACCGGCTGGCGCGGTCGCCGCCGATCCCGTGGCTGACGTACCCGTTCCGCTGCAGCGCGCGGACCATCGCCAGGAGCTTCGCGCCGTCCGTCTCGGCGTCGGCGGTGGTCGCGTCGACGGCGTCCCGGACCGCGTCGGGCACGTTGCGGGGTGCCGGGACCGACGCCGTCCCGGGTCGCGCACCCGACAGCTGCTCGTCGGTCGGCTGGTCGGGGACGACCGCGGACAGGTCGTACCGGGTGCCGTCCGCGACGCCGCCCACGACGGCACCGGTGCTGGTGGACCGGTCGTAGAAGAACGCCGCGCGCTGCCGGTCCCCCGTCGTGCCGGCGAAGCGCACCGACTCGAGGTCCCCGACGGTCGGCAGCCAGACACCGCGGTACCCGTCGACCGTCACCCCCACGTCGACGGTCCTCCCGCGGACGCCTCGGACGTCGACGGTGGTCGGCACCCGCTCGAAGGTGCCGGAGGCCGACGACCCGTCGGGACCGCCCACGCGGTAGGCGACGCCGTCCCAGGTGTCGAGCGTGGCGATCCGGACGAACCCGCCCCGGGGCAGCCCGGTCACGCGCAGCTGGGTCGCGTCCGCCTGCGCCGGTTCCTCGTAGGCCCGGAACCCGCTGAGCGGGCTGACGTAGTCGCGGGGGTCGAACGGCTTCACGACGTCGGTCCGCGCGACGGTGCGTGAGGTGGCCGGCGGCGCGACGAGCCCGAGTCCGGTCGCCACGACCGCGGCGGCGACGATGGTGCCGGTACCGACGAGCGCCGGCCGGAGGACGGACCGACGGACCGCGACCCGGGCACCGATGGTCCGCGCCACGGCGACGGCGCGCCGCGCGTGCCGCACCGTGAGCGCCCACACCAGCGCGATGCCGGTGAGCACCACTGCCAGGGCGATCGACGTGTCGAGCCGGCTCGGCCCCAGGACGATCCCGGCCGCGAGCAGCACCAGTGGCGGGATGCTCGCCAGTTCCGGCCGGGAGGCTCGGGTCGCCGCCGTCACGGCGGTCACCGTGGCGAGCAGGATCGTCACGAAGAACGGCACCAGCAGGGCCTCGTAGCTGCCGACGGGCAGGCTGATGGTCACCAGGCGCCTCCAGCCGAGGGCCACGCCGGAGAAGAGCTCGACCAGGCCCTGGCCGGTGGGCAGCAGCCCTCTGGCCTGACCGGGGACCGCCGCGGGCACCCCGGTGAGGGCGAAGAGGGCGACCGTCGCGACGGCGACCGCTGCCGCGGGCAGTCGGTACACGGCACCGAGCAGGGCGACGACCGTGCCACCGACCACGGCGGTCACCGCGGCGACGATCATCGCGTCCGACCGGTGGATCGGCCACCACGCGAGGCTCGCCACGGCGAGGAGCAGCCAGACGACGAGGGTGCTCCCGACGAGTCGGGAGACCGAGACCCGGCGCGCGTTCCTCCGGTCGGCACGGCGGTCGTCCCGCCGCGACCGCGCCGGTGCGCCCACCGGGGCGCTCATGCCGCGGCCGATCGGTGGAGGGCGTGGCGGAGGTCGTCGAGGTAGCCGATCGTCATCACCGTCAGGCCGGGCACCCGGACGAAGCGCGGGACGGCCTCCGGCTCGCAGATCACCGCGACGACCTCGACGCCGATCGGGAAGCGGGTGGCGGCGAGGCGGAGCGTTGGCAGCTCGACGGTGGACCCGACGACGAGGAACGCGACGGAGATCCCGGCGGTGTCGCTCCCGACGATGCGCGCGACCTCGGCCACCGGGAGGGTGGCGTCGGCGAGGGCGACCGAGGCGAAGGCGTCGAGGAGCCGGGTCGGGGTGACGGTGGGCAGTCGGTGCACGGCGTACACGGCGCGCTTCGCGAACTCCGGGGTGCGCTCGGAGACGACGACGGTGACCTCGCGGCCGTCGCGGACCGCTCGGCTGCCGAGGGACGCCGCCGCGCTGACGGCGAGCTCGAACTCGTCCTCGTCCGCGAACTCGGCGCGCGACAGCCCGAGTGCGACGACGAGGTGGGACCGTCGGGTGTCCTCGAACTGCCGCACCATGAGCGCGCCGGTCTTCGCCGTGGACTTCCAGTGCACGGTCCTGGGGTCGTCGCCGGGCATGTACTCCCGGATCGCGTGGAAGGAGATGTCCGCCGGGGAGAGGTCGGTCGTGGCCTGCCCCTCGAGGTCGCGGACCAGACCGGTGCTCGTCGACGGGATCGCGACGGTGCGCGGGTGCACGATGACCTGCTCGCGGTCGGTCCACACGAGCTCCCGACGGACGAGCCCCACGGGGTCGGCGCGGACGCCGGTCACCGGTCCGACGTCGAGCACCCCGCGCCGGAGCGTCGGGACGGGGACCGCGCGCGCGAAGGTGCCGTGCGGGGCGATCGACGGGATCGCGACGTCGACGAGCCCGGAGCCGACGGGGACCTCGACCGTCGTGGGCACCGACGGGAACCGCGTGGGGTTCTCCGCGGTGACCGTGACCGCGGCGGCGTCACCGACCGCGACCCGGCGGACCGGGCGGCTCATCCGGATGAGCAGGCGGGAGCGCCCGATCAGCGCGACGGCCGCCACCGCGACGAGGAGGGCGCCGGCGAAGCCCACGACGACGACCTCCCGGAGACCGAAGCGGTACCCGAGGACGAACGCGACGAGCGTGAGGACCGCCACCGTCCAGCCCAGGCCGGTGACGACGGACGAGACCTCGTCCCAGGAACGGGTGAGCTGCCTCCTGGCGGTGCGCCACAGGCGGACGGACCCGACCACCGCCTCGGCGGCGACCCCGTCTCGGTCGCCGACCAGGCGGCTGCGGACGTTCGTGACGCCGGCGACGGTCCCGGTGCGTTCGTACGCCGTGCTCGAGCGACGCGACCGCGTCGAGGAGGGACGGCGCGAGCGCGTGGAGACGGGCCGGCGGTCGGTCACGCGACTGCTCGGTCGGCGGGTGGTGCGGTCTCGACCAGGAGCTGCGAGATGACGCTCGAGGGGCTCACGCCGTCGAACTCGGCCTCGGCGTCGAGGACCAGCCGGTGCGCGAGGACGGGTTCGGCGAGGGCCTTGACGTCGTCCGGGGTGACGTAGTGCCGTCCGCTCACGGCGGCGAACACCCGCGAGGCGCGCATCAGGCCCATCGCGCCGCGGACGCTGACGCCGAGCCGCACCTCGCTGGCGGACCGGGTGGCGTCGACCAGGCGGGCGACGTAGTCGGCGATCGTCGGGTCGACGTGCACGGTGCGTGCGACGGCGGCCATCTCGGTGATCGTGGCCGCTGGCACGACGCTCGCGATCGGGACCGACGACGCCGGTGCCGAGGAGGTCTCGAGGATCTTCACGGTCGCGGCGTGGTCCGGGTAGCCGATCGACGTCTTCATGAGGAAGCGGTCGAGCTGTGCCTCGGGGAGCCGGTAGGTGCCGGCCTGCTCGACGGGGTTCTGGGTGGCGATGACCATGAACGGCGCGGCCAGGCGGTGGGTGACGCCGTCGACGGTGATCGCGGACTCCTCCATCGCCTCGAGCAGAGCGGACTGGGTCTTGGGGCTCGCGCGGTTGATCTCGTCGGCGAGGACGATGTTGGAGAAGACCGGGCCCCGGTGGAACTCGAATTCCTGCCGGCGCTGGTCGTAGACGCTGATGCCGGTGATGTCCCCCGGCAGCAGGTCCGGGGTGAACTGGATGCGGTTCGTCGACCCCTGCACGCTCTGCGCCAGCGCCCTGGCCATGCTCGTCTTGCCGGTGCCGGGGACGTCCTCGAGGAGGAGGTGGCCCTCGCTGAGCATCGCCGTGACCGCCAGGCGGATCACGAACGTCTTCCCGAGGAGCACCTGCTCGACGTTGGTCACGATGCGGCCGGCGACGTCGGCGAACCAGGTGGCCTGCTCCGGGGTCATGGTCATGCGGGTGTCGTTCCTCGTGTGTCG
>NZ_JALNUI010000010.1 GCF_026544205.1 Curtobacterium sp. GC_Cur_3
AGCGGACGTCATCCCCGCGTGGCTCGACCACCACGTCGCGCAGGGCTTCGACGTGTTCGTCATCACCGACAACGGCTCCGAGGACGGCACCACGGAGATCCTGACCGCGTTCGCGGAGCGCGAGGACGTCGTCGTGGACCTGCGGCACGACCCCGTGCACCGGAAGCAGCAGGGCACCGTCGTCACCGGGATGGCCCGCGACGCCGCGACGGTCCACCACGCGGACTGGGTCGTCAACGCCGACGCCGACGAGTTCCTGCTGCCCGTCGACCGCTCGCTGACGGTCCGATCGGTCTTCGAGCAGCTCGACCCGGCCATCGGGGCCTTCACGGTGCCCGTCGTCAACCTCACCGGGCGACTCGCCGAGTCGGGCGCCGGCCTCGAGCGGCTGCACTGGCGGGACGAACGGCCGATCGAGGAACTGCGCGCCGCCGGGCTCCTCGCGCCGCCGACCACCAACGCGATCCACGTCGGCGACCCCGACGTCACGGTCGTGCAGGGCAACCACCAGGTGAGCGTCGCGAACGGCGGCGAGGTCCCCGACGCGCTCGCGCTCGAGGTGCTGCACCTGCCCTGGCGTTCCTGGGCGCAGTACGCGCACCGGGTCGAGGTCAGCGGACGCGCCTACGAGGCGAACCCGGACCTGACGCCGAGCCCGCGGCACCACGGCATGCGCGACTACCGACGGCTGCAGGAGGGCGTCCTCCAGGCGACCTTCGCGCTGCGCTTCGTGACCGACGCCGAGGCCGAGGCCGGGCCGTTCACGCGCGACGACGGGATCGTGGACGCGCTGCGGGCCGCCGGGTCATCGGCCCTTGACACCCCCGCTGGCCCGCTCGTCCCCGTCGACGAGTTCGACCGGCTCCGTGCGCTCGGGCGTGCCATCGTGCGCCGGGACCGCCGCATCGAGGAGCTCGAGGGGCTCGAGGACGTCGTCCGACAGGGCGAGGCCACGGCGAACACGCTCCGGGCGACGGTGCAGTTCGAGCGCGACCGGGCCGAGGCGGCGCTCCGCGAGGTCACCGCCCGCACCGCCGACCTCACGGCCATGCGGGCGCGCCGGGTCGTCCGGCTGGCCGACCGGGCGGGCGACCTCGCCCGACGGATCCGGCCCTAGCGCCCGACCGGCCCGGGCCGACGGCCCCGCGGATCCGGCCCTAGCGCCGGGCGCGCTCCCGCCGGACCGCGTCGAGGAGCACCTCGGCGCGCCGGGCGAACGCGTGCTCCGCACCGATGCGCGTGCCCCGTGCCGTCCGCTCCTGCTGCGTGGTCGACTCCCCTGCACGCACCAGCGCCCCGAGCGTCGCGACGGAGTCGTAGGTCCGGACGGCGCCGTGGAACAGCTCGTCGACGCCCGCGATCGGATCGGTGACCACGAGTGCCCCGGACGCGGCGGCGTCGAACAGGCGGTTCGACACGAAGCCGTCCCGCGCCATGTCGTCCCAGTGGTCGTTGAGGACGACCCTGGCGCTCCGGTAGAGCGCCGGCAGCTGGTCGTTCGGCACGAAGACACCGCGGTGGACGCCGTCCGGCAGGAGGCGCTCCCACCCCTCGCCCCACACGGAGAGGTCCACACCGGCCTCGACGGCGTCGCGCACGACGGGCCGGAACACGCGCCGGGTCTTGCCGACGAAGGCCGTGTCGAGGTCGGGGAACGCCGGGTCGACGGGGCCCGGGTGGAACCGCGCCGGGTCCGTGGCCTGCAGGAGGGGTTCGACGGCGAGCCCGGTCTCCGCCGTCACGCGGGAGGCCCACACCGGCCCGGCCGCGAAGCGCAGGTCGTACCGCGCGAGCTCGGCGGGCGTCACGAGGTCAGGGTGCGAGATGACCCAGAGCACGTTCGTGGCGGTCGGGTGCACCGGGGTGTCGTCGAGCCCGCGGAGGGTCAGCGCGACGTCGTCCAGGTGCTCGGAGAACGGCCGCACGTGGGACTCGCGGTGGTCCACCACGACGTCCTGTCCGAGACCGCGGAGCGCCGCGGCGAGGTCCCGCGCGAAGAACGTGTCGCCCCAGTCGTCGCCGCGGGGACCGGGGTGCGCCGCGATCCGG
The DNA here is from genome assembly GCF_026544205.1 of Curtobacterium sp. GC_Cur_3. Classification (GTDB taxonomy): domain Bacteria; phylum Actinomycetota; class Actinomycetes; order Actinomycetales; family Microbacteriaceae; genus Curtobacterium. Next base: position 2,050 of record NZ_JALNUI010000010.1, read on the forward strand.
ATCGACCACCGCAGACGCTCGGCGCGCTCGACCGTGCGCACCCGCTCCGCTCGGACCACCGGCTCACGGAGCGCCACGGGTGCGCCGACCGGGTCCGCCGTCGGGACCCCGGCGGCGAACCCCAGACGGGCGAGCGCGACGTCTGCCGCGTCGTCGGACCGGTCCCGCCACACCGCGAGCGCGTCGGCGGCGTCGGTGTCGTAGCGCCGTTCGCGGAGCACCGACGTGCGGTACACCCGCCCGAGCGGGAGCACGACGCAGTCCCCACCGGCGGCGTCGGCGGAGTCCCGTGTCAGCCGGGCGACCGCGGTGCGGGTGTCGACGGTGACGACCGGGACCGCGAGCGCGTCCGTGCGGACGGCGAAGCACGGCTCGTCGCCGGCGAACACCCGGGCACCGGCGAGCAGCTCGGCGTCCTCGTACGGGTGGCCGCGCAGGAGCGAGCCGGCCGGAGCCGTCCCGCGGACCAGCACCGCACCCGCGCTGGCGACCACGTCGTCGGTGGAGCGGACGACGGGCAGGGCGACCACGGCCTCCCGGCGGTCCTGGTCGGGGTCCTGGTCGGGGTCCTCCGACCGGGTGACGGCGGCCACCAACCGGAGGAGGCCGTCCTCCGGCAGGAGGACGGCTGCGTCCTGGACGACGACGACCGCGGAGCCGAGCAGGGGGCGCGCGGCAGCGACCGCACCGCCCCAGGTCGCGGCGACGGTCGGTCGTGCCACGACGTGGTCGTCACCGCCGACGACCGGCGGGTACGTGCTCTGCGGGCCGGCGTGGACGTCGTACGCACTCACGACGACGGAACGTGCGCCCGCCGTGCGGGCGGCGACGACCACCGGCCGGTGCGCACCGGAGCGGTACGCCGCCTCGGCGACCGTGACCAGCACGTCGAAGCCGTCGGCTGCCGGCCGCGGTGCGTCCGTCACCAGGGACGTGTCGACCGGGAGGCCCGGCTCGGCCCCGACGGCCGGCCCGCGGTCGTCCGTGATCGGCTGCCCGACGTCCGCGGTGCCGGCCCGGCCGAGCAGGCGACGGAACGCCACGGTCAGCCGCGGAGCAGCTGCTGCAGGTAGACCCCGTAGCCGCTCTTGGCGAGCGGTGCGGCGAGGTCGGCGAGCGCGGCGTCGTCGATCCAGCCGTTGCGCCAGGCGATCTCCTCGATGCAGCCGATCTTGTGGCCCTGGCGGTCCTCGATCACCTTGACGTACTCGGACGCCTGCATCATGGACTCGAACGTGCCGGTGTCGAGCCAGGCGGTGCCGCGGTCGAGGACCTCGACGCCGAGCGAGCCGGCCTCGAGGTAGCGCTCGTTGACGGTCGAGATCTCGAGCTCACCGCGGGCGCTCGGTTCGATGGTCTTCGCGATCTCGACGACGTCGTTGTCGTAGAAGTACAGCCCGGGGACGGCGTAGTTCGACTTCGGGTCGGCCGGCTTCTCCTCGATGGAGACCGCGGTGAAGTCGTCGTCGAACTCCACGACGCCGTAGGCCTTGGGGTCGGCCACGTGGTAGGCGAAGATCGTCGCGCCCTGCACCGTGGTGTTCTTCTGCAGGCTGGTGCCGAGGCCCGTGCCGTGGAAGATGTTGTCGCCGAGGACCAGCGCGACGCTGTCGTCGCCGATGAAGTCCTCACCGATCACGAACGCCTGGGCCAGGCCGTCCGGGCTCGGCTGCACGGCGTACTCGATCGTCATGCCGAGGGCCGAACCGTCGCCGAGGAGGGCGCGGAACTGGTCGTTGTACTCCGGCGTCGTGATGACGAGGACCTCGCGGATGCCGGCCATCATCAGCGTCGACAGCGGGTAGTACACCATCGGCTTGTCGTAGATGGGCATGAGCTGCTTCGAGATGCCCTTGGTGATGGGCCAGAGGCGCGTGCCGGAACCGCCGGCCAGGATGATGCCCTTCATGGGGATGGTCCTCTACTTCTTCGTGGTCCGGAGGGACTCGGTGTAGGCGACGCACTCGTCGTAGGTCGGGAGCAGCCCGAGCTCGGCGGCCTGCTCGAGGGTCGGCGCGCTGGTGTCCTTCTCGCTCAGCACGGGCTCGCCGATGCCGTCGGGCAGCGTCAGGCCGACGGTCGGGTCGAGGATGCTGATCCCCTTCTCGCGCTGGGGGTCGTAGTGGGCACTGACGAGGTAGTTCACCGTCGAGGCGTCCTCGAGCGCGACGATCGCGTGGCCGAGGCCCTCGGAGAGGTAGACGGCGCGACGGTCGACGTCGTCGATGCGCACCGAGTCCCACTGCCCGAACGTCGGCGACCCGACGCGGATGTCGATGATGTAGTCGATGAACGCGCCGCGCACGGCGGTGACGTACTTCGCCTGGCTCGGGGCGACGAGCGCGTAGTGGATCCCGCGCGCGACACCGCGCGCCGAGATCGACATGTTCACCTGGCGGAGGTCGAGCGGGTGACCGACGGTCTCCTCGAGCACGTCGGCACGGTAGGCCTCGAGGAAGGCCCCCCGTGCGTCGCCGTGCTGGACGGGGGTGAACTCCCACGCGCCTTGGATCTTCAGTTCGCGGATCTGCACCGCAGCAGCCTAGCAAGCCGCCCGGTCGTGTCCGGGGAGCCCGGCCGGGGGTGTCAGGACAGCCCGAGTGCGCTCCGCCAGGCGCGTTCACCGGGTTCGTCGCGCCCCTCGGCGACCACCCGTTCCGCGCGGACGTACGCCTGGGCGGAGCGGACGCGCTCCTCGGGGTGGTGGAAGGCGGTGCGCAACGCCGTGCGCCAGGCCGCGACGCCGTCCGCGGCGAGGAGACCCCCGTGTGCGTCGACCCCGGCGTAGGAGGGCCGGTCGGACCCGACGAAGGGCAGCCCGAGCATCGAGTACTCCAGGAACTTCAGGTCGCTCTTGGCGTCGTTGAAGCGGTCGTCCGTCAGCGGTGCCACCCCGGCGGACCAGCGGTCGGCGTGCTCGCGGAGGAAGGCCACGAACTCGGGGTAGTGCGTCGTGCCCTCCGGCAGGGCGAGGCGGTCGTGCCAGGCGTCGTCGTCGTGCGTCACCCCGACGACCTCGAGCCGGACGGGTCGGCCCGCGTCGTCGACGAATCCGTCGAACACGTCGCGGAGCAGGTCGAGGTCGCCGCCGTGGGTCGCGCTCCCCATGTAGAGGACCCGACGGGGACCGTCCGTGGTCGGGGTCACGGGGTCGTGCGACCACAGTCCGGGCTGGACGCCGTTCGGCACGACGACGGCGTCGATGCCCTCGGCCGCGAGGACGGCACGCAGTGGCTCGGTCGAGACCACCACGGCGTCGGCGCCGCGGACGAGCCGGTCGACGGCGGCCAGGCGGTCGGGGTCGTACTCGGCGCGTGCCAGCCGGGCGCGGGCCTCGGCGGTGAAGAAGTCGTCGTCCACCTCGGCGACGATGCGGGTGCCCTCGGCGGCGGCCCGGGCGAAGGCGGGGTCGAGCGCGGCCAGCGGGAACGCGTCGCGCTGCACCAGGATCGCGTCGAGGTGCGCCGTGTCCGAGCCGTCCGCCCAGCGCACCGGGTCGACCTGCGCGACCCGTGCCGCGCCGGACGCGGCGAGCGCCGACATCCGGCCGGTGACCCGGATGTGTGCCGACGCGGGGTGGAGTCCCCCGGCGCCGTGGACGACGAAGCCGACGAGCGGGGGCACGACGGCCGGCTCCGGCTGCGGCTGTGCCTGCGGCTGCTGTCCCGGTCGACGGCGGATGACCCGGGCGACCCGGGAGCGCAAGGACGTCACGCCGTCATCCTGTCACGCCGCGTGGGACGCCTCCGCGGGCAGCGACGACGCGTTGGCGGGGTCGTCAGCACGCGGCACCCGGCGGAGCGACCCGACCCAGACGCCGGCGAGGACGGCGGCCAGGGCGACGAACGCGAGCACGACGGCGACCCGGGCGATGGTGAGGGTGTCCGGTGCGGTGAACGCCGGGCGGGACAGGTCGAGGATCGTGAACCAGCCGTACCCTGCCGCGGCGACCCAGGCCGTGACGAGCACCGGGGTCACGAACCGCCCGAAGCCGGTCAGCCCGACGGCCATCGCGACCGCGAGCACCGGCATCAGGGGCAGGCCGTAGCGGGCCTGGGAAGCGCCGCCCTGCATGGTGAAGCGGACCTGGAGGAAGACGACGAGGACGAAGACCCCCACGAGCATCGCGGCGACGAGGGCGTCGGCGAGCGGGGTGCGCCCTGCTCCTGACCGGCCGCGTCGGAGCGGCGGCAGGAGACCGACGACGACCGCCAGCAGCAGCGGGACGAGCAGCATCAGCCACGTCCACTCCCCGTCGACCTTGAAGTGGCCACGGAACACCGAGAAGACCCCGGTCCAGAAGCCCGGGTTGGTCACCGTCTCGACGAACCCGGTGTGCACGCGGTGCAGGTTCTCGGCCGCCCACGCGGGCTGGCTGCCGGCGATGTTGCCGGTCAGTTCGCGGTTGCGCAGGAAGAACCACCCTGCGGAGAGCACGGGGGCGACGGCGACCACCACCACGGCGACCGCCTTGCCGAGGACCGTGCCCCACCAGCCCGTCCGCCGTGCGACGACGAAGGCGACGACGACCGCGACGACGAACACCGCGAAGGAGAGCCGGCTGAGCATGCCGCCGGCGGTGACGACCGCGCCGAGGGCGACGAGACGCCAGGAGAGTCCCCGTCGGATCGCGGTGGCCCCGACGCCGATGGCGAGGGCGCCGAAGCCGACGTTCGGCAGGTCGTTGTAGACCGCTCCGCCGACGAGCAGGAACATCGACGTCAGCGAGACGACGACCGCGGCGACGCTGACGACCGCGGGGCGACCCGGCAGCACACGACCCGTCGCCCAGCCCACCGCGAGCACGGTCAGGCCCGCGAGGACGGCGTTGATCCCACGTCCCGCGAGGACCGCGGTGTAGAGCTGTCCGCTGTCCCAGAGCGGTCCGACGACCGGCGCCAGGATCGCGTAGAAGAGGGGTGGGTGCTGCGAGACCCACTGCACCGGGGGCAGGGTGCCGAAGGGGGACGAGATCGTGAGCCCGTCCTGGAACACCGGGAGGTGTCCGTGCCAGACGGTCACGGCGTAGTCGAAGTGCGCGGCCTCGTCCGCGGAGTTGAACGGCGGGGCGGCGAAGCCGATCGCGATCGCCGCGAACACCGCGAAGACGGCGGCGGCGATGACCACGCCGGTGTGGAGGGACGGGACGAATCGGCGCACGGTCTGCGATCCTGCCACAGCGTCGCCCGAGCTGACGGCGGCTCACCGTCGTGTCCGTGGTGCGCTTCGGGGGTCGGGCGTTTTCGCATAGGGTGAGCGCGGCCCGAAACGCCCCGCGCGTGATGACCACACGCACGCGCGCCCACCGACCGACGAGATCGAGACGCCCGAACGCAGTGAAGCTCTTCATCCAGATCCCCTGCCTCAACGAGGAACAGACGCTCCCCTCGGTCCTCGAGACCATCCCGACGTCGATCCCCGGCATCGACGAGATCGAGATCCTCGTGATCGACGACGGCTCGACGGACCGCACCGTCGAGGTCGCTCGCGCACACGGCGTGACCCACTTCGTCCGGCACACCACGAACATGGGCCTCGCCCGGTCGTTCCGTGACGGTGTGGACTACGCGCTCCTGCACGGGGCGGACATCGTCGTGAACACCGACGGTGACAACCAGTACCCGCAGGCGCAGATCGCCGAGCTCGTCCAGCCGATCCTGCGGGACGAGGCCGAGATCGTCATCGGCGACCGTCAGACGCGCACCATCGAGCACTTCTCCGGGTTCAAGAAGGTCATGCAGCGGTTCGGCTCCTGGGTCGCCAGCCGCGCCGCCGGCCTCGACCTGCCGGACGCGGCGAGCGGGTTCCGCGCGTACTCGAAGTACTCGCTCATCCGACTCAACATCGTGACGCGCTTCAGCTACTGCATGGAGACCATCGTGCAGGCCGGCTACAAGCGCATCGCGATCGCCAGCGTGCCGATCACGACGAACGCGAAGACCCGCGAGTCCCGCCTGTTCAGCAACATCTGGCAGCACATGTTCGAGTCCGGCTCGGCGATCGCCCGCGTCTACCTGATGTACCGCCCCATGGCGCTGTTCGCCTCGGTGAGCGCGGTGCTCGCCGCCTGCGGCCTCATCCCCTTCGTCCGGTACCTGGTCCTGCTCTGGGCCGATGCCGGTGGCAACCACCTGCAGTCCCTGATCCTCGGCCTCGTGCTCATCATCACGGCGGTGCTCTCGATCACGATCGGGGTCGTCGCCGACCTCACACGCCTGAACAGGACCCTCGCGGAGGAGCAGCTCGACCTGCAGAAGCTCGCACGCTATGGCGACTGAGACCGCCCCGGCGCCCCGGCGCCGCGAGTGGGTCGTCGTCGGCGCGGTCTCGGCGGCGTTCGCGGTCGTCCTCGTGCTGTGGGCGGCGCTCGTCCCGTCGTTCCAGGCGCCGGACGAGCGGGCGCACTTCGACGCGGCGGTCCACGTCGCGATCGGGGACGGCTGGCCGGACCCGGGGAAGCTCCGCGTACTCGAGGCCGTCGAGCGTGCTGCGAAGGAGACGGACCGCCAGGCGGGGCCGTCGATGGGCGAGCTGCTCGAACGCACCGGGGCCGCCGAGACCGACACCGTCGACCAGATGACGCAGCACCCGCCGACGTACTACGTGCTCGCCGCCGGGGTCCTCCGCACCGTGCACTTCGAGTCGCTGCGACCGGACGTCGCGGTGCTCGCCGTCCGGCTGCTCGGGGCGCTCTTCGTCCTGCCGCTGCCCGTCCTCGCCTGGGCCACCGTCCGCCGGGTGACCCGCTCGCCCCGCGCCGCGGTGGTCGGGGCCTTCGCGGTGCTCGCGGTCCCGGAGCTCGCCTCGATCGGGGCGTCGGTGTCGAACGACCCGCCTGTCATCCTCTTCGCCGCCACGACGGTCTGGCTCGCCGTCCGGGTCCTGACCGGTGACGCCCGGACGAGGACGGCACTCGCTCTCGCCCTCTCGCTCGGCGTCGCGATCCTCTGGAAGGGCACGGCGCTGCCCCTGATCCCGTTCGTCGGCCTCGCCCTGCTCGTCGGTGCGACCCGTCGACCGGGCACGGGCCCGCGGGTGGTCCGTGCACTCTGGGTGCTCGCGGTCGCCGCGGTCCTCGGGGCCGGGTGGTGGCTCAGGAACCTCCTCGTGTTCCACACGCTGCAGCCCAACGGCTTCGAGTCGCTCCGCCCGCCGAAGCCCTTCCCGTCCGGCACCGGTCCGGACCCGGTGGCCTTCGCGGACGTCTCCTGGTCCACCATCGCGCGGACGTTCTGGGGCAGCTTCGGCGGCAAGGCGCAGTGGATCATCTCGCCCGTCGTGTTCGAGACCGCGACGGTGCTGGCGCTCGGCGCGGTGCTCGTCTGGGGCTTCCCGCGACGTCCCGGACTGCGCACCGCCCTCGTGCTGGCCGCACTGCCGCTCACGGTCTTCCTGCTGCAGACGGCGAACGCCTGGGGCAGCTACCGGTCCACCACGTTCATCGGCGCGACCCAGGGCCGGTACTACTTCCCGGCGATGCTCGCGTTCATCGCCCTGAGCGCGATCGCCTGGCGCCGTGCGATCGGCACGACGACCGGGCACCGACGCTTCGGCACGGTGGTCGCCGCGGTGTCGGCAGCCCTGGCCGTGTACGCCCTGCTGTTCACCTACGCCAGCATCGCGGAGCACTCCCGGATCCGGGTGACGTCCGTCGGGCTCGACCAGCTGTCCTCCTCGACGCCCGCGCCGGTGTCGCTGCTGGTCGCGGGCTGGGTGGTGGCGCTGGTGCTCCTGGCGATCGCGGTCGTGGTGTCGCGCGGGGTCCCGAGCGGACTCGCGGACGCACCCGTCGTGACCGGCCCCGTCGTCGACCCCCGCGTCGACGCCGAGCCCGCCCGCGTCCCCGACACTACCGGCACCGACACCGACACCGACCGAGGAGCACCCCGAGCATGACGTGCGTGTCCCCCGCAGCGACGACTCCGCGCATCGGTCGGGGCGAGGTCGTCTCCCTCCTGGGCGTCACGGCCGTCTTCGTCCTGCTCCTGGTCACCTGGGCGTACGTGAACCCCGCGCTGCACGGCCCGGACGAGGTCGCGAACGTCGACGCCGTGCTCCACCTCGCGATGGGCCAGAGCTGGCCGCACCCGGGCGACCTGCACTACGTCCAGGGGCTGCTCGCGCAGAACGTGCCGAACCACCTGCCGCCGGCGGCCGAGCGCGGCACCTTCGCGGCGATCGTCGGCGACGGCACCGAGAACGAGCTCGTCAACCCGATGTCGCAGCACCCGCCGACCTGGTTCCTCGTGCAGGCGATCGTCGCGCACGTGATCGACTTCGCGAGCCACCGCTGGGACCTCGTGGTGCTGGTCTGGCGGCTGGTCGACGTCGTCGTCGCGGCACCGCTCCCACTGCTCGTGTGGGCCGCGGTCCGTCGTGCCACCCGGTCGCCGCGCCTCGCGGTCAGTGCCGCCGTCGCGCTCCTCGCCGTGCCCCAGCTCCTGCAGCTCACGTCGTCGGTGTCCGTGTGGGTGCCCGTCATCACCGCCGGTGCCCTCGCCACGTGGCTCGGGGTCCGCGTCCTCACGGGTGACCGGTCCTGGTGGACAGCACTCGCCCTCGGCGGCGCACTCGCCGTCGGCACCGCCGTGATGGCCGGGGGCGTGATGGCGGTGCCCTTCGCGCTGCTCGCCGTGCTCCTGGCACGGTCCGACGGCGCGGGCGGACGGGCGCTCGGCGTCCTCGGCCGCGTGCTCCGTGCCGTCGTCGTCCTCGCCGTGCCGCTCGTGACCACGGGCTGGTGGTACCTGGCGCAGCTCGTCCGGACGGGGACGCCGCAGCCCGACTCGTACCCGGCGGTCGTCCTGCGGTGGCCACGGCTCGAGGGGCCGGACGGGGTCCAGTTCGCCGGCGTGTTCTGGAACGGGCTGTCGAACTCGTTCTGGGGACAGCTCGGGCGGTACGAGTGGCCCCTGTCCCCGATCCTCGTCGACACGTTCACGGTGCTCGCCCTCACCGTCCTGGTCTGGGGCGTGTCGCGTCGCTCGACGGACCGCCGCGTGCTGGCCGTCGCCGGCGTGTTCCCGCTGACCGCCCTCGTCGTGGTCGTCGTCCGGGACTGGGCGACGTACGCCGGGCACCTCGGCGTGAACGTGAACCAGGGGCGCTTCCTGTTCCCCGCGGTCGCCGCCCTCCTCGTGACGCAGGCGGTCGCGTGGCAGGCGCTCGTCGTCCGCCGCGAGGTCCGGGTCCGCCTCGCCCGCGCGGCGCTCGTCGTCGCGCCGGTCGTCGTCGTCGCCGCCCTCGGTCTGCTCTACGCCGGGACGTACGAGGAACTCGTGTTCCGCGTCTCCGCCGCCGGCAAGCAGACGCTGTGGGGATCGCTGCCGCTCGGACGTGCCCCGCTGGGTGCGCTGGTGGTCGCCGTCGGCGTCCTGGGCGCCGCCACGATCGTCATCGCCTGGCGCTGGTTCGGCTCGACGCGCACGGTGGGGTCCACCGACGACACCACCGCCACCGCCCCGACCACCACCGGGACCGGCGACACCACCGCCACCGCCGACACCACCACCACCACCACCACGGACCCGCTCCCCGACTCGGACGCCGGTCCGACGATGCCCGCTAGACTGCCCGCCGACCGCTGAACCGATCACTGAAGGAACAACGCGTGAAGATCCTCGTCACCGGAGGAGCCGGCTTCATCGGCTCGAACTTCGTCCGCCGTACACTGCAGGACGCCTACCCCGGCCTCGAAGGTGCCGACGTGGTCGTCTACGACGCACTGACGTACTCGGGCAACCTCGAGAACCTCGCACCGGTCGCGGACTCCCCCCGCTACTCGTTCGTCCAGGGCGACATCACCGACGCCGCCAAGCTCGACGAGGTGATCCCCGGCATCGACGCGATCGTGCACTTCGCCGCCGAGTCCCACGTCGACCGCTCCGTCCGCGACTCCGGCATCTTCGTCGAGACCAACGTCGTCGGGACCCAGCGGCTGCTCGACGCGGCGCTCCGTCACGGCACCGAGCGCTTCGTGCACGTCTCCACGGACGAGGTCTACGGCTCCATCAGCGAAGGCTCCTGGGCCGAGGACCGTCCCCTCGAGCCGAACTCGCCGTACTCGGCGTCGAAGGCCGGCAGCGACCTCCTCGCCCGCAGCTACCACCGCACGCACGGGCTGAACCTCTCGATCACGCGCTGCTCGAACAACTACGGGCCGTACCACTTCCCCGAGAAGGTCATCCCGCTGTTCGTCACGAACCTCATCGACGACCGCCACGTCCCGCTCTACGGCGAGGGCAACAACATCCGCGACTGGCTGCACGTCGACGACCACACCCGCGGCATCGCGATGGTCCTGACCCGTGGCCGCGCCGGCGAGATCTACAACATCGGCGGCGGCACCGAGCTCACCAACAAGGAGCTCACCGAGATGCTGCTCGAGGCCACCGGCAAGGACTGGTCGTACGTCGACCGCGTCGCGGACCGCCTCGGACACGACCTCCGCTACTCGGTGGACATCAGCAAGATCCAGGCCGAGCTCGGCTACGAGCCCCAGGTCCCCTTCGAGCAGGGACTCGCCGACGTCGTCCAGTGGTACCGCGACAACCGCGCCTGGTGGGAGCCGCTCAAGGAGCGCGCGGCCCTGGCCTGAGCCCGGACGACGGACCAGACCATGACCCGATACCTCATCACCGGCGCGGCCGGCATGCTCGGCCAGGACCTCCAGCAGGCCCTCGCCGGACGTGACGTGACCGCCCTCTCGCGCGCCGACCTCGACATCACCGACCCGTCCGCGGTCACCGCGGCGGTCGCCGGGCACGACGTCGTCATCAACGCCGCCGCCTACACCAAGGTCGACGACGCCGAGTCCCACGAGGACGACGCCCACGCCGTGAACGCCCGCGGCCCCGAGGTCCTCGCGACGGCCGCGGTCGCCGCCGGCGCGAAGCTCGTGCACGTCTCCACGGACTACGTCTTCGACGGCAACGGCACCTCCCCGTACGCCGAGGACGAGCCCACCGACCCGATCGGCGCCTACGGCCGCACGAAGGCCGAGGGGGAAGCCGCCGTCCGTCGCGTCGCACCGGACTCCTCCTGGATCGTCCGCGCGGCATGGCTCTACGGCGCGGGTGGCCCGAACTTCGCCAAGACGATGATCCGGCTCGCCGGGTCGCACGAGACCGTCAGCGTCGTCACCGACCAGGTCGGGCAGCCGACGTGGACGGGCGACCTGGCACGACAGATCGTCGCGATGGTCGACGCCGACGCACCCGCGGGCATCTACCACGGCACGAACGCCGGGCAGGGGTCGTGGCTGGACTTCACGAAGGCGATCTTCACCGAGGTCGGGCTCGACCCCGAGCGCGTCCTGCCCACGGACAGCTCCGCGTTCGTCCGTCCGGCTCCTCGCCCCGCCTACAGCGTCCTCGGGCACGACGCGTGGTCGCGTGCCGGCATCCCGGCGATGCGCGACTGGCGCGAGGCACTGCACGCCGCCGCGCAGGCGGGTGTGCTCGCGTCCTGAGACGCACCGGCTGACGGACTGGAGGCCCTGCTCACCGACCGCGACACGCGGAACGTGAGCAGGGCCTCCAGTGCGTCACTGGTGGACGATTGGTGCTGTCAGCCGACGGTCCGGCGCAGGCGTTCGTCGAGGGGTGCCACCGCGTTGGCCGGACGGAACCGGTCGGCTGCGGCTGACGCCGCTGCCCTCCGCTCGGCGAGGCGCGTGCGGTCCTCGCCCAGGGCGCGGATGGCCGCCGCGAGCGCGGCGGCGTCCCCGGCTGCCACGCGGTCCACGGCGTCGCCGAACGCGCGCTGCTGCGGGGCCGTGTCGCTGGTGACGATCGCGAGACCGGCGGCGGCGCACTGGTAGACCTTGTTCGGCACGACCTTCAGTGCCTTCGGGGTCGTGCCCATGATGCCGATGCCGACGTCGTGCGCGGCCACCCGGGCGGGCAGGTCCGCGGCGTCGACCCAGGGCACCCACTCCGTGGGCGCACCGCCGACGGCGGCTGCGACGGCCGCGTCGTGGTCCTGCCCCGACCCGATCATCGTGACCGTGACCCGGCCGTCGTCGGGCAGCAGGCCGATCGCGCGGCCGATCGTCTCCGCACCCTGCAGCGGCGTGAACAGCCCGAAGAAGACCACGCGGAGGGGCTCGTCGTCCGGTCGGTCCTCGGGGTGCGCGCCCGCCTGGTACCAGGACGCGGTGGCCCCGACGGGCACCACGACCGCCTTGTCGCGGAGGGCGTCCGGCACCATGGCCCGGTGCTCCTCGGTGTCGACGACCACGACGTCCGCGATGGTGAGCGCGGCGCGGTCGAGGAAGCGGAGCAGCCGCTGCTTGAGACCGCCGGCACCGACACCGCGGTCCTGTGCGGTGCTGGCGGCGAAGATCAGGTGGTCGAGGACGATCCGCGTCCGCGGGAACAGCAGCCGCGCGAGCCAGACGTCGAAGTGCCCCATGTACCCGACGAGCAGGGCGTCGGGTCGGCCGGACCGACGGACGGCGAGCGCCTTCGCGGTGAGCCGCGTCCAGCTGCTCGCGAGCCGTCCGGCCATGCGCAACGCCCCCGAGGCGGCGCCGAGCATGGCGACGCGGTCCTTCGTCGAGAGCCCGAGCGGGACGTTCGCCTCCGCGACGACGTGACCGCGCTCGCGCAGGCCGTCGGCGAGGACGCGCACCCGGGGGTGGTCCGACGCCTGGTATGTTCCGAAGGCCAAGATCCGCACGTGGGCCGCCCCTTCCGATGGTCGCGCGCGCCGTCTCCGGTCTCGGCGCACCCGATCAACCCTAGGTGAGAATGACCGACGCCCCACAGCCCGCGAAGCGCTCGCGAGCCAAGTCCGTGATCCGCACCGTCGGCCTCGTCGTCGCCCTCGCGCTCTGCGTGGCGTTCCTCGTGCCGCGCGCCGGTGACATCAGCGACGCGTTCGGACGGCAGGACCCGTGGTCCCTCGTCGCGGCGCTCGTGACCGGGGCGGCGGCGACGTACGTCACGTTCCTGTCCTGGCGTGCGCTGATGTCCGGTGCCGGCCACCACATCCCGATCCGGGCCGCCCAGCGGGTGTTCTTCCTGTCGCAGATCGGCAAGTACATCCCGGGGTCGGTGTGGCCGATCGTCGCTCAGGCCGACCTCGGGCGTGAGCACCGTGTCCCGGCCGCCAGGAGCGTCGCCGTCGGCATGCTCACCCTGCTCGTGAGCTGCGGCGCCGGCGTGTCCGTCGCGGCGGTGACCATCCCCTTCGTCCAGCCCGACGCCTTCGCCAGCTACTGGTTCGTCGTGCTCCTGGTGCCGATCGTCCTCGCGGCGCTGCACCCGGCCGTGCTGCGGTTCGGCCTGCGCCTGGCGTCGAAGGTCACCCGGCGCGACCTCGGCACCATCGACCTGCGCATCGGCGCGATCATCCGGGCCTTCGGCTGGGCCGCGCTGGCGTGGCTCCTCTTCGGCCTGCACATCACCCTCGTGCTGGTCCCGCTCGCCCGCGTCGACCTGCGCGTCACCACGCTGACCATCGGCGCGTACGCCCTCGCCTGGCTCGTGGGCTTCCTCGTCTTCTTCCTGCCCGCCGGCCTCGGCGGCCGGGAGGCCGTCCTCACGGCGCTGCTCACCGCGAACGTCCCGCTCGGCGCGTCCGCGGCGGTCAGCGTCGCGGTGATGTCGCGCGTGCTCCTCACCGTCGTCGACCTGGTCTTCGCCGGCGCTGCGGTGCTCGGCGAACGCCGCCGCCGTGCAGCCGGACGGGCAGCGGGACCGGCGGCAGGTCCGCTCCCGACGGCGGACGCCACGGCGCCCGACACCGCCGGTCCTCCAGACGACCACTGATACTGTCGGCTGTCGATCCACCCGCCGGGCACCCGGCCGAACCACCCGAGGAGCTCCGCCAGATGACCACTCTCCGCGTGATCGTCGACCAGGTGGTCGCCCCGGTCCCCGGCGGCATCGGCCGCTACGCGGAGGAACTCACCCGGCAGCTCATCGCGACCGCGCCGGCGGGGTGCGACGTCGAGGCGGTCGTCTCGGCCGTGACCCAGCAGGACGTCCAGCACCTGCGGACCCTGCTGCCCGGACTCGCCGGACTCGACCGCCTGGCGCTCCCCCGCCGCGAGCTCTCGCTCGCCTGGCAGGCCGGCATGGCGCGCGGCGCTTCCCACGGCATGGTCCACGCCCCGAGCGTCCTCGCGCCGCTCGTCGGGCACAACCGCTTCCAGGAGCCCGGTCGACAGACCGTCGTCACGGTGCACGACACGGTGCCGTGGACCCACCCGGAGACCCTGACCCCGCGCGGGGTGCACTTCCACAAGGCGATGGTGAAGCGTGCCTTCCGGTACGCCGACGCCGTGGTCGTGCCGACGCACGCCGTGGCCGCGCAGCTCAACGAGATCCGGCGGTTCGACGACCGGCTCCGTGTCATCGGCGGCGCCCCGAGCGGTCGACTCCGCGTGCCGGTCGACGCCGACCTCCGCGCCGAGCGGCTCGGTCTGCCGGAGCGCTACGTCCTGGCGGTCGGCACGCTCGAGCCTCGGAAGGGCCTGACCGCGTTGATCGAGGCGATGGCGCACCCCGCCGCCCCGAAGGACGTCCCCCTCGTCATCGCCGGTCCGGACGGCTGGGGTGACGTCGACGTGGACACCGCCGCCGAGCGCGCTGGCCTCGCCCCGGAGCGGGTGAAGGTCCTCGGCCGGATCGACGACGCCGACCTCGCCGTGGCGTACGACCGTGCGACGGTCTTCGTCTTCCCGAGCCTCGCCGAGGGCTTCGGGCTGCCCGTGATCGAGGCCATGAGCTTCGGCACGCCCGTCATCCACTCGGACGACGACGCCGTCCGGGAGGTCGCCTCCGACGCCGGCGTCTGCGTCGCCAGGAACCCGCGCGAGGGCTACCCGGAACGACTCGCCCAGGCGATGTACCAGGTCGTCAACGACGCCCACCTCGCCGGCCAGCTCGCGATCGCCGGACCGGACCGTGCCCGGATGTTCGACTGGCGCGACTCCGCCCTCGAGACCTGGCAGCTCCACGCGGACCTCTGAACACGGCCGATCACGGGTCGGCATCGATCAGTCCACCGCGCCGTGTCCTGCCAGGAGCAGACCGCGGCGACTGTCAGGATCGAGCACATGACACGTCGTCACCCGTCCACGGTCCTCACAGCCTCGATCGTGATCGCGATCGGAACGACCGCGCTCCTCACCGCGTGCTCCGGCTCCGACGCCCCCGAGCCCACCCGCAGCGCGACAGCCACGCGGACCGCGTCACCCACGCCGACCCCGACGCGCACGCCGACCCCGACGACGGCCCCGAGCGCGAGCACGACCACAGCCCCGGCTCCGGCACCGGCCCCCTCGGACGACCCGAGCGGCTCCGACGACGACGGCGCCGGTCAGGGCACCGGCAACGGCAGCGGGGCCGACGCCCCGGACACGGTGGACTACGCCGCCGTCACCCAGCAGGGCGTCGCCGCGGCCGGCGGTGGGACCGTGGTTTCGCTCACCGGCTCGGGCGACAACTGGACGGTGGTGGTGGCCGGTCCGGACGGCTCCCTCACGCAGTCCGTCGTGTCCGCGACCCTGGGACGCGTGACCTCCGGTCCGTTCCCGAAGGACTCCGACGCCGCGACGAAGACCGCGAACGCAGCGCGCGCCGCCGGACTCAAGGTCGACGCCGCGGCTGCGGCGAAGGCCGCGACGTCGGCGGTGTCCGGCACGCTCACGTCCCTGCAGCTCGGCGGGACCCGGGCCGCACCGACCTGGACCGCGTCGGTCACGGTGTCCGGCGCAGCACGCTCGGTGACGGTCAACGGCCTGACGGGCGCGGCCACGGCCTCCTGACCGGGTCCCGCGCACCGGATCCGCAAGACACCGGTGTTCGTGCTCCGCGCCGCGAGCTCCCGCGGTGCGACTGCCGGACACCGGTGTCGTGCGTGCCGGACTCCGCGGAATGCGGGCCCCGCTGCGCTCAGAGGGCGTCGCGGAGTGCCTGCGCCTTGCCCTCGACGACCTGCTCGAGGCCGGCGGCGTACTCGGCCAGGCGGGCGGCGACGGCGGGCTCGGACGAGCCGATGATGCGGGCGGCGAACAGCCCCGCGTTCGCTGCCCCGTTGATCGCCATCGTCGCCACCGGGATCCCGGCGGGCATCTGGACGATGGACAGCAGGGAGTCCAGACCGTCCAGGCGTGCGAGCTGCACGGGGACCCCGATGACCGGCAGCGTCGTCACGGACGCGACCATGCCGGGCAGGTGCGCGGCACCGCCGGCACCGGCGATCACGACGCGCACGCCGCGACCCGCGGCCGCCCGACCGAAGCGCATCATCTTGTCGGGTGTGCGGTGGGCCGACACGACGTCGGCCTCGAACGGGATGCCGAGCTCGGTGAGGATGTCCGCCGCGGCGCGCATGGTGGGCCAGTCGGAGTCGGACCCCATGATGATCGAGACGAGCGGGGCGGGTGCGTTCTGGTCGGTCACGACGCCGAGCCTAGCGGCAGGGCGGTGGTGGGACCGGGTCAGCGGACGGTGACGGTGCGGCACCCGAGCGCGGTGTCGCCCCCGGCGCCGAGGCCGGTCGCGGTGACGCACACGGTCCGCTTCCCCGACGGCACCGCGATGGTCGTCGCGTACCCGTGGGCGGCCCCGACACCGTGCGCCCGAGCGACGTCGGACCGGCGCGCCGACGCGGCGAACCGTGCGACGGTGGACTTCCCGATCGTGACGGACACGGTGACGGGCGTCGTCGTGGCGTCGCCGTCGAACGCCCAGCCGCGCACCGTGACCCGGCGGGTGGACGACGACACGACCTGGTCGATGCGCCCGACGGGGGCGGTGGCCGGCGTCGGCGTCCCGAGCGCGGCGTTCGCCACGAGTGCCTGCGCGTACGCCGAGTACCACTTCCCCGCAGCAGGGCCGCCGTTGCACGTGCCGTCGCTCGCGCCCGGGGTCTTCACCCAGAGCAGCGCGTCGAGTCCGGTGCCGTCGGTGACGACCCGCGGCGACGTGCCGAGTCCTGCGCCCGGAGCGTTGCACCACGTGCCGTGCCATCCGGTGCCGTTGCGCGAGGTGTCGATGACGTAGTGGGAGTCACCGGTCAGGGCCGAGACCTGTTCCGCGTACGCCTGTTCGCGCGCGGTCGGGTAGTAGTTCGCGACGTTCGTGAAGAAGCCGCGCGCCGAACGGACCCCGGCAGCCTCGAGGCGGGCCGCCATGGTGGCCGGCTGCACCCAGTTCGAGTTGCCGGCGTCGAGGTAGGCGGGCACCCCGGCCGCGGTGAAGGCCGCGACCTCACGGGCGAGGATGCGCGAGCGCTGCTGCCCGAGCGCCGCGGTGCACCGCGGGTCGCCGAGCATGGCGAGGGAGTCCGGTTCGACGACGACCGCGACGCGCTTGCCCGCCACCAGGCGCACGACCTGGTCGACCCAGGCGTCGTAGGAGGTCTCGTCGAAGCCGCCGGCCGAGTAGCCACCGCAGTCCCGGTCCGGGATCGCGTACGTGACGAGCACCGCCGTCGTGCCGGTCGCGGCGGCGCCGTCGGTCGCGGCCGTGATCGTCTTCGTCAATGTCGTGCCCGTCGTCCACTCGCCGAGCCAGGTCGCGACGGGCCACCGCGCGATGGCGGCAGCCGCGGCCGAGCCCGCCGGGTCGCTCGTGCGGAGTGCCGCGGCGCTCTTCGCGGCCTCGCTCGTGGGCGAGACGTACTGGCCGGTGCCGAACAGCTGCGCCGAGGAGCGGGCGCGGACCTCCGCCGCGGAGGTGGCGGCGACCGCCGGGCCCGCGGTCCCCGGCTGGAGCACGCCACCGACCACCGCTGCGAGTGCCATCGCGGCAGCGAAGAACGTGGTGGTGCGCATGCGTGGCCCCCTGGCTGGTCCGGTGCTGACCCTCCATGGCACCACGCGGTGCATCGTGCAACCAGCGCCAGTCCGGGTGGCACCCGACGGGGTGTCAGCGGCGGGGCGTCACCGTCGCCGGGCGCTCAGTCGTCGAAGTGCGACGCCGCCGAACGAGCGCGGTACACGACGTCGTCGACGTCCTCGCCGGTGACCGTGACGTGGCCGATCTTCCGACCGGGGCGCGGCGCCTTGCCGTAGAAGTGGTACTTCGCCTCGGGGAAGGCGGCGAGCGCCCCCGGGTACCGCGCGGCGAGGTCACCGTCGGCGGGGCCCCCGAGCACGTTCACCATGACCGCGGTCGGTGCGTTCATGCCCGTCGCGCCGAGCGGCAGGTCGAGCACGGCCCGCAGGTGCTGCTCGAACTGGCTCGTCGTCGCGCCGTCGATGGACCAGTGCCCGGTGTTGTGCGGCCGCATCGCGAGCTCGTTGACGAGGATCCGCTCGTCGTCGGTCTGGAAGAGCTCCACCGCGAGGACGCCCGTCACGCCGAGCTCCTCCGCCACCCGCACCGCGATCGACTCGGCGAGGTCGGCGATCCGGCCGGCGCTGTCGGGCGCGGGGGCGATGACCTCGGCGCACACGCCGTCGCGCTGCATGGTCTCGACGAGGGGCCACGCGACGATCTCGCCGGACGGTCGCCGGGCCACGGACTGCGCGAGCTCACGGGTGAAGCTGACGAGTTCCTCGGCGAGGAGCGCCTGCTCGCTGCCGGACTCGGCGACGGCGGTGAACCAGTCCTCGACCTCGGCCGGGTCGGACACGACCCGCACGCCCTTGCCGTCGTAGCCCCCGCGGGGCGTCTTCACGACCGCGCGACCGCCGTGGTCCGCGATGAACGCGCGCAGCTCGTCGGGGTCGTGCACGGACGCCCAGTCCGGCACCGGAAGACCGAGTTCGGTGAGTCGGGTCCGCATGGTGATCTTGTCCTGCGCGACCGCGAGGGGTGCCGGGCCCGGACGCACGGCGACCCCGGCGTCGACGAGGGCACGGAGCACGTCCTGCGGCACGTGCTCGTGGTCGAACGTGACGACGTCGACGTCCCGCGCGAAGGCCAGGACCGTGTCGACGTCGTGGTAGTCGCCCTCCGCCGTGGCCGCGATGGCCGCGGACATGCCCGGCCCCTCGGCGAGCACCCGGATGTCGATCCCGAGCTCGACCGCCGCCGGCACCATCATCCTGGCCAGCTGTCCGCCACCGATCACGCCGACGCGCAAGGTCATCCTGAACGTTCCTTCCGCACTGCTCCGGGTTGACCGGAGGAGCGCCCGTCTACAGTTCTCGAGGTCGCCGCGGCGATCCCTGCCGTCCACTCCGGTCGGCCAGCGTCAACTCTACGGACCCAGGAGGACAGGTGCGGCGTCTCATCGCACAGCTGGCCCGCTTCGGCGTCGTCGGCGCGGTCGGCTTCGTCGTCGACACCGTGCTCTTCAACGTGCTCCTCGCGACGGTGCTGCGGCCCGAGGACGTGGCCGCCGGACCGGTCATCGCCAAGGTGATCTCGACGGCCGTGGCGATCTTCGTCAACTGGGTGGGCAACCGGCACTGGACCTTCCGCGACCAGCGGCGGTCGGCCACGGCGAAGGAGGGTGTCGAGTTCGTCGTGGTGTCGCTCGGCGGCCTGGCGATCTCGATCGGCTGCCTCGCGGTGTCCCACTACGTGCTCGGGTTCACCTCCGCGTTCGCTGACACCGTCTCCGGCAACGTCATCGGCCTGGTCCTCGGCACCGCGTTCCGGTTCTGGCTCTACCGGGTGTGGGTGTACCGCCCCGACCGGGACGCCGGTCACGACTCCGGGCGCGAAGCCGACCAGGACGACCCGCCCGAAGCCGACCAGGACGACCCGCGCGAGGCCGACCGGGGCCCCGAGCGGACGCTCGTCGGCTAGCGGCCCATCCCGCGCACCGTGAAGCCGGCGGCGGTCCAGGCGTCGCGGTCCAGGCAGTTCCGGCCGTCGACCACGACCGGGTTCTGCACGAGACCGGCGACCACGGTCGGGTCGAGCTCGCGGAACGCGTTCCACTCGGTCAGCACGAGCACCAGGTCGGCGCCACGGAGTGCCTCGTCCGCGATGTCGACGTAGTGGACCTCGGGGTGGATGCGGGCGGCGGTGCCGTTCGCCTCGGGGTCGTACGCCGACACGACGGCGCCGAGCTCGTGCAGCCGTGCGGTGATGTCGAGCGCCGGGGAGTCGCGGACGTCGTCCGAGTTCGGCTTGAAGGCGAGCCCGAGGACGGCCACGTGCTTGCCGGTGACGTCGCCCCCGAGCAGCTCCTCGGCGAGGGTGA
Source organism: Curtobacterium sp. GC_Cur_3 (assembly GCF_026544205.1). GTDB lineage: Bacteria > Actinomycetota > Actinomycetes > Actinomycetales > Microbacteriaceae > Curtobacterium. The sequence goes on from NZ_JALNUI010000010.1 coordinate 22,168, forward strand.
CGACGTGCGCGCGACGCCGCAGGTTGATGGCGTCGACGTCGGCCAGGAACGCGAGCGACTCCCCCACGCCGAGCTCGGTCGCCCGGGCCTGGAACGCGCGGATGTCCTTCGGCAGGCACCCGCCGCCGAACCCGAGGCCGGCGTTCAGGAACTTCCGACCGATGCGGGCGTCGTGCCCGATGGCGTCGGCGAGCGCCGTGACGTCGGCACCGACGACCTCGGCGATCTCGGCCATCGCGTTGATGAAGGAGATCTTCGTCGCCAGGAACGCGTTCGCGCTGACCTTGACGAGCTCGGCGGTGGCCAGGTCGACCACCAGGCGTGGGGTCCCCTCGGCCAGGGTCGTGGCGTAGACCTCGTCGAGGGCGGCGACGGCGGACTCGCCCGCGGCACCCGACGGCACGCCGTAGACCAGGCGGTCCGGGGAGATGGTGTCCTGCACGGCGAAGCCCTCGCGGAGGAACTCGGGGTTCCAGACGAGCGTCGCGCCGGGCACGGCCTCGGACAGGGACGCCGCCAGGCGGGCGGCGGTGCCCACGGGGACGGTGGACTTGCCGACGACGAACTCGTCCGCGGCCACGTACTGCGTCAGCGCGGCCACGGCGGCGTCGACGTACGTCAGGTCGGCGGCGCCGGTCGGGCCCTGCGGGGTGCCGACGGCGACGAAGTGCACGCGGGCCCCGGCGACCTCGGACATGTCCGTGGTGAAGCGGATCCGCCCGGACCCGATCGCCTCCGCGAGGATCTCGGGGAGTCCCGGTTCGAAGAACGGGGCGTCGCCGGCGGCGAGCCGCTCGATCTTCACCGGGTCGACGTCGACCGCGACGACCTCGTGTCCGAGTTTGGCCATGGAGGCGGCGTGCACGGCACCGAGGTACCCGCAGCCGATGACAGAGATACGCACGGGAAGACGGTACCGGAACTACCGGCGGTGCACGTCGCCCCACGACGGCCGGTCGGGTCCGCCGACGATCTCGTCCCAGTCCGGTTCGCGGTGGCGCCGCCGGGCCTCGTGGGCCTCCACCATGTCGTGCAGCACGGCGACGACCAGGTCCGCGTGGGGCACGTCGGCGAGCACCACGGCCGGGTCGTCCCCGGGGAACACGAGCACGTCCCCGGAGCGGAACAGCCCCTGCAGTCCGCGGCGCCGCACGGTCACGTCGTACCCGCGCGAGTGCAGCAGCTCCCGCCGGGTCCTGGTGCCGAGGCCGTGCACGACGACCAGCCGCCGGGTGGTGACCACGTAGCGGCGGGTCATCCACCGGACGAGCGGCACGACGCCGCCGACCAGGACGAGCGCGAGGACGAGGACCGCGATCACGGCGTTCACCCACGCGTACTGCGCCCGGAACACGCCGAACCCGAAGCCACCGGCAGCGGCCACGAGCACGACGAAGACCGCCGGGCGCACCAGGCTCCGCGCGTGCGGCCGCAGCCGCGCGACGACGCGTTCTGGCGGGGGCTCGGCGGTCATGGCGTCATGCATACCGCAGGTGGGTGACGTCCCCGACGGCGACGCCCCTGCTCACACCGTCTCGATCCCGGATCGTGATGCGGCCGTCGTCGTCGATCCCGGTGGCGTCCGCCTCGACGACGCTGCCGTCCGGCAGCTCCAGGCGGACCCGCGCGCCGATGGTGCCGCAGACGGCCCGGACGTGCGACCGGACCGCGTCGGCGTCCGCACCGCCCGTCGTCAGGGCGACCACGGCCTCCCGGACGCCCGTGAGGAAGCCGGACAGGACCGCGTCTGCCAGGTCGGCCGCGTCACCGGTCGCGCCGGCCGCCAGGAGCGAGGTCGCGTTCGGCGTCGGCAGCGCGTCGGCCGGGATGGTGAGGTTCACGCCGGCCCCGACGACGACCGCACCGTCGTCCGCGACCTGGCAGAGGATCCCGCAGACCTTGCGGCCGTCGACCAGGACGTCGTTGGGCCACTTCACGAGCACCCGTTCCGTCCCATGCGGACGGGAGGCCCGACTCGCGTCCGCCCCGTCGGCCCGGTCCTCAGGTGTCGGCTCCAGGGCCGCGAGCACGGCGTCGCGCATCGCTGCGCCCGCCACGAGCGGCAGCCAGCCGCGGTCGCGGTCGGTGAGGTCGGCGCGCACCAGGACGCTGGCGGCGAGGGTCTGCCCGGTCGGCGCGGTCCACGAGCGGTCGAGACGGCCGCGACCGGCCGTCTGGTCGAGCGTCGCGACGACGCTGCGGTCCGGCAGGCCGGACGCTGCCTGCAGCAGGTCGGCGTTGGTCGACCCGGTGGACTGCCGGATGTCGAGGACCGCTCCCGAGGACGCGACGACGGCGCGGGAACGCGGGAGTTCGGGTGTGGACATGCGTGCAAATGTACGGGCAGGAACCGTGCGGGTCCTCCAACGGCCCGGTCTCGGCACGCCGGTAGGGTGAGCGGGTGACTCAAGGTGACACCCCCGATCTCTCCACGACGGCCGGCCGGCTCGCCGACCTCCGCGTGCGGTACCACGAAGCCGTGACCGCAGCGGGCGAAGCCGCCATCGCGAAGCAGCACGCCAAGGGCAAGACGACGGCGCGCGAGCGGATCGCGCAGCTCCTCGACGAGAACTCCTTCGTCGAGCTCGACGAGTTCGTCCGGCACCGCACCCACGCCTTCGGCATGGAGGCCAAGCGGCCCTACGGCGACGCGGTCGTCACCGGCTTCGGCACGATCCACGGCCGCCAGGTCGCCGTGTACGCGCAGGACTTCACCGTCTTCGGCGGCTCCCTCGGCGAGGTCGCCGGCGAGAAGATCATCAAGGTGATGGAGCACGCCCTGAAGACGGGCGTGCCGATCATCGGCATCCTCGACTCCGGCGGTGCCCGCATCCAAGAGGGAGTGGTCGCGCTCGGCAAGTACGGCGAGATCTTCCGCCTCAACACCGCGGCCTCCGGGGTCATCCCGCAGATCTCGATCGTGATGGGGCCGGCCGCCGGCGGCGCGGTCTACTCCCCCGCGCTGACCGACTTCGTGATCATGGTCGACAAGACCAGCCACATGTTCGTCACCGGCCCCGACGTCATCAAGACCGTCACGGGCGAGGACGTCGGCTTCGAGGAGCTCGGCGGCGCCCAGACACACAACGCGATCTCCGGCGTCGCGCACTACCTGGCCGACGACGAGTCCGACGCGCTCGACTACGCGAGGTCGCTCATCGGGTTCCTGCCGGACAACAACCTCTCCGACGCCCCCGCGTACGACGTCGCCCCCGAGCTCGAGACCACCGACGCCGACCGCGAGCTCGACCTCGTCATCCCGGACTCCACGAACCAGCCGTACGACGTCACCCAGATCATCGAGCACGTGGTCGACGACGGGGACTTCCTCGAGGTCCAGCCGCTCTTCGCGCCGAACATCCTCATCGGCTTCGGCCGGGTCGAGGGCCGCACGGTCGGCATCATCGCGAACCAGCCGCAGGCGATGGCCGGCACGCTGAACATCGACGCCGGTGAGAAGGCCGCGCGCTTCGTCCGGTTCTGCGACGCGTTCGGCATCCCGATCCTGACCCTCGTCGACGTGCCCGGGTACCTGCCCGGCACCGACCAGGAGTGGACCGGGGTCATCCGCCGCGGCGCCAAGCTCCTGTACGCCTACGCCGAGGCCACCGTCCCGCTCGTCACCGTCATCACCCGCAAGGCCTACGGCGGCGCGTACATCGTGATGGGCTCGAAGCAGCTCGGCGCCGACATCAACCTGGCGTGGCCGACCGCCGAGATCGCCGTGATGGGTGGTCAGGGCGCGGTGAACATCCTGTACCGGTCGGAGATCAAGCGCGCCGAGGACGCTGGCGAGGACGTCGCCGCCGTGCGCTCCCGCCTGGCGAACGAGTACACGTACAACGTGGCCTCGCCGTACCTGGCGGCCGAACGCGGCGAGCTCGACGGCATCATCCAGCCGCACGCCACCCGCGTCTCCGTCATCAAGGCGCTCCGGGCGCTCCGGGGCAAGCGCGCGACGCTGCCGCCCAAGAAGCACGGGAACATCCCCCTGTGACGGGGGCGAAGCCCGGAGCGGCGGCCGGCGACGTCGGTGCCGTCGCCGACGTCCGTGCTGTCCCGGACGTCCGTGTCGTCGCCGGTGACCCCACACCGGAGGAGCTCGCCGCCGTCGTCGCCGTGCTCCAGCACCAGGCCGACCAGGCGGCTGCAGCGGGTCCCGCACGCGTCGAGGTGTCCCCCCGGGTCGGGTGGGAGTCCGCCGCGCGCGGCCTCCGCGGTCCGCTGCCCCACGGCCCCGGAGCGTGGTCACGGTCCCTCCGCTGACCCGGATGCGCCCCCGGGGGACGGCAACCGCCCTGGTTGTACCCCTCGCGTACCCTCCGGTATCCGCGTTGCAGCGTGCACTTCCGCACACCCGCACCCCTCGACTGGGGGGCACGAAACGCCGATGCGGACAGAACCGGCAGGAATTGTCCCCCATAATGACGACTGACACGAGGCGTGGCAGCAGGCATAGTAATCAGTGTTCGGTGTCCTTCCCAGAAGAACATCGTCGATCAGTGGCCGACTAGGGTACGACGCCACTGGTCGTTGCGAGCCAGGGCGACATTCGGGTTGCCGCTCTGCCTCGGGTCGTGAACGGGCCGGTCGAGTCTCTCGACCGGCCCGTTCCCCGTTTCCGGGGGCGTTCGTGCCCCGCGGCCGTTCGTCGCGCGGTGGGCGCGTGTCCCCCTCGCAGCTCCCGCCCCGACTCGGAACGACACCGTCGCTGTCGTACGACCTCGACCTTGTCGTCCTGAGTCGGCGGCGCGCGTGCCAGGGCGCCCGACGAGGCGGAGCCGACCCGAGCCTCCAGGCCGTCGCGACACCGTCGCTGTCGTACGACGACGACCATGTCGTCGCGACTTCCGCGTCAGACGGTCTCGTGCCGGGGGATCTCGAGCCACACGGCGACGGCCGAGTCATCGTCGTCGTCCTCGTCGTCGAGCCCGGCACCGAGCGCCGCGGACTCGCTCGCGGCGAGGTCGAGCCGCAGCCCGACCACCGTGACGGCGGCCTCGGCACCCTCGGGGACCGTGCGGACGATGACGTTGTCGGCGTCGTGAGCCTGTCGCAGCGCGTCGGCGAGCTCGCTGTGGATGCGACGGAGGTCGTCGACCTCGAGCTCGTCGAGCCCGCCGTCGTCGTGGAGCTGCACCACGGCACCGCGCCGACGCAGCCGCATGACCTCGTCGCGCACGTCGTCGGAGAGCAGCGAACGGCCGCGGATCTCGTCGCGGATGGCCTGCTCGAGGTGCAGGCACTCGGTGCGCTCGTCGTCGGTCAGTCCACCGCACGAGTCGATGATCCGCTGCAGCATCGGCCGCGCCATCCGCGTGGTCTGGCTCAGGCGGAACTGCCGCTCGAAGACGTGGGCGTCCTGCGCCGCCTGCCAGTCGACGGTCTCCTGCTCGGCACGGATGAAGTCGCGCTGGATGCGGGTGGCCCGGTTCATCGCGGCGGTGAACGCCGTGGCGATGACGACCCACGAGACGCTGCCGAGCACCCCGAGGTCGCCGAGCGCCCCGATCCCCGCCCAGGACAGCGTGGTCACCGCGAGGACCAGCACACCGACCCAGGCGAACGGAGCGCGCTGCCGGACGACGAGGATGACCATGAGCGTGCCGACGGCGGCGACCCACCACGTGCCGTTGGCCTGCCCCGTCCCGGCGTCCGCGGGCGACACCGGAGCCGCGACGAGCGGCATCATGATCGCCGTCGCCAGCGAGAAGCACGCGGCCCACACCGGCAGCGCGGACCCACGGACGAACAGGGCCGTACCGGTCGCCGCGGCGTAGAGCACCATGCACGCGACGACGGGACCGACGTTCCCGACCCAGAACAGCGTCGTCGTCGCGAGGAGCAGGTGGTAGAGCGAGAACAGCGCGGCGAGCCCCGTCGCGACGCCCGCCGGGACCGAGACCTTCACGCGCTCACCGCCGCAGGTGCCGGCCACGTGAGGACGATGCGCGTCCCACTCCCCGGTGCCGTCCGGATCTCGGCGAGGCCGCCGGCCGAGGCCACGCGCTCGATGATCGACCGCCGGACGCCCAGGCGCTCCGCGGGGATCGCGTCGACGTCGAAGCCGGAGCCGTCGTCGGCGACCTCGACCCGGACGACGGCACCCGCCACCTCGTCGACGGTGATCCAGCGCGAGACCCCGTCGCCGGCGTGCTGGACGCTGTTCACCGCCGCCTGCAGCGCGGCCGAGGCGATGGCGTCGGCCGCCGCCGCCGGCAGGGTGGTCTGCCCGAGCGGACCGCCGTCCACCCGGACCGGGGCCGCCAGGGACGCCACCGCGTCAGCGATCCGCACGCGGAGCTCGGGCAGGAGCACCGGGGGGACCTCACCGGGACCGTCGGCGGCCGCGGCGGCGAGGTGGTCGAGCGCGTTCCGTGCCATCCGGGCGGAGAGCGTCGTCGCCTCCGGGGTGTCGGCCCGGGCGGCGGAGAGCAGCGTCGTGAGGACGCTGTCGTGCACGATCGCGTCGACCTGCACACGCTCGACCTCGGTGGCGTGCTCGCGGATGGCGAGCGAGTACCGACGTACCGCGGTCGCCTGCGCCGAGTCGACCGACGCGGCGGCACGACGGAGCATCACGATGAGCACGAGGGCAGCCCCGCCGAGGATGCCGATGTTCACGCCCTCCAGCACGGCTTTCGTCACCCCGACGTCTCCCCCGCCCGGGCTCAGCCGGATGATGACGTACGCCACCGGCACGACGGCGTTGTAGATGGTCGCACGCCACGTGGCGAACCCCATGGCAGCGGCGATCGTGCCGATGTTGCACAGCCACCACGGCCACGGCGGCTGGTCCGGCGGGATCGACCCCACGACCGTGAACGGCCAGGCGACGAGCGCGACGAGGAACAGCACCGCGGTGGTGATCTGCGCGGGCTGGACCAGGCGCTGCACGAAGACGGAGGCCCCGACCAGGAAGAAGGCCGCGGCGAGCACCGACGGCACCACGACGCCCCATACCGGGTCGAGGTACGGCAGCTGCTCGGCCACGTGCATCGCGTTCGCGAGCCCGAACCCGATCGCGAAGACGGCGAGCAGGATCGCGAAGGCGCGCTCGACCGACGCCTGGGACACGGTCGCCCGGACGCTCCGCGCCGGGTCGGCACCGAACGGTGCGACCTCGTTCGTCATCGACGCGGACGCCGTCAGCGGTTGTCGGCGTCCGGGTCGACGCCGGAGTCGAGCCCCGGCAGGATGCCGTCCTCCACCGCGCGGCGGAGCAGGTCGACCTTCGTCGGGGCGGGGCGACCGACCTCGACGTACTTCACGCGGATGCGGTCGAGGTACTCGCGCGCGGTCGAGTAGCCGATGCCGAGCTGCTGCGCGGCGAGCTTGAGCGGCAGTCCCGATGCGTAGAGGTGCAGGATCTCCCGCTCGCGGCGGCCGAGCTGCGCCTTGGCGAAGTCCCGGTCCGCGTCGATGGCGCTCGCCCACTCGAGGTTGTTGAGCACGTCCCCGCGGGCGACGGTCGCGACGGCGGCCATCACGGTCTTCGTCGCTGACGACTTCGGGATGACCCCGGCGGCCCCTGCCGCCAGTGCTTCCCGGACGTTCGCGACGCGGTCGGCGATGCTGTGCACGAGGACAGCTGAACCGGTCCCCTGCACGCCCTTCACGTTCTCGGTCACCGTGGACCCGTCGCCGAGCGACAGGTCGAGCACGACGACGTCGACCTCACGCGAGTCGAGGTTCGCGATGTACTCGGGCACGCTGGCCGCGGTGAGCACGACCTCGAAGCCCTCGTTCTGGCACGCTGCCTGGATCCCGAGCCGCACGGACTCGTGGTCGTCCACGATCGCGACGCGCACGGGCCTCGTGCTCACGTCGGTCGTTCCTGCTGTGGTGATGGTGTCTGCAGCCACGATGCCCTCTCATCCGATGACACCCGGCCCCTGAAACCGAGTTGCCAACGACGACCAGGATACCCAGGTCGGACCCAGGTTCAGATGTCGCCACACACAGTGTGCGCTACGCGACCGGGACCAGCCGCGCCACGGCCTCCATGTGGTGCGTGTGCGGGAAGAGATCGAAGGCGCGGAGGGCCTCGAGACGGTACCCGAGGTCGGCGAACGTGGCCACGTCGCGGGCCAGTGCGACGGGGTCGCAGGCGACGTAGACGACCTGCGCGGGCTGCAGCGCGGCGATCTGCACGGCGACCTCGCGACCGGCGCCGGAGCGCGGCGGGTCGAGCACGACGGTGCCGGCACGGTAGCGGTCGAGCTCGCTGCGCGACGCCGTCTGCACGGTGCGGGCGAGCCAGCGGTCGACGCGCCCGGGCTCGGCGCGGGCCCCGATCCACTCCGCGAGGTTCTCCTGCGCGTGCTCGGTCGCCCGACCGGCGCTCTCGACGCTGGTCAGACGGGCCTTCGGGCCGACGAGGTCACCGACGGCCGCCGCGAGCAGGCCGACGCCGCCGTAGAGGTCGAGGTGGATGCCGTCGGCGTCGAGGCGGTCACGGTCGACGAGGTCCTGGACGGCCTCGGTCAGCACGGCAGCGGCGGCGCGGTGGACCTGCCAGAAGCCGGTGTCGTCGACGGTGAAGGTCCGGTTCCCGACGACCTCGGTGACGGCGGTCGGTGCCTGCTCGTCGACGACGAGGCGTGCGCCCTCGGAGCCGCTCGGCGCGAGGACGTCGAGGACCGACGCACCGGGCATGGCCCCGCGGGCGAGCGGGGCGCTCTCCTGCACGGTGGCCGTCGCGAGCGGCAGCCCCGTCACGGGGACGACCGTGTGCGAGCGGGCGGCGAAGGGACCGGCGGTGCCGTCCTCGTCGACGTGCAGCCGGACGCGGGTGCGCCAGCCGAGGCCGTTGGCGGCGTCGTCGCCGGGTGCGGCCTCGACGACGACGTCCCGGCCGAGGACCTCCGTCAGGTCGACGTGGGCGAACCGCGAGAAGGAGTCGAGGAGCACGTCGTGCTTCAGGGTGCGCTGGTGGGCGAGGGCGATGTGGCCGAACTCCGCACCACCGGGTCGCTCGGCGGGGTCACGGTCGAGCGCGGCCTCGGGCCAGACGTGGTCCACCCGGTGCTCGCTCGGCGTCGTCACGCTGACGGTGTCCGCGCGCCAGAACGACTTCTTCCGGTCCTCGGTCACGCGGGCGACGACGGTCTCCCCCGGGATCGCGTCCGAGACGAACACCACGCGCCCCTCGTGCCGTGCCACCGAGATGCCGCCGTGGGCGATCCCGGTGACGTCGAGTTCGAGCAGCGTTCCGACGGATTCACCCATGGTTCGATGTTCCCATGCGTCTGTACCTCGCGAGTACCTCCCCCGCCCGCCGAGCACTCCTCGCCCAGTCCGGGATCGAGCCGGTGCTCGTCGCACCCGGGGTCGACGAGGACGCCGCGGCCGCTGCTGCCCGCGACGCGCTCGGCCGCGAGCTCACCGGTCCTGAGCTCGTCGCGCTCCTCGCCGTCGCCAAGGCCGACGCGGTCGCCGACGCGGCGGTCGCCGGCTCCCCGGTGGACGGCTTCGTCTTCGGTGGCGACTCCGCGTTCGAGGTCGACGGGCGCCTGTACGGCAAGCCCCACGACCCGGAGGTGGCCCGGGAGCGCTGGCGGCAGATGCTCGCCGCCGGCGGCGGCACGCTGTGGAGCGGCCACTGCGTCGTCGACCGGCGACGCGGTCTTGAAGGCACCATGGACGGGCCGGGAGGGTCGGGGCGGGCCCGCACCGAGCCTCCAGTCCGGGACGTGGCCGGCCCCGTGTCCGCGCTGGGTCCCGTGGCGTCGCTCGGTCCCGTCGCCCCGGGCGGGTCGGCACTCGTCGTGGACGGTGACCACGTGGTCGCCGTGGACAGCGCGGTGCTGACCTTCGCCGACGACGTGTCCCCGGAGGAGATCGACGCGTACGTGGCGACGGGTGAGCCCCTCGAGGTCGCGGGGGCGTTCACCATCGACGGACGAGCGGCGGCGTACATCACGCGCATCGACGGCGCGCCGTCGGCCGTGGTCGGACTGTCGCTCCCGGTGCTCCGGTCGATGCTGCTGCGGGGCTTCGGGGTCTCCTGGCACGACTTCTGGGCACTGTAGACATCCGCCTGCTTTTCCGGTGCTTTGTTGTGGATGCCGCTCAATTCCGTCTGCGCCTCCGCGAATACGCTGATGTGTCATGCCCCGTATCAGCAAGGTCCTCATCGCGAACCGCGGCGAGATCGCCGTCCGCATCATCCGTGCGGCCCGCGATGCTGGCAAGGCCTCGGTCGCGGTCTACGCCGACCAGGACCGTGACGCGCTCCACGCCCGCCTCGCCGACGAGGCCTACGCGCTGAACGGCACCACGAGTGCCGACACGTACCTGGTCATCGACAAGATCATGTCCGTCGCCCGACGGTCCGGCGCCGACGCCGTGCACCCGGGCTACGGCTTCCTCGCCGAGAACGCCGACTTCGCCCGCGCCGTGCTCGACGCCGGGCTGGTCTGGATCGGCCCGTCGCCCGAGTCCATCGAGCGCCTCGGCGACAAGGTCTCCGCGCGCCACGTCGCCGAGAAGGTCGGCGCGCCGCTCGCCCCCGGGACCATCGAGCCCGTGCAGGACGTCTCCGAGGTCGTCGCGTTCGCCGACGAGGTCGGGCTGCCCGTCGCGATCAAGGCCGCGTTCGGCGGCGGCGGTCGTGGGCTCAAGGTCGCGCGGGACCGTGCGTCCATCCCCGAGCTGTTCGAGTCCGCCACGCGCGAGGCCATCGCCGCCTTCGGTCGCGGCGAGTGCTTCGTCGAGAAGTACCTCGACAAGCCGCGGCACGTCGAGACCCAGTGCCTGGCCGACGCGCACGGCAACGTCGTCGTCGTGTCCACGCGCGACTGCTCGCTGCAGCGTCGGCACCAGAAGCTCGTCGAGGAGGCCCCCGCGCCGTACCTCACCGAGGCACAGCAGGAGCTGCTCTACAGCTCCTCGAAGGCGATCCTCCGCGAGGTCGGCTACGTCGGCGCCGGCACCTGCGAGTTCCTCATCGGGGCCGACGGCACCGTGTCGTTCCTCGAGGTCAACACCCGCCTGCAGGTCGAGCACTGCGTGTCCGAGGAGGTCACCGGCATCGACCTGGTCCGCGAGCAGTTCCGCATCGCCGAGGGCGGCGTGCTCGACTACGCCGACCCGACGCCGCGCGGACACTCGTTCGAGTTCCGCATCAACGGCGAGGACGCCGGCCGCAACTTCTTCCCCGCACCCGGCCCCGTGCACGTGTTCAACGCGCCGTCCGGCCCCGGTGTCCGCGTCGACTCGGGCGTCGTGTCCGGCGACGTCGTCTCCGGGTCGTTCGACTCCATGCTCGCGAAGCTCATCGTCACCGGCGCCACCCGCACCGAGGCCCTGGAGCGCGCACGTCGGGCACTCGCCGAGTTCGAGGTCACCGGGCTGCCCACCGTGCTGCCCTTCCACCGTGCGGTCGTCTCGGACCCGGCGTTCGCGACGGCTGACGACGAGCCGTTCAGCATCTACACGCAGTGGATCGAGACCGACTTCGTCAACGACATCCCGCCGTGGAGCGGCTCCCCCGAGGAGCTGCCGACGCCCGGTGACCGCGACACCGTCGTGGTCGAGGTCCAGGGGAAGCGCATCGAGGTCACGATGCCCGCGATCGTCGGTGGCGCCGCCGCGGCTGGCCGTCGTCCGGCCGGTCCGTCCGCTCCCCCTCGTCGTCGCTCCTCGGGTGTGAAGGGCGGGCGCGTCGCGTCGGGGTCGTCCGTGACGTCGCCGATGCAGGCCACCGTGGTGAAGCTCGCGGTCGCCGAGGGTGACACCGTGGTGAAGGGCGACCTGCTCGTCGTGCTCGAGGCCATGAAGATGGAACAGCCCGTGCAGGCCCACAAGGACGGCGTCGTCACGGCGCTCGACGCCCCCGTCGGCCAGACGATCTCGTCCGGCCACGTCCTGCTCGAGCTCGCGTAGGGCGGGCGGGCTCCCTCGCGGCGCCGTCCGGATCGCACTGCACCACGCGACGGACACTGCACCGCGCGATCGTGTGGTGCAGTGTCCGTTTCGCAGTTCAGCGCCAACTCGGGGTCCGATCCACACCGCGGAGCACGGGAAGCCCGGCCCGCCGCAGCGTCGTCGGCGCCATCCCGCCAGGCAGGACGTCGTGCCAGGTGATCCGACCGAGCCCACGGACCTCCGACACACCACGCAGTCGGTCCTCGCGGAGCTTCTCGTCGATGACGACCTGCTCCACCATGCGACCCTTCCGGAGTGCTCGGTCGCGGTACTTGACCATGCCGTCGAACTCCACGACGACTCCGTGGTCCGGGAACCAGTAGTCCACCCGAGCGCGCCAGCCCGGTTCGCCACGGAACTCGTGCTGCAGGACCGGAGCCGGCAGACGAAGGTCGTGCATGACGAGTCGCCCGAGGCTCTCGCCGACCGACTCCGACGCGCCGTCAGCCAGCTCGATCATCCGGCGCGCTCTCGCCGCGTTCCGCTTCGTCGGCCTGACGTCGAGCTCCGCGAGGAGCTCGTCACGCGGCACGCCCCGGGCCAGGACCTCGTCGAGCACCACGAGCGCGTGCCCTCGGTCGAAGCGGAGCGCGATGTCGACGGCGGTGGACACGAGGTCGGTCGTCTCGACGCCGTCCACGGTGCACGTGCTGAGTGCGCGTCCCATCCCCGGCACCTTGTCGCAGAACCGGAGTCGTTGTGCGTGGTCACGGTCTGGAGCGAGCACGGTCGGACGGTCTGGCCACGGCCCGAACCACGGGAGGTCGTGCAGGACAGCAGCTGACGCGTGGGACACGATCAAGCCGGCGCGGCTCCGTGCGAGCACCGCATCGATACGTGCCCGGTGCCGCGTCCGGCCGTCGGCCTGCTCGAACGCCCGGCGATCGACGGAGACGCCGTGCGCGACCCGTATGTGCTGGTCGTCGGACCGGAGACGTCGGAGCGCTCTCGCGGCTGCCGGATCGGGGGCGGAGAAGGTCAGGTCAAGCGATTCCATGCGGACAGGTTCGCGAACACAGGTCGGCCGAGCGGCTCAGAGTGCGGATCAGTGGACGCAGTCCGCCGTGCTGGTCGCTGTGGAGGAGCACGAGCGCGCAGCACCACGAAACGGACGCAGCACCGCGTCTGTACGCGGTGCTGCGTCCGTTTCGTGGTGTGTTGCGAGCAGGACCGCCGCGGCTACGAGACGCGGGGGCGGATCGCTTCGGCGAGGGCCTCGACGAGGGACTGGGCCTCGGCGGAGGTCGCGGCCACGGTGTCGATGTAGACCTTCACCTTGGGCTCGGTCCCGCTCGGGCGCACGATGACCCGGGCGTCGCCGCTGAGGTCGTAGCGCAGGATGTCCGACGGCGGGAAGCCCTGCACGCCGGCGGCGTAGTCCGTCGTCTCGAGGACGTCGAGCGGCCCGAGGGTGGTCGGCGGCGAGGAGCGCAGCGCGGCCATGACCTCCCCGATGCGCGCGAGGTCGTCCACGCGGGTGGCGACCTGCCCGGACGCGAACGCCCCGAACTCGGCGGCGAAGGCATCGAGCTGGTCGGCGATGGTCGACCCGGACGCCGCGAGCTCCGTCGCGAGGTCGAGCAGCGACAGCGCCGCCGAGATGCCGTCCTTGTCGCGGACGACCTGCGGGTCGACGAGGTACCCGAGCGCCTCTTCGTACCCGAACAGCAGGTCGGGCACGCGGGAGACCCACTTGAAGCCCGTCAGGGTGTCCCGGTGCTGCAGGCCGTAGCGCGCCGCGACCCGTGCCAGCGCGGGCGACGACACGATCGACGCCGACAGCGTGCCGGTCTGACCGGCATCGGCCGCCCGTGCAGCGGCACGCCAGCCGAGGAGCCACCCGACCTCGTTGCCGGAGAGCCGGCGGTAGGAGTCGCCGGACGGGATCGCCAGCGCCAGGCGGTCGGCGTCGGGGTCGTTCGCGATGACGAGGTCCGCGCCGACCTCGATACCGCGGGCGATCGCCAGGTCCATCGCACCGGGCTCCTCCGGGTTCGGGAACGCCACCGTGGGGAACGCGCCGTCCGGGTCGATCTGCTCGGGGACGACCGCGGGCTCGGCGAACCCGGCCGCGGCGAACACGGCCTTCGCGGTCTGCCACCCGACGCCGTGCATGGCCGTGTAGACCACGGAGGGCTGCTCGGCGGCCGGGAGTGCCGGTGCGCCGACGGTCGCGGCCGTGGCGGCCACGTAGGCCTCGACGAGGGTGGTGTCCGCGACGGTGTGATCGGTCCCGCGGGGCAGGTCGGTGATCGAGCCCGCAGCGACGGCGTCGATCGCGGCGGCGATCTCGGCGTCGACCGGCGGCACGATCTGGGAGCCGTCGTCCTCGCCGCCCAGGTAGACCTTGTAGCCGTTGTCCCGCGGCGGGTTGTGGCTCGCGGTGACCATGACCCCGGCGCCGACCCCCAGGTGGCGCACGGCGAACGCCAGCACGGGGGTGGGCAGGGCGCTCGGCAGCAGGGTGACGTCGAGCCCGAGGCCGCGCATGACCTCGGCCGAGTCACGGGCGAAGACGTCCGAGTTGACGCGGCCGTCGTAGCCGATCACGACGCTGCGCTGCCGACCGGTCTCGATGAGGAACCGGGCGAGCCCGGCGGCCGCCTGCGTGACGACCACGCGGTTCATCCGCAGCGGTCCCCACCCGAGCTCGGCGCGGAGCCCGGCGGTGCCGAACTGCAGCCGTCCGTCGAAGCGTTCGTCGAGCTGCGCGAGCGCGGTGGCGTCCCCGCTCTCGGCGGCCGTGACGGCGGCGTGCAGCTCGTCGTGGGTCTCCGGGTCGGGGTCCTGCACCAGCCAAGCACGCGCGACGTCGAGCGTCCCAGTGGAGTGGCTCACAGCGCCGCCACCACCCGGGCGAGCAGGTCCGCGATCACGGGCTCGGCGATGCGGCCGGCCTCGAGCACCTCGGCGTGGGACAGCGGCGTCGTCTGGATGCCGGCGGCCAGGTTCGTGATGAGGGAGAACCCGAGGACCTCCATGCCCGCCTGTCGGGCCGCGATGGCCTCGAGCGCGGTGGACATGCCGACGATGTGCCCGCCGATCGCCTTGGCCATCTGGACCTCGGCCGGGGTCTCGTAGTGCGGGCCGCGGAACTGCGTGTAGACGCCCTCGTCGAGGGACGGGTCCACCTGCTTGGCGATCGCCCGGAGCCGTGCCGAGTACAGGTCCGTCAGGTCGATGAAGGTGGCGCCCTCGAGCGGGCTGTCCGCCGTCAGGTTGATGTGGTCGCTGATGAGCACGGGGGTGCCGGGCGTCCAGGACTCCTTGATGCCGCCGGCGCCGTTCGTGAGCACCATCGTCGTGGCACCGGTCGCCGCGGCGGTCCGCACGCTGTGCACGACCCGACGCACGCCGTGGCCCTCGTAGTAGTGCGTGCGCGCACCGATCACCAGGGCGTGCCGACCGTCCGCGAGGCGGATCGAGCGCACCGTGCCGGAGTGTCCGGGGACCGCCGACGCGCTGAACCCGGGGACGTCCGACGCCGGGATCTCGGAGACGGTCTCGCCGATGAGGTCGGCGGCCTTGCCCCACCCGGACCCGAGCGTCAGGGCGACGTCGTGGCGGTCGATGCCGGACTGCTCGGCGATCACCGCCGCAGCGTCACGGGCGACGTCGAACGGGTCGACGGAGGGGTCGTTGAGCGGGTTCGTGCTGGCCATGGAGCAATGCTACGGGGCCGGTGACTCCCCCAGGGACCTCTCCACGGCCGCCGTGATCTCGCTCTGGTCGAAGTGGTTCCTGATCACGATGACCTCGGCGTAGGTGGTCCCGATGGCCTCGACGAACTCCTGCGACGTGAGGATCACGTTGGCGTCGTCGGAGACCTCGCGGACGGACGCGACGTCGGCCGCGACGACCTCGGCCGGCAGCCCGAGCGTCGCCAGCGCCTTCTCGGCGTTCACCTTGAGGATGGCGCTCGAGCCGATCCCCGCGCCGCAGATGGTCACGATCTTCACGCCGACACTCCCATGATCTCCCGGACCTCGTCCGGTGTCCTCGCCGCGGCCAGACGCGAGGTCACCGTGGCGTCGTTGAACAGGTTCGCGATCGCACCGATCGACTCGAGGTGCGTCCCCACGCCCGCCACCGCGAGCCCGAGGACGACGTCGACGGGGTCGTTGTGCGGGTGCCCGAAGGCCACCGGCTGCGCGAGCGTCACCACGGACAAGCCGTCGCGGAGCACGGAGTCGCCCGGACGGGCGTGGGCGAACGCCAGGCCCGGCGAGATCACGATGTACGGGCCGTGTTCCTCGACCATGGCGACCATGGCGTCCGTGTAGGCGTCGGTGGTCGCGCCGGACCGCACGAGGGCGCCGCCGGCCAGCCGGAGCGCATCGCGCCACGAGGGCGCGGACGCCCCGAGCACGACGGCGTCGTCGGACAGCGACGGCAGGCCCATCGCGATCAGGCCTCCGCGTACCCGGCGGTGATGAGGGCGATGATCTCCTCGCGGTCCTCCAGCGGGAGGAACGAGCCGAGCGCCGCGTTGATCTGGAACGCGGCGAGGTCGTCGAGGTCGTAGCCGAAGGTGCCGGCCAGGAGCGCGAGCTCCTTCGTCAGCGTCGTGTTGCTCATCAGGCGGTTATCGGTGTTCACCGTGACGCGGAACCCGAGCTGGTAGAGCACGTCGAACGGGTGGTCGGCGAGGTCGTCGCCCCACGCCGCGATGGCCCCGGTCTGCAGGTTCGAGGACGGCGAGAGCTCGAGCGGGATCTCACGGTCGCGCACCCAGGACGCGATCTCACCGAGCGAGGCGAGCGTGGAGCCGTCGCCGCCGTCGGAGAGCTGGACGTCCTCGAACACTCGCACGCCGTGGCCGAGGCGGAGCGCACGACCATCGACGAGCGCCGAACGGATCGACGCGAGCCCGTCGGCCTCGCCCGCGTGCACGGTGACGGGGAAGAGCTCGGAAGCCAGGTAGTCGAACGCCGCGCGGTGGTTCGACGCGGGGAAGCCCGCCTCGGCACCGGCGATGTCGAACCCGACGACGCCGTGGTCGCGGTGCCGGACGGCCAGCTCGGCGATCTCGAGGGACCGGTCCGCGTGGCGCATCGCCGTGACGAGCTGGCCGACGCGGATCGCTCCGCCGGCGGCGTCGACCGCTTCCTCGATGCCGTCCTGCACGGCCTCGACCGTCTCGTCGAGCGTCAACCCGCCCTGCAGGTGCTGCTCAGGCGCCCAGCGGACCTCGCCGTAGACGACGCCGTCGGCGATGAGGTCCTCGACGAAGTCACGCGCGACGCGGGTCAGGCCCTGCGCGGTCTGCATCACGCTCGTGGTGACGTCGAACGTCTTGAGGTACTCGACGAGCGAACCGGAGTCGGCCTGGTCGGCGAACCACTGACCGAGCTCGACCGGGTCGGTGGTCGGGAGCGTGACGCCCGCCGAGTCGGCGAGCTCGATGATCGTGGTGGGGCCGAGTCCGCCGTCGAGGTGGTCGTGCAGCGAGACCTTCGGCAGGTCGTTGATCACGGCACCCGCGTCGGGCAGTCGGTACGTGGGGGCGTCGTCGGCGCTCATGCGTCCAGGCTAGCCCTGGATGCGCTCCCGCACGATCGGCCCACGCGGCTCGGCCGTCGCACCGATCGACCACGCGCCCTCGAGCGACTCCAGCGCCCGCTCGAACCGCGACGGCTCGTCGGTGTGCAGGGTCCAGAGCGGCTGCCCCTCGGTCACGGTGTCGCCGGGCTTTGCGTGCAGCTCGATGCCGGCGCCGGCCTGCACCGGGTCCTGGGCGCGCGCACGACCCGCACCGAGCCTCCAGGCCGCGATGCCGAACGGCAGGGCGTCCTGGGTGGCGAGCACCCCGGAGGCGGGCGCCGTGACGACGTGCTGCTCGCGGGCGACCGGCAGCGCCGCGCCGGGGTCGCCGCCCTGCGCCGCGATCATCCGGCGCCAGGTGTCCATGGCTCGGCCGTCGGCCAGCGCCGCAGCGGGGTCGGCGTCCGGCAGCCCGGCGAGCCGGAGCATCTCCGACGCCAGCGACAGCGTCAGCGAGACGACGTCGGCCGGGCCACCGCCCTCGAGCACCGCGATCGACTCCCGGACCTCGAGTGCGTTGCCGATGGTGAGCCCGAGCGGGACCTCCATGTCGGTCAACAGCGCCGAGGTGGCCACGCCGGCGTCGGTGCCGAGGTCGACCATCGTCTGTGCGAGTTCCCGCGAGGCCTCGTACGAGGGCATGAACGCACCCGAGCCGAACTTCACGTCGAGGACGAGCGCGCCCGTGCCCTCGGCGATCTTCTTCGACATGATGCTCGACGCGATGAGCGGGATGCACTCGACGGTGCCCGTGATGTCGCGGAGCGCGTACAGCTTCTTGTCCGCGGGAGCCAGACCGGAGCCCGCGGCGCAGATGACCGCGCCGACGTCGGACAGCACCGACATCATGCGGTCGTTCGAGATCGACGCCTGCCACCCCGGGATCGACTCGAGCTTGTCGAGCGTGCCGCCGGTGTGGCCGAGCCCACGCCCGGACAGCTGGGGCACCGCGACGCCGAACGACGCCACGAGGGGTGCGAGCGGCAGCGTGATCTTGTCGCCGACGCCGCCGGTGGAGTGCTTGTCGACGGTGGTCTTGCCGAGCGAGCCGAACGACATCCGCTCCCCCGACGCGATCATCGCGAGCGTCAGGTCCTTGACCTCGCGGCGGTCCATCCCGTTCAGGAAGACCGCCATCGCGAACGCCGCCATCTGCGGGTCCTCGACGTAGCCGCGCGTGTAGGCGTCGACCAGCCAGTCGATCTCGGCCGTGCTGAGGGTGTCGCCGGAGCGCTTCGTGCGGATGAGGTCGACGGTGTCGAACGGCTCGACGGCCATGTCAGTGCTCCTGCTGGTAGGTGACGAGGGTGCGCGGCCCGAACGCGTCGGGCAGCACCTCGTCGATGGTGCGGATGCCGGAGACGGTCTCGAGCAGCATGCCCTCGGCCGAGTGCTCGAACAGCAGCTGGCGGCAGCGCCCGCACGGCATGAGCGTCGCGCCGTCGCCGTCCACGCAGGTGAACGCGACGAGCTTGCCGCCGCCGGTCATGTGCAGCTGCGACACGAGCGAGCACTCGGCGCAGAGCGTGACCCCGTAGGAGGCGTTCTCGATGTTGCAGCCGGACACGATCCGGCCGTCGTCGGTGAGCGCAGCAGCGCCGACCGGGAACGACGAGTACGGCGCGTAGGCCCGACCCATGGCGGTCGTCGCGGCCTCCCGCAGGGCGGTCCAGTCGACGTCGACGCTCGCGTCGATCACGGTGTCCGGATCGGACGGGAGGCTCGTGGCCGGGTCGGTCCAGGAGGGCTCGCCGGTCGTCGGGTCGGTGGTGACCCCCTGGTCACCCGCAGCGTTCGTGTCGGTCATGTGCCGAGCCTCCTGTTCGGTGGTGGTTCGTGGTGGTGGTTCGTGCTGGTGATGGTGGTCCCCTCCGCGAAACACCGGTGTTGCGTGGACGAGCCGCGGATGTCCGCGGCGCGACCCCGCAACACCGGTGTCTTGCGAGGGGGGGCTAGCTCTTGAAGTAGGGCTTGCCGGCGGCCGCAGGGCCCCGGGACTGGCCGACCAGGCCGGCCACGGCGAAGATCGTGACGACGTAGGGCAGCATCAGCAGGAACTCGCTCGGCACCGGCGAGTTGATCGCCCCGAGGGTGTTCTGCAGGTTGGACGCGAAGCCGAACAGCAGCGCCGCGAGGGTCGCCCGCACCGGGTCCCAGCGCCCGAAGATGACCGCCGCCAGCGCGATGTAGCCGGCGCCGTCGGTCATGTCCTTCGTGAACGGACCGACGGCGTCGAGCGTGAAGTACGCACCGCCGAGGCCCGCGATCGCGCCGGCGAGCGAGACGTTCCAGAACCGCGTGCCGGTGACGTTGATGCCGACGGTGTCCGCCGCTTCCGGGTGCTCGCCGACCGCGCGGAGGCGGAGGCCCCAGCGGGTCTTGAAGAGCGCGAAGGTGACGACGGCGACGGCCACGTAGGCCAGGTAGACGATGACGGTCTGCTCGAAGAAGACCGGACCGATCACCGGGATCTGGTGGAGCACGGGGATCTCGAAGCGCGGGAAGGTCACGCCGACGTTGAGCCGCTGCTCGTCGGGCGAGAGCACCTGCGAGTAGAGGAAGCCGGTCAGGCCGGAGATGAACGCGTTGATGACGACACCGACGATGACCTGGTCGACGAGGTACTTGATGCTGAACGCCGCGAGGACGAACGACACGAGCACACCGGCGACGAGGGCACCGACCAGGCCGACCCACGCGGAGCCGGTGAGCGAGGCGATGAGGGCCGAGGTGAAGGCACCGGCGAGGAACTGGCCCTCGATCGCGATGTTCACGACGCCGACGCGCTCGGAGATGACGCCGCCGAGGGCACCGAACACGAGCGGGACGCTGAGGCCGATCGCCCCGACGAGCAGGCCGGGCAGCGGGATGGTCTTGCCAGCGGCGGCCCAGGTCAGGAACCCGATCACGAACAGCACGGCGAAGACGCTCGTCAACCAGAGCGGCACCGGGCGGGACCGCGAGACCAGGAGGAAGGACGCGACCGTCGCGAGGGCGAGCAGCACGACGACGACGACACCGGTCCCGACGGAGGGCAGGCCGACGTCGGGCAGCTGCACGAAGTCGCCGGCGTTGGCGAGCCGGAACGTCGTCGTGCCGCTCCGGCTGACGACGAGGAACAGGACCACGGCGAGCACGGTGAACACCGCGAACGCGATCGGGGCCTTCCAGCTCCTGGTGGTCTCGACGGCACGGTCGGCGACGGGAGCCGACGGGACCGCGGTGGGGCTGATGGTGCTCACGCGGCGACCGCCTTCCGCTTGCTGGGCTGCTTGGTGCGTCGACGTGCGCCCGGCTGCGGGATCCGGAAGATCGCGCGGACGAGCGGCGGGGCCGCGATGAAGAGGACGATGAGGGCCTGGATGACGTCGACGATGTCGATCGGGATCCCGTTGGCGGCCTGCATGGCGTAGCCGCCGTTCTTCAGCACGCCGAACAGGATCGCCGCCCAGAAGGTGCCCCAGGGCTTGCTGCGGCCGAGGAGCGCGACGGTGATCGCGTCGAAGCCGATGCCGGCGTCGATGCCGGACGTGAAGCCGGTCGTGACCGCGCCCTCCACCTGGTAGGCCCCGGCGATGCCGATGAGCCCACCGGAGATCACCAGCACCCAGATGGTCAGGCGGGGCACGCTCATGCCGGCGACGCGGGCCGCACGCGGGTTCTCGCCGATGGTCCGGAAACGGAAGCCGAGCGAGGACTTGTTGAGCAGCCACCACACGACGACCACCGCGGCGATCGCGACGAGGAAGCCGACGTTGATCCCGAATCGCGGTCCGAAGAGCCCGGGCAGCAGTGCGCTGTCCTTCGTCGCCGGGGAGATCGGGTTCGGGCTGCCACCGGCCTGCAGGAGCCCGGGGGTCCGCAGGGCGAAGGCGAGCAGGTAGAGCGCGACGTAGTTCAGCATGATCGTCAGGACGACCTCGTTGGCACCGGTCCTGGCCTTGACCAGCCCGACGATCCCGGCCCAGACGGCACCGCCGACGATGCCGGCGAGGATCGTGAGCGGGATGTGCACGGCGGCCGGCAGGTCGAAGGAGAACCCGACCCACCCGGCGGTGCCGGCGGCGATGAGGACCTGCCCCTGGCCGCCGATGTTGAACAGGCCCGCGCGGAACGCCACGGCGACGCCGAGCCCGGCGACGACGAGCGGCACGGCGTAGTCCACCGAGCGGGTGATCGGCGCGATGGCGGCCGCTGCCGTCGGGGCGCCGAAGTTGATGACCGAGCCCTGGAACAGTGACGCGTAGGACCCGCCGACGGCCGACCCGACCGCGCGCAGGGTGTCCACGGGCCGGGCGAAGAAGTACCCGGCAGCGGCCTGCACGTCCTTGTCGGTCAGGGCGATGAGGATGCCGCTCGCGACGAGTGCCAGGACCACCGCGAGGACGGTCGTCAGGACCGAACCGTTCACGATGCTCTGCATGGCGTCGCTCCAGCGGCCCTCACGGCGCTCGCTGTCGGTGGCCGAGTCCGTCATCAGGTGCGGGGCGCCGACGCCGACGTCCTGCAACCGGTCGTCGGAGGCGGGGGTGCCGACGGGCGTGCCGTCGGTCGTGCCGTCGATGGGGGTGCTGCTGTCGGACGGCGGCGTGGTGCCCCCGTGCTGCGGCGTGGTGTCGCTCACGCGGCGAGCTCCGTTCCCGCGGGCAGTTCGCCCGCCATCATGAGTCCGAGGACGTCGCGCGGCGTGGTCGCCGGGACGATGCCGACGATCGCACCGCGGTACATCACGGCGATCCGGTCGGCGAGCGCGACGACCTCGTCGAGCTCGGTGGAGACGACGATCACCGGGACGCCGGTGTCGCGCGTCGCGACGATGCGCTTGTGCACGAACTCGATCGAGCCGACGTCGATGCCACGGGTGGGCTGCGCGGCGACGAACAGCCGGAGGTCGCGGCTGAGTTCGCGGGCCAGGACGATCTTCTGCTGGTTGCCGCCGGACAGCCGACCGGCCGCGGTGGTGCGACCAGGGGTGCGGATGTCGAACTCGGCGATCTTCTCGTCGGCGAAGGAGTCGCGCTCCGCGGCCCGGATCGTGCCGGCGCGGACGAACTCGGCGGAGTCGGCGCGGTCGAGCATGAGGTTCTCCGCGATCGTGAACTCGCCGACCAGGCCGTCCTCCTTCCGGTCCTCGGGGACGAACCCGACGCCGGCGTCGAGGATCTGCTTGACGCTGCGCCCGGTGACCTCGCGGCCGTCGAGCACGATGTGGCCGGAGCGGACGGGCTCGAGGCCCATGATCGCCTCGGTGAGCTCGGTCTGGCCGTTGCCCTGCACGCCGGCGATCGCCAGGACCTCGCCACGACGGACGGTGAACGACACGTCGTCGACGAGCACGATGCCGGACGGGTCGGTCACGGTGACGTGCTCGACGACGAGCGCGTCCTCGCCCGCGGCGGCCGGGGTCTTGTCGACGACCAGCGAGACGCTGCGGCCGACCATGAGCGCGGCGAGCTCGCCGTTGGACGCGGTGGGCGAGGCCTCGCCGACGACCTTGCCGAGCCGGATCACGGTGATGCGGTCGGCGACCTCGCGGACCTCGCGGAGCTTGTGGGTGATGAAGACGATGGCGGTGCCGGCTTCGCGGAGCTGGCGCATGATGCCCATCAGCTCGTCGGTCTCCTGCGGAGTGAGGACGGCCGTCGGCTCGTCGAACACCAGCACGGAGGCGTCGCGGGACAGCGCCTTGATGATCTCCACGCGCTGCTGGACGCCGACGGGCAGGTCCTCCACGCGGGCGTCGGGGTCGACGTCGAAGCCGAAGCGGTCGGAGATCTCCCGGACCCGCTTCCGGGCGCCGGCCAGGTCGAGGCGGCCGCCGAAGGCCGTCTCCTCTTGCCCGAGCATCACGTTCTCGGCGACCGTGAACACCGGGACGAGCATGAAGTGCTGGTGCACCATGCCGATGCCCGCGCGCATGGCGTCGCCGGGGCCGTCGAACGCCTGGACGACGTCGTCCAGCAGGATCTCGCCCTCGTCGGCCTGGTACATGCCGTAGAGGACGTTCATCAGCGTCGACTTGCCGGCACCGTTCTCACCGAGCAGGCAGTGGACCTCGCCGGGTTCGACGGTGATGGAGATGTGGTCGTTCGCCACCAGGGGGCCGAACCGCTTCGTGATGTCGCGGAGTTCGAGCTTCATGTCGGGTCTTCACAGTTCCTGTCGCGGGTGGTGCGGAGCGCACGAATGCGGGCGGAGGAGTGATCCCCCGCCCGCACCGGTCGTGCTACTTGACGGTCGCCTTCGTGGCGACCTTGATCGAGCCGTCGATGATGCCGGACTTGATCGTGTCGAGCTCGCCCTGCAGGCCCTTGTCGACCTTCGACTCGTAGTCGTGGAAGGGAGCGATGCCGACGCCGTCGTTCTTCAGCGTGCCGACGTAGGGGGTCTTCGAGAAGTCGCCCTTGGCGGCCTGCTCGACGACGTCCTTCGTCGCGGGCTTCATGCCCTTCTCCACCGAGGTGAAGGCGATGTCCTTGTAGCGGGGGTCCGCCTCGTAGAGGTCGCTGTCCGCGCCGACCAGCACGGAGCCGTTGTCGGCGTCCTTGATGGCCTCTGCGGCGCTCTGGTAGATCGGGCCACCGACGGGGAGGATCACGTCGGCGTCCTGGTCGAGGAGCGACTGCGCGACCGACTTGGCCTGCGTGCCGGCCTCGAAGCCACCGGTGAAGGAGCCCTTCTGGCTGGCCTCGTCCCAGCCGACGACCTTGACGTCCTTCTTCTTCTGGTCGTTGTAGTACTTCACGCCGTCCGCGAAGCCGTCCATGAAGATGGTGACGGTCGGGATCTGCATGCCACCGAAGGTGCCGACGGTGCCGGTCTTCGAGTAGGACGCCGCCGCGTAGCCGGCGAGGAACGCGGCCTGCGAGGTGTCGAACGTGATCGGCTTGACGTTCTTGGCGTCGATCGAGTTGTCGTCGATGATCGCGAAGTTCGTGTCGGGGTTGGCGGCCGCCTGCTTCTTCGTCGCCGCGGCGAGGTTGAAGCCGACGGTGACGACGAGGTTGCAGTTCTGGGTGACGAGCTGCTGGATGTTCGAGTCGTAGACGGTGGCGTCCTTGGACTCCGCCTGCTTGTACTGCGAGCCGAGGTCGGACGCCGCGTCCTTCATGCCCTCGAAGCCGAGCTGGTTGAACGACTTGTCGTCGAAGCCGCCGGCGTCGGAGACCATGCACGGCAGGAAGTCGGACTTCTTCGACGTCGCGGTGCTGGACGGGGCTGCCGAGCAACCGGCGAGCACGGCGACGGTGCCGACGAGCGCGAGACCGCTCATGGCGATCTGACGGGTACGAGATGACACGGGTGGGTTCCTCCGGGGAGCTTGGCCCGGTCACTGCGCACCGGGCGATCGTGGCGACAGTACACGACCGCCTGGCCGGTACAGGACCCCCCGAGACCGCCCTGTGGATCGGTTACGGGATCGCGACCGCGCCGTAACGCGCCCGTAACGCAGGGGCCGTTCCACGGCCCTGGAACAGTGGAGCGCTACAGGACGTCGTCCCGGCCGCTGATCTTCAGTGCGTCCACCACGCCCTTGACGCGCTGGGCGTTCGCGCTCGTGGTGACGAGGAGGGCGTCCGGGGTGTCCACGACGACGATGTCCTCGACGCCGATGAGCGAGATGAGGCGCTGGCTGTGCGACACGACGATGCCGCTGGAGGAGTCCGCGAGGATCCTGGCCCCGTCGCCGAGGACGGCGAGGTGGTTCGCGAGGCCGCCCGACTGCAGCTTGGCGAGCGAGGCGAAGTCCCCGACGTCGTCCCAGTCGAAGTCCCCGGGGACCACTGCGAGACGACCGGCGGCGGCCGCGGGCTCGGCGACCGAGTAGTCGATCGCGATCTTCTTCAGCTCCGGCCACACGGCGTCCACCACGGCACCGCGCGACGAGGTGTCCCACGCTGCGGCGAGCTCCTCGATGCCGGCGAGCAGCTTCGGCTCGTTGCGACCGATCTCCTCGAGCAGCACGTCCGCGCGGGAGATGAACATCCCGGCGTTCCAGAGGTAGTTGCCGTCCTCGAGGTACGCCGAGGCGGTGTCCAGGTCGGGCTTCTCGACGAACGCGGTCACGGCGTGCGCCTGCGGGGCGGACTCGATGCCGAGCGAGGCGCCGACGTGGATGTAGCCGAAGCCGATCGCGGGCTCGGACGGCGTGATGCCGATCGTGGTGACGTACCCGGCGCGGGCCGCGGCCACGGCCTCGGCGACGGAGCGGCGGAAGCCCCTGGCGTCACCGATGACGTGGTCGGCGGCGAAGGAGCCGATGACGACGTCGGGCTCGCGGCGGTGCAGGATCGCCGCGGCGAGCCCGATGGCGGCCGTGGAGTCCTTGGGCTCGCTCTCGAGCACGACGTTGTGGTCCTGCACGCCCGGAAGCTGCGACTCGACCGCGACGCGGTGCGCCCGACCGGTGACCACCATGATCCGGGACTCGCCGGACAGCGGCGCGAGTCGGTCCCAGGTCTGGCGGAGGAGCGAGGTGCCGGACCCGGTCAGGTCGTGCAGGAACTTGGGGGCGTCGGCACGCGAGAGCGGCCAGAGCCGGGAGCCGATGCCACCGGCCGGGATGATCGCGTAGAAGTCGTCGAGAGGGTCTGCCACAGCCACAACCTATCGGTGTTCCCGAGAGGACCCTGGGGGCTTCCCGCACCGATCCCGCATCCGTTCACCACCTCCGCGCCCGCCGTTCACGTCGAGGCCCCCCGCCAGGACACGTGACCCGCGCAGCATCGGAGACGCCATGAACGCACGCAGCGTGGAGCGCGGCACGTCCCAACGGACCGTCGCCGTCGTGACCGAGAGCTTCCTGCCCACCCTCAACGGCGTGACCACCAGCGTCCTGGCGGTCCTCGACCACCTGGAGCGCCGCGGCCACCGCGCGGTCGTGATCGCGCCGGACACCCCGGGACTCGCACAGTTCCGGTCGCGGACGGAGATCGAACGACACCGCTCCTTCGACGTCCACCGGGTCCCGGCAGTGGCCTACCGCCAGTTCCCGGTCGCGCTCCCCCACCCGGTCCTCGACACGATCCTCGCCGCCTCCGGCGCCGACGTCCTGCACGCCGCCAGTCCGTTCCTGCTCGGCGGGCGCGCGATCACGGCGGCCGGGAGGCTCGGCATCCCCTCCGTCGCCGTCTTCCAGACCGACGTGGCCGGGTTCGCCCGCCGCAACGGCCTGACCGCGACGGTCCCGTTGGTGCGGAGGATCCTCGGCCGCATCCACGCCGGGGCGTCGCTGACGCTCGCCCCGTCGAGCGCGACCGCCGCGATGCTCGAGGCCGAGGGGGTGCCGCGCGTCGCGCGGTGGGGTCGCGGCGTCGACACCGCCCTGTTCCACCCGGCCCGGCGCCGGAGTGCACACGTGCGTGCGATGCGACGGCGGATCGCCCCGCACGGCGAGACCATCGTCGGCTACGTGGGGCGGCTGGCACCGGAGAAGGAGGTCGAGCGGCTCGCGGACCTCGGCGGCGTCCCGGGCATCCGGATCGTGGTCGCAGGAGGCGGACCCTCCCGGCAGTTCCTCGAGCGACGGCTCCGCCACCTGGACGTGACGTTCACCGGCCCGCTCCGCGGCGAGGCCCTCGCCGACACGTACGCGGCGCTCGACGTGTTCGTGCACACGGGCCCGGCCGAGACGTTCGGCCAGACCCTGCAGGAGGCCCACGCCGCCGGGCTGCCCGTCGTGGCACCGGCCTCTGGCGGTCCGCTCGACCTCGTCGCGCCGGGGCTGGACGGCGAACTGTACGACCCGGACGACGTGGACGGGCTCCGGGCGGCGGTCCTCGGCCTGCACCTCGACCGGTCCCGCGCCGAGCGGATGGGGTCGGCCGGTCGACTCCGTGTCGAGGGCACGACGTGGGAGGCGGTCGGCGACGAGCTGCTCGCGCACCACCAGACGGCACGGCACATCGGTGTCCCGCCGACCGCCACCAGGGGCGCCAGGGCGGGGTGGAACGAGAAGGTCAGCGGTCGGTCGTAGGATGAGAGGTGTTCCACACGAACACGACGGCAACGGCGCGCCGATCGGTGCGCCTGTCCCAACGGAAGGCGAGCTCATGGCCGAGCAGACCACAGGTACAGCGACAGCTGAACCGC
This sequence comes from Curtobacterium sp. GC_Cur_3, assembly GCF_026544205.1. GTDB lineage: Bacteria > Actinomycetota > Actinomycetes > Actinomycetales > Microbacteriaceae > Curtobacterium. The sequence goes on from NZ_JALNUI010000010.1 coordinate 49,735, forward strand.
AGGTGACCATCGATGCGCCGCGCGCGCCGCGGAACTTCCAGGGGACGCTCTACCGCGGTAGCACCGGCATGTGGTCGTGGGTCCTGCACCGGATCACCGGTGTCGCGATCTACTTCTTCCTGCTCGTGCACATCCTCGACACCGCCCTCGTGCGCCTGTCTCCAGAGGCCTACAACGCGGTCATCGGGACCTACAAGACCCCGATCATGAACCTCGGCGAGATCGGCCTCGTGATGGCCATCGTCTTCCACGCGTTCAACGGGCTGCGGATCATCCTGATCGACTTCTGGTCCAAGGGGCCGAAGTACCAGCGCGCGATGTTCTGGATCGTCCTCGTCCTCTGGGCCGTGGCGATCGCGGGCTTCCTGCCGCGCCAGCTCATGAACCTCGTCGCCGACTTCAACTGATCAGGGGCCACCGATGACCACCGAGACCGTCGCTCCTCCTCGCAGTCCCGAGGCCGCCCGCCGCACCACCAACTGGGAGAAGTGGGGCTGGATCTACATGCGCGCCTCCGGCGTGCTCCTGGTCGTGCTGATCTTCGGCCACCTGTTCGTCAACATGGTCGCCGGCGAGGGCGTCAAGCAGATCGACTTCGCGTTCGTGGCCGGCAAGTGGGCCAACCCCTTCTGGCAGGTGTGGGACACCCTGATGCTGTGGCTCGCGCTGATCCACGGCTCGAACGGCATGCGCACCATCGTCAACGACTACGTGGCGAAGCCCGCCGTCCGGAAGACGCTGCTCGTCGCGATCCTGGTCGCGTGCGTGCTGCTCATCGTCCTCGGCACGCTCGTCTGCTGGACCTTCGACCCGTGCCCCGCCGGCGCCGCCGCCGCGGACCTGCCGTCGTTCTGCCCGGCCCAGTAGCCGCACACGCGACCGTCCGCTCCAGCTCCGCTCCCGATCGAAAGACCCCTGTGCCCGACATCACCGTCCACCACCACCAGTTCGACATCGTCATCATCGGCGCAGGAGGCGCCGGCATGCGCGCCGCGATCGAGGCCGGCCCGAAGGCCAACACCGCCGTGATCTCGAAGCTCTACCCGACGCGCTCCCACACGGGTGCGGCGCAGGGCGGCATGGCAGCGGCGCTCGCCAACGTCGAAGAGGACTCCTGGGAGTGGCACACCTTCGACACGATCAAGGGCGGCGACTACCTGGTCGACCAGGACGCCGCCGAGATCCTCGCGAAGGAGGCGATCGACGCGGTCATCGACCTCGAGAACATGGGCCTGCCGTTCAACCGCACGCCAGAGGGAAAGATCGACCAGCGCCGCTTCGGTGGCCACACCCGCGACCACGGCAAGGCCCCGGTCCGCCGTGCGTGCTACGCCGCCGACCGCACCGGCCACATGATCCTGCAGACGCTGTTCCAGAACTGCGTCAAGCTCGGCGTGAACTTCTTCAACGAGTTCTACGCGCTCGACCTCATCATGGTCGACGTCGTCGGCGAGGACGGCGTCACCCGCAAGCAGCCGGCCGGCGTCGTCGCGTTCGAGCTCTCGACCGGTGAGCTGCACGTCTTCCACGCGAAGGCGATGATCTTCGCCACCGGCGGCTTCGGCAAGATGTACAAGACCACCTCGAACGCCCACACCCTGACCGGTGACGGCGTCGGCATCGTCTGGCGCACGGGCCTGCCGCTCGAGGACATGGAGTTCTTCCAGTTCCACCCGACCGGGCTGGCCGGCCTCGGCATCCTGCTGACCGAGGGTGCCCGCGGCGAGGGCGCGATCCTCCGCAACGCGTCGGGTGAACGCTTCATGGAGCGCTACGCCCCCACGATCAAGGACCTCGCCCCACGCGACATCGTCGCCAGGTGCATGGTGCAGGAGGTGGCCGAGGGGCGCGGTGCGGGTCCGAACAAGGACTACGTGCTGCTCGACTGCACCCACCTCGGTGCCGAGGTCCTCGAGACCAAGCTCCCCGACATCACCGAGTTCGCCCGCACCTACCTCGGCGTGGACCCGGTCGTCGAACCGGTGCCCGTGATGCCGACCGCGCACTACGCCATGGGCGGCATCCCGACGAACACGAACGCCGAGGTCCTCAGCGACAACGACACCGTCGTGCCCGGCATGTACGCCGCCGGTGAGTGCGCCTGCGTCTCGGTCCACGGGTCGAACCGCCTCGGTACGAACTCGCTCCTCGACATCAACGTCTTCGGCAAGCGCTCGGGCAACAACGCCGCCGAGTGGGTCCAGACGGCCGAGTTCCTCCCCCTGCCCGAGGACCCCGCGGCGAACGTCCGCGGCATGCTCGAGCAGCTCCGCGCCTCCACCGGCACCGAGCGCGTCGCGGCGCTCCGCAAGGAGCTGCAGGAGGAGATGGACAAGAACGCCCAGGTGTTCCGCACCGACGACTCCCTGGCGCGCGTCACCGAGACCATCCACACGCTCCGCAACCGGTTCATGCACGTCTCCGTGCAGGACAAGGGCAAGCGGTTCAACACCGAGCTCCTCGAAGCCGTCGAGCTCGGGTTCCTGCTCGACCTCGCCGAGGTCGTCGTCTACTCCGCCCGGAACCGCAAGGAGTCCCGCGGCGGGCACATGCGCGACGACTTCCCGAAGCGCGACGACGAGAACTACATGAAGCACACCATGGCCTACCTGACGGGCGACCCGCACTCGTCACTCGCCGACGACCACATCACGCTCGACTGGAAGCCCGTCGTCATGACGCGCTACGAGCCGATGGAGAGGAAGTACTGATGACCGACACCCTGGTCTCCGACGCACCCCGCACCGACGCGGCCACCGCGCCTCCCGGCTCCTTCCCGGTCACCGTCATCGTCCGGCGGTTCGACCCGGACGTGGACGACGAGCCGCGCTGGCAGGACTTCGACGTCATGATGCTGCCGACCGACCGCATCCTCGACGCCCTGCACCAGATCAAGTGGGAGCAGGACGGGTCGCTGACCTTCCGGCGTTCCTGCGCGCACGGCGTGTGCGGGTCCGACGCGATGCGCATCAACGGGCGCAACCGTCTGGCGTGCAAGACCCTGATCAAGGACCTCGACGTCTCGAAGCCGATCTACGTCGAGGCCATCAAGGGCCTGCCGCTGGAGAAGGACCTCGTCGTCGACATGGAGCCCTTCTTCAAGTCGTTCCGCGACGTCCAGCCGTTCCTGCAAGCCTCGAAGGCGCCGGAGCCCGGCAAGGAGCGCGTGCAGTCGGTCGCCGACCGCGCCCGCTTCGACGACACCACGAAGTGCATCCTCTGCGCCGCGTGCACGTCGTCCTGCCCGGTGTTCTGGACCGACGGGCAGTACTTCGGCCCGGCCGCGATCGTGAACGCCCACCGGTTCATCTTCGACTCCCGTGACGACGCCGCCGACGTGCGCCTCGACATCCTGAACGACAAGGAAGGCGTCTGGCGCTGCCGCACGACCTTCAACTGCACCGACGCCTGCCCGCGTGGCATCCAGGTGACGAAGGCCATCTCGGAGGTCAAGCAGGCGATCATGCGGGGTCGGGGCTAGGTCCCGTGGCACCAGCACCGGCAGAGGTCGGCCCAGTAGGCTCCCGCTCATGACGTTCGCGGACACCCGCCCCATCCTCGACCAGCTCGGCTACACGATCCGGTACGTGCAGCTCCCTGGCGAGACCCTGCACGAGCCGCCGGTCGAGGGCGCGCTGCGCCTGGTCCCGGCCGACGGTGCGGACACCTTCGCGCTCGAGGTCGTCGACTACGGCACCGCGCGTCGACTCGCGACGGCACACGGCGAGGACGACGCCGTGGAGATGCTCCGCCGCTTCCTGAACCGTCCGTTCCCGGCACCGCGCGACCTGCCCCGGCACGAGCTCGACGGTCTCCGCGACCGCGCCGGCTCGACGTACCCGCAGCTGGCGCAGCAGGTGGGCCAGGCCGGCGAGCAGGGCCTGACGATCCAGATCCCGGCCGGTGTCCCCGTCGACCGCGTCGGTGGCCCGGACGGCTACCTGCTCCACCCGCTCGACACCCCGCTGCCCGCGCGGTCGCTCCCGCCGCACGTCGTCCAGGCACCGGAGGTCCACCGCTACGTGGTCGACCGCCCCTTCCTGGTCACGGTCCGCTTCGTGCAGCCGTGGTTCGACCAGCCCGGCGGTGCGCTGCGCTTCCAGATCGCCGACCAGTCGCTCACCGTGCGCGACCTCGTCGTCGACGGCTCGCTGGTCCGCGTCCGCGCCGTCTGAGCCGCCGCCGTCTGATCTGCCCGCGGGCGCCAGACCGCACGACGACGAAGCCGCCGCTCCCCCTCGGGGGAACGGCGGCTTCGTCGTTGCGGTGCCGGTGTCGGTGTCGGCTCAGCCGCGCTCGGGCTGGTCGAACCGCTGCCCCTCGGGCTTCGACTCGAGCAGCATGAGCACGAGCAGCACGATCGGGCCGACGACCGGGATGACCGAGAGGAACCAGAAGGGGCCGGCGAGGTTCGCGTCGTGCAGACGACGGACCGCGATGGCGATGTTCGGGATGAGGGTCGCGAGGAGCCACAGACCCAACAGGCCCACCGGGATCGCGATGAGCGGCGAGTTCGACGTCGCGTCCGCCTGGACGCCGGTCGCCGAGCTCGACGAGGTCGTGTCCCCGGTGGCGAAGATGACCGCGAGCAACACGGCGTAGAGCACGATGACGACGATCGCGTTCGCGAGCACCCACCACCAGAACTCACTGCGGCTGGCGCGACCGTCGAACCGGGCGTACTTCTTGAAGAAGCGGCCGACGGCCGTCGGGAACGCGATGCCGTACCACGGCGCCCACAGTGGCGGCTCGCCACCGGGACCGGTCGGCGCCGGCGCACCGTACTGCGGCGTGCGCCCCGGCTGCTGGTCGTACTGCCCGGGCTGCTGCCACGGCTGGCCCTGGCCCTGCGCCTGGTTCCCCTGCGGCTGGTTCCACTGCGGCGTGCCGTCGTTGCTCATCGGGTGGCCTCCGGCCGGTCGAAGCGCTGCCCCGCGGGGTTCGACGGCATCGCGCTGAGCACGACGAGGGCGATCCACCCGAGGACGGGGATGAAGACGAGCAGCCAGAACCAGCCGCTGAAGTTCGCGTCGTGCAGGCGGCGCATCTGGATCGCGATGCTCGGCAGCAGCGTGGCCAGGCCCCAGAGCCCGGACAGCGTGTTCTCGAACGTGCCGCCGCCGTACTGGTCCTTGGTGCCGGCAGCGCTGTCGAACCCGCCACCGATCAGGCTGATGACGATGGAGATGACGACGCTCCACAGGACGACCCACCAGAACTCACTCCGGCTGGCACGACCGCTGAAGGCGACGTACTTCTTGAAGAACCGGACGAACGCCTTGGGGAAGGAGATGCCGTACCACGGCGCCCACAGCGGCGGCTCGCCACCGGGGCCGGAGGACGGCTGGCCGTACGGCGGTCGGCCGTGCGGCGGCTGTCCATACGGCGGCTGCCCGCCCTGCGGTGGGCCACCGTACTGCGGCCCTCCCGGCTGCTGCCCGTACGGGTTCTGCGGTGGGTACTGGTCGCTCACGGGTTCTCCCTGTTGGTCGGCTGGTACTCGTGAGAGTCAATCAGAACCGGGGAGGACCGTGTGGCCCCCGTCAGGGGAGCAGCGCGAGCTTGCCGCCCGGGTGTCCCGACTCCAGCAGCTCAGCAGCCGCCCGCGCCTCCGACAGCGGGAACGTCCGTGCCACCGGTACCTCGAGCTGCCCGGCAGCCGCGAGGTCGATGAGCCGCTGCCGCACCGAGTCCCGGAACGCCTTGCTGTCCGGCTGCGCCCCGCCGACCGCGGCGAAGCCGTCGGCTGCCGCGCGCGCCTGCGCCGCGATGGTGACGATGCGCTCGCGGTCGGCCACGAGGGCCAGCGAGACGTCGACCGCCTCGTCGGTCCCGACGCAGTCGATGGCCACGTCGACACCGTGCGGTGCGAGGTCCCGGACCCGAGCCTCCAGGCCGTCGCCGTAGGCGACCCACTCGCCGCCGTACCGGCGCACCGTGTCGGCACCGCCTTCGGAGGCCGTGCCGATCACGCGCGTGCCGAGCAGTCGCAGCTGCTGCAGCACGCTGACGCCGACCGCGCCGGAGGCACCGTGGAGCAGGACCGTGTCCCGTCCGGAGGCCCGGGTCACGCGGATGACGTCGGCTGCGGTCGTGCCGGCCAACAGCAGGTTCGCCGCCTGCGCGTCGTCGAGGGACGCCGGCTTCGCGAACACGTCGGCTGCCGGGACGGTGATCGAGGACGTCCAGCCGCCGGAGATCCGGAACGCCAGGACCTCGTCGCCGACCGCTCCCCCGCCGGACGCGATGGTCGTGTCGGGTCCGAGTGCGCTGAGGACCCCGGCGACCTCGTACCCGATCGCCATCGGGTACGCGGACGGGTCCCCCGCTCGGGTGTGCTTCGTGTCGGCGGGGTTCATGCCGGCGGCCCGGACCGTGATCGTGACCTCGCCAGGACCCGGTGCGGGGACGTCGACGTCCACGAACGCCAGGACCTCGCTGCCACCGGCGCTGGGCGCCACCCACTGCTTCGTCATGGTCCGGACGCTACGCGCGCCAGGACAGTGCGTCATCGGGAGAGACCCAGCCGCTCCGGACGCCGTCAGACGCCAGAGCCCCGGCCGCTCGACGCGGTCGGGGCTCTGGCGTCATCAGGGCGTCAGCGTGCGAGGCGTCGCACCGCTGCGGTGCGACGACGCTGACGGAGCACCAGCAGGAACGCGCCGGCGGCGAGCATCGAGCCCGCTGCGACGATGCCGGGGACCGGGTCAGCGCCGGTGAAGGCGAGCTCGGAGGGGCCGGAACCGCCACCGGTCCCGCCGCCCGTGCCGCCGACGCCGACCGCGCCGGGCGTGGCCGAGGCACCGGGGGTCGGCACGCCGACCGTCGGCACGGCGGTGGGGACGGTGGGTGTCGGCGTGGCGGTCGGAGTCGGCGTCGGGACGACCGCCGCGGGGGTGACGACCAGGTCGAAGGACTGGACGGCGTCAGGACCGGTGCCGTTGCCGACCGTGATGGTCACCGCGGTGGTGCCCGGCGTGGTGGGCGTCCCGGAGATGACACCGGTGAGGCCGTTGATCGCCAGGCCGGCGGGCAGCGTGCCGTTCGCGGAGAACGTCGGACGCGGGAGCCCGGTCGCGGTCACGGTCACGGAGTACGGCGTCCCGGCGGTCGCTCCGTCAGGAGTGCCGGAGGTGATCGTCGGTGCGACGCTCGGCTGCGGCGTGCCCGGTGCGGCGCAGCCCGTGGGTGCGGTGATCCGGTTGGTGTCGAGCGTCACGGCGGCGGTCCGGGCGAGCAGCCGCCCGGCGATCGTCGCGCCGGTGGTGGCGGTGACGGACTGGTCGGCCAGGACCGTGCCCTGGAACTGCGCCTGGGTGCCGATGGTCGCGGAGCTGCCGACCTGCCAGAACACGTTGCAGGCGTTCGCGCCGCCGGTGATGGTGATGCGGGACATCGAGCCGATGGTCAGGGTCGAGGCGGCCTGGAAGACCCACACTGAGTCGGCGGTGCCGGCGAGGGTCAGGGCGCCGCCGTTCGCCAGCGCCAGCTCCCCGCCCCGGTAGACGCCTGGGGTCAGGCTGAGGCCGTTGAGGTCCCCGAGGCCGGACTGGCTCGGCGTGAGCGACGCGGCCACGTTGTACGCGGTCGTCGTGTCGATCTGCGCCTGGGTCGCCGGGGCGTCGGTCTGGTGGGTCTCGCCGTTCACCATGCCGTTCGGTGCGCCGCCGAACCCGGTGATGGAGGTGCCCGGCGACAGGCCGAGGTCGCCGTTGACCACGGTAGGGCCGGTGTTCGTCACGGTGCTGGCACCGAGGACGCCGTAGGTCGAGGCCGTGCCGAGGTTCACCGGCCCGTCGATGACGGTGGCTGCAGAGGCGGGGGACGCCGACCCGAGGGCCAGGACCGCGGCGAGCCCGAACCCCGTCGTGATGATCGCGATCGGACGGATGGGATGCGTGCTGGCCATGACGGCCCCTGCCTGCGATCGGGGAACACTGGCAGGCGTCGACGACCCCCACGTGCTTCCCGGTGAGCGGAGTCTCAGGCATGCGGTGCGGCGACCGGGGTACGGACGCCCAGGGATGACCCGTTCGGGGGGTCCCCCCGTTCGCGGATCGGCCCGACGGTGCGCATCGCGTCCCGGTGGTCCACGCCCGCGGAGGCGATGCCGGGTGAGCGGTCCACTACAGTCGACGCGATGCCGCACGACGAGCCCACCCTCGGTCCCGACCACCGCCTCGCCCTGGTCGTCAACCCCGTGAAGGTCGACGTCGGCCTGCTGCGGTCGACGGTCGCGGCAGCCGAGACCGAACACGGGTGGGCGCCGAGCGCCTGGTTCGAGACCGACGCCACCGATGACGGCCGCGGAGCAGCGCGTGCGGCACGGGCGTCGGGAGCCGACGTCGTGCTGGTCGCCGGTGGGGACGGCACCCTGCGGATCGTCGCCGAGGAGCTCCGCGGGTCCGGTGTCCCCGTCGCCCTCCTGCCCGCCGGCACCGGCAACCTGTACGCGCGCAACCTCCGCATCCCGCTGAACGACGTGCGCGCTTCGGTCCGTGCGGCCTTCACCGGCACGGACCGGCGGGTCGACGTGGCGCTCGCGGAGCTGACCGACGCCGAGGGGACCGTCGCACGCCACGCGTTCCTGGTGATGGCGGGCATCGGGCTCGACGCGAACATGGCGGCGAACACGAGCCCGCGGCTGAAGAAGCGGTTCGGCTGGGTGGCGTACTCGGACCCGATCATCCGGTCCGTGATCGGCAACCGGCAGATCGCGGTCCGCTACCGGCTCGACGACGCCCCCGCCAGGACGATGCAGGCGCACACCGTCATCGTCGGCAACTGCGGCACGCTGACCGCCGGGGTCCTGCTCCTGCCCGACGCCCGACCGGACGACGGCGTGCTCGACGCGGTCGCCTTCCAGCCCAAGCGCGCCATCGGATGGAGCGGTGTCGGCTACGGGCTCTCCCTGAACCGGTTCTTCCACCGCACCCGGTTCGGCCGGCTGCTCGCGTGGGTCCTGCCCAGGTCGAAGACCCTCCGCTACACGAGCGCACGGTCCTTCGACCTGGCGCTCGACGCACCGGAGCAGATCCAGCTCGACGGCGACCCGTTCGGCACGGTCACCGCCGCGCGCATCACCGTGGACCACGACGGCCTCACGATCCGCGTCCTCTGACGGCGACCGTCCCGAACAGCGGCAGCCGTAGCCACAGGCGAAGCGGCAGCCGCAGCCGCAGCGGCGGCCCTATGACGGACGGGAGGCCCGGTGCCAGCTGGCACCGAGCCTCCCGTCCGTGACGTGGGTGCGTCAGGAACGCGCGGTGTGCACCCGGTCGGTGAACGCGGCGTGCAGGGGGTGCCCGGCGTCCAGGCCCGTGATCTCGGACGCCACGTCGGCGTCCGCACGGTCGGAGGCGAGGAGCGCCTGCAGCTCGACGCTCTGCTCGTCGTCGGCGACGTCGAAGCGGAGCGCTGCGCCCATCGCGTCGAGGAGTGCGACCGGTTCGGTGCCCTCCTCGGCCAGGGCGGCTGCCGGTGAGACGAACCGCTCGTCACGGGACAGCTTGCGGAGCGGCTGGCGCCCCACGCGCGTGACGGTGTCGGGCAGGTGCGGGTTCTCGAAGCGCGCGATGATCGCGGCCACGTAGGCGCGGTGCACCTCCGGGTCGAGCTCGTGGCGACGGACGAGCAGGTCGCTCGTCTCACCGAGCACCGACTCGAGCGCGGAGCGCACGGCGGGGATCGCGATCGCGTCGGAGATCTTGTCCGCCCCGGCGAGGAAGCCGTGGTACGCGACGGTGGCGTGCCCGGTGTTCACCGTGAAGAGCTTCCGCTCGATCGACGCGGCGAGGCCGTCGACGTAGTGCGCGCCCGGGATCGCCGGCTCGGTGCCGTGGAACGGCGTCCGGTCGATGGCCCACTCGAAGTAGGTCTCGACGGTGACGTCGAGGCCGCCGCCCTCGGGCTGGGCCGGCACGATGCGGTCGACCGCGGTGTTCGCGAAGACGGCCTTGGCCAGGCTCGCGTCGCGGACGTCGGCGGGCAGGGCCTCGACGACGAACTCGCGGAGACGGTCGGTCGCGTTCAGGGCGTTCTCGCACGCCATCACGGCGATCGGAGCGGCGTCGGCGTCGCGCTGCTGCAGCGCGGCGGCGATGACCGGCGCGATGAACTTCAGGACGTTCGGTCCGACGGCGCAGGTGACGATGTCGGCCGTGGCGATCTCGGCGACGACGGCCGGCTCGTCCTGGGCGCTGTTGAGCGCACGGAAGTTCGTGACCTCGTGGTCCTGGGCTCCGGTGCCGACCTCGTGCACGGTGTACGAGTCGGCTGCTGCGAGGGCGTCGATGACCGGGGCGGCGACGTCGGCGAAGACGACCTCGTAGCCGGCCTCGTGCAGCAGGAGCCCGACGAAGCCGCGGCCGATGTTGCCGGCGCCGAAGTGGACGGCGGTGCTCACTCGTTGACCTCGCCGAGGATCGCGAGGATCGCCGCGGTGTCCGGGGCGTCCGTCAGCTTCTGGACCTCGTCCTCGTCGGAGAAGACGATCGCGATCTTCGACAGGATGTCGAGGTGCTCGTTGTTCACCCCGGCGATGCCCACCACGAAGCGGACCTCGTTGCCGTCCCAGTCGATCGGCGCCGCGTAGCGGATGAACGACAGGGCCGAGGACTTGATGGCGTCCTTGGCGTCGTTCGTGCCGTGCGGGATGGCGAGGAAGTTGCCCATGTACGTCGAGACGCTCTTCTCGCGCTCGAGCATGGCCGGGTAGTAGTCGCCCGTGACCGCACCGGCGGCCTCGAGGATCTCGGCGGCCTCCTTCATCGCCTCCGACTTGGTCGGGGCGGTGTCCTCGGTGTGGATCCGGATCTGGCTCTCCTGCAGGACGGGCATCTGTGGTTCTCCTCGGTTCGTGGATGTGGAAGAGGGGGCGGTTGCCCGCCCCCTCTCCATCGTGCACTTGCTGACTGGTCGTGGACCGGTCGGTGGATCGGGCCGCTGGCCGGACCCGGTCGGCGCTACTGGTTCTTCAGCTGGTCGACGACCTGGTCGTACTGGGGGGCGTTCATGAAGTTGCCGACCGACACGTGCTGCGCGTTCGGGTTCTTCTGCTTGGCGCGGGGGGTGAGTTCCTCCTGCGTGATGATGAGGTCCTCGTCGCCCGACAGGTTCGCGATGGCCTTGTTGACGACGGTGACGCCCTCGATGCCGGCCTTCTTGATCTTGTTGCGGAGGACGCTGGCACCCATGGCGCTCGAGCCCATGCCGGCGTCGCAGGCGAAGACGACGTTCTCGACGCGCGTCGCCGTGGCGGTACCGGAACCGACGCCACCGAAGGCGGCCTCGGTCTCCTCGTCGTTGCGGGGCGCGTTGTTGCCGAGCAGGCCCGAGGTCGCGGCGTTCACGTCGCGGCCCTTGTTCGCCTGGAGCTTGGCCATCGCGGCGCTCATGTCACCGGCGTTGCCGGCGGCGAGGTCGCGCTTGCGGGTGGCGATGAGGAAGAAGGACGCGACGGCGAAGGACACCGCGGCCGACAGGATCACCGAGAGGATGACGCCGAGGAAGCTGTTGCGCTCCGTGGCACCGAGCACCGCGAAGATCGAGCCGGGCGACGCCGGGGCGACGAGGCCGGACTTGAAGGCGACGTTCGTGGCGACACCGGTCGCACCACCGAGGATGACGGCGATGAACAGGATCGGCTTCTGCAGCACGTACGGGAAGTAGATCTCGTGGATGCCGCCGAAGAACTGGATGATGATCGCGCCGGGAGCGGTCGAGCGGGCGATGCCGACACCGAAGAAGGTGAAGGCGAGCAGGATGCCCAGGCCGGGGCCGGGGTTCGCCTCGAGCAGGAACAGGATGCTCTTGCCGGACTCCTGGACCTGCTGCGCACCGAGCTGGTCGAGCACGCCGTGGTTGATCGCGTTGTTAAGGAAGAAGACCTTGGCGGGCTCGATGATGATGCTCGCGACGGGCAGCAGCGAGTGCTGCACGAGGAAGTTCACGGCGTCGCCGAGGCCCTCCGCGATGAGCTTGAACAGCGGGGCGAGCCAGAAGAAGCCGATCATCGCGAGCGCGAAGCCGAGGATGCCGGCCGCGTAGTTGTTCACGAGCATCTCGAAGCCGGGCTTGATCTTGCCGTCCCAGATGCGGTCGACCTGCTTGATCAGGTAGGCGCCGAGGGGGCCACAGATCATCGCGCCGAGGATCATCGTCGTGCCGCTGGCACCGATGATGACGCCCATGGTCATGATCGACCCGACGACGGCGCCGCGGGTCTCGTAGACCATCCGGCCACCCTGGATCGCGATCGCGAGCGGGATGAGGTAGGTCAGGATCGGGCCGACGAGTCCGACGTTCGCCACGCCGTTCGTCTCACCGAAGCCGCCGAGGATGCCCACGGGCGTCCAGCCGGTCTCGATGAAGAAGGCGGTGATGATGCCCCACGCGATGAAGATCGCGATGTTGGGCATGACCATGCCGGAGAGGAACGTGCCGAACTTCTGAACGGCGACGCGTGCGCCACCCCGCGACTGGGCGGGGGCGTCTGGCGCTGCAACGGACGACGTTGTCATGTGCGGTGACTTTCTGTGTGGTGGTGCTGCTGCGTGGAGGGGACGGGTTGGTGCTGGGGTGCTGGTTGGTGCGGGTCGTGCTGGTTGGTGCTGGCTCAGGCGGCGTGCGCGGCCGCCGCGGCGGACTTCGCGGCCGCCGCCGTGGACGCGGCGAGTGCCGCCCGGGCCATCTCGCGGGCCTCGTCGAGGGTGTGCCTGCCGAGTTCGGCACGCACGTCGGCGAGGGCCGCGGGGGTCATGGAGAGGGTGGTGGCGCCGAGGCCGACGAGCACGACGGCGAGGAGCGGGTCCGCCGCCGCCTCACCACAGATGCCCACGGCCTTGCCGACGTCGGCTCCGGCGCTGCCGAGCTGCGCGACGAGGCGCAGGACGGCGGGGTGCCAGGGGTCCTGGTAGTTCGCGACGGTGCCGAGCATGCGGTCGGCGGCCATCGTGTACTGGGTGAGGTCGTTCGTGCCGATGGACACGAAGTCGGCGGAGACGAAGACCTGCTCGGCCATCAGCGCGAGCGAGGGGACCTCGGCCATCACGCCGGCGGTGCGGATCCCGAGCTCACGGGCCAGGTCGACGAAGTACTCGGTCTCCTCGGCGTCGGCGACCATCGGGGCCATCACCCAGAGGTCCGCCTCGGTCTCGGCGTCGGCCTGGGCGAGGGCGGTGAGCTGGTCGCGGAGCACCTCTGGGTGGTTCCGGAGCGCCCGGAGTCCACGACGACCGAGCGCCGGGTTCTCCTCGTCCTTGTCCGTCAGGAACGGCAGCGGCTTGTCGGCACCGGCGTCGAGCGCCCGCACGACGACCTTCTTGCCGGGGAACGCCGCGAGGAGCTGGACGTACGAGGCCTTCTGCTCCTCGACCGTCGGCGCCTTCGGGGAGTCGAGGAAGAGGAACTCGGTGCGGAAGAGCCCCACGCCCTCCGCACCGAGAGCGACGGCGCCGGCGGCGTCGGCCGGGCTGCCGAGGTTCGCCAGCAGCGGCACGACGTGGCCGTCCGCGAGGGCGCCTGCGGTCAGCGGGGCAGCGGCGGCGGCGAGGCGGTCGGCGATGCGCTGCTCGACGTCGGCGACGAGCTCGGCGGAGGGCTCGGTGACGACCGTGCCGGCTGCGGCGTCGACGACGACGGCCTGCCCGTCGGTGAGGTCGTCCGCGCCGGTGACGCCGACGATGGCGGTGATGCCCTTGGCTCGGGCGAGGATCGCGGTGTGCGAGGTCGGACCGCCGTCACGGGTGACGAGCGCGAGGACCTTCTCGAGGTCGAGGAGTGCCGTGTCGGCCGGAGCGAGGTCACGGGCGACGAGCACGAAGGGGGTGTCCGACTCGGGGACGCCCGGGGCGTGCACCCCGCGGAGCTTGGCGACGATGCGCTGGGCGACGTCGTCGAGGTCGGTGGCGCGCTCCCCCATGTAGCCGCCCATGCCGACGAGCAGGTCGCGGAACTGCGCGAAGGCCTCGTACACGGCGCGCTCGGCGTTCGTGCCGCCGTCGATGCGGGTGTGCACGTCGTCGAGGAGGGTGGGGTCCTGCGCCATGAGCGCCTGGGCCTCGAGCACGGCCTGGGCATCGCCGCCGGCGAGCTGTCCGCGCTTGGTGAGGTCGTCGGCCACGGCGGCGAGCGCTGCGTGCACGGCCTGCTTGGCGTCGTCAGACGAACCCTCGAGCGGCGCGGTCGACGGCTCGCCGAGCGGGTCCGCCATCCGGAGCACGGTGCCGTGGGCAACGCCTCGGCCGACGCCGGTTCCGAGCAGTTCGGACATTCGAGACTCCTTCATCTCACACGCGCTTGCGGTGGGGTGGATCAGTTCGGTGCACAGCGGCACGAACGGACCACGCCCGTGCGGCTTGGAGCACCATACCTCGATCCGCGTTGACAAACAAACACATCCGGGGATAAAAATGCACAAACAGATGCCCGTTTCGGTCTGACCTGCCCCCACTTCGGGCGTCGGTCGCCGCGCGTGCATCCGTCCGTGTCCGTTCCGCTCCGAAGTGGTCAGTTCTGCTGCGGAGTGGCAGTCCTGCTCCGAAGTGGGTGGGCGGACGCCGTCACCACGAGACACCGAGGTCCGATGTACGCACCAGAGCGCCACCAGCGCATCGTCGAGCAGGCCCGCGCCGCGGGCCGCGTCGACGTCAAGGACCTCGCCGAGCTCCTCGAGGTCACCCCGGAGACCATCCGGCGCGACCTCACCTCCCTCGAGCGCCGCGGGCTCGTCCGGCGCGCCCACGGCGGCGCGATCCCGGTCGAGCGGATCACCCTGCACCCGGGCGTCGGCGACCGCGGCGGGATCAACCAGCCGGAGAAGATGGTGATCGCCGAGGCCGCGCTCGAGGAGCTGCCCGAGAACGGCTCCGTGATGATCGACGCGGGCACGTCGACGATCTGCCTCGCCGAGATGCTGCCGACCGACCGCGGACTCACCGTCGTCACGCACTCGCTGCCGGTGGCGATGGCCGTCGCGAACCGCCCGGGCATCGACCTGCACCTGCTCGGCGGGAACATCCGCAGCGACTCGCTCGCCGGCGTCGGCACGTGGACGCACCAGCTCATCGGGATGGTCAGCGTGGACGTGGCCTTCATCAGCATCAACGGCATCACGCCGGAGCGCGGCCTGACGACCCACAACGTGGCCGAGGCCGCCGTGAAGTCCGCGATGATCAAGGCCGCCAGACGGAGCATCCTGCTCGCCGACCACACGAAGTTCGGTCGCGAGGAGTTCGGCCGCGTCGCCCCCCTCGCGGCGATCGACACGATCATCACCGACCCCGCGGTCAACCTCGACCTGGTCCGCGAGGTCGAGGCCGCCGGCGCCGAGGTGTTCTGGCCCGGCCGGTCCTGACCGTCGGTCTCCCCCAACCACCGGCTCGCTAGCATGGGCCGACCATCCCGTCGAAGGAGTTCATCGATGTCCGAAGCCACCCGCACCGTCACCGTCGCCAGCGGATCCGGTCTGCACGCCCGCCCGGCGTCGCTGTTCGTCCAGAGCGTCACCGCGTCCGGGCACCAGGTCACGATCAACAAGGGCGAGAAGTCGGCCAACGCCGGCAGCATCCTCGGCCTGCTCGGCCTCGGGGTCGAGAACGGCGACGAGGTCACGCTCACCGTGACCGGCGACGACGCCGAGACCACGGCCGACAGCCTGGTCGAGTTCCTCAAGACGGACCACGACGCGGCCTGACCGCGCAGGTCGCGGTGACCGCGACCACCTGCCTGCCGGGAGGCCCGGTGCCAGCTGGCACCGGGCCTCCCGTGCGCGCGCACCCACGTCCGCAGGCTGTCGGCCGCCGCCGATAAGGTGTTCCGCATGACACGCCTGCGCCTCGCATCCGTCAACGTGAACGGCGTCCGCGCCGCGTTCCGCAAGGGCATGGGCGACTGGCTGGCCACACGCGACGTGGACGTCCTCGCCCTGCAGGAGGTCCGGGCGTCGAGCGACGACCTGACCGCGCTGCTCGGCGACGAGTGGGACGTCGTCCACGACCCGGCCTCGGCGAAGGGCCGCGCGGGCGTCGCCATCGCCTCACGACACCGCGCGCACATCCACCGCGTCGAGCTGGGCCCGGCGGAGTTCGACTCCGCAGGTCGCTGGCTCGAGGCCGACTACGAGATCGACGGCACCATGGTCACGGTCGTCTCGACGTACGTCCACTCGGGGGAGGCCGACACCCCCAAGCAGGACGAGAAGTGGAAGTTCCTCGACGCCATGACCCAGCGGCTGCCGCAGGTCCGCGCGCACAACCCGCTCGCGGTCGTCGTCGGTGACCTCAACGTCGGGCACGACCAGCGCGACATCAAGAACTGGAAGGGCAACGTCAAGCGTGCGGGCTTCCTGCCGCGGGAGCGCGCCTACTTCAGCCGGTTCTTCGGCGCCGAGGGCGAACCCGTCGAGGGCGCCGACGGCTCCACCGGGCCGGGCCTCGGGTGGGTCGACGTCGGTCGTGAGCAGGCCGGCGACGTCGACGGCCCGTACACGTGGTGGTCCTGGCGCGGCCAGGCCTTCGACAACGACTCCGGCTGGCGCATCGACTACCAGATGGCCACGCCCGAGCTCGCCGCGACGGTGCAGACCTACACGGTCGACCGCGCGAGCGCCTACGACCAGCGATGGTCCGACCACGCCCCCGTGGTCGTCGACTACGAGCTCTGACCCCGCTTCCCCCACTCCGAACCACAGGAACCACCACGATGACGAACCCCCGCATCTTCTCCGGCATCCAGCCGTCCGCCGGCTCGCTGCACCTCGGCAACTACATCGGCGCGCTCATGCAGTGGCGGGACCTGCAGGACGACCACGACGCGATCTTCTGCGTGGTCGACATGCACGCGATCACCTCCCCGCAGGACCCCGCCGCCCTGCGCGAGAACACCCGTCGCACCGCGGCGCAGTACATCGCCGCCGGCATCGACCCGGAGCGCTCGACGCTCTTCATCCAGTCGCACGTCCCCGCGCACGCCGAGCTGGCGTGGGTGCTCAACACCCTCACCGGGTTCGGTGAGGCGAGCCGGATGACCCAGTTCAAGGACAAGTCGGCGCGCCAGGGCGCCGAGGCCGCATCGGTCGGGCTCTTCACCTACCCGATCCTGATGGCCGCCGACATCCTGCTCTACGACGCCCAGGTCGTGCCCGTCGGTGACGACCAGCGCCAGCACGTCGAGCTCACCCGCGACCTCGCCGGGCGGTTCAACTCCCGGTTCGGTGACACGTTCGTCGTGCCGGAAGCCCGGATCCTCGCCGACACCGCGCGCATCTACGACCTGCAGGACCCCACCAGCAAGATGAGCAAGTCCGCAGCCTCCGACTCGGGGCTGGTCCTGCTCCTCGACGAGCCGAAGCGCACCGCGAAGAAGATCCGGTCGGCGGTCACGGACACCGAGCGGGAGATCCGGGCCGACCGCACCGAGAAGCCCGGCGTGACGAACCTGCTGTCGATCCTGTCGGCGTTCACGCGCACACCGGTCGCCCAGCTCGAGGCCTCGTTCGCGGGCAAGGGCTACGGGGACCTCAAGGGCGAGGTGGCGGACGCCGTCGTCGCCGAGCTCGAGCCGGTCCGTGCCCGCACGCTCGAGCTCCTCGACGACCCGGCCGAGCTCGACCGCCTGCTCGCACTCGGCGCGGACCGTGCCGAGTCGATCGCGATCGAGACCCTCGCCCGCGTCTACGACCGCATCGGGTTCGTCCCGCGCGTGCGACGCTGACGTGCTCCCCGTCACGCTCGAGTCCGACCGGGTCCGGCTGGACGTCCCCACGCGCGCCGACACCGTCGCGATCACGGAGGGCTGCCAGGACCCCGAGGTGGTGCGGTGGACGACCGTCCCCACCCCGTACCGCCCGCAGGACGCCGCCGCCTTCGTGGACGCGCTCGTCGGACCGGGGTGGGCGTCCGACCGCGAGTACACCTGGGCCATCCGTCGACAGGGCTCCATCTGGCTCGACGGCGTGATCTCCTACCGCACCGCCCACCGCGACCTCGGCTTCTGGCTCGCGCCGGGTGCCCGCGGGCAGGGGCTGGTACACGACGCGGTCGCCCTCGTCGTCGACTGGGCCTTCGACCGTGGCGCGCCCGACGTGTACTGGGAGTGCTACGTCGGCAACGTGGCCTCGGCGGGTGTCGCCCGGCGTGCGGGCTTCGCGTACACGGGCACCGGCAGCGCGAACATCCCGGGCCGGGACGGCTCCCCCACGTCGGCGTGGAAGGGACTCCGTCGCGCCGACGGCACCCCGGCGTCCGACCTGTCGTGGCCGTCCGAGTCGTACGCTCCGGGTGATGCCCCAGGGGCCGTCCCGACGTCCCGGTAGTCTCGGCTCGTGAACAGCAGGTCAGTGTCGGAGGGACCCGACGGGTCCGTGTCGGAGATCGAGGTGCGGGCGATGCGCCGGGCACTCGAGCTCGCCGCGCTCGGTCCCGCGCTCGGCGACCACGCCCGCGTGGGCGCCGTCGTCCTCGCCCCTGACGGCACCACCATCGCCGAGGGCCACCACCGTGGTGCCGGTACCCCGCACGCCGAGGTCGACGCCCTGTCGCAGCTCACCCCGGACCAGCAGCGCGGCGCGACGGTCGTCGTCACCCTCGAACCCTGCGACCACGTCGGGCGCACCGGTCCGTGCTCCGTCGCGCTCATCGACGCCGACGTCGCCCGGGTCGTCTACGCCATCGACGACCCGGGCCCGGCCGTGCACGGCGGTGCCGACCGCCTCCGTGCCGCCGGGGTCGACGTGGTCTCCGGCGTCCTCGCGGACCAGGCGACCGCGTTCCTCGAGCGCTGGCTCACGTCGGTCCGTCTGGGTCGTCCGTGGGTGACCGTCAAGTGGGCGTCGAGCCTCGACGGTCGGGCCGCCGCAGCCGACGGGTCGAGCCGGTGGATCACCGGCGCAGCCGCACGGCAGCACGTCCACGAGCAGCGGGCCGCCCACGACGCGATCCTCGTCGGCACCGGCACCGTGCTCGCCGACGACGCGTCGCTGACCGCCCGCGGGGACGCCGGGGAGCTCCTCGCCGACCAGCCGCTCGCGGTCGTCCTCGGCGACCGAGCCGCCCCGGCCGACGCCGCCGTCCGCCGCCACCCGCGCGGGTTCCTGCAGCTCCCCGGACACGACCCGCACCGTGCGCTCCAGGCGCTCGCCGCCGAGGGCATCCGGACCGTCTTCGTCGAGGGCGGGCCCACGGTCGCCTCGGCGTTCATCGCCGCGGGACTCGTCGACGAGGTCCTGGCCTACGTCGCCCCCGTGCTGCTCGGCGGTCCCCGGGTCGCCCTCGGGGACATCGGCGTGGGAAGCATGCGGGAACGTCTGCGGTTGGACGTACTATCGACCACCAGCCTCGGCCCCGACCTGCTGGTGCGTGCACGACCGATCCCCGCGGCCCCGCAGCGGCCGCCCGGACAGCACGCAGACGACGGGGCCCGTACCGACCGGAGCACCACATGACCGACGCCCTGACATCCCCCACCCCGGGCAGTCCGGTCCGGTTCGAGGTCGCGACGAACGTGCCGACCACCCACGGCCTGTTCGAGATGCGCGCCTACCACGACCTGGTGACCGGAGCGGAGCACGTCGCGATCATCGGTGCGCGCCCGGACGGCTCCGCCCCGACCGACGGCGCCCTGGTGCGCGTGCACTCCGAGTGCCTGACCGGCGAGGCCTTCGGTTCGCTGAAGTGCGAGTGCGGGCCCCAGCTCGACGCCGCGCTCGACACCATCGCGGCCGAGGGCGGCGTGGTCATCTACCTCCGCGGGCACGAGGGCCGGGGCATCGGCCTGGTGAACAAGCTCAAGGCCTACCGCCTGCAGGAGGACGGCCTCGACACCCTCGACGCCAACCTCGCCCTCGGGCTGCCCGCCGACTCCCGCGCGTACGGCGGAGCGGCCGGCATCCTCACCGAGCTCGGGATCGGCCGCGTCCGGCTCCTGTCGAACAACCCGGAGAAGCGCCGGCAGCTCGAGGAGCACGGCATCACGGTCGACGGCCTCGTGCCGCTCGTCGTCGGCATCTCCGTGCAGAACGCCGGCTACCTCGACACCAAGCGCGACCGGATGGGCCACCAGCTCCCCGCCCACCTCGAGGCCGGCGCACACAACTGACGCCACGGGCGGTCACGGCGGATTCGCAGGTGCGCGACGACCGTCGTACACTGGTGACCCCCGTCACGAGCGGTCCACCACCTCCCGAGCGCACCCGTCGGTCACCGCCCACCACGCGGCCCACACGGTGTCCGCCGTTCGGCACAGCCGCGCCCGGTCCGGGCGCTCTGCACGGAGAACGACCATGCCCGCCACATCGGCTGCCCCCGCCCCCACCCAGAAGACGAACCCACGGTCCCGGGTCGTCGTCGCGAGCCTCATCGGCACGTCGATCGAGTTCTACGACTTCTACGTCTACGCGACCGCCGCGGTCCTCGTCTTCCCGACGCTCTTCTTCCCGAACGAGGACCCGACCGCATCGCAGCTGTCCTCGTTCGTGACCTTCGCGCTGGCCTTCTTCGCCCGCCCGGTCGGGTCGATCATCTTCGGCCACTTCGGCGACCGCATCGGCCGCAAGACCACCCTCGTCGCCTCGCTGCTCGTGATGGGCACCGCGACGTTCCTCATCGGCTGCCTGCCGACGTTCGACTCGATCGGCATCTGGGCGCCCGTGCTCCTCGCGGTGATGCGCTTCGCCCAGGGCGTCGGCCTCGGCGGTGAGTGGTCCGGCGCGGCCCTGCTCGCGACGGAGAACGCCCCCGCTGGCAAGCGCGGCGTCTTCGGCTCGATGCCCCAGCTCGGCGCCCCCATCGGGTTCCTGCTCGCCAACGGCCTGTTCATCGCGATCAACGCGGCGATGCCCGCCGGCGCCGACGGCACCCCGAACGCCGACTTCCAGGCGTGGGGCTGGCGTCTGCCGTTCCTGCTCTCCGCCGTGCTCGTGCTCATCGGTCTCTACGTCCGCTTCCGCCTGGTCGAGTCGACCGTGTTCCGCGGCGTGCAGGAGTCCGGCACGGTCGCGAAGATCCCGCTGGGCCGCGTGTTCCGCACCTCGTGGAAGGCCGTCATCGTCGGCACCTTCGGCATGGTCGCCACGTACGTGCTCTTCTACTTCATGACCACGTTCACACTGTCGTACGGCACCACCGGCGCCACCGCCTCGGCGCTCGTGCCGAAGATCGGCCTCGGCTACTCGCGTGGGGAGTTCCTCACGCTGCTCATGATCGGCGTCGTGTTCTTCGGCATCTTCACCCCGATCGCCGGGATGCTCGCCGACCGGTTCGGCCGTCGTCGCACGCTCATCCCGACCACGATCGGCATCGCGCTGTTCGGCCTGACGTTCCAGTTCTGGTTCGCGGCGTCGCACGGGCCGATCACCGTCGTGACGTTCCTCATCGTGGGCCTGTCGCTCATGGGTCTGACGTTCGGGCCGATGGGTGCGCTGCTGCCGGAGCTGTTCCCCGCGAACGTCCGCTACACGGGCTCCGCGCTGGCGTACAACATCGCGTCGATCCTGGGCGCCTCGCTGGCACCGACCATCGCCCTGGCGCTGTGGAAGCCGGACGGCAACATCTTCCTCGTCGGGCTCTACCTGACCATCGCAGCCGTGGTCACCCTCGTCGCGCTGCTGCTCGTCCGGGAGACCCGCGGCAGCGACTTCGGCGAGGCCGACGCGGTCCGCGCCGGTGTCGTGTCGCCGGAGCGCGCGCGGTAGTCGCGGCCACCTGCACGGACGGGAGGCTCGGTGTCAGCTGGCACCGGGCCTCCCGTCCGTCCGCTCCCCGACTCGGAACGACAACCTCGCTGTCGTACGACCTCGACGATGTCGTTCCGCATCCGGCGCACGCATCGCGCGTCAACCCAGGTTGACGGATGTCGGCGCGTCAATGTAGGTTGACAGCCATGGACCGGCCGACGATCACGAACCTCGCAGCGGGAGCATCAGGGGACGACCCCTTCTCCGCGCTCGCCAGCGTGCGCGACCTCCGCCGGGAACTCGACCGCACCGAGGAACTCGCCGCCCGCCGCGCCCGCATCGCCGGCGCCTCGTGGCAGGAGATCGCGACGCTCCTCGGGGTCAGTCGCCAGGCAGTGCACAAGAAGTACGGCAGAAACTAGGACACGATGAGCCTCCCCTTCGCCCGCCCGAAGACGACCGACGGCCCCCGTGCCACGTTCGGACGTCTGCTGTCCTACCTGTTCGAGAACAAGCCGGCGATGGTCGTGATCATCGTGCTGAGCATCCTCGGCGCCGGTGCGTCCCTGGCGCAGCCACTGCTCGTGAACCAGGTGATCACCGCGGTGCAGCACGGCAACACGCTGAGCATGCTCGTGTGGCTGCTGGTCGGACTCGTGATCGTCGCGGGACTGCTCAACGGCATCCAGCACTTCCTGCTGCAGCGCGCCGGTGAGGGCGTCGTGCTCTCCACCCGCCGCAAGCTCATCGCGCGCATCCTCAACCTGCCGATCTCCGAGTTCGACACGCGCCGCACGGGCGACCTCGTGTCCCGTGTCGGCAGCGACACCACCCTGCTGCGGGCCGTCCTGACCCAGGGCCTCATCGAGTCCATCGGCGGGTCGCTCACCTTCATCGGCGCGATCATCGCGATGGCGATCATCGACCCCCTGCTGCTCGGCATCACCCTCGCGATCGTCCTCGTCGCCATCGTCGTCGTCGGCGGTCTCAGCCGCCGCATCCGCGTCGCGTCGAAGCGTGCCCAGGAGAAGGTCGGCGACCTCACCGCAGCCGTCGAGCGCGGCATCGGTGCCGTCCGCACCATCCGTGCCGCCGGTGCCACGGAGCGTGAGGTCACCGAGGTCGACACCCACGCGACCGAGGCCTACCGCCGCGGCCTCGACATCGCCAAGATGTCCGCGTTCGTCGTCCCCGTCGCGAGCATCGTCATGCAGGTGGCGTTCATCGCCGTCCTCGGCGTCGGTGGGGCCCAGGTCGCCGCGGGCACGATCACCATCGCCACGCTCATCACGTTCATCCTGCTGCTCTTCATGATGATCATGCCGCTCGGCCAGGCCATGGGGGCAGCGGTCGCCGTCGCCCAGGCACTCGGTGCGCTCGGCCGGATCGAGGAGATCCTGCACCTGCCGACCGAGGACCAGGACGACGCCGCCGTGCGTCCCGCCGCCGCGATCGCGACCGACGACGCCATCACGTTCGAGCACGTCACGTTCCGGTACGCCCGGTCCGCCGACGCGTCAGGTCCCGACGGCGCGGTCGCGTCCGACGGCGCTGCGGATCAGTCGGGAGGCCGTGGTGCGGTCATCGGGGCATCCGAGGACGAGCAGGCGGTGCTGCACGACGTGTCCTTCCGTGTGCCGCGCGGGTCCCGGGTCGCCCTCGTCGGGCCTTCGGGTGCCGGCAAGTCCACGACCCTCGCCCTCATCGAGCGCTTCTACGACCCGACCGACGGCGTCATCCGCCTCGGCGGCATCGACGTCCGCGGGCTGGACCGCGACGAGCTCCGCGCGCAGATCGGGTACGTCGAGCAGGACGCCCCCGTGCTCGCCGGCACCATCCGCGCCAACCTGCTGCTCGGGTCACCGACCGCGTCGGAGCAGGACTGCGTCCGCGTGCTCGAGGCCGTCAACCTCGGCGAGGTCCTGCACCGCGACGCCCGCGGGCTCGACGCCCAGGTCGGTGAGGACGGCGTGATGCTGTCCGGTGGCGAACGTCAGCGCCTGGCGATCGCCCGTGCCCTGCTGGCTGCTCCCCCGATCCTGCTGCTCGACGAGTCGACGTCCTCGCTCGACGGCGTGAACGAGCAGAAGATGCGCCTGGCGATCGACGCCGTCGCCGAGGACCGCACCCTGCTCGTGATCGCACACCGGCTGTCCACCGTCGTGGACTCGGACGTCATCGTCGTGCTCGAGCACGGTCGGGTCGTCGGTGTCGGGACGCACTCCGAGCTCGTCGAGTCGACCCCGCTGTACCGGGACCTGGCGAAGCACCAGCTCCTGGTCTAGCGTGGGCGACCGGCGCCGGGCTGCTACCGCGCGAACGGGTCGGGCGTCAGGACGTACACCGTCTCGAGGTACTCCTCGATGCCCTCGTGCGAGCCCTCGCGTCCGAGCCCGGAGGCCTTGACGCCGCCGAACGGGAACGCGGCGTTCGACACCACGCCGGTGTTCAGGCCGAGCATGCCCGTCTCCAGGCGCTCGGCCAACCGCTGCCCGCGGGCGAAGTCGGACGTGTAGGCGTAGGCGACGAGCCCGTACTCGGTGTCGTTCGCGAGCCGGATGCCCTCGTCCTCGGTGTGGAACCGGGTGATCGCCACGACCGGTCCGAAGATCTCGGTCGTCAGGATGTCGGACCCGGGCTGCACGTCGTCGAGGACGGTGGGCGCGTAGAACGTCCCCTCACGATCGACCCGCTCGCCGCCGGCGACGAGCCGAGCACCCCGCTCCACGGCGTCGTCGACGAGCGCGGCGGCCTTGTCGACCGCTCGGCCGTCGATGAGCGGCCCGATGGTGGTGCCGTCCTCCGAGCCGCGGCCGATGCGGAGCGCCTCGACCTTCGCCGTGAGGGCCGCGAGGAACGCGTCGGCGATGCCGTCCTGCACGAAGAAGCGGTTCGCGGCCGTACAGGCCTCACCGACGTTGCGGAACTTCGCCTGCATCGCGGAAGTGACCGCGGTGTCCAGGTCGGCGTCGTCGAACACGAGCAGCGGGGCGTTGCCGCCGAGCTCCATGCTCGTGCGGAGGACGTTGTCGGCGGCCTGCTTGAGGAGCGCCGAGCCCACGGGCGTCGACCCGGTGAACGTGAGCTTGCGCAGCCGACGATCGGCGATGATCGGTGCCGAGAGCTCCTTGGCGTCCGAGGACGTCACCACGTTGAGGACACCGTCCGGCAGTCCGGCGCGGCGGAACAGCTCCGCGAGGAACAGCGTGGTCAGCGGCGTCAGGTCGGCGGGCTTGATGACGACGGTGCACCCCGCGGCGAGCGCCGGAGCGATCTTCCTGGTCGCCATCGCCAGTGGGAAGTTCCACGGCGTGATCGCGTAGACGGGGCCGACGGGGCGCTTCAGGACGATGCCGCGACCGGTGCCCTCGGGGTTGGTGCGGTAGTCACCGCCGATGCGGACGGCTTCCTCGGAGAACCAGCGCAGGAACTCGGCGCCGTAGACGACCTCGCCCCGGGACTCGGCGAGGGGCTTGCCCATCTCCAGGGTCATCAGCGCGGCCAGGTCGTCCGCGTGCTCGTGCACCAGGTCGAACGTGCGGCGGAGGAGGTCGGAGCGTTTCCGGGGCGCGGTCGCGGCCCAGGCGTCCTGTGCGGCGACGGCGGCGTCGAGCGCGGCGATGCCGTCCTCGGGGGTGGCGTCGGCGACCTCGGCGAGGACCGCGCCCGTGGAGGGGTCCTGCACGGCGATGGTGCGTCCGCCGGTCGCGGGGCGCCAGGTCCCGCCGATGAGCAGCCCCGTGGGGACACCTTCGACGCGGACGTGCTCGTCGGCGACGGTCGTGGTCGTGTCGGTCGTGCTCGTGCTCGTGTCGGTCGTGGTCGTGTCGTTCGTCGTCACAGCTGTGCTCCTCCGGGGTTCGCAAGCCCCTCGTCCATGTCGCTCCGGTCGACGTGCCCGCCGCCGGTGCGGATCTCCTCGAGTGCGGCGGCACTGCGTACCGGGTCCACCCCGACCACCAGGTCCTCGAACACCACGACGTCGAGCCCGGCACGCAGGCCGTCCTCGGCGGTGGCGCGCACGCAGTGGTCGGTGGCGATCCCGACGATGTCGATCTCGTGCACCTGGCGGTCGAACAGCACGTCGACGAGGTCCTGGCCGGACTCCGTCACGCCCTCGAACGCCGAGTACGCCGGTGCGCCCTGCCCCTTCATCACGTGCACGTCGATCGGCGCCGTGTCGAGGTCGGGGTGGTACTCGGCGCCCGGGGTGCCGGCAACGCAGTGCACGGGCCAGGTCGTCTCGAAGTCGGGGGCGTTGACGCGGGCGAAGTGCCCGCCGTTGTCCCCGTCGGCGTCGTGCCAGTCGCGGGAGCCGACGATGAGGTCGTACTCGTCAGCGTGTCGAGCGAGGAAGGCGGTGATGCGGGTGGCGAGGTCGTTGCCGCCGCCGACGCCGAGTGCACCGCCCTCGGTGAAGTCGTTCTGCATGTCCACCACGAGGAGAGCCCTGGTCATGGACCCATCCAACACCCGGCGGCTCAGGACCCCGTGAGGCGGTTCCCGCAGGAGTACGCGGCCGCGGTCACCGCGTCGAGCGCCGGGAGCGCCGAGGCCCTCGGCGAGCCGATGGCGTAGAACGCGAACGTGAGCTTGGTGCCGTCGGCGGCGTCGATGTACCCGCCGAGGGTGTTCGCGCTGTCGATCCACCCGGTCTTGGCGTGCACGGCTCCGCGGGCGACGGCGTTCGCGCCCGTGAAGCGGCTGGTGAGCGTGCCCGACTGACCGGACACCGGCAGCACCTGCGCCAGCGTGCCGAGGCCCTTCGCACCGGCGGCGACCGGGACCATGAGGTGCGCCACGAACGCCGGTGACACCGCGTTCGCCGCGCTCTCCCCGGAGCCGTCCTTGATGACGATGCCGGCCGGGTCGACCCCGTAGGTGGCGAGTGCCCGCTGGTACACGCCGGAGAGCGACGCGGCGGACCCGCCACCGCCGGACTCCCGGGAGGAGATCCTGGCGAGCATCTCGGCGAGGGTGTTGTCGGAGTTCGGGATCATCTGTCCGATGAGGGTCGAGACCGGCTGCGAGGACACGGTCGCGATCGTGGTCTGGCTCGTCGTGGCGCGCTTCACCAGCTGGGCGTTGCCGGCACCGACGACACCGGCGTTCGCCAGGGCGGTGCGGAACGCTGCACCCGCGCGTCCGACCGGGTCCTCGGAGCGCGGCGAGGTCGCTGCTCCCGGGTTCGCCCGGTCACCGTCGACCATCAGCGCGGTGACCCGCGGCTGGTACCCGATGGTGCGCTCGCTGACGGGCCAGGTCGGGTCCCAGGCGTCGGCGTCGTTCCAGTAGGTGTCGTCCGTGACGATCGTCGTGACGGGGGTCGTGCCGAGTCGCGCCTTCACCTGCTGGGCGAGCTGCGCGAGTGTGGGCGCCCCCGGGTACACGGTGGCACCGCCCTGCGACAGGGTGGCGTCACCGTGACCGACGATCGCGATCGTGCCGCTGCCCTCGTCGGTGACGGTGGTGGGGATCGTGTGACCGCCGCCGAGGACCGCCAGCGCCGTCGCGGTCGTCAGGGTCTTCATGACGCTGCCGGTCTGGGCCGGGGTGTCGCCGCTCCTGGAGAACAGGGTCTCCCCGGTCGCGGCGTTCATGACGAAGCCCTCGAAGTTGCCGAGGCCGGGCGCCGAGGCCGCGCCGGCGATCGAGCACGTGCGAGCGGGAGCCGCCGCCTGCGCCGGGGTCGGCGTCGGCGTCGCGGTCGGGGTGACGCTGGGTGTCGGTGTCGGTGTCGGCGTCGGCGTCGGGGTCACCGAGGGCGTCCGGGTCGGCGTGGCCGAAGCCGTCGTGCGTCCAGAGGCCGAGGCCGTCGGGGCCGGTGCATCGGCCGACGCGATCGCGACGGCGCCGCCGGACCCGATCGCGACGACGGCGACCAGTCCGCCGACCGCCCACGGCAGCGGCTTCCGTTGCATCGAGGCGCGGATCGCGGACAGGCCGCCGCGGAGGCGGTCGGGGAAGGACTGGTGCTCGGACATCGCAAGCGATCCTACGGAACTGCGGGAGGAGCCTCCAGGCCGGGGCGCCGGGATGTGGAGGACGGGCGCGCGCTAGCTACCTGTGGAGGAGGCGGAGTCGGCGGCGTAGCGGACGCCGACCTGTCGGCGAGCCTCGTCCATGGCGGCCATCACGACGACGGTCTCCTCGGGGTCCATCGCACCGCCCTCGTGGTCGCCGGACTCGACCATCGCCTCGAACGCACGGACCTCGTGCGCGTAGCCGGTCAGTTCCTCACGGCCGTCGAACTCCTCGACGACGGCGCCGTCCCGGTCGCGGAGTCGCCAGGTGGTGGGCGTGTACCAGGTCGCATCGATGTCGATCCGGCCGTCCTCGCCGATGATCGACGCCGTGTTCGGGCTCCGCACGTCGAGTGCGAAGTGCACGGTCGACTGGGTCCCGCCCTCGTGGGTCATGACGATGCCCATCTGCGTGTCCACGCCCTGGTCGCTCAGGGTGCCGGCCGCGGCGACCGCGGTCGGGGCACCGAGGACGTCGATCGCGAACGAGATCGGGTAGACGCCGAGGTCCAGGATCGCGCCACCGCCGAGCGCAGGGTCGTTGAGCCGGTGCGTCGGGTCGTCCGGGAGCGCCTGGTGGTGGGTGGCCTCGACGAGTCGGGGTCGACCGATGCGTCCCTCGGCCACGAGCTCGCGGATCATCGTCATCTGCGGCAGGAAGCGGGTCCACATCGCCTCCATCACGGCGACGTCAGCACGGCGTGCGGCGTCGACGACCGCGCGGGCCTCGTCCGAGGTGATCGTGAACGCCTTCTCGACGAGCACGTGCTTGCCGGCGGCGATGGCCAGCAGCGCGTCCTCGGCGTGCCGGGAGTGCGGCGTCGCCACGTAGACCGCGTCGACCTGGTCGTCCGCGACGAGGTCCTCGTAGCTGCCGTGCGCGCGTGGGATGCCGTACTCGGCGGCGAAGGCGTCAGCGCTCTCCTGCGTCCGGCTGCCGACCGCGGTGAACACCACCCCCGCCGCGGTGCAGTCGCCCACGAAGGTCCGGGCGATGCCGCCCGTCCCGATGACTCCCCATCGAACCGTCATGCGCCATGTCTACCAGCGGGTCCTCCACACCTGCCGGTTCGTTCGCGTCGGTCCACATGCAGGCGACTGCTCTGGACTGCACGGCCGACTGCCAGCTAGCGTGCTCGAGTGTCCCCCGGTCAGGGGTCGCCACCTCGAGATCAGGATCCCCATGCGCCGTTCCGCGTCCCCTTCCCGGTTCCTCACCGTCGCTGCGGCGGCAGCGGCCGTCGTCGTCACGTCGACGGTCGTCGGTGCCGTCCCGGCGTCCGCGCACGGGTGGGGCTCGCCCGGGCACGGCCACGGCGGTGACGCCGCCCTCACACCGCGGACGTCCTTCACGATGGCGCCGGACGGGTCCTCCGGAGCGACACAGGGCGGCGAGGGCATCCCGAACATCGACTCCGTCAAGAAGACCATCGCCACCTACTACGGCGACCCCGGCACCGGCATCGCGGACAAGGCGGACTCGCCCTACATCCGTGAGGTGGCCGGCATCGTCGCCCGACAGACGTCGCAGCTGCAGCGCATCCACGACCACGCGGTCCGCCGCGGCGAGAAGCCCGCGATCGTGCTCGACGCCGATGACACCACCCTGTGGACGTACGACATGGAGGTGGCGGACATGCACTTCGTGTTCGACCCCACCGAACAGGACGTCTGGGTGCAGGACCAGCGCTTCCCGGCCACCCCGTCGATGGTGGGCTTCGTGAACACCGCGTCGCGCATGGGCTTCACGGTCTTCGGGCTCACCGGCCGGAACGACGACCAGAAGGCGGCCACCGTGGCCAACCTCACCGAGGTCGGGTACCAGGGCTTCACCCCCGACACGTTCTTCACGAAGTGGACCGGTGTCGGCGCCTCGCAGCAGCCGTCGTACGTGCAGTGCGCGGCCGCCAAGTGCACCACCGTCGAGTACAAGGCCCAGACCCGCAAGCACATCGAGCAGGACCTCGGCTACGACATCACGCTGAACGTCGGCGACCAGTGGAGCGACCTGCAGGGCGGGTACGCCGACCGCACCCTGAAGCTCCCCAACCCGACCTACTTCCTCCCCTCGACGAACCTGCCCGGTGTCTCCGAGCCCCGACTCGCACCGCGCACCCGGTTCACGATGGCGCCGGACGGCTCCTCCGGTGCCACGCAGGGCGGAGAAGGCATCCCGAACATCGACTCGGTGAAGTCCACGATCGCGACCTACTACGGCGACCCGGGCACCGGCATCGCGAACAAGGAGGACTCCCCCTACATCCGGGAGATGCGTTCGATCGTGGCCCGCCAAGCGCCGGTCATCGCCGCCCAGTGCGCCGCGGGACGGTACCAGCACCGCAACCCCGCCGTGGTCCTCGACGCGGACGACACCACCCTGTGGACCTACGACATGGAGGTCGCCGACATGCACTTCGTGTTCAACGCCGCCGAGCAGGACGTCTGGGTGCAGGACCAGCGCTTCCCGGCCACTCCGTCGATGACGTCCCTCGTCGCCGTGGCGCAGCGGTCCGGCTGCACCGTCATCGGGCTGACCGGCCGCAATGACGACCAGAAGGCAGCCACGATCGCGAACCTGCAGCGGGTCGGGTTCCCCCAGTTCACCGCCGAACGACGCGGCACGCAGACCTACTACACGAAGTGGACCGGTGTCGGCGCCTCGCAGCAGCCGTCGTACGTGCAGTGCGCCACCGCGAAGTGCACGACGGTCGAGTACAAGTCGCAGACGCGTGCGCACATCGAGTCCCGCAGCGGCGGGCACTACGACGTCGTGGCGAACGTCGGCGACCAGTTCAGCGACCTGCTCGGGGGCTCGTCCGACCGGTCCGTGAAGCTGCCGAACCCCACGTACTACCTGCCGTGAGGAGCCGATCTGCGCCGGTTGTCCCCCGGACTGGGGACGGTGACCACGTCGCACACTGTCATGTCAGCGGGAAGCCGCAAAGGCCGCGCTGACCTGCCTGCCGGACCAGACACCCCGGACGCTCGTCGTTAGCGTTGAGGCGTACTCGAAGGTGATGACGAGAACGATCTGGACCCTGGAGATCCCTGAGGCAGATGTTCCGCGGGGTTCCCATGATCAAGCGTGTGATGACAGTGGTGGTGGTGGCGGCGGGTGCGGCGGCGCTGGCCCTCGCGACCGTCGCCCCGGCCGGCTCCTCCGAGCCCGCCCCCGGGACGGCCGGCAGCTCGGTGCAGAGCGCCACTCCCTCCGCTCCCACGACGAAGCAGCCCTCGGCGACCGGGTCGGCAGCGTCCGCGCCCGTCGATGAGTCGACGACGAAGGCGACCGCCCCGTCCACGACGGCCGAGCCCGAGGCGACGGCGCCTCCGATCGCGAACTACCACACGACGAACCCCCCGGCCGGTGCGACCTTCGCCGAGGGCTTCGACACGCCCGCAGCGGCGGGTGGCGCGTTCGCCGCGACCTACGCGAACGCCTGGCAGCCCTACCCGGACGCCACCGGCGGGAAGTACTGGTCCAGCCTGATCACGAGCGCCCACGACGGCGTGATGGACGTCGCGATGGACGGCACGCACGGCGCCGCCGGGACGTTCGGCACGCCGACCGGTGCCTGGTCACACGTCGGCGGGACCTTCAGCATCCGCGCGAAGGCCAGCGGTGGCGCCGCCAACGGTGTGGCCGTGATGCTGTGGCCGACCTCGAACGTCCGTGCGGACGGTGAGCTGAACTACCCCGAGGGCCAGTTCGACGGACGCCCGACGGTCTTCCACCACTCGATGGTCCCCGGTCACGAGGACAAGGCCAAGTCGATCGACACGCACGTCTCGTGGCACGGCTGGCACACCTACACGACCGACTGGGTGCCCGGGCAGTACGTCAAGTACTACCTCGACGGCGAGCTCATCGGCACCGTCACCGAGAACGTCCCCACGACGCCGCACCGCTACATGTTCCAGGTCGGCAACTGGGGTCAGCCGGGGCACCTGCTCATCGACTGGGTCGCCACCACCACGCACTGACGCAGCGAGGGCGTCACCGCTCCTGCAGCGCTTCGGCCACGACCGGCCCGATGCGCTTCGCGAGGTCGCGGTGCCCCAGCGCGGTGGGATGGACGCCGTCGGAGCCGATCACCCCGGGATCCGGGTGCTGCAGCCAGTCCAGTGCATCGACGTAGCGGACGCCGGCTGCCGCGCACGCGCTCCTGATCGCCGCCGCGTTCTGCACACCGCCGACGGGGATTGGGTGCTCGACGTAGCTCGGCCCGATGACGACCACAGCGGCGTCCGGTGCTCGCTCCTCGACGGCCGCGATGAGCTCCGACGCGGCCTGGCCGACCGCGGCGGCGACGCTCCCGTCGAACGGGTCGTTGCGGCTCCCGTAGATGACGACGACGTCCGCGTGGACCGGGACCGCTGCCACCTCGTCTGCGAACGGCACACCGACCACGCCGGGACGCACGTACCCTGCCCCGGGTTCGGCCGACACCGCTGGCTCGATGTCCAGGTCCTTCGCGATCAGTGCCGGGTAGCGACTGGCGAAGCCGTCGTCCTCCCGTGACCCTGCCGTGTACGAGTCACCCATGAACGCGACCACCGGCTGCGCTGACGGTTGCCGGGCATGTGCGACCGCGAGCAGGGTCGATGCGATGGCCGCGACGACCGCCGCGACGACGAGCACCGCCGTCACGGGACGCGTCAGCATGCGGGACGAGGCGGGCACGGTCTCATCGTAGGCGACCCACTGACGGCGACACAGGTGCCCTCGCACCCGTGCGCACTGGTGCGCTGGTGCGCTGGTGCGCTGGTGCGCTGGTGTCTGCGGGCAGACGAAAGGCCCTGTTCCGACTCGCGTGCGGACGCGGTCTGACCAGGGCCTTCGAGGGAGCCGCCTGTCGGAATCGAACCGACGACCTATTCATTACGAGTGAATCGCTCTACCGACTGAGCTAAGGCGGCGGACGCTCCGGATCCGGAGCGGCACGGGTCACGACTATACAGGTCCAGACGCGCGAGCGCGAAACGAGCCCACCGCACCTCGCGTGTCGCGCGGGGTCGCTGACGCGCGGCTCAGCGGAGGGCGCGCACCAGCGTCACCAGGAGCGCCTCGAGCGCCAGCAGCGCCGCGACGTTCGCCGCGATCCGCTGCCGTGCCAGGGCGATGGCGTCGAGGATCTCGAGCGCAGCCGCCGGCGGGACCGACTCCTGAGCGCGGTCGAGCTCGTCCTGCATCGCGAGGTTCACCGGTTCGCCCGGTGCGCCGAGTCCCATGAGCAGGAGGTCCCGGTACAGCGAGGACACGTCGACCAGGATGCGGTCGAGACCGTCTCGCAGGCTCCTGGTGGCCCGACGCTTCTGGTCCTCTTCCATGGCACGGAGCTGCGACCGGAGCGCTGGCGGCACCGTGCCCCCGGGTTCGACCCCGAGGGAGCGGAGCGTGGCGTCGCGCTCCTCCGCGTCGCGCTCGATGGTGATGGACTTGGCGTCCTCGTCAGCAACGGCGAGGAGCTCGGCCGCGGCGGTGACGGCCTCGCCCACACTCCGGATGCCGAGCACGGTCTGCAGGGTCCGGCGTCGGCGTTCCCGGGCCTCGGGGCTGGTGGCGAGGCGCTGTGCCATGCCGATGTGGCTCTGGGCCTGCCGCGCCGCGTCGAGGGCGAGGGTGCGGTCGACCCCGGTCCGCGTGACGAGCAGGTCGGCGACGGACTCGATGCCGGGGACCCGGAGCCGGACCGAACGGACGCGGGACCGGATGGTCGGGAGCAGGTCGGCCTCACTCGGAGCGCAGAGGATCCACACCGTGCGCTCCGGCGGTTCCTCGAGCGCCTTGAGCAGCAGGTTGGACGTGCGCTCCGTCATGCGGTCGGCGTCCTCGATGATGACGACGCGCCACCGACCGACCGACGGCGAGTAGTACGACGACGTCACGAGGTGCCGGACCTCGTCGATCGTGATGATCACCCGCTGGGTCGTCAGCACGGAGACGTCCGGGTGCGTGTGCGCGGTGATCTGCCGGAGTGTGTGGTCGTCGTCCGGGCCGGAGCCGACGAGCGCGGCGGCGAAGGCGGTCGCGACGTTCGACCTGCCGGAACCCGCGGGGCCGGTGATCAGCCACGAGTGGGTCATCCCGCCGGTGCCGTCGGGCGACTCGGCCGCGTTGCGGAGCGCGGCGACCGCTTCGTCCTGGCCGGTCAGGCCGTCCCACACGCTCACGCGGACATCCTGGCAGCGACCACCGACGAGGGCGCGCTCGTGCTGGCGTTCATGCATCGATCCCGACGAGCGGTGCGAGCGCACGACGGATGGCCCGCTGGACGTCGTCGGCCGGCTGGGCGGCGTCGACCACGAGGAAGCGGTCGGGCTCGGCGTCGGCCATGTCCAGGAAGGCGCGGCGGACCGTCTCGTGGAACGCGGCGGCCTCGGACTCGAGACGGTCGAACGTGTCACCGCGAGCGGCGGCCACGCGGGCACGCCCCTCCGTCACGTCGAGGTCGAGCAGGACCGTCCGGTCGGGCTGGAGGCCGTGGGCAGCCCACGCCGAGACGTCACGGACGCGGTCGGCACCGAGACCACGGGCGATCCCCTGGTACGCGACGGAGGAGTCGATGTAGCGGTCCTGCAGCACGACGTCTCCCCGTGCGAGCGCCGGCCGCACCACGGTCTCGACGTGGTGCGCCCGGTCGGCTGCGTACAGCAGGGCCTCGGCGCGCGGGGCGATGTGTCCCCGCTCGTGCAGGACGATCTCGCGCACGCGGAGCCCGAGGTCGGTGCCCCCGGGCTCGCGGGTGCGCACGACCGTCCGGCCGTTCGCCTCGAGCCACGCCGTGAGGAGTTCGGCCTGCGTCGTCTTCCCCGCCCCGTCGCCGCCCTCGAGCGTGATGAAGCGGCCGGTCACTTCTTCTTGGCCGGGGCGCGTCGTGCGGGGGCCTTCTTCTTCACGGGGCCCTTGGCACGCTTGTCGGCGAGCAGCTGGACGGCCCGCTCGAAGTCGACGGCCTCCACCTCTTCGCCGCGCGGGATCGTGGCGTTCGTCTCACCGTCGGTGACGTACGGACCGAAGCGGCCGTCCTTCATCTTGATCGGCTTGCCGGACACCGGGTCCGCCTCGAACTCCTTGAGCGACGCACTCGCGGCCCGCTTGGCGCCGTACTTCGGCTGCGCGAAGATCTCGAGCGCACCGGCGAGGTCGACGTCGAAGATCGCGTCCTCGCTCGGCAGCGTGCGGGTGTCCGTCCCCTTCTTCAGGTACGGACCGTAGCGGCCGTTCTGTGCGGTGATCTCGTCACCGGACTCCGGGTCGGCGCCGACCGTCCTGGGCAGGGACAGCAGCTTCAGCGCGGTCTCGAGGTCCACGCTCTGCGGGTCCATCGACTTGAACAGCGACGCGGTGCGTTCCTTCGGCGCGACGGCCTTCTTCGCGGGCTTCTTGGCCTTGGTCGCGGTGGCAGTCGTGCCGGCGGCCGCGGCCTTCTTCGCGGCGGCGGCGGTCGTCTTCTTCGCCGCAGCGGTCGTCGCGACGGGCTCCGGCTCGGCAGGGGTCTCGATGACCTCTCCCGTCGCGGGGTCCACCTGGGGCTCCGGCTCGGGCGTGCGCTCGGTCACGTAGGGACCGAAGCGGCCGTCCTTGGCCAGGACCTCTTTTCCCGTCTCCGGGTTGATCCCGACCACACGGTCGCTGACGACCGGGGCCTCGACGAGTTCGCGCGCCTTCTCGGCGGTGAGCTCGTCGGGAGCGAGGTCCTCAGGGACGTTGACACGGCGGGGCTTCTCCGGGTCGTCGCTCGGGGTCTCGATGTACGGACCGTACCGACCGATGCGCAGGGTCAGCCCGGGCGAGAGCTCGACGGAGTTGATCTCCCTGGCGTCGATCTCACCGAGGTTGTCGATGACCGTGCGGAGTCCGCGCTGGTCACCGCCACCGAAGTAGAAGCCCTTGAGCCAGTCGACGCGGTCCGCCTCGCCGTTGGCGATCCGGTCGAGGTCGTTCTCCATCTCGGCCGTGAAGTCGTACTCGACGAGGTCGCCGAAGTAGTCCTCGAGCAGCCGGACGACGCTGAACGCGATCCAGTTCGGGACGAGCGAGGTGCCACGCGGGGTGACGTAGCCGCGGTCGACGATCGTCGAGATGATCGCCGCGTACGTCGAGGGACGCCCGATGCCGAGCTCCTCCAGCGTCTTGACGAGGCTGGCCTCGGTGTAGCGCGGCGGTGCGGAGGTGTCGTGTCCCTTGGCCTCGACCTCGTCGACGCCGAGGTGGTCGCCCTCGGTCATCACGGGGAGCTTGGCGTCCGCTGCGTTGGCCGATGCGTCGTGGCGCTCTTCGTCGCGGCCTTCTTCGTAGGCGTTGAGGAAGCCGCGGAACGTGATGACGGTGCCCGATGCGGTGAACTCGACGTCCGTGCCCGTCGCCGTGGACGCGAGGCCCTCGACGGACTCCGTGGAGGTGATCCCGAGGACCACGGAGGCGGTGGAGCCCTTGGCGTCGGCCATCTGCGACGCGACGGTGCGCTTCCAGATCAGGTCGTAGAGCTTCCAGTCGTTGCCGCGCAGGACCTTCTCCATCTGCGACGGCGTGCGGAACACGTCACCGGCGGGACGGATGGCCTCGTGGGCTTCCTGGGCGTTCTTGCTCTTGCCGGCGTAGCTGCGCGGCTTGTCCGGGATCGTGTCCCCGCCGTAGAGCTCGGCGGCCTGCTTCCTGGCGGCGGCCACTGCCTGCTGCGAGAGCGACGCGGAGTCGGTTCGCATGTAGGTGATGTGGCCGTTCTCGTACAGCGACTGGGCGACGCTCATCGTCTGCCGCGCGGAGAAGCGGAGCTTGCGTGCTGCTTCCTGCTGCAGGGTCGACGTGGTGAAGGGTGCGGCCGGTCGACGCGTGTAGGGCTTGGAGTCGACGCTCCGCACGACGGCGTCCCCGGAACGCTCGAGCACGGCGGTCAGGGCGGTGGCGGAGGCCTCGTCGAGCCGCACGGCGTCGGAGGTGGTGACACCGCGGTCGTCGAAGTCGCGGCCGGAGGCGACACGCGTGCCGTGGATCCGGGCGAGCTTGGCCGTGAACGCGCTGTCGCCGGCCTTCTCGAACCGAGCGGTCAGGTCCCAGTAGTTGGCCGAGACGAAGGCGAGCCGCTCGCGCTCCCGGTCGACGACGAGTCGGGTGGCTGCGGACTGCACGCGACCTGCGGACAGGCCGGGGCCGACCTTGCGCCAGAGGACCGGCGAGACCTCGAACCCGT
The DNA here is from genome assembly GCF_026544205.1 of Curtobacterium sp. GC_Cur_3. Taxonomy (GTDB): domain Bacteria; phylum Actinomycetota; class Actinomycetes; order Actinomycetales; family Microbacteriaceae; genus Curtobacterium. The sequence continues at coordinate 86,622 of NZ_JALNUI010000010.1, forward strand.
AGAGACGGTCCAGGATGCGGCGGGTCTCCTGGGCGTCGACGAGTGCCGTGTCCAGTTCGCGGGTGGCTTCCTGGGCCCGCTGGATGGCTTCCTTGGTGATCTCGTGGAAGACCATGCGCTTGACGGGCACCTTGGGCTTCAGGACCTGGAGGAGGTGCCACGCGATGGCCTCGCCCTCGCGGTCCTCATCTGTCGCGAGGTAGAGCTCGTCGGCGTCCTTCAGGGCGCGCTTGAGGTCGGCGACCGTCTTCTTCTTGGCGTCGGAGACCACGTAGTACGGCTCGAACCCGTTGTCGACGTCGACCGAGAACTTGCCGACCGAGCCCTTCTTCAGCTCCGGCGGCAGGTTCTTGGGCTCGATGAGGTCACGGATGTGTCCGACTGACGCCTGGACTTCGTATCCGTCACCGAGGTATTGCGCGATCGTCTTCGCCTTCGCGGGGCTCTCGACGATCACGAGCTTCTTCGTGCCTGGCACGTGACTCCTTGATCGATGGTGCTGTCGGCCCTGGGACGCGGACGCGTCCGGGTCGACCGGGACATCGATGACCGGCGGGCCGACAGGCACACCATACACACAGTGACGGGGATGCCCGCCGGGTCGATGTCCGGGTCGTGTCGTCATGCGTCGGCGGTCGGAGGACCGGCGAGCGCGGCGGCTTCCACGGTGAACGGTCCGGCGCGGACCTGCACCCGGACCCGGACGACGGCGTCGGCGACCTGGCACGAGGAGACCCGTGCCCCGTTGCCGCCGGCGGCCCGGTCCGCGGCCGCGCAGGGTTCCCCGCGGACCAGCCCGACGGCTGCCGCTGCCCCGGCCACGGCGGCGGCGTCCGCGGCCCCCTGGGACCGCAGGACCGCGACCCGGGTGCCGGCAGCGGCGAGGAGCACCGTGGCGAGGACCGTCGTCACGGTGACGACGCCGACCATGACCACCGTGGCGGATCCGCGGTCAGCGTCCACCGTCCGCCGCGCAGCCCGAGGCGCGGAGGGTGAGCACGGAGAAGGGTCCGCTGCCGGAGCGCTCGACGGTGACGCAGACCAGACCGTCGTGCCGGTCCACGCGGCTGTCGGCACCGGCGGCGATCCGCCCCAGAGCGGCTCGGGCACCGTCGGCGTCGTCGCGGCCCCAGGCCCGCGCGGCCGTGACGGCAGCGACCTGCAGCCGACCCTGGGCGTCGACGAGCAGGACCCCGCCGATCGCGAGGGAAACGACAACGGCGACGACCGGCAGCGCGACGGCGAACTCGACCGTGACGGCACCACGGTCACAGGGAGAGCGCACCACGGACCAGGTCCGTGAGGATCGCCTGGACCTCGCCGGAGCGCATCACCGCGACGAGGACGCCGGCGAACGCCACGGCGGCGAGGATCACGACGGCGTACTCGGCGGTGGCGGACCCGCGGTCATCGTCGAGTGCAGGAGGACGGCGCACGTCGGAGCGCCGACCGGGTCGGACGTCTGGAGTGGAGGTGGTCATGGTGGTCTTCCCTTCGCGTTCGGTGGGACCAGCCTCACGATCGGACGGTCCGACGACGCGGCTCCGGACGCACCCGTGGACAAGTCACCCGACACCCGGGACGGTGGAGGACAGGATGCCGACGACCACGGGGACGACACCCACGAGCACGAACGCCGGCAGCACGCACGTCCCGAGCGGCAGCACGAGCCGGACACCGAGCCGTTCGGCAGCGGCCAGGGCGTCCGCGGCGACGTCGTCGCGCACGTCGTCAGCGGCGGCCCGGAGCAGTGCCGCCGCCGGTACCCCGGCCCGCCGTGCCAGGTCGAGCGTCTCCCGCAGCCGTGCTGCCTCGGCGGGCCGCGACGGCCGCTCGTCGATCACGGCCCGGACAGCTGCCGCGGCGCTCGTCCAGGAGCCTCCTCCGGCGAGCGCCACCGCCCATGCGTCGAGGAGCACCCCCGGGACCCCGCCCTCCGGGGTGGCGGCGCGGATCATCCGGGCGGTCCAGGCACGACCGACGCCGACCAGGAACAGCGCGGACGTGCCGCAGACCCACCCCACGGGCGAGCGCAGCAGCACCCCCGCGGTGTCGATCCCCCACAGCGACCCGAGCACCACACCGAGCGCCGGCAGCATGAGCACGACGTTCGCACTGGTCCGTGGTCCGGCGAGCGCGACCCGGACGGCCCGGTCGCCGGACGCCGCGCGCCGCAGGGCCCTGGCGAGGGCACGGAGTGTCGGCGCGACGGGTGCCCCGGTGCGCTCGGCGACGGTGAGCACGGCGCGGACGTCGTCCCACGCGGGGGTGCCGCTCCCCCGACCGGGGTCGAACGCCGCCAGGGCCATCGCCCGGGGCGCCGGGATCCCAGCCGTGACCAGCGTCGCCACCTGGTCGAGCACCCGGGCCGCGCGGACCGGGTCGAACGTCGGGGCCGGACGGCTCACCGGCGCTCGGCGACCGGGACCGGACGTCGGCGGGCGTGGGTGTCCGCTCCCGCGGCCGGCGCGACGGCGAGCCGACCGGCGGAGTCGACCCCGAGCCTCCCGGCAGCGGCCAGCCGGCGGGTGCCCCGTGAACGCTCCACGTGCAGCACGAGGTCGAAGGCGCTGACGGCCTGCCGCGCGAGTGCGTCGGGGTCGAGGCCCGCCAGCGCCCCGAGGGCCTCGAGCCGTGCGGGCACGTCGGCGATCCCGTTCGCGTGCACGGTCCCGGCTCCGCCGTCGTGCCCGGTGTTGAGCGCCGACATGAGCTCCCGCACCTCGGCTCCACGGCACTCCCCGACGACGATCCGGTCCGGGCGCATGCGCAGGGCCTCGCGGACGAGCCGGTCGAGCCCGAGGGCTCCCGCTCCCTCGGCGTTCGCCTGCCGGGCCTCGAGCCCCACGACGTGCGGGTGGTCGATGCGGAGCTCGGCGACGTCCTCGACCGTGACGATGCGTTCGTCGTGCGGGACGAGCCCGAGCATCGCCGCGAGCAGGGTCGTCTTCCCGCTGCCGGTGGCACCGGAGACCAGCACGTTCCGCCGCCGCGTGACCGCGTCCTCGACGAGTCGGCGCGACACCCGGTCGAACGCCCCGCTGTGTGCCAGGGCGTCGATCGTCGGTGGGTCGCCGCGCGGGAGCCGGATGGAGAGGGCCGTCCCGCGCACCGCCACCGGGGCGAGGACCACGTGGACGCGGACGCCCTCGCCGTGGCGGACGTCCGCGATCGGGGTGGACTCGTCGACGTGTCGGCCCCCGAGCGCGACGAGCCGGGTCGCGAGGTCCCTGGTCCGGGTCTCGTCGATCCGGAGTCCGGTGTCCACCAGTCCGGTCCCGCGGTCGACCCACACCGACACGCCGCCCTGGACGAGGACGTCCGTCACGGAGTCGTCGAGCACGAACGGAGTCAGCTCCTCGAACTCCAGCGTGTCCGTGCCGCTGCGGAGCCGGAGGGGCACGGTGGACCCCGGCAGGAACGGTGGAGCGTCGGCGCGGTGGCGGTACATGGGGGCACGCTAGGGAGCGCAGGAGCGACCGAGCCGGACCATGCAGCCGTCTGTGGAGGACCTTTGACGGTCCTGTCAACGAGACGTTTTGTACCCCGTTCGACAGCGACGTACCCCGGGCAGTCGGCGGGCGAGCAGATGCTCCGTCAGGGGCCGTGGCACCCGGGGCATCGGCATCCCGGGAACTTCGTTCCACCGATGTACCACCGGTCGGTCAGTGGTGGTGTATGCGTCGACATGTACCGGTCTGTCCACTGTTCCGCGTCACCGCGCGGATCGGACCGATCTGACCGGCCCGAGCACGCACCGGATCACGCTGGACGCGTCCGGGAAAAAGAAGAGGCGGCACCGGTTGGGGGGAACAGGTGCCGCCAGGACACCGGAGGATTGGGGGGAATCCGATCCGATGCCGCCGGAAACGAGTCCGGCAAGCACCACTGTACCCCACGTCGGGCCATCCGGGGCAACCCGTGTCGCGCATCCGGCACGTGTCCGCCGAGGGCGTACGACACGCACCCGCACGAACCCACCACGACGACCAGACGCACACCGGCACGAACCCACCACGACAGCCCCACGCCGCCCTGCAGAACCGCCCGTTGCACGACGCACCTCCCCCTCCGGCCGAGCGGTAGTCTCCGTGTGCACACCGGACGCACCGACGCGAAAGGACATCGATGTCCACTCCGACCCAGGTCGACCCCCGAGGCGACGACGCACGCCACGACGGCGGCGACGCACGCACCGACGACTCGCCCACGTTCCCCCCGACGCCGGAGTTCGTCGCCGACGCCGTCGCGCGCGAGGACCTGCACACCGCTGCCGGCGCCGACCGCGAGCAGTTCTGGGCGGACCAGTCCCGGGAGCTCCTCGAGTGGCGCACGCCGTTCACGCGGACACTCGACTGGTCGGGCGCGCCGTTCGCCAAGTGGTTCGACGACGGCACGCTCAACGTCGCGGAGAACTGCCTGGACCGCCACGTCCGCGCGGGCAACGGTGACCGGGTCGCGATCCACTTCGAGGGTACCCGCGGTGACACGCGCCGCATCACGTACGCCGAGCTGACCGCGGACGTGCAGCGGGCGGCGAACATGCTCACGGACCTCGGCGTCGGCCAGGGCGACCGCGTGGTCGTGTACCTCCCCCTCATCCCGGAGGCCGTCGTCACGATGCTCGCGGTCGCCCGCATCGGCGCGGTGCACTCGGTGGTCTTCGGCGGGTTCAGCGCGGAGAGCCTCCGGGCCCGCATCGAGGACGCCGGCGCGAAGCTCGTGGTCACGGCGGACGGCGGCTGGCGTCGCGGTGCCGTGGCGGCCCTGAAGCCCGCGGTCGACGAGGCACTGCAGGGCGAGGGCACGGACAGCGTCGAGCACGTCCTGGTCGTGCGGCGCGGTGAGAACGCCATCGACTGGCACGACGACCGCGACCGCTGGTGGCACGACGAGCTGGCGAAGGCGGACGAGCACCACGAGCCGCAGGCCTTCCCCGCCGAGAACCCCCTCTTCATCCTGTACACCTCGGGCACGACCGGGAAGCCGAAGGGCATCGTGCACACGTCGGGCGGCTACCTCACCCAGGCCGCGTACACGCAGAAGAACGTCTTCGACATGCACCCGGAGAAGGACGTCTACTGGTGCACCGCCGACATCGGCTGGATCACAGGACACACGTACGTCGTCTACGGGCCGCTCGCGAACGGCGTGACCCAGGTCCTCTACGAGGGCACCCCGGACGAACCGAAGCCCGGTCGCTGGTGGGACCTCGTGGACCAGTACGGCGTCACGGTCCTCTACACCGCCCCGACCGCGGTCCGCGCGGCGATGAAGGCCGGCCGCCAGGTCCCCGACGCGCACGACCTGTCGTCGCTGCGCCTGCTCGGCAGCGTCGGCGAACCGATCAACCCCGAGGCCTGGCACTGGTACCGGCAGGTCATCGGCCACGACCGCACCCCGATCGTCGACACGTGGTGGCAGACCGAGACCGGCGCGATCATGATCTCCGCGCTCCCCGGCGTCACGAAGCTCAAGCCGGGCGCAGCGCAGACGCCGCTGCCGGGCATCGTCGCCGAGATCGTGGACGAGGACGGCAACCGCGCCGACCCGGGCGAGAGCGGCTACCTCACCATCACCGAACCGTGGCCGTCGATGGCGCGCGGCATCTGGAACGACCCGGACCGCTTCGTCGAGACGTACTGGGACCGTTTCCCCGGCCGCTACTTCGCCGGCGACGGCGCCCGGCTCGACGGCCAGGGCGACATCTGGGTGCAGGGCCGCGTCGACGACGTCATGAACGTGTCGGGACACCGGCTCTCGACCGCCGAGATCGAGTCGGCGCTCGTCGGCCACGAGGGCGTCGCCGAGGCCGCCGTCGTCGGGGCAGCGGACGAGACGACCGGTCAGGCCATCGTCGCGTTCGTGATCCTGACGACCGAGGCAGCCGAGGGCGTCGACCGCGATGCCGTCGCCGCCGAACTGCGCGCATGGGTCGGCACCCGGATCGGCGCGATCGCCAAGCCCCGCCAGGTCGTGATCGTGCCGGAGCTGCCGAAGACCCGCTCCGGCAAGATCATGCGTCGGCTGCTCCGCGACGCCGCAGAGGGCCGCCGCATCGGCGACACGACCACGCTGGCCGACCCGACGATCATGGCGACCATCGCTGAGCTGATGTAGCCCACCGGACGTAGGAAGAGCCTCCCGTCCCGTTCGGACTGGAGGCTCTTCCTGCGTGTGCGGACGCGTTGCGTCCGACGGTGGTTCAGTCCGTCAGCTCCACCACCAGCTCGACCTCGACGGGCGCGTCGAGCGGGAGCACGGCGACACCCACGGCGCTCCGCGCGTGGACACCCGCTTCGCCGAAGACGTCACCGACGAGCTGCGAGGCGCCGTTGGCGACACCGGGCTGCCCCGTGAACGACGGGTCGGACGCCACGAAGACCGTGAGCTTGACGACACGGGCGACCCGGTCGAGCGACCCGGCGACGCTCTGCACGGCGGCGAGCCCGTTCAGGGCCGCCTGGCGTGCCTGGGCGGTCGCGGTCGCGGCGTCCACCTCGGCGCCGACCTTGCCCGTGACGGGGAGTGCTCCGTCGACGAACGGCAGCTGGCCCGCCGTCTGGACGTACTTCCCGGTGAGGACCGCGGGGACGTAGGCGGCGACTGGGGCGGCGACCGCGGGGATCGTCAGCCCGAGCTCCGCGAGGCGGTCGGCGACGCTCACGCCTGGGCCTTCGGACGCTTCAGGTACGCGACGAGCCCGCCCTCGGGTCCGGTGACGATCTGGACCAGTTCCCAGCCCTCGTCCCCGTAGTTGTTGAGGATGGCGGTGGTGTTGTGGATCATCAAGGGCGTGGTGAAGTACTCCCAGCGAGTCATGCGGTTCCTTGCCAGCCTTTCAGTCGTGGGTGTCGTTTAGGCTGCATCCTATGTCTGCCCAGAAGACGTCTGCATCGCGGACCAAGCCCGTCTCTGCAGTCGGCGCCTTCATCGGTTTCGCCGGCTTCAGCGTGCTCGCCGGCCTCCTGGTCACCATCGGGGTCACCCCGGCCATCGCGGTCGCCGGCGTCACGACGACCTCGACGATCGGGGTGTTCGAGTCCCTGCCCGAGTACATCGAGATCGGTGAGCTCCCGCAGCGGAACGAGCTGTACGCGTACGCGAACGGCAAGCCGGTCCACCTCGCCTCGGTCTACGACCAGAACCGCGAGGAGCTGAAGTACGACGAGATCAGCGACCAGCTGAAGAACGCCGCGATCGACGGTGAGGACAAGCGCTTCTACGACCACGGCGGTGTCGACATGACCTCGCTCGTCCGTGCCGGTGTCGGCAGTGTCGCCGGCGGGCTCGGCGAGTCGGGTGGCGGTTCGACGCTGACGATGCAGCTCGTCCGCAACATCAAGATGCAGCAGGCCCTCGAGCTCCCGACGAAGGAAGAGCGCGAGAAGGCCTACAACGCCGCGGTCGAGCAGTCGATCTCCCGCAAGCTCGAGGAGATGAAGCTCGCGATCGGGCTGTCCAAGAAGTACTCGCACAACCAGATCCTCACCGCCTACCTCAACATCGCCTACTTCGGCGACCAGACCTACGGCGTACAGGCCGCGGCGCAGCACTACTTCAACAAGAACGCCACGGACCTCACCCCGCAGGAAGCCGCTTCGATCCTCGCGATCGTGCAGTCCCCGAACACGCGCAACCTGTCAAGCCCGAAGAACTACGAGGCCAACGTCGCGCGCCGCAACGTCATCCTGAAGTCGATGCTCGCGCAGAAGCACCTGACCCAGGAGCAGTTCGACGCGGCGATCGCCTCGAAGCCCGCTGACTACGTGCACCTGACCGAACCGACCCAGGGCTGCCAGGCAGCAGCGGGCAACGGCGCGCAGTTCTTCTGCGACTACGCCGTCAAGGTCGTCAAGGAGATGTCGCAGCTCGGTGGTTCCGAGAAGGACCGTGCCACCGCGTGGCGCAACGGCGGCTACACGATCCAGACGACGCTGGACATCAACCTGAACGGGCAGCAGAAGGACCTGCTGAACACGTACGACCCGAACACGGAGAGCCGCTTCGCTCTCGGTTCGACGATGAACTCGATCGAGGCCTCGTCCGGTCGCATCCTGACGATGGCGCAGAACAAGGACTACGACCAGTCCATCCAGTCCCCGCCGACGGCGACGTCGCTGAACTACAGCGTCGACAAGAAGTACGGCGAGTCGAGCGGCTTCCAGACGGGGTCGACCTACAAGGTCTTCACGCTGCTCGACTGGCTGAAGAACGGCCACGGGCTCAACGAGACCGTCAGCGGGACACCGCGCCTGATGTCCTCCGGCTGGACCGAGTGCGGCGCTCCCTACTACGCCGGCGGGTACACACCGAAGAACGACAGCCCTGGGGAGAACGGCAACTTCACGGTCGCGCGCGCCACCGCACTGTCGGTGAACGTCGCCTTCCTCAACATGGCGCAGAAGCTCGACCTCTGCGACATCCGCGACACGGCGAAGTCTCTCGGTGTCCACCGCGCTGACGGCGGTGAGCTGAAGTCGAACCCGACCTCGGTCCTCGGCATCAACGAGATCGCCCCGATGACCATGGCCTCCGCGTACGCCACCATCGCGAACGGCGGCACCTACTGCGCCCCGATCGCCATCGACAACATCACGAACGCCGAGGGCAAGAGCCTCGGCGGGCAGCCCAAGGACTGCAAGCAGGTCCTCGACCCGGGTGTCGCCGCGACCGCGGCCTACGCGATGCAGGGCACCATCAAGTACGGCACCGCCGTCGGAGCCCAGACCGCGGACGGCACACCGCTCTTCGCCAAGACGGGCACGACCGACGAGGCCGACCAGATCTGGCTCGTCGGTGGGAGCACCTCGGTCACCACCGCGTACTGGCAGGGCAACACGGACGGCGGCAAGACCAACCTCCGCCACTACTACAGCGGCGCGGGCGGCTCCTACGCGAGCTCCCGGGCAAACGTGTGGCGTCAGGCCATGACGCCGATCAACCAGCTGCACCCGGGTGGGGCGTTCCCGACCCCCTCCCAGACGGCGATCCGCGGCAACAGCATCGCGCTGCCGAACCTCGCGGGGAAGACGGCCGAGGAGGCCCGCTCCCTCGTGGCGTCGTCCGGCTTCTCGTACGTCGACGGCGGCGTCCAGGCCGGCGGCGGGACCGCTGGCACCGTGTCGTCCACCTCCCCGACGGCCGGAGCGCTCCTGTCCCGAGGCTCCAGCGTCACGGTGTACACGACCGACGGCTCGCAGGCCACCGTGCCCAACGTCGGCAACCGTCCGGTCAACGAGGCCCAGGCGACCCTGAACTCCGCGGGCTTCGGCTCCGTGGCGGTGTCGGACCAGTTCGAGAAGGGCAACTCGAAGCAGCAGTGCCGCGTGGCAGCGGTCGACCCGGGCGTCGGCACGAACGTCGCGAAGACCACCCCGATCACCCTGAAGCTGTTCGGCGACAAGGACGGCAAGCCCGGAAAGAACTGCAAGTGACGGCTGCTGGCCGCGCCGGCCTCGGGGTCCTCGCGGCCGGCGCCGTCGTCGGTGCGGGCTCCGCGGCCTGGGGCGCACTCATCGAGCGGCGGCGGTTCGGCATCCGGTGGGAGACCGTCCCGGTCCTGCCGCCGGGTGCCCGCGACGTCGTCGTCCTGCACCTCTCGGACATCCACATGGCCCCGTGGCAGGCGGACAAGCAGCAGTGGCTGCGTGACCTCAGCCTGGTCGAGCCCGACTTCATCGTGAACACCGGCGACAACCTCGGGCACGAGACCGCCAACACCGCGGTGGAGTACGCGCTCGAGCCCTTCCGCGGTGTCCCCGGTGCGTTCGTCTACGGGTCGAACGACTTCTTCGGCCCCTCCCCGCGCAACCCGCTCAAGTACTTCGGCGGCCCGAGCGCGATGCACGCCAAGGCCCGAGCGGTCGACCTCGACATCGAGCGGCAGACGGCGTTCTTCGAGTCGCTCGGCTGGCTCGACCTGAACGACAGGGCCCGCGCGATCGAGGTCCGCGGCTCACGCTTCGAGCTCTTCGGCACCTCCGACGCCCACCGCGACTGGGACCGCCTCGACGTCCTCCCGACGAACGTCGACGAGATGCGCGGCGAGGTCCCCTGGTCCGAGGACGAGGACGGCCCCGCTCCGGTCTCGATCGGTGTGACGCACGCGCCCTACCGCCGTGTCCTCGACGCCTTCGTCACGCAGGGTGCCGACGTCATCTTCGCCGGGCACACGCACGGCGGACAGGTGGCGGTCCCCGGTGTGGGCGCGCTCGTCACGAACAGCGACCTCCCCCGCCGGTACGCCAGCGGCCTGCACCAGTGGCAGAACCGGACGCACTGGGCGTGGCTCAACGTCTCCGCCGGCCTCGGGACGTCGATCTACGCACCCGTGCGCTTCGCCGTCCGCCCCGAAGCCGTCGTGGTCACCCTGACGGCTCGGACCGCCTGACCGCGACGCGCCCGATGGGTCGCCGCGTGGTCGTGAGCACCTCGATCATCCGCTAGACTTCATGGGTCGCTCCGCGGAGCGGCGAACACACCTCGGGGTGTGGCGCAGCTTGGTAGCGCGCCTCGTTCGGGACGAGGAGGTCGCAGGTTCAAATCCTGTCACCCCGACACACGAAGGCCCGGGTCCACCAGGACCCGGGCCTTCTGCATGTGACGGACGCCGCCGCGGCCTACGTCCTTCGACACATCGGCTCCGCGTCGATCGGGTGAGGGCTGTCGCACCGCTACCGTGATGCGGACATGGACATCCCCGATCGCCTCGCCCCCGTCCTGCAGCGGATCGCCGCCACGTCGCCGGAGCTCGGCGATGACCCGGCCCTCGCAGCCAGCCTGGTCGAGAACGTGACGTCGATGCTCGCCGACGCGCACCGGCACTACGCCGACGGAGACGACGCCTCGATCACGAGTGACCAGCTGCTGGCGGACGAGCACCTGGCGACCGGCGCTCTGCACGCCGAGCGGATGCAGCACCCGGCCGGCGCGATGCTCGCGGCCGAGGTGCTCTTCGACGAGTACCTGCCGGTGTTCGTCGACGAGGTCGGTGCCGAGACGCCGGCTGAGCTGCTACGTGCCGCCAGGGCCCTCCACGCGGGCATCTGGCGACGGTTCCCCGCCGGAGCCATCGCGTACACCGAAGCGCTCCGCCAACGCGTCACGGCGGCGAACCTGGACTCGCGGGTCCACATCGCCCGCGACCTCCACGACCGCGTCGCCCACGGGATCCTCGCCGGTCTGCAGCGCATCGACCTCGCGCTGCTCACCGATCCCCCGGCACCCGAACGCACGGCGCAGCTCGAGGCGGCGGCCGCGCAGCTCCGACGTGCCCTCGGCGACGTGCAGAACCTGGCGGTCGCCCTGCACGCCCGCGTCGGCGACGACCTGCTCGACGCCGCTCTGGCGCGGCACACGGCGGACCTGTTCCCGGACACCGACCACGTCGCGATCGTGTCGCACGGCACACCGGTCGCGCTCGTGAACTGGCGGGCCGAGGAGTCGCTGACGATCCTGCTCGAGGCACTGACGAACTGGTGGAAGCACGCCGGCGACGCCGCCGTCCGCGTCGTCTTCACCTGGGCGGAGGACACCATCACGGTCGCGGTGCAGGACGACGGCCCCGGGTTCGACCAGGCAGCGCTCGCCCCGGGTCGGCTCGGGCAGTCGACGATGCGCGAGCGCGCTGCCCTGATCGGCGCCACCCTCGACGTCGTCAGCGCACCGGGCGCGGGCACGAGGGTGACGCTCGTCGTGCCGACGGGAGCGCTGTGAGCCCGGTCGTCACGCACGTCGCGATCGTCGACGACCACCGGCTGTTCCGCGAGGGCCTGGCGACGATCCTGGCCTCGGTGCCCACGATCCGCGTCGTCGCGCACGGCGAGCGGCCGGCCGACGTGCTCGACGGTCCCGAGACCGCCGCGATCGACGTGCTGCTGCTCGACGTCGAGCTCGACGGGCCCCCGGCGCGCACGACGATCGCGACCGTGCGACGGAACCACCCGCAGATCGCCGTGGTCGTCCTGACGATGCACCGGGACGCGGTCCTGCGGCGGACGCTGCTCGACGCCGGCGCCGTGGACTTCGTGACGAAGGACACCCCGAGCCGCGAGCTCGTCGAACGGATCGTCCGCGCGAGCACCCGGCCGGACACGCCCGTCACCTTCCCCGTCGACCTCGTGACGGACGCCCGTGCGGGCTCAGCCCTGAGCGACCGCGAGGTGGAGGTGCTCCGCCTGGTCGCCGCCGCCCGGTCGAACGCCGAGATCGCCGTCGACCTCGGTCTTGCGGTGGGGACGGTGAAGCGCCACGTCTACAACGTGTTCCGCAAGCTCGACGTGACCAGCCGCGTGGGCGCCGTGGCGACGGCCACGCGACTCGGCCTGCTCAGCTGAGCGGAGCCTCCCGGCAGACGAACGCGACTCGGCCTCGCCCGCTAGGCGACCGCGACCGAGCGCCGGACCAGGCGGCCGGCCTCGTGCAGCGACGCCACGACGTCGAGCGCCTGGTGTCGGTACCGCGCCTGCGCGGCCCCCGGTGCGACGATGACGCCGTTCGCCCCGGTCGACTCCACCAGCGCGTTGATCTTCTCGGCGACCTGGTCGGCCGTGCCGTACGCCTGACGCTCGGTGCGGGCGGCGATGAACCGGCGCTCGAGGTCGCTGAACTGGTAGGCGCGGGCCTCTTCCATGGAGACGGGCTCGGGCTTGGTGCCCTGGCGCATCCGGATGAACGAGATCATGCCGGGGGCGGACTGCTCGTCGACGACGGCGGGGTCCTCGTCCGTGACGACCTGGACGCCGATGAGCGCGTTCGGCTCCGAGCGGAAGCGGGACGGTCGGAACGAGTCCCGGTAGAGCGCGAGCGCGGCCTCGGTGTTGTCGGAGGCGAAGTGGTGCGCGAACGCGAACGAGATGCCCAGCGCACCGGCGACCTGGGCGCTGTACCCGGAGGACCCGAGCAGCCAGAACTCCGGCACGTCACCGTAGCCGGGCACCGCGCGGATGCGGGACAGGGGGTTCTCGGCGTCCATGCCGGTGAAGAAGCCGATCAGGTCGGCCAGGCGCTCGGGGAAGTCGTCCACGTCGAGGCGGTCGGTGCGGCGGAGCGCGATCGCGGTCGCGCCGTCGGTACCAGGGGCACGCCCGAGGCCGAGGTCGACGCGGTCGCCGTAGAGCGCCCGGAGCGTGCCGAACTGCTCCGCGACGACGAGCGGCGCGTGGTTCGGGAGCATCACACCACCGGACCCGATGCGGATCGTCTTCGTGGCGGCGCCCACGGCACTCAGCAGGACGGCGGGGGCCGAGGAGGTGATCCCGGGCATGCCGTGGTGTTCGGCGACCCAGAAGCGCTCGTAGCCGAGGCCCTCGGCATGCACCGCCATGTCGATGGACCCCTGCAGGGCCTCCGTGTTGGACTGGCCGTACTCGCGGGTCGCCAGGTCGAGGACGGACAGGTGCAGGGAAGCGTCGCTCATGCAGGCTGGAACGCGCGCTGCCACGTCGGCATTCCACGCCCAGCGGTCACCGCGTCGGACTGGAGGCTCGGCTCCGGTCCGGCACCGAGCCTCCAGGCCGGCACGTGGTGCGTGGCGCGACCGGTCAGCCGAGGTCGCCGTCGAGGCGACCGCCCGACTCCGTGAGGTAGCAGTTGGCGCAGAGGGACTCGTACTCGACGTCGACGCCGTCGATGGCCACCTGCGAGCCGTCGAACACGAAGGCGCCGTCGACCTTGCGGGCGTTGAAGACCGCCTTGCGGCCGCAGCGGCAGATGGTCTTGAGCTCCTCGAGCGAGTGCGCGAGCTCCAGCAGACGTCGGCTGCCCGGGAAGGCCTCGGTGCGGAAGTCGGTGCGGATGCCGTAGGCGATCACGGGGACGTCGTCGAGCACCGCGATGCGCAGCAGGTCGTCGACCTGGTGGGGCGTCAGGAACTGGGCCTCGTCGACGAGCACGCAGCTCACCGGGCGGACCATGCCGTCGAGCTCCGCGGCGGCGGGATCGACGGCACCGGCGGCGGCCACGGCGGTGCGGACGTCGTCCTCGGCAGCGAACACGACGTCGACCTGCCGGGTGACCCCGAGCCGGGAGACGATCTCGCGGTCGCCCTTCGTGTCGACGCCGGGCTTGGCGAGGAGCACCCGCTGGCCGCGTTCCTCGTAGTTGTACGCGGCCTGCAGCAGGCCGGTGCTCTTGCCGCTGTTCATGGCCCCGTAGCGGAAGTAGAGCTTGGCCACTAGGAGAGGAAGCCGTCCTCCGCCGCGCGACGGATCAGGTCGGACTTCTTCGACGCCGGGCGCCCCACCTTGGCGTACTTCTCGCGCACGCGGCGCAGGTACGTCTTGGCGGTCTCGTACTGCACGTTCATCTGCGCGGCGACCTCGTTCGTGGAGTACCCGGAGACGTAGAGCCGCAGGGCCTCTTCTTCACCGTGGCTGAGTTTGGGCCGCTGGTGCGCCGTCGCACCGGTCGGCAGCGGCCGCCACTCGCGCTGCGGCGGGGTCTCGCGCGCGACGCCCATGACGTCACGGGCGACGTCCATGACCTCGCGCATCGGCAGCGACTTCGACAGGAACGCCGAGGCACCGGCGGCGAGGGCACGGTCGCGGGACTCACGGGTGTCGAGGCTCGAGAGCACGACGACCTTCGCGCCGGCGGCACGGCAGGTGCGCACGCGGGCCTCGATCGAGACGGGTTCCTTGAGCTGGAAGTCGAGGAACACCAGGTCGGTCGGGAAGCTGTCGCTGTGGACCATCTCGAGCCAGGTGTGCGCGGTGAGGGCGAGGTCGAAGTCGAAGGCGTTGACGGCGATCCAGCTGGAGAGGCTGTCGAGCAGGACCTCGTGGTCGTCGAGGATGGCCAGTCGTACACGGCGCGATCCGGGGTTCGGCAGGGCTGGCATGCCCTCCGAGAGCCTGTTCGGGTCAGTGCTGGTCATAGGAGAACCTTAATGCGAGGGCGGACGGGCGGACGGCGACGTCGAGGTCCGGGAACGTCACGCGGAGGACGGCGAGGTAGGGGTCGAAGGCACGGTGGATGCCGACGTCGGAGTCGGCCACCACGGCCTCGAGGGTGACGTCGATGCGGTCGTCCGGACGGCGCGCGACCGTGGCCTGGAAGCCGGCGGGGTCGACGGTCGACGCCCGGAGCACGGCACGCAGGAACGTCCGGACGACCGTGCGCTGGTCGGCGTCGAGCGCGGCGATGAGCCCGTCGGGGTCGTCGATGGTGGCGGCTGCCCCGCCCTCGGCCCGGACCGCCTGCTGCAGCCAGGTCCGGTCGGCGTCGGCGACCATCACGCGGCGGATGCCGTCGGCGATCGAGCGTGCTCTGGCCCGGTCGGCGTCGGTGATCGTCTCGCGGGTGCGGAGCTCGGCGAAGAACGGCGCGACATCCTCCGCGAGGATCGAGGAGCGGTCCTGCTGGACGCTCTCCGCGATGCCGTCACGTTCGGCTCGCTCGACGGAGTACGACCCCGCGCGGATCTGCACCCGCTCGGCGAGGCCGGCGAACGTCCACGCGAAGACCACGGCCGCCGCGGTCAGCACGAGGGTCGGAGCGGCGGCGAGGAACGCCGACACCGCGACCGGCACGGCGTGCGGGAAGACGGTCGCGGCGACGCCCCAGGTGACGGCGTCGACGGCGGCGAGCACCACGCCGCCCACGACGAGGTCGAGCCACGGGCGGTACGGCGCCACCATCACGATGCCGGTGGCGGTCAGCAGCGACATGAAGTCGTTCAGCGCGTTGCGGTCGGGCCCCCACTGCGCGGCGACGCTCGCGACGACGGCTGTGCCGAGCAGCGCGACGTGGGCGACGAAGGCCCAACGCGGGAACGGCGCACGGAACGGACTGGACGCGACGATCACGACGGCGGTCGACGCCGCGACCAGGAGCACGGCGACGGCGCTGAGGGTGGGGCTGCCGAGGACGTCACGGTCGAAGAGCGACACGAGGATCGCCCAGACCACGCCTGCGGCGCCGAGGACGACGGCGAGGGGCCTCGACCCCATCGCGCCGAGCGGGTCGTACTGCTGCGCGGTCCTGGAGCCCTTCACGCGGACTCCCGCAGGCCGTCGGTGTCACCGTGGCCGATGACGTGCACGGGGCTGGTCGTGGTGGCGTACGGCACGGACATCATCACGCTCGTGCCGCTGCCGGGTGACGTCCACACCTGGACGTCGCCGCCGACACGACCGATGCGGTCGCGGACGGAGTTGCGCAGGCCCATCCGGTCGGCACCGGTCTGCTGCTCGTCGAACCCGCGGCCGTCGTCGACCACCATCACGGTGCAGGCCGCGCCGTCGTCGAACACGCTGACCTCTGCCGAGTCGGTGCCGGCGTGCTTCCGGACGTTCGCCAGGCACGCGCCGACGGCCCGGACGAGCGCGGTCAGGGACGGGGACTCGAGCCGGGCGAGCGCGGCAGGGTCCCCCGTCACCAGCACCTGGAGCCCCTCGGCCCGGTGTTCCTCGATCACGTGCTCGAAGGCGTCGACGGCGGCGCTGTCACCGGTGTCGTGCGGCTCGCTCGCCAACCAGGCCTTGCCGGTGAGCATCGCGAAGTCGGCGTCCACCGTGCGGGCGAGCTGCTCGTCCATCGGGCCGTCGGGTGCGAGGGCGATCGCCCCGAGGTGGTTCAGCACGGTGTCGTGCAGGATCGCGGAGGCCTCGGACTCGACGCCGGCGCGGTACGCGGAGACGTGTTCCTCGCGCGCGGAGCGGAGGAGCTCGGGCTGGACGCGCTGCGACCGTGCGGTGCTGCGGCCGCCGACCAGCACGATGCCGGCGACGAACGCCAGGGTCATCCACGCGAGCACGAGCGGGTGCCCGGGGCCGCCGGTCTGCGCGGTGGCGATGCCCGTCGCGACCCGTCCGACCGCCAGGCCACCGACGGACCACAGGACGACACGACCGGGCACCGCGCCGGCACCACCGACCAGGACGAGCGGCACGACGACGAGCGAGAGCAGGTAGGACGTCACCCACGGCACCGCGATGTCGCGCTGCACGACGAGCGAGAACCACCAGGCGCAGACCCCGCCGACGAGCAGGAAGGCGACGGCGGAGCGCCACGTGCCGAACTGCACGTGCACGCCGATCATCGCGAGCATCGGCAGCAGGGCGATCAACGCTCCCGCGACACGGACGTCGGTGTCGGTGAGGACGAAGAGCAGGAGCGTCACCGCGGCGGCCAGCAGCGACCCGACGGCCGCGGCGTGGAAGGCCCGCACGGTCGACCACGCGTTCACTCGCGGAGCGAGATGCGTGGGGATGCCGAGCACGGTGCGTCTCCTTCCGGGAGCCAGGGAGCGCCGCCCACGATCCAACCACCATCGACGCGGTCGTGTACCCCGGATCGGGTACCGGATGACGACTGCTTCGATGATAGCGGCAGGGGTCTGACGTTCGATGTCCCCCGAAGGCGTGCTGGACGACGCCCCGGATCGGCGTCAGAACAGCGTCGGCACGCCGTTCGTGATCCCGGTGCGGCGGCGGTCCCAGCCGGGGTCGGCGCGCTTCAGCGGGGAGACGCCGGCCTCTCGGTCGCTGCCGGGGCCCTCCACGCCGAGCGCCGGGCTGCGGACGTCCGTCGGGCCGTCCGAGAACCCCATCGACCCCGTCGCCGGGTCGACGCGGCCGAGCCCGACGCCGTGGGCCCGCATGATCGGACGGATGCGCTCGGCGAGCCAGCGCCGGTAGTCCTTCGGCGCGTACGTGTTGTCGAGGTACATCGCGCGGTACCGCGGGACGAGGTCCGGGTGTGTGCGCCCCAACCACTCCATGTACCAGGGCTTGACCCCCGGCTTCAGGTGGAGGGCCGAGTACATCAGGCTCGTGGCACCCGCCGCCGCCGCGCGTCCGATGGCGTCGTCGAGGTGGGCGATGGTGTCCGTGACGTACGGGAGCACGGGCATCAGGAACACCGAGCACGGCAGACCGGCGTCGACCACGGCACGGACGGTCGCGAGACGTGCCGAGGTCGTCGGGGTGCCCGGCTCGACGGACTGCTGCAGGTCGTCGTCGTACACGGCGATGGACATCGCCACGTCGACCGGCACGCTGCGGGCGGCCTCGACCAGGAGCGGGATGTCCCGGCGGAGCAGCGTGCCCTTCGTCAGGATGCTGAACGGGGTGCCGGACTCGGCCAGGGCCTTGATGATGCCGGGCATCAGGCGGTACCGGCCCTCGGCCCGCTGGTACGGGTCGGTGTTGGTGCCGAGTGCGACCGGGTGGCGGTCCCAGCTCGGCTTCGCGAGTTCACGGCGCAGGACCTCTGCCACGTTCGTCTTCACGACGATCTGCTGGTCGAAGTCGGCGCCTGCGTCGAACTCCAGGTAGGTGTGCGTGGGCCGGGCGAAGCAGTACACGCAGGCGTGGCTGCAGCCGCGGTAGGGGTTGATCGTCATCCCCCAGGTGTCCCCCTGCACCCCGTTGACCCGGTTCAGCGCGGACTTCGCCAGGACCTCGTGGAAGGTGACGTCCGCGAACTCCGGCGTCGTGACGCTCCGCACGAACCCGCTGTTCGACTCGAGCCCCGGCAGGGCGTTGTCGAGCGACGCGTCGATCGCCTGCCCGTTCCATCGCATGTCGTCATTCGAACACACGTTCGAACCCGATGCAAGCCGGGGAGGGTCAGCGCGAGCCGGGAGGCGTCAGTGGTGCAGGCCCAGCACCGCTGCCGTGCGGCCGAGGGTCTCGTCGGCGAGTGCCGCGTCGGCGCCGAGGTCCTTTCCGTAGGTCGGGACCATCACCCGGACGGCGTCTTCCCAGCGGTCCCAGCGGTCGGGGAAGCACTTCCGGAGCAGGCCGAGCATGATCGGCACCGCGGTCGAGGCCCCGGGCGACGCTCCGAGCAACCCGGCGATGGACCCGTCGGCCGCCGTGATGACCTCCGTCCCGAACTGCAGGACACCGCCCTTGTCCTTGTCGGGCTTGATCACCTGCACGCGCTGGCCGGCGATGATCTTGTGCCAGTGCTCCGGTTCGGCGCTCGGCATGAAGTCGCGCAGGGCGTCGAACTTGGTCGACTTCGACGCGAGCAGCTGTCCGATCAGGTAGCGCAGCAGGTCGAAGTTCGCGAAGGCGACACTCAGCATCGGGCGCAGGTTGTGCGGACGGATCGACCGGAACAGGTCGAGCACGGACCCCTGCTTGAGGAACTTGGGGCTGAAGCCGGCGTACGGGCCGAACATCAGCGAGGCCTTGCCGTCGACGATGCGGGTGTCGAGGTGCGGCACCGACATCGGCGGGGCGCCCACGCTGGCCTTGCCGTAGACCTTCGCCGCGTGCTTCTGGACGACCTCGGGGTCGTCGGTGCGGAGGAACTCCCCCGACACCGGGAACCCGCCGTAGCCGCGGATCTCCGGGATGCCCGACTTCTGGAGGAGCTGCAGTGCCCCACCGCCGGCGCCGACGAAGACGAACTTCGCGGCGATCTTCTGCGGGGACCGGCCGACCTCGTTCACGACGTCGAGGGCCCAGCCGTCGAACTCCTTGCCGCGGCTGATGTTCCGCACGCGGTGGCTCGGCTCGAACTCGACGCCGTCGACCTCGAGCTGGTCGAACAGCTGGCGGGTGAGCGACCCGAAGTCGACGTCCGACCCGGCGGCCGAGTACGTCGCCGCGATGGGCTGGTCCTTCTTGCGGCCGGGGATGAGCGCCGGCGCCCACTTCCGGATCTGCTCGGCGTCGTCACTGAACTCGAGCCCGGCGAACAGGGGGTGGTCCTTCATGGCCTCGTACCGAGCGCGCATGTAGGCGACGTTGTCGGCACCCCAGACGAAGGAGATGTGCGGCGTCGGGTTGATGAAGTTCGACGGGTCGGGGAGCGTGCCGGTCTCGACGAGGAACGACCAGAACTGCCGGGACACCTGGAACTGCTCGTTGACGTTGACGGCCTTCGTGATCTCCACGCGGCCGTCCGGCAGCTCGGGCGTGTAGTTCAGCTCGCAGAGGGCGGAGTGCCCGGTGCCGGCGTTGTTCCACGGGTTCGAGCTCTCCTGCGCGACGCTGCCGAGGCGCTCGTAGACCCGGATCTTCCACGACGGCTCCAGCCGGTGGATGAGCGCGCCCAACGTGGCGCTCATGATGCCGCCCCCGATGAGGACGACGTCGATCGGGTCCACCTGCTTCTCTGCCACCAGACGATCCTAGCGTCGGGCGCTGACAGCGCGACCGGTGGTCGAGACGGTTCCGGGATGACGGACGGGAGGCCTGGTGCCAGCTGGCACCGGGCCTCCCGTCCGTCGGGTGGTGCGTCCCGTCAGGTCGTGCGTCCGGTCAGGCGGCGACCGCGCGACGCGCGACCACGACCTCCGCGATCTGCACGGCGTTCAGTGCCGCGCCCTTCCGCAGGTTGTCGTTGCTGACGAACAGGACCAGGCCGCGGCCCTCGGGTGCGGACTGGTCGGCGCGGATGCGTCCGACGAACGTCGAGTCCTGCCCGGCGGCCTGCAGCGGCGTCGGGACGTCGGACAGTTCGACCCCCGGCGCGGCGGCGAGGACCTCGGTCGCGCGCTCCGGCGACAGCGGCCGGGCGAACTCGGCGTGCACCGAGATCGAGTGGCCGGTGAACACCGGCACGCGGACACAGGTGCCGGCGACGAGCAGGTCGGGGAGCTCGAGGATCTTCCGGCTCTCGTTTCGGAGCTTCTTCTCCTCGTCGGTCTCGCCGAGGCCGTCGTCGACGATGCTGCCGGCGAGCGGGATGACGTCGAAGGCGATGGGACGGACGTACTTGACCGGCTCGGGGAAGGTCACGGCGCTGCCGTCGTGCGTGAGCGCCGCGGTGTCCTGCTCGAGTGCGGCGCGGGCCTGGCCGAGGAGCTCCTCGACGCCCGCGAGCCCGCTGCCGGAGACCGCCTGGTAGGTGGTCGCGACGAGGCGCTGCAGACCGGCCTCGGCGTCGAGGACCTTCAGCACCGGCATGATCGCCATCGTCGTGCAGTTCGGGTTCGCGATGATGCCCTTGCCCGCGGCGTCGATGGCGTGGGGGTTAACCTCGCTGACGACCAGCGGGACCTCGGGGTCCATGCGCCAGGCACTCGAGTTGTCGATCACCAGGGCGCCCGCGGCGGCGAACCGCGGTGCGAGCGCACGGGACGCGGTGGCCCCGGCCGAGAACAGCGCGATGTCGATGCCCGACGGGTCGGCGGTCTCGCTGTCCTCGACGACGACGTCCTGCCCACGGAAGGACAGGGTCGTGCCGGCGGACCGGGCGCTCGCGAAGAAGCGGACGGTGGTGGCAGGGAAGTCGCGCTCCTCGAGCAGACGACGCATCACGGCACCGACCTGGCCGGTGGCGCCGACGACGGCGACGGTGAGTTCTCGGGTCATGGGTGGCTCCTGGTGGTGCGGGTCAGCGGCCGGTGCCGGCGTAGACGACGGCCTCGCTGTCGGCGTCGAGGCCGAAGGCCTCGTGCACGACGCGCATGGCCTCGTTCAGCGTGTCGGCGCGGGTGACGACCGAGATGCGGATCTCCGACGTCGAGATCATCTCGATGTTGATCGACGCCTGGTGCAGGGCGCGGAAGAGCTCCGCGGACACGCCGGCGTTCGTGCGCATGCCGGCGCCGACCAGGGCGAGCTTGCCGATCTGGTCGTCGTACTGGATGCTCTCGAAGCCGATGTCCGCCTTCGCGACGCCGAGTGCGGTCAGGACGTTCTGGCCCTGGTCCTTCGGCAGCGTGAAGGAGATGTCGGTGCGACCGGTCGAGGCCGCGGACACGTTCTGCACGATCATGTCGATGTTGGCGCCGGCACGGGCCACGATCGTGAAGATCTCCGCCGCCTTGCCGGGCTGGTCGGGCACGCCGACGACGGTGATCTTGCCCTCGGAGAGGTCTCCGGCGATGCCGGTGATGATCGGTTCTTCCACGGTTTCCCCCTTCGCAGGGTTGTAGACGATGGTGCCCTCGGCGTTGGAGAACGACGAACGGACGTGGAGGGTGACGCCGTGCCGCCTGGCGTACTCGACGGCTCGGATGTAGAGGACCTTGGCGCCGGACGCCGCGAGCTCGAGCATCTCCTCGCTCGTGATGCGGTCGATCTTGCGCGCCTTGGGCACGATGCGGGGGTCGGCGGAGAAGATGCCGTCGACGTCGGTGTAGATCTCGCAGATGTCGGCGTCGAGAGCGGCTGCGAGGGCGACCGCCGTCGTGTCCGACCCGCCGCGGCCGAGCGTGGTGATCTCGCCCGTCGTGCGGTTGAAGCCCTGGAACCCGGCGACGATCGCCACGTGGCCGGCGTCGAGGGCCTCACGCACGCGCTTCGGGGTGACGTCGACGATGCGGGCCTTGCCGTGCTGGGCGTCGGTGAGCATGCCCGCCTGGCTGCCCGTGTACGACGAGGCCTCGACGCCCTGGCTCTTGATCGCCATCGCGAGCAGCGCCATCGAGATGCGCTCCCCCGCGGTGAGGAGCATGTCGAGCTCGCGGCCGGCCGGGATCGGGGTGACCTGGTGCGCGAGGTCGACGAGTTCGTCGGTGGTGTCACCCATCGCGGACACCGCCACGACGACGTCGTTGCCGGCCTTCTTCGTCTCGACGATCCGCTTCGCCACGCGCTTGATGCTCTCCGCGTCCGCGACGGAGGATCCACCGAACTTCTGCACGATCAAGGCCACGGGCGGGTACTCCTGGGACGAGGTGGTCCGCGACGGGCGCGGCTGTCGACAATCGTAGACGGTGTTTCGGGGATGTTGCGTGCGAGCGGTCGTCCACGCAACGATCGTGCGTGGTGGTGTCGGAGCGTCAGCCTCCGACGACGCGGCGGCCCTCGAACGCACGGCCGAGGGTGACCTCGTCCGCGTACTCCAGGTCGCCGCCGACGGGCAGTCCGGACGCCAGGCGGGTCGTCCTGATGCCCATGGGCACGAGCAGCCGGCTGAGGTAGGTCGCGGTGGCCTCCCCCTCGAGGTTCGGGTCGGTCGCGATGATGACCTCCTCCACGGTGCCGTCGGCCAGTCGGGTCATGAGCTGCTGGATCCGGAGGTCGTCCGGGCCGACGCCGTCGATCGGGCTGATCGCTCCGCCGAGCACGTGGTACAGCCCGCGGAACTCCCGGGTGCGCTCGATCGCGGCGACGTCCTTCGCCTCCTCGACCACGCAGATGGTCTGAGGCTGGCGGCGGGGGTCACGGCAGATGCTGCAACGCACCGACTCGGTCACGTTGCCGCAGACCTCGCAGAACCGGACCCGCTCCTTGACGTCCGCGAGCAGCTCGGCGAGCCGGGCCGGGTCGAACGACTCGTTCTGCAGGATGTGGAACGCGATGCGCTGCGCCGACTTCGGGCCGATGCCGGGCAGGCGGCCGAACTCGTCGATGAGGTCCTGGACGATGCCGTCGTACATCAGTTGCCTTCGCTCAGGGTGGTCTCCTCGATGAACTGCGCGCCGAGGATCTCACGCACCACGGCCTCGCCGTAGCGACCGGGGACGGGGGCACGGCGCGGCTGCTGGGCCGGGGCCTGTCGTGCCGGACGCTGCTGTGCGGGAGCGGCCTGCTGCGGTGCCTGCTGCGTCGGTGCCGGCTGTGCGGCGGCCGGTGCCTGCTGCGTCGGTGCCTGCTGCGTCGGTGCCGGACCCGCCGCGCGACCGCCGAAGCCGGGGTCGGGGAACGGGGCGCCGTCGTCGTAGGGGCCGTCGTCGAAGGGGGCGTCGTCCATCGGGTAGTCGTCGACGGGGACGTCCGACCGGGGTGCTGCTGCGCCGGGTGCCGTGGCAGACGCCCGCTGCCCGTCGCGGTCTCCGGACGCGGACGAACTGGGCGCCGCGTCCGGGGAACCGGCACGCGATGATGCCGCGGCGACCGGAGCGGTGGTGGTCGTCGTCGTCGGGGCGACGGTGTCCGACGGCCCGGTCGACCCGAAGGGCGCTCCCCAGGCCGGCTCGACGTCCTCGGGGACGGCGCCGGTGCTCGGGTCCGTGGACGGGATGGTCGCGACGGCCCACTCGGTCACGGGGTCGTTCGACACAGGCGCCTGCTGCACGGCCGGCACGGACTCCTGCTGCTGCGGCTCGGGCGGCGCGGACTCCGGCTGCTGCTCCTGCTGCTCGGGCGCGCTCCGCGGCGACTCCTGCCGGGACGACGCCACCGGTGCGGCGGCAGCGGGCGACGCCTGTGCCTGCTGGGCCGACGTGGGCTGTGCTGACGCGGGCTGTGCCGACGCGGGCTGCGCCGGAGCCTGCGCGGACGGGGTCGTCGGTGCCGGCACGGGTGCAGGTGCCGGTTGGGCCGACGTGGGGCGCTGTGCGGCGGCAGGCTGGTCCCGCGGCGGCTCGGCCGGACGCTGCTGTCCGGGGCCGCCGGCACCACCGGGACCGCGGGCGACGAACTTCACCCGGAACCCGAGCACGTCGAGGATCGCCGCACGGACGAGTTCGCTGACGCTGGTGGCGGGGTCGGCCATCTCCTTGAACGAGGCGACGTCCTGCTGGCTCGGGAACGTCAGCGTCAGGACGTCGTCCCGCAGCGCGGTCACCTGTGCCGTGACGACGACCGTCCACGCGGAGCGCTTGGCGTGCTGCACGTGCTCGAGGACCTGCGTCCACGAGTCCCGCATCTGCTGGAGCCCGACCGGCGCGATCGGACGGACCGCCGGCTCCGAGCCGATGACGGTGCCCTGGCCGGTGGACGACGACGAGGCGTGCTCGCTGGGCGCCGACGCGGCAGCACCCTGGCGGTCGGTGGACTCGGCGGTCGGTGACGCGTCGGTACCCGGCGTCGACGACGAACCTGATGACCGAGACGAGTCCGCGCTGCCCGGAGCCACAGCGGCCCACGAGGCGGCGGCGTCCTGCGCTGCCGAAGCAGCAGCCGGGGCACCCTGCGGAGCGTCTCCAGCAGAGGGCGACACAGCGGAGGACGGCACGGCAGACGACGGCACCGACGACGACCCGGCCGCGCCGATCGTTCCGGGCGCACTGCTGGCGCTCGTCGACACGGGCTCGGACTGCCGGACCGGCTGCATCGAGGACGAGGCCGGCACCGTCGCCGACGACACCGACGGCGCGGCATCGCGGACGGGTGCGGCAGCCGACGACCCTGCGGACGGCGCCGACTCGAGCACCGCGGGACCACCGCTGTGCCCACCAGCGTCACCGACACCGACGCGGCGTTCGAGCCGCTCGACCCGCGCGAGCGCCCCGCGCTGGGAGTCGTCGGCCTCCGGCACGAGCATCCGCGCGACCATCAGCTCGAGGTGCAGCCGCGGCGACGTCGCCCCCGTCATGTCGGTGAGCGCCCGGTTCGCGATGTCCGCGCCGCGGGACAGCCCCGTCGCGCCGAACACGCCCGCCTGCCGCGACATGGTGTCGAGCTCCTCGGGTGAGACGCCGCGCAGCACTGCTCCGGCGCTCTCGTTCGTCGCGGCGACGACGATGAGGTCGCGGAGGCGTTCGAGCAGGTCCTCGACGAAGCGGCGGGGGTCCTGCCCGGTCTGCACGACGCGGTCCACGGCGGCGAAGGCCGAGCCCGGGTCGGCGACGGCGAGCGCGTCGACGACGTCGTCGAGGAGTGCGCTGTCGGTGTACCCGAGCAGGGCGACGGCGCGCTCGTAGCGGAGCGCCCCGTCTTCACTGCCGGCGATGAGCTGGTCGAGCAGGGAGAGGGTGTCGCGGACGGAGCCGCCACCGGCCCGGACGACGAGGGGCAGCACGCCGGGCGCCACGGTGACGGACTCCTGCGTGCAGAGCTGTTCGACGTACTCGAGCATCGCGGCGGGCGGGACGAGCCGGAAGGGGTAGTGGTGCGTGCGCGACCGGATCGTCCCGATGACCTTCTCGGGTTCGGTGGTGGCGAAGATGAACTTGACGTGCTCCGGCGGTTCCTCGACCAGCTTGAGCAGCGCGTTGAAGCCCTGCGGCGTCACCATGTGGGCTTCGTCGAGGATGAAGATCTTGTAGCGGTCGCGCGCGGGGGCGAACACGGCGCGGTCGCGGAGGTCGCGGGCGTCATCGACACCGTTGTGGCTTGCGGCGTCGATCTCGATGACGTCCAGCGACCCACTGCCGCCGCGCGCGAGTTCGACGCAGCTCGGGCAGACGCCGCACGGGGTGTCGGTGGGGCCCTCCGCGCAGTTCAGGCAGCGTGCGAGGATGCGCGCCGACGTCGTCTTGCCGCAGCCGCGCGGTCCGCTGAACAGGTACGCGTGGTTGACGCGGTTGGTGCGGAGCGCCGTGCGGAGCGGGTCGGTGACCTGCGACTGCCCGATGAGCTCGGCGAAGTTCTCAGGCCGGTAACGGCGATACAGGGCGGTGACCACGCGACAAGGGTAGCCGGGACGGCCGACACCCGGAGGCCGCTCTCCACAGGCTGCCCGGGGCCCTGGAGCCGCCGCCGCCTGACGGTGCCGGGACCCGGGAACGGCAGCGCGCCTCCCGGCCGTCAGGACGACGGTCGGGAGGCGCGCTGGGGGTCGAGCGGTCAGCTCCGGCGGCGGCGTACGCCGCGTGCCAGGCGCGACAGTCCGAGCAGCAGGAACCCGAGGACCACCAGGCCGCCGGCGGCTGCGGCGAGCGGCGCGACGTCGGCGCCGGTGAAGGCGAGGTCACCGCGCGGCGTCCCCTGACCGGTGGTGCCGCCGGTGGTGCCGCCGGTGGTGCCGCCGGTCGCGCCGCCGGTCACCCCGGAGCCCAGCAGACCCGTCCCACCGGTCCCGCCCAGACCGGGCTGACCCGGCGTGCCCGGCTGACCCGGCTGACCCGGCGTGCCCGGCTGACCCGGCTGGCCGGGCGTGCCCGGCTGGCCCGGGTCCGTCGGCTGACCCGGTGTGACCGCCGCGCGGTCCACCATGACGGTCCACTCCTGCACCGCGGACGTGACCCCGCGGACCGTCTGCGTCGCCGAGAGCCGGTGAGTCCCGACGGGCAGCCGGAGCACGAGCGACCAGGAGCCGTCCGCGTCGGCCGTGGCCGTCATCGGCGTGCCGTCGCCCGCCCAGACCGTGACGGTGGCGCCCGGCTCGGCGGTCCCGGTGATCATCCAGTCGACCCAGCCCGCGTCTCCGGCGGTCTGGTGCGATCCGTGCACCGGCGAGGTGACCGCGAGCGGGTCCACCGCGTCGACCACGATCGTCACCGTCGGCGACTGCGCGTCCACCCCGGTGACGGTCTGCGTCGCCCGGATGGTCCACTCCCCCTCGGGGACCCGGTCGAACACGACGCTCCAGTGACCGTCGTCGTCCGCCATGGCGGTGCGCACCTGGCCGTCGGACAGGGTGACCGTGACCATGACGCCCGGTGTGGCCTGCCCCGTCACCGTGAACGAGCCCGTCGAGCCCGTCCCGGTGGCCGGGATGAGCTGCCCGCTCGTGGGCGACGTGATGACCACGTCGGTCGGCTGGGCCATGACGACCCGCACGTCGGCGGTCACGGGGTCGGACGTGCGACCCCCGACCGTCTCCGTGACGGACACCGTGTGGGTGCCCGTCGAGACGTCGTCGACGGTGACCGTCCACGAGCCGTCGTCGCCGGCGACGGTGGTGACCGTCTGCCCGTCGAGCTCGACCGTGACGCTCGCCCCGGGCTCGGCGGTGCCGCTCACCGGGACGTCCGCGGTGTCACCCGTCACCGGGAACACCTGGCCGTCGGTGGGGCTCGACACGGTCACCGGCGTCGCGGCGACCACGGAGAACCCGACCTCGGGGGCGGTGCTGCCCCGGCCGTCGACGGTCTGCGTCGCGGCGATCGTGTGCCGACCGGTGCCGATGCCCGGCACCGTGACGCGCCAGGCGCCGTCGGTGTCGGCCGTGGTCGTGACCGCCGTGCCGCCGTCGACCGCCACGGACACCGCGGCGCGTGCCGCTGCCGTGCCCGTCACGACGACGTCGGTCGAACCACCGAGCACGCGGTACACGGTGCCCGCCGCGGGCGAGGTCACGACGATGCTCTCCGCGTCGGCGACCACGACGGTGAAGCCGCGGCCGACCGGGTCGGAGGTCGTGCCGTTGACGACCTGCGTCACCGACAGCTGGTGGGCGCCGGCGTCGAGGCCCTCGAGGGTGGTGGTCCAGCGGCCGTCGGTCCCGACGGGCACTGCGACGGGGTCGCCCCCGTCGGCGACGACCATGACGGTGGCGCCGGGCTGGCCGGTGCCGTTGACGACCACGTCCGTGCCGGTGGTGCCGGCGGGGACGGTGATCGTCGAGCCGGCTGCGGGGGCGTCGATCGCCAGGGTGGTGGCACCGGCGACGGTGAACCGCGAGGTGACCGGGCTCGACGTCGACCCGTCGACCGTCTGGGTGGCGCGGACGGTGTGGCGCCCCGTCCCGACCCGGGTGAAGTCGACCGACCAGGTGCCGGCGTCCGTCGCGGTGGTGCTCCGCTCGGTGCCGTCGTCGAGACGGACCCGGACGGTGGCACCGACCGCGGCGGCACCGGTCGCGGTGACGGTGGTGGTTGAGTCGTCCTGGGCGACGCGGATCGTCGACTGGTCCGCGGGGACCGCGATCGTGAGCGGGTCGGCGACGACGACGTGGACCGGCACGGTCACCGGGGCGGACTGCGTGTCGCCGATGCGCTGCGTCACCGACACCACCGGGTCACCGGCTCCGACGTCCGTGACGTCGACGGTCCAACGGCCGTCGCGGTCGACGGTCGTGGACTCGCTCCGGCCGCCACCGAGGTCCACGACCACGTTCGCGCCGGGCTCGGCGGTCCCGCTGACACGGATCGTGGTGGTGGCGTCCGCGTCACTGACGCGGAACTGCGCGTCAGTGGTCGGTGTGGTGACCCGGACGGGTGCGCCGGCGACGACCTCGAAGGTCGCGGTGACAGGAGCCGTCGAGGTGGACCCGCCGACGGTCTGCGTGACGCTGACGTCGTGGTCGCCGACGCCGAGACGCGGGACCTCGACCGTCCAGGTGCCGTCCGTGCCCGCGGTGACGTCCACCGGGTCGCGGTCGGCCACCGTCACCGTCACGGTGGCGCCCGGCTGGGCGTCACCGGCGACGACGACCGTCGTGGTCTGGTCGCCGTCGGCGACCGTGACCGGCTCGTCGGCGTCGGGCTGGCGGATCGTCAGGTCGGCCGCGGCCACGACGGCCACGGGGCGTTCGACCGCCGCGCTCGTCGTGCCGTTCACCGACTGGGTCACCGATGCGGTGTACGAACCGGTGGGCACGTCCTGCACGGTCGTGTCCCAGGTCCCGTCGCGCCGCACGGTGGTGGTCGCGGAGCCCCCGGCGCCGAGGTCGACGGTCACCGTGGCGCCGGGCTGGCCGGCCCCCGCAAAGTCGACGTCGGTGGTGGCGTCGTCGTCAGCGACCGTGACGCGGGTGGCGCCCGCGGGGTCGGTGACGGTCAGCCGCGCACCGGCGACCACGGAGACCGCGACGGGCCCCGCTGCCGAGGTCTGGCCGGCGAACCGCTCAGTCGCGGTGACCCGGAGGTCACCGACGGGCCGGTCCTGGAAGGTCCAGGTCCAGGCGCCGTCGTCATCCGCGGTGACGGTCCGCGTGGAACCGTCGGAGAGCCGGACCGTGACGGACGCGCCCGGCTGCGCCGAGCCTCCCGTCCGCACGTCAGCCGTGCCGTTCGCGTCCGCGACGACGAGGCGTGTGCCGTCCTCCGGCGTCGTGATGGTGACGTCGTCGGCTGCCTGCACCGAGACCGTGCGGGCCGGACTGGAGGCCGTGGTGCCGGCCACGGTCTGGGTCGCGGTGACGGGCTGGTCGCCCACCGGCACGCCGGTGAAGGTGACGGTCCAGTCGCCGTCGGCGTCCGCGGTGGTGGTCAGCTCGTCGTCGCCGAGGCGCACCGTGACCGGCGCACCCGCCGCGGCGGTACCCGAGACGGTGACGTCGCGCGTGCCGTCGTCGCCGATGACGTACAGGACGGCGTCGGCAGCCGGGCTGGTGACCGTCACCGGGTCCGCGGCCGTGATCGTGACGGTGCGGTCGACGGCGGCCGAGGTGGCGCCGCCGAGCGTCTGCGTGACCGACACCGGGTGGTCGCCGACGGCGAGGTCCGGGAACGTGACCGTCCACGTGCCGTCGTCACCGACGGTCGCGGTCTGCTCGGGGGCTCCCGGGGTGGTCGCCGTCACGGACGCGCCGGGCTGGGCGGTGCCGGAGACGGAGACGTCGGTGGTGACGTCCTCCCCCGCGACGGTGGTGATGTCGTCGGCGCCGGGCGTGGTGATCCGGACCGGGGCCGCCGTGACGACCTGGAACGTGATCGGCAGCGCGCTGGTGTCGACGCCGTTGACCGTCTGGGTGGCGTTCACGGTGTACGTGCCGGTGGGCGCGAGGTCCCGCGCGGTCACCGCCCAGACGCCGGTGTCGGCGTCGGCCGTCGTCGTGAGACGGCTGCCGCCCACGGCGACCACGACGTCCGCGCCGGGCTCCGCGGTGCCGGTGATCCGGACGGCCGTGGTGGCGTCCTCGTCGACCACCACGAACCGGAGGCCGGTCGGCGGGGTGTCGATCGTGATCGCCCGACCGGGCACGACGGTGAAGTCGCGGGTGACGACGGGGCCGGCCGTCCCGTTCACGGTCTGCGTCGCGGTGACGGTGTGTGCGCCGATCGGGAGCGCGGTGCCACCGGTCGTCGGGGCCGTCCAGCGGCCGTCGGGGCCGGCGGTGACCACGATCGGGTCGCCGTCGTCGAAGCGCACCGTGACGGTGGCGCCGGACTCGGCCGAGCCGCTCGCGATCACGGCTGCCGTGCGGTCGCCGCCCGCGGGGACCTCCTGCCGTACCGTCGGGGTGTCGATCTCGAGCGCGGCGCCGGCCTCGACGGTGAAGTCGCGGTCGATCGCGGTGCTCGTGGCGCCGTCCACGGTCTGCGTGACCGAGGCGGTGTGGTCGCCCGTGCGGACCCCCGGCAGCGTCACGCGCCAGGTGCCGCCGTCGGTGGCCGTGGTGGTGACGGGGTCACGGTCGTCGAGGACGACGCTGATCGCCGCCCCGGGCTCGGCGGTGCCGGTTACCGGGACGTCGATGCGCGAGGAGTCCTGCGCGACCGTGGTCGTCGACCCCTGGGTCGGGGCGGTCACGGCGAGCGGCGAAGCGGTGCGGACCGTCACGACCTGCTGGAGGACCGGCGAGGTCGTGCCGTTGACCGTCTGCGTGGCCGCGATGGTGTGCCGGCCGACGGGGACGTCGCGGACGGTGACCGTCCAGTCGCCGTCGTCGTCCGCCGTGGTCGTCGCCGTCAGGTCGCCGCCGAGGTCGACCGTGACGTCGGCGCCCGCCTCCGCCGTGCCGGTGACCGGCAGGTCGGTGCGCTGGCCCAGCACGGTGACGACGTCGCCGTCGGCCGGGTCGGTGATGGTCAGCGGGTCGCCTGCCGTGACCGCGAAGGTCGAGGTGACCGGGCGGGACGTGGAGTCGCCGACCGTCTGCGTGGCCGTGACGGTCCGGGGACCGACGGGGACGCCACGGAAGATGGTGGTCCAGGCGCCGTCTTCGTCGGCGGTGACCGTGGCGACGAACGCGCCGCCGATCGCGACGTCGACGCGGGCCTCGGGCGCAGCGGTGCCGCGGACCGTGACCGGCGTGGTCGACGACGCGTCGGCGACCACGATCGTGCTGTCGTCCGCCGGTGCCGTGATCGTCAGCGCCGGAGCGGCCGTCACCGAGAACGCGCGGGTGACCACGGCGCTGGTGGACGTACCGACCGTCTGGGTGACCCGGGCGGTGTGGTCGCCGACGGGGACCCGCTGGAGCGTGGTCGACCAGGAGCCGTCGGCGTCCACCGTGGTGCTGGCCGTGCGACCGGCACCCGCGTCGACGGCGATCGTCGCACCGGGCTGCCCGGCGCCCGAGACGCGGACGTCGCGGGTGGCGGCGGCGTCGGCGACCGGGAACTCCTGCCCGGCGGTCGGGGTGGTGACGGTCAGGGCCGCTGCCTGGACCACGCGGAAGGTGCGCGTGACGGGGGCGGAGGTCATGTCCCCCACGGTCTGCGTGACGCTCGCCGTGTGGCTGCCGACCGGGACACCCGGGACGGTGACGGACCACGCGCCCGTGTCGTCGGCGGTGCCCGTCGCGGTGCGGCCGTCACCGAGGTCGACGGCGATCGTGGCGTTCGGCGTCGCCGAGCCCGTCAGCGTGACCGGGGCCGAGGCACCCGCGATGGTGAAGGTCTGACCGGTGGTCGGCGTGGCGATGGTCAGTGCCCGCTGGGCGACGACCGCGAAGGTCTGGGTCGCCGTGCCGGCGGGGGCACCACCGATGGTCTGGGTGGCCGTGGCGGTGTGGGTGCCCGTCGGGACCATCCCGACCGCGGTCGTCCAGGTGCCGTCCGCGGCGACCGTGGCCGTGGCGGTGCGGCCGTCGCCGAGGTCGACCGCGATCGCGGCGCCCGGGTCACCGGTGCCGCTGACCGTGATGGACCGGGTGGCGGTCTCCGTCGGGACGCTGAACGACTGGTCGGCCGTCGGGGCGGTGATCGTCACCGGAGCGACCGCTGCCGCCCGCACGGTGGAGGTGGCGAGGTCGACGGTGGAGACGTCCGCGCCGGGCAGGATCGACAGGCGCAGGGCGTGGACACTGTGGGTCCCGGCGTCGGAACCGCGGCGGTCGCGGAACCCGGTCGTGGTGTCCTGCGCGTTCACGGTGAGGTCGATCACCTGGCGCAGCAGCAGCACCACGGGCGAGAGCAGGCGCGAGACCGCCGTGGTCGTCGCGGTCAGCGTGGTCCCGAGCGTGGTGAGGGCATCCCCGGTGAGCAGCGGCCCGGCGACGGCGCGGACGCCCGGGATGAGCGTGGTGGTCACGACCGGCGTGACGACGGGGAGCAGTGCCGAGCCGAGGAGCCCGAGACCCGACGCGGTGACCGTGGGCTGGCCGGTGGTCGTGCCGAGGACCTGCCCGAGCGTGGAGGTGACGTTGACGACGAGGGGCGCGACCGGCAGTCCGAGCAGCGTGGCGTTCGCCGTGACGCGGATCGAGATCGCCGTGGAGTTGATCGTGTTGACGACTGCGGTCTGCAGCGCCGTCGGCAGCTGGCGTCCGAGGATGTCCGCGATCGCCGTGTTGATCGACGTCACCGCCTGCTGCGTCAGCACCGGTGTGTTCGCGGGCTGGCCGTTCAGCGCCGTGAGCTGGTCGAGGTCGACCGTGACCGCGCCCGTCGACGGGGTGAGGGTGACCGCCCCGGACGTGAGCGGCTGCGACAGGACCTGCGTCAGCGTGTCGTCGAGGTTCAGGTCGACGGTCGCCCGCGCGGTCGTCCCGTTGAGGGAGATGACCCCGAGGGAGGACAGCGCCCCGGTGAGCCCGGTCGTCAGCTGCCCGGTGATGCCGGAGAGCGCGCCGTTCGCCCCGAGGGTCGAGTTCACGCCGGACGAGAACGTCCGGAGGTCGCTGCGGAGCGACGTGGTCAGCCCGGCGACCGCCGGGCTCTGCAGGCTGAGCTGCGCGTTCGCGATCCGGTAGTCGCTCGTGGTGGTGACCGTCGAGCCACGCGCGGCCGAGATCGTCGACGCCAACGCCCCGACGGTGAGCCGCCCGTCGGCGAGCACCGATGCGTCCGCACCGACGCGGGACAGCAGCGGGTTCAGGTTGACGGTCGCGCCGGACCCGTTCGTGCCGGAGCCGACGCCGATCGCCCCGTTGCCCGTGACCGCCCCCGAGGACGCGGTGGCACCGGTGGCCGACGTCGTGGCGTACTGCCCCGCGACGCCGAGCCGGAGGATCCCGTTCGGCCCGAGCAGGTCGATGTCGTTCCCGAGGTCGACGTTGAGCGCGTTCAGGGCCGTGACGTCGAGCGGCTGGCTCGAGGTGCCCCCGCCGCCCGTCGTGCCCCTGGCCGAGTACGCGCCGGCGAGCTGCGCGAGGGTGTCGACGTCGACGATGCCCGATCCCCCGAGCAGGACGCCTTCGCCCTCGGTGAGGTCCGTCTGGGCCGCCGCCGCGGGCTGGATCGCCACGGTCGCGGCGATCAACGCGGTGACCGTGGCCACGACGCCGGTGCGGAGCAGCAGTCGTCGGTCGTCGGCGGAGGGCCGTCCTGTCCTGTCGCCGGTCCCGTGCGTTCGGGTACCACGAAGCGACACGTGCTTGCGCATGTGTGTTCCTCATCCTGACGGGCACGCCCGTCACCTGATCCTCGGATTCCCGCCGGTGGTGAGCCGGAGGGGGTGTTCCTCCCGATGGTTCGTCGGGAGTGGTCGGGACCCTGGTTGGGGGTTCCTGGGACGATCTTCACACACGATCGGGACGTTGTCCCGCGCGGACACGAAAAAGACTCCTCACGCACCCGCCAGAGCCCGGTTGCCCTTGCTGCGTTTCCGCCCTGGGGGAGTTGGCCTGGATGGCGTCACGTGAGGAGCCGCCGAGAAGTCTACCGGATCGCAGGGAGCAGGATTGACGCCATGAAGATCGCCATCGCCGGAGGACACGGCCAGATCGCCCTCCTCCTCGCTCGACAGCTCACCGACGCCGGACACCAGGCGCTCAGCATCGTCCGCAACCCCGCTCACGTCGCCGACGTCGAGCAGACCGGTGCGCGCGCGATCGTCGCGGACCTCGAGCAGCTGGACGACGACGACCTGGCGCTGCGCCTGCGCGGTGTGGACGCGGTCGTCTTCGCCGCCGGTGCCGGTCCGGGCAGCGGGGCCGAGCGGAAGCTCTCCGTCGACCGCGACGGCGCGGTGCTGCTGGCGGACGCCGCCGTGCGGTCCGGCATCGAGCGCTACGTGATGATCTCCGCGATGGGCGCCGACACGTACGACGCCACCCGGGCCGTGGTGCCGGCGCAGGACGAGGACGCGGTGTTCCAGGTCTACCTCCGGGCCAAGGCCGAGGCCGACGCGAACCTCCGGGCACGCCGCCTGCGCTGGACGATCGTGCGCCCCGGTGGGCTGCTCGACACGCCGCCGCAGGGCACCGTCACCGTGGGCCGCACTGTTCCGCGCGGGTCGATCCCCCGTGCCGACGTCGCCGCGGTCGTCCTGCACGCGCTGCTCGACGACACCGCGGTGGGCGTGCAGTTCGAGGTCACGAGCGGCGACGCCCCGATCCCGGCGGCGCTCGCAGCGCTGGGCTGACGCGGGGGCGGGCGCTGTCCGCGCGAGACACCCCCGTCTGCGCGAGACACCGGCGTCTCGTGCGGCGTCAGCGGCGAGACACCCCCGTCTGCGCGAGACACCGGCGTCTCGTGCAGCGTCAGCAGCGAGACACCCCCGTCTGCGTGAGACGCCGCGAACCCCTCGAGACGCCGCGTGTTTCGGCGGCGTCTCGAACGTGTGGAGGCGTCTCACCGAGACACCGGCGTCTCGTGCAGCGTCAGCAGCGAGACACCCCCGTCTGCGCGAGACGCCGCGAACCCCATGAGACGCCGCGTGTTTCGGCGGCGTCTCGGACGTGTCGCGGCGTCTCACCGAGACACCGGCGTCTCGTGCAGCGTCAGCGGCGAGACACCCCCGTCTGTAAGAGACGCCGCGAACCCCTCGAGACGCCGCAGATTTCGGCGGCGTCTCGCACGTCCGGCGGCGTCTCCCCGAGACACCGGCGTCTCA
>NZ_JALNUI010000011.1 GCF_026544205.1 Curtobacterium sp. GC_Cur_3
GGGATGATGGAGACCTTGACGGAGGCGCCGGCGGAGTCGCCGACGAGGTCGAGGGCTTCTTGGAAGGCTTCGAGGGGGAACTGGTGGGTGCAGATCCGGTCCATGGGGAGGGTCTGGGCTTCGAGGAGCTTGATGGCGGCGGGCCAGGTGTGGGGGCCGAGGTGGGCGCCGCGGATGTCGAGTTCCTTGTCGTCGCTGATGATGGACCAGTCGACGGAGACGGCGTCCTTGAAGACGGAGTACTCCACGAACGTGCCGAGTTTGCGGAGCAGGTTCAGGCCCTGGGGGACGGCGGAGGGGTGGCCGGTGGCTTCGATGTAGACGTCGGCGCCGTACCCGTCGGTGAGGTCCTTGATGATCTGGACGGCGTCTTCGGTGGCGATGTTGATGGTGAGGTCGGCGCCGACGGCCTTCGCGAGGTCGAGTTTGGTGTCGAGGACGTCGAGGGCGATGATCCGCAGGGGGTTCTTCTGGCGGGCTCCGGCGATGGCGGAGAGGCCGATGGGTCCGGCGCCGGCGATGACGACGGTGTCGTTGAATTTGATCTCGGCGCGTTCGACGGCGTGGAAGGCGCAGGAGAGGGGCTCGGCGAACGCGGCGACCTGTCCGGGGAGGTCGGTGGAGACGGGGTGGGTGAGGGCCTTGGCGGGGACGAGGACGTACTCGGCCATGGCGCCGTCGTAGCCCTTGAAGCCGAACATGTCGTGCACGGCGCACATCCAGTAGGCGCCTTCGAGGCAGTAGCGGCATTCCCAGCAGGGCACGATCTGCTCGCACGCGATCCGGTCCCCGAGGCTGAGTTTCCGCTTCGTGAGGGTGGTGTCGTCGCCGGCGATGACGGTGCCGACGAACTCGTGTCCGGGGATCCGGTTCGTCTCGGCCCATGCCGGACGGTTCTCGTCCCCCCAGAACTTCGCGGCGCCGTGGTAGCACTTCAGGTCCGAGGCGCAGATCCCGACGGCGTCGGTGCGGAGCAGCAGTTCCCCGGGTCCCGGGGTGGGGACGGGTCGGGTCTCGAGGCGGTAGTCGCCGGGGCCGTGCACGACGACCGCCCGCATCGTCGCAGGGATCTCCGCCGTGGTGGTGTCCGTCGGGGTGGTGGTGTCCGTCGTCGTCGACATGCGCTGTGTCCTCCGTTGGTCAGCAGTGGTTCGACCACGACTGTACACCGCACAGAACAAATGTACAGAACACAATTTCTGAACGGAGAGGGCGTTACGATCGCAGCATGTCCGACGAGATGCCCGCACCGGACTCCGCGCGCAGTCGCTTCCCGCTCGACACCGTCTACCAGGCCGCGCGCATGTACTACCTCGAGGACGCCACCCAGGTCGAGATCGCCGCTCGGCTCGGGGTCTCCCGCCCGACGGTGTCCCGGCTCGTCGCCGAGGCCCGCCGCGCCGGACTCGTGCGCATCGAGGTCGTCGACCCGTTCCAGGACGAGACCGTCGCACTGGCCGAACGCCTGCAGGTCGTGCTCGGTCTGCACGCGGTGCACCTCGCCGCGGTGACCCACACCACGACGCTCGGTGCGGACCTCGCCGTGCCGCTCGCCGCCGCACTGGACGACATGGCGCTGGTGCCCGGTGACGCGGTGCTGATGTCCTCGGGCAGGACGGTGTACGACGTCGCCCGCGGCGGGATGCCGCAGCTGCCGGGCGTGCAGCTCGTCCCGACCGTCGGCGGTCAGGCGGACCCGATGCCGTGGTTCCAGACGAACGAGATCACCAGGACGGCCGCGGAGCACTCGGGCGCGATCCCGGCGTTCCTCTTCGCGCAGGCGCTCCCGTCCGAGGCGATGCGTGCCTCCCTCGACGAGGACCCCGCGTTCCAGCACGTCATCGGCCTGTGGGGTCGGGCGAAGGGCGCCGTGCTCGGCATCGGTGCGCCGACCCCGACGCGGGACGCCCTGGCGCGGGGCATCCCGGTGGAGGACAGGGCCTTCGACCTGGCCGCCGGCGACGTCTGCCTGAACTTCTACGCGCCCGACGGGTCCCCGATCGAGTTCCCGGGGAGCGACCGGATGGTGCGGACCTCGCGGGAGGTGCTGGCGGCGGTCCCGCACGCGGTGGGCGTGGCCGTGGGCGAGGCCAAGGTGCCGAGCATCATCGGTGCCGTCCGCGGGGGGCTCGTCAACGAACTGGTCTCCGACGCGGCGACCGCGCGGGCCCTGCTCGACGCGCTGGCCTGACGCGGCGGCTCGACGCGGCGGCGCGCTGGCCTGCACTCGGTCGGCGCTCCGGCCTACATCTGGTCGGTGTGGGTCCGACGGACGTCCCAGAGGTGGTGCACCGGGTCGTGGGCGTAGTACACCGCGAGCGTCGCGACCGTGAAGGTGCTGCCGTCCGAGCGGAGCCCGGTGCGCTCGAGCTGGTCATCGCGGACCTCGTCGAAGGCCTTGGCGGCACGGTGGGCGGCAGCGCCGAGCTCGCGGGCGACGGTGGCCGGGTCCTGTTCGGCGTAGCGGTCCTCGAGCGCGGTGGCGTCCTGGTCCCAGTTCGGGAAGGTCGGCGCGTCCTCGGTGAGCATGAGCGTGAGCCGCTCGGTCATCTTCGCGTGGACGTCGCGCACGTGGGCGCCGTACTCGAGCGTGGACCAGGTGTCCTCGTCCGGGCGCTGGCGGGCGTCCTCGCGGAGCAGTGCGCCTGGCCAGCCGGTGGCGTTCGCCTCGATGATGCCGGGCACGTCGCGGATCGTCGTCGCGCTGCCGTCGTAGCCGCAGTCGTCGCACGGGGTCTCGATGACCCAGGTCCAGTTCTTCGTGTCGGGTTCGATCGCCATGGCCCGATCGTAGGGGGCGGCCGGTGGGGGCGCGTCCGGGCGGCTCGACTCGTGCGACATCGTCGTTGTCGTTCGACGTCGACCTTGTCGCGCCGCGCTCGGGCCGCACGTGTCCGCGACAACGTCGAGGTCGTACGACGTCGACTTTGTCGCGCCGGGCTCGGGCCTGCCGTGCCTGCGACAACATCGAAGTCGTACGACAGCGATGTTGTCGTTCCGAGTCGGGAGGGGGCGGGAGCGTGGGCGGGGGCGGCCGGTGGGGGCGCGTCCGGGTGGCCGGGCGGCACCGACACACGCGCCTCCGTAGGGTGGCTGCATGCGACTGCTGCTGATCCGACACGGCCAGACCCCCGCCAACGTGACCGGCGTCCTCGACGCCGAGGTCCCAGGCCCCGGACTCACCGAGCTCGGGCAGCAGCAGGCCGAGGCGCTGCCGGCAGCCCTCGCCCAGCGCGGCATCGAGCGGGTCTTCGTGTCGTCGATGCTCCGGACGCAGCTGACCGCGGCGCCGTTGGCGGAGGCGCTCGGCCTCGAGCCCGGGGTGCTGCCGGGCCTCCGCGAGATCGAGGCCGGCGACCTGCAGGGCAAGCGCGACCAGACCTCCGTGCAGCGCTACCTCGCCACGTGCTACGCCTGGGCGTCCGGGGAGCGCGAGGCCCGGATGGCCGGCGCCGAGACCGGCGAGGACTTCTTCGACCGCTACGACGACGCGATCGCGCAGGTCGAGGCGAGCGGCGCGGACGTCGTCGCCGTGTTCAGCCACGGGGCCGCGATCCGGATCTGGGCCGCGACGACGGCGCAGAACGTACCGAACGACCTCGGCTCGCGGCGGCACCTGGAGAACACCGGCGTCGTCGAGCTCGAGGGCTCCACGGCCGACGGCTGGCGCCTGGTCGACTGGGAGGGGGAACCGCTCGGCGGCGATGACCTCATCGACCGGACCGCGCAGGACCCGACCGGCGAGCAGTTCTAGCCAGCGGCGAGCGTTCGCGACGCGAGATCCCGTCAACCGACCTCGCAGGCTCGGTCGGCGCTGGCGCCGCGCGCCGCTGGCGCGTCGCTCCGAGCGGAGCGCGCGCAGGAGGCCCGGTACCAGCTGGTACCGGGCCTCCCGTCCGTCAGGGGGCCGTGATCAGGCGTGCGCCGCCGACGCGGTCAGCGGCACGACCACGCCGTGCGACTCGCGCAGGACGTCGAGCGTGTGCTGGACCTCGTCCGCGCGCTGCTCGGCGTCCCAGCCGAGGACACCGGCGAGGACGTCGGCCAGCTCGTCGAGCAGGTCGATCGTGACGCCGCCGACGAACGCGAGGTTCGTGCGACGCAGCACCACGTCGATCAGGTGCACGGCGTGCTCGTGCTGGGCGAAGTAGGCGACCTCGGCGCGGGTGAGCCCGGCGTCGGACTCGAGCGGCTCGACGGGGCCGTCGGTGAGGACGTCCACGACCTCCGCGGCACGGGTGCCGTAGCGCTGCAGCAGCCCCTCGACGAGCTCGGCGTCCAGGCCGTCACGGTGCGACTTGATCCACAGGGCGCGCTGGGCGTCCGTGATCGGAAACTCCTTGCCACCGCCGATCGGCATGCCGGTCGTGTCGACCTTGCGGGCCATGCCGAGCTTCTGCGTGGCCTCGGTCGACAGGTGCGCGGCGAGGGCGCGGAAGGTGGTCCACTTGCCGCCGACGAGCGACAGCACGGTCGTCTTCCCGAGCCCCGGGATCGTGGTGTCCACGATGCGGTAGTCGCGGGAGACGAAGCCGGGGGCGGTGTCCTCGTGACGGGGGAGCGGCCGGATGCCGGAGTAGCTGTAGACGATGTGGTCGCGGGTGACGTCGATCTGCGGGAACACGTGCTTCACGAGCCCGAAGAAGTAGTCGATCTCCTCGTCGGTGGTCACGACCGGCTTCGACGGGTCGGCGTCGATGTCGGTGGTGCCGATGAGGACCCGGCCCTTGAGCGGGTAGATCAGGACGATGCGTCCGTCGTCGTTCTCGAAGAACAGCTCGCGGCCCTTGGTGGCCTCGAGGAGCTCGTCGTTGTGCACGACGATGTGCGAGCCCTTGGTGCCGCCCATGAACTTCGTCTCGCCGCCGAACGCCTGGTTCGTGAGGTCGGTCCACGGCCCGGAGGCGTTGATCACGACGTCCGCCTGGAAGGCGAACTCCTCGCCGGTCTCGCGGTCGCGGAGCAGGACGCCGCCGTCGCGGGTGCCAGCGGCCTCGACGTAGTTGGTCGCACGGGCGGTCGCGGCGGAGCCGGTCCCGGTGCCGGCGGCCAGGCCGTCCTTGAGGACGTCGAGCGCCAGACGCTCCGGCTCGTGCACCGATGCGTCGTAGTAGGTGCCCGTGTACTTCAGGTCCTTGTTGAGCGCGGGCATGTCCGCCAGCGCCGCCTTCTTCGTGCGGAAGACGTGCTTGGGGACCGAGCCGCCGTCGCGGGAGAAGGAGTCGTAGATCGTCATGCCGATCTTGATGAGCATCGCGCCGCGCTCCTTCGTGGAGCGCTGCTTGTGCGTCAGCATGCGGAGCGGGGCGTTCATGATGCCGGAGAACGTCGAGAAGATCGGCATCGTCGTCTGCAGCGGCTTGACGTAGTGCGGGGCGATGCGGATCAGGCCGTTGCGCTCCTGCACGCTCTCGCGGACGAGGCGGAACTCGCCGTTCTCGAGGTAGCGGATGCCGCCGTGGATCATGTGGCTCGACGCCGCAGAGGCGCCGGATGCGTAGTCGCCGCGCTCGACGAGCGCGACGTCGACGCCCTGCAGGGCGAGGTCGCGGAAGGTGGCGATGCCGTTGATGCCGCCACCCACGATGAGGACCTGTGCGTTCGGGCGCTCGGTGAGGTCGGTCACCGTGCGTCGGGGCTGCGTCGTCTTCGACATGTGCGTACGCGTCGCTTTCTGGGGTCGGTTCTGGTGGGTCTCCATCGATCGTGCGCCCGCTGAGAAGTCGTGGCAACTTGCGTGCACGAACGTGCAGCACGTCTGTGGGCACGTCCCGCGACACGGACTGGAGGCTCGACCGAGGTTGCAGAGGCCGTGCACGTCCGTGCATGGTTGGCTCCATGAACACGAGCGCAGGTCCCGCGAGTTCCCTTGCAGGGTGGACCTGGTGAGCGATGCAGCGCAGCCGATGCGGACGCAGCAGGCGCTGCGCGCCGCACACCTGTACTACCTGCAGGACCTGACGATGGACGCCATCGCCGACGAGCTCGGCACGTCCCGGTCGTCGGTCTCCCGGCTGCTCAAGCACGCCAGGGACACCGGGCTCGTCGACATCCAGATCCGGTCGCCCCTGGACCAGGCCGCGGCGCTCAGCCGGAACATCCGCGCACGGTTCGGGGTGCACGCGCACGTGGTGCCGGTGCCGGACCACACGAGCGACGTCGACCGCCTGGAGCGGGTCGCGCTGTCGGCGGCGCGGATCCTGACGCAGTACATCGAGTCGAACATGGTGATCGGCCTGTCGTGGGGCTCGACGGTGAGTGCCGTCAGCCGGTTCCTCGTGCCGAAGACCACCCACGGGTCGACGGTCGTGCAGGTGAACGGCGCCGCGAACACCCGCACGACCGGCATCGTCTACGCGTCCGAGATCCTCCGGCGGTTCGGCGAGGCGTACGGCGCCCTCGTCCAGCAGTTCCCCGTGCCCGCGTTCTTCGACGACCCCGCGACGAAGGAGGCCCTGTTCCGCGAGCGGTCGATCCGCCGCGTGCTGGACCTGCACGAGCGGATGGACGTCGTGGTGTTCGGGGTCGGTGCGCCGCAGGCTCCGGTTCCCTCGCACGTGTACTCCGGCGGGTACCTCGACCCCGCCGACCGCGAGGAGCTCGCCCGCGCCGGCGTCGTCGGCGACGTGTCGACGGTGTTCTACCGCGCGGACGGGTCGTGGCGGGACATCGGGCTGAACGCCCGCGCCGGTGGCCCCGACCTGGACATCATCAAGCGGGCGCCGCGGCGGATCTGCGTGGTCGCCGGGCGGGGCAAGGCGGCGTCGCTCCGCGGGGCGCTGGCAGCCGGGCTCGTGACGGACCTGATCCTCGACGAGAGCATCGGGCAGGCGATCCTGCAGAACTGACGCTGGTGGTGCGGGCGGTCCGGGTGCTCGTTTGTCGGTGGCCGTCGATACGTTCTCGACCATGGTGCTCTCCACGGAAACCCGGCCGTCGACCACGACGCTCGGCACCCCTTCCACGTCGCCGGTGGCCGGTGGTCCGGAGCGCCCGGGCGCGCGCTGGTTCCGTCGGATCAAGGGCACCGACATCGACCACGCGGTCGCCTTCTTCTCCGAGGGCTACGACCTCCGCTCGCCGGTCGTCCGCCGCACCTCGCGGCACACGCCGTGGGACTTCTCCGGCGTCGGCGACGAGCGGATGTCCCTGCGGACCGCCCGTGCCGCCGTCGACTTCCGCGGCGAGTGCCGCACCGACGACGAGTTCCACGTGGTCTGGCTGCGGTCCGGCTCCACGTCGTTCTCGCACCGTGGCGAGCACGTCGAACTCCAGCCGGGCGTGCCGGTCGTGCTGCCGATCGGTGACACGTGGGAGATGCACCACCGCGACATCGCCATGAACATCGTCCAGCTCGACCGCCGGTTCGTGTCGGCCCTCACCGGCGACCCGGACTTCGCGTTCGAGCCCCTGCAGCGGCCGTCGACCGAAGGCGTCCGCGTGTGGCAGGACGTCGTCCGTCGCAACTCGTCGACCTGGCTCGACCGCGGCACCGATCTCAGCACCGTCGCACGCCGCGACATCGCCGAGTCCTTCGCCCGCGCGGCGCTGAGTGCCTTCCCCCGGCGCGAGGTCTGGCGGGCGTCGGTGGACGGCACCGGGCCGGAGCACGAGCGGCTCCGGCGTGCGCTCGAGTTCGTGCACGCCCACGCAGCAGAGGCCATCGGCACGCCGGAGATCGCGTCGGCGGCCGGCCTCAGCCCGCGGGGGCTGCAGCAGTCCCTGCGTCGGCATCTCGACCAGACGCCGGGGGAACTGCTGCGGCAGGTGCGGCTCGACGGCGCCCACGCGGAACTCCGACGTGCCGACCGTGACGAGGTCTCGGTCGCCGAGATCGCGCGGGCGTGGGGCTTCGGGCACCTCGGTCGGTTCTCCGCCGCGTACCGCGTCCGCTTCGGTGAACTGCCGAGCGAGTCCCTCCGCAGCAGGGGCTGACCGCACCGACGATCTCCCGGCGCTGACCGAATCGTGCTGCACGGATCGGCCCAGGATCATCCAGATGTTCGGCTGACACACGCCGGACACACGTGAGTGGCTGGATGGTCGGGTCAGCGCGGACACCCCGCGCACCGCCCACGAAGGAGTCCGCCATGCGCATCGGCGTCCCCACCGAGATCAAGAACAACGAGTTCCGCGTCGCCGCCACCCCGGCGGGTGTCGGTGAGCTCACCACCCACGGACACCAGGTGCTCGTGCAGGCCGGTGCCGGCGACGGCTCGTCCTTCCCCGACGCCGAGTACGTCGCTGCGGGGGCCACGATCGTGCCGAGCGCGGCGGAGGTCTGGGCGGACGCCGAGCTCGTCCTCAAGGTGAAGGAGCCGGTCGCGTCCGAGTACGACGCGATCCGCCCCGGCCAGGTGCTCTTCACCTACCTGCACCTCGCCGCCGACCGTGCGCTGACCACCGCCCTGACGGACTCCGGCGCGACTGCCATCGCGTACGAGACCGTGCAGCTGCCCGACCGGTCGCTGCCGCTACTGTCCCCGATGTCGGAGATCGCCGGGCGGCTGTCCGCCCAGGTCGGCGCGAACCACCTCCTGCGCGCGAACGGCGGCCGCGGGCTGCTGCTCGGCGGGGTCCCCGGCACGCCGAAGGGCCGCGTCGTGGTCATCGGTGGCGGTGTCGCCGGCGAGCACGCTGCGGCGATGGCACTCGGGCTCGGCGCAGAGGTCACCGTGTTCGACATCAGCCTGCCGCGGCTTCGGGCCCTCGACGCCCGGTTCGACGGCCGCATCACGACGCTGCGGTCCTCGTCCCACGCGATCGCGTCGGCGTTGCGTGAGGCCGACCTGGTGATCGGGTCCGTGCTCATCCCCGGTGCCTCGGCGCCGAAGCTCGTCACCGACGCGATGGTCGCCGACATGCGTCCGGGTTCGGTGCTCGTCGACATCGCGATCGACCAGGGCGGGTGCTTCGAGGGCTCGCGGCCGACCACGCACGACGACCCCACCTTCGCCGTGCACGACACCGTGTACTACTGCGTGGCGAACATGCCCGGAGCCGTCCCGCGCACCTCGACGATCGCGCTGACGAACGCGACGCTGCCCTACGCCCTCGCGATCGCCGACCAGGGGTGGGCGGCGGCGATGGAGTCCGACGCGGCCCTCGCCCGCGGGCTCAACGTGCACGACGGCCGCGTCACGAACGAGGCCGTCGCTGCCGCGCACGGCCTGGTCGCGTCCGCGCGCTAGCCGCTGCGCGCGCTAGCCGCGCGCCGGCGGGCGGCTGCGCCGGCTGGTGCGCTGCCGAGTCTCGCTCAGCCGGACATCCTGCGCGCCGAACGCCGCGCAGGATGTCCGCGTCGCCGAGTCTCGGGTGCGCAGGACGGCCGGCTGCGGAGGCACGGCGGCCCGGCGGAAGCGACACCGTCGGTGCGATCGCGCGGCGCTTCCGCACGCCCGGTGTCGCTTCCGCCGGGTGCGTACGGGTGCGCGAGCGGGCGGTGCGCTGCCGAGTCTCGCTCAGCCGGACACTCTGCGCGCCGAACGC
Source organism: Curtobacterium sp. GC_Cur_3 (assembly GCF_026544205.1). Lineage (GTDB taxonomy): Bacteria > Actinomycetota > Actinomycetes > Actinomycetales > Microbacteriaceae > Curtobacterium. Next base: position 9,490 of record NZ_JALNUI010000011.1, read on the forward strand.
CGCGCAGAGTGTCCGCGGCGCCGAGTCTCGGGGGCGTAGGACGGCCGGCTGCGGAGGCACGGCGGGCCGGCGGAAGCGACACCGTCGGTGCGATCGCGCGGCGCTTCCGCACGCCCGGTGTCGCTTTCGTCGCGGGCGGCTCCATGCGCGCGCACCGAGCGACATGGGCCGGGGGAGTGCGCGGCGCTTCCGCACGCTCGGTGTCGCTTTCGCCGAGTGCGTGCGGGTGCGCGAGCGGGCGGTGCGCTGCCGAGTCTCGCTCAGCCGGACACCCTGCGCGCCGAAGGCCCCGCGGAGTGTCCGCGGGGCCGAGACTCGGGCGCGCGGGCAGGCGCACGCGGCCGGCCGCACGCGGGCGGGCGCGCAAGCAACCAGCCCGCGCCGACGTCAGCTCGCGCCGGCGGCGGCGCTGCTCGAGCGCGCGGCGGACCAGCCCGCGCGGGCCCGCACCACGAGGGTGACGACCACCGCGGCTGCCGCGGCCACGATCGCCGCGACGGCCGTCGGCACGGAGACGAGGGGCCCGTCGAGCCGTGCGACCGCGACCCACGCCAGACCCCAGCCGAGGGAGACGACCGGGGAGAGCCGGCCTCGGCCGCCGATCGCCACGAGGACCCCGACGAGCCCGGCGACCGCTGCCACGCCGACGCCCCAGACGTCCTGGCCCAGCCCGAAGCCGCGGAAGCCCGCCGCCGTCAGCACCGCGGCCGTGTTCGCCGCCGTCGCCACGCACACCCACCCGAGGTAGAGGCCGAACGTGCCGTCGGTGATGACCGCCTCGACGATGCCGGACGGCTTCGTGCGCCGCAGGACCACGAACGCCCAGACGAGCACCCCGAGCAGCGCGACGATGATCGGCTCGCTCGCCCAGAGGAACCCGAACTGCACGGACAGGATCCACGCCGCGTTGAGCAGCAGGGACAGCGTCGCGGGCACGGCGAGCCGGCCGTGGCGGGCCTGGTCGGCACGGCGGGGCAGGAACTGCCACACCGCGAACGCGATGAGCCCGACGTAGATGACGCTCCAGATGCCGAAGGCCGGCCCACCGGGGGCGATGGCGGTCGAGGACGCCGACAGCGCCCCACCGGCCGCGTCCTGGATCGGCGTGCCACCGGCGGCGCCCGACCCGATGAACGAGCCGACCACGGCGATGACGGCACTGGCCGCGATCACGATCTTCCGGAACCATCGCATGGCGTCTTCCCTTTCGTCAGCATGCTGTCGACCTGCACGCTAGGCCCGTGGTCGGCTCCGACGCGCAGCCGACGTCCAGACAGCAGGGGACGGCCGGGAGGCTCGGCACACGTCCGCCACGTCCGTTCCCACCCACATCGGGTGCTCGGGGAAGCGCGAACGTGCGTTGCTGGTCGGACGTTCACCCTCTCGACGCGCGATCCGACCGCCTGAGCGCGGGAGCACCCGCCGCGGGTGCGTAGGTTGGGCACGTGACCGTCGAGCTCAACACCGTGTACATCGACCGCATCGCCCCGATCGCGAGTCCCTCACTCGACGACAGCTTCCGGATGATGCGGGAGCAGGGGGCCACCGTGTGCATCGTCCTGTACCAGCCCGATCCGGTCGAGCTCGGGGACGTCGCCGTCGCCCTGGGGCTGCACGAGCTCGCCGTCGAGGACTCCGCCGAGGGGCACCAGCGGCCGAAGCTCGAGCGCTACGGGTCGACGCTGTTCGCGGTCCTCAAGCCGGCGCTGTACAACGACCGCCGCGAGGAGGTCGAGTTCGGCGAGGTGCACGCCTTCGTCGGCGACGACTTCTTCCTCGCCGTCGTGCAGGCCGACCCGCGCGGTCGGAACGTCGTCCCGCGGGCCCTGCAGCGGATGAGCGGCAAGCCGGGCCTGGTGACGGCGGGCTCGCAGGCGCAGCTCTGGGCGCTCATGGACACGATCGTCGACGACTACCGACCGGTCACCGAGGGGCTCGAGGAGGACATCAACCAGATCGAGGACCAGCTCTTCGCCGGTGTCCCCGGGGTGTCCCGTCGCATCTACGAGCTGTTCGGCGAGGTCGTCGACTTCCAGCGGGCAGCACGGCCGCTCATCCACATGATCGAGAACATCCACCGCGGCGCCGAGAAGTACCACCTGCCCGTGGAGATGCAGCGGCGCTACCGGGACGTGCTCGACCACGCGATCCGCACGGTGGAGCGGGTGGACACCTTCCGCCAGCTGCTGCAGAACGCCCTGACGGTCGACGCGACCCTGGCGGCGCAGAAGCAGAACGACGACACGAAGAAGATCTCCGGCTGGGCGGCGATCCTGTTCGCACCGACGCTCATCGCCGCGATCTACGGCATGAACTTCACCCACATGCCCGAACTCACGTGGACGTGGGGGTACCCGCTGGCGGTCCTCGCGATGGTCGTCTTCGCCGCGGCGCTGTTCGTCGTCTTCAAGGTCAAGCGCTGGTTCTGACATACTGGCCGCGTACTTAGTTGCACGGCGGAAGAAAAGACCCAGGAGTTCCGATGACGCACCTCCCGCACGCCCTCGTCCACCTGTCCACCGCCGGGGTCTCCCTGGTCCTCGACTGCACGCGGGGTCGGTTGCCGTCCGTCGTGCACTGGGGCGCAGCGCTGGGCGCGCAGTCCACCGACGACCTGCTCGCGCTCGTCGAGGCCGGGCTCGAACCGATCGTCTCGAACGCGATCGACGAGCCGATCCGCCTGGCCGTGCTGCCCGAGCCGCACGCCGGGTGGTCGGGCAAGCCCGGTCTGTCCGGACACCGCGACGGGCACGACTGGTCGCCCCGTTTCATCGTGACGAGCCTCGACGTCATCGGTGAAGCCCACGAAACCGCACCTGGGCCGGACGAGACGGAAGCGACCCCCGTCCTCGTCGACACCGGAGCCGCCCGCCTCGTCGTCGAGGCCACCGACGACACCGCCCAGCTCGCCGTCCGACTCGAGATCGAGCTGCTCCCCGCCGGCCTGGTCCGCACCCGCGCCGCCGTCACGAACACCGGCGCGGGGACCTACACGGTCGACGAGCTCACCGTCGCCCTGCCGATCCCGACCCGCGCGCGGGAGATCCTCGACTTCGCCGGACGCTGGGGCAAGGAGCGCGTCCCGCAGCGCCGCGAACTCGTCGTCGGCATCCACGAGCGCGAGGGGCGCAAGGGCCGGACGGGCGCCGACGCCGCCACCGTCCTGAGCGTCGGCGTGCCGGGCTTCGGCTTCGCGCACGGTGAGGTCTGGGGCGTCCACACCGCGTGGAGCGGCAACCACCGCCACCACGCCGAACGCCTGTTCAACGGCCGCCAGGTCCTCGGTGGCGGGGAGCTCCTGCTGCCCGGCGAGATCCGGCTCGGCACCGGGGAGTCGTACGAGGGGCCGTGGCTCTACGGCGCGTACGCCACCGGCCTCGACGAGCAGGCGCGCCGGTTCCACCGGCACCTGCGCAGCCGCCCGCAGCACCCGACGAGCGTCCGCCCGATGACGATCAACGTCTGGGAGGCCGTCTACTTCGATCACGACCTGGACCGCCTGAAGGACCTCGCCGACCGGTCCGCCCGCCTCGGCGTGGAGCGCTTCGTCCTCGACGACGGCTGGTTCCGCCACCGCCGCAACGACTTCGCGGGCCTCGGCGACTGGTTCGTCGACGAGACGGTGTGGCCCGACGGCCTCGGCCCGCTCGTCGACCACGTCCGAGCCGCCGGCATGCAGTTCGGGCTGTGGTTCGAGCCGGAGATGGTGAACGAGGACAGCGACCTGGCGCGGGCGCACCCGGACTGGGTCATGCAGGCCGACGGGCGCCTGCCGGTCCGCTCCCGCCACCAGCAGGTCCTGAACCTCGCGATCCCGGAGGCGTACGAGTACGTCCTCGACCGCATGGTCGCGATCATCGACGAGTACCGGATCGACTACGTCAAGTGGGACCACAACCGCGACCTGGTCGAGGCCGGGCACCGGGACGGCGGCGCGGCCGTGCACGAGCAGACCCTGGCGGCCTACCGGCTGATGGCGGCGCTCAAGGACCGCTTCCCCGGGTTCGAGATCGAGTCGTGCTCCTCCGGTGGCTCCCGCGTCGACCTCGGCGTCATCGAGCACACCGACCGCGTGTGGGTGTCGGACTGCATCGACCCGCTCGAGCGCCAGCAGATGAACCGCTGGACCATGCAGCTGCTGCCGCCGGAGATGCTCGGCTCGCACATCGCCAGCGGGGTGAACCACACGACCGGGCGCTGGCACGACCTGTCCTTCCGCGCGGGCACGGCCCTGTTCGGGCACCTCGGCATCGAGTGGGACCTGGCCACTGCGACGGAGGCCGAGGAGCGCGACCTCGCCGAGTGGATCGCCCTGTACAAGGACGTCCGCGGGCTCCTGCACAGCGGGGACGTGGTCCGGGTGGACCAGGTCGACGAGACGCTCGCCGTGTACGGCGCGGTGTCGTCCGACCGGCGCGAGGCGATGTTCTTCCTGGCCTCCCTCGCGGCTCCCGAGGTCAGCCTGCGCGGACGCATCACCTTCCGCGACCTCGACCCCGAGACGCGCTACCGCGTGGACCCGGTGCTCATCGGCAGCGGGAGCGACGGCGTGCGCGAGCCGGTCTGGTGGTCGGGGGAGCGGGTCTTCTCCGGCCGCGTCCTCGAGACGGTGGGCCTCGAGGCCCCGTCGACGTACGCCGAGCGCGTGGTGCCGTTCCGCCTCACCGCGATCTGACGCCACCACGGGACGGACGGGAGGCTCGTGGCCAGCTGGCACCGAGCCTCCCGTCCGTCGTCGGGGGACGCGACTCGAGCAGTCCCGACTGATGTCTTGACAAGCCGTTTCTTTTGCAGCGACACTAAACCCGACCGGCAGCGTTGCCGGACGGAACCGACGCGACGAAGGAGTCACGATGGCCACCGAAACACCACTGCCCTCACCCCTGACGGTGACCGCTGACCGGCCCAGCCGCCCGGTGGAGGCGCGTGCCGGCTCTGGGATCCCGGCGCCGCGGCGACGTCGCCCGCCGAACGACCTGCGGCTCGCGCTCGTGTTCATCGCCCCGGCGGCGATCGGGTTCGCGCTGTTCCTGCTGTGGCCGACCGTCCGCGGGATCTACCTGTCCTTCACGTCGTACAACCTGCTCACGCCGCCGGTGTTCACGGGCCTGCAGAACTACGAGCGGCTCGTGCAGGACTCGATCTTCTGGCACTCGATGCTCGTCACGGTCGAGTACGTCCTGCTGAACATCGGGTTCCAGACGGTCCTCGCGCTGTTCATCGCCGTGATGATGCACCGGCTCACGAAGTCGACGTTCGTCCGCGGGATCGTCCTGGCGCCGTACCTGGTGTCGAACGTGGTCGCGGCGCTCATCTGGCTGTGGATCCTCGACACGCAGCTCGGCATCGGCAACGAGGTGCTGTCGGCGCTCGGCATCGGGCGGATCCCGTTCCTGCAGAGCGACGTGTGGGGCATCCCGACGATCGCGTTCATCAACGTCTGGCGGAACGTCGGCTACACGGCGCTGCTCATCTTCGCGGGCCTGCAGGCGCTGCCCGAGCAGGTGTACGAGGCCGGCCGCATCGACGGGGCGAGCGAGTGGAAGATGTTCTGGGGGATCACGGTCCCGCTGCTCCGCCCGATCCTGTCGCTCGTGCTCATCATCACGATCATCGGCTCGTTCCAGGTGTTCGACACCGTCGCCGTCACCACCCAGGGTGGTCCGGCGAACGCCACGAACGTCGTGCAGAACTACATCTACAACCTGGCCTTCGGCCGGTTCCAGTTCGGCTACGCGTCCGCCGTCTCGGTGGCCCTCCTCATCGTCCTCAGCGTCATCACGTTCATCCAGTACCGACTCTCGCGTTCCGGCGAGAGCGACCTGGACTGACGCGGCCACGCAGCAGAACCGAAAGCGAGTCGAAGATGACCAGCACCCTCCCGCCCGTGGTCGACCCCGTCACCACCCGCGCCGTCACCACCGCCGGCAGCAAGCCCGCCCGTCCCCGTCCGTCCGTCGGCCGCGTCGCCGCCTGGATCGCGATGATCGCCGTGATCGTCGTGACCCTGTTCCCCTTCTACTGGATCCTCCGCACGGCACTGTCGTCGAACGGTGCGATCTCCGCCGACCCGACCTCGCTGCTGCCGACCGGGTTCAGCCTCGGCGGGTTCGAGCGGGTCTTCGGCCTGCAGACGACGAAGGAGGCGCTGTCGCAGGGCGGCTCCGGCGCGACGCTGAACTTCTGGCAGTACCTGCTCAACTCCGTCCTGACCGCCACGATGATCACCGTCGGGCAGGTGTTCTTCTCGGCAGCTGCCGCCTACGCCTTCGCCCGGCTCCGCTGGCCCGGACGCGACAAGGTCTTCGGGGTGTTCCTCGCCGGCCTGATGGTCCCGACGATCTTCACGCTGCTGCCGAACTTCGCGCTCATCAAGTCGCTCGGGCTCGTCGACACGCTGCTCGGGATCTCACTGCCGTCGATGCTGATGACCCCGTTCGCGGTGTTCTTCCTGCGGCAGTTCTTCCTCGGCATCTCGAAGGAGGTCGAGGAGGCGGCGCTCATCGACGGCGCCGGCAAGGTCCGCGTGTTCTTCCGGCTCATCCTGCCGATGGCCTCGGCACCGATCGCGACGCTCGCCGTGCTGACGTACATCACCGCCTGGAACGACTACTTCTGGCCACTCATGGTGTCGTACACCGACAGTTCGCGCGTGCTCACCGTGGCCCTCGGCGTCTTCAAGTCGCAGGCACCGCAGTCCGGCACCGACTGGTCGGGCCTGATGGCCGCGACGCTCGTGGCGGCGCTCCCGATGATCGTGCTGTTCGGCCTCTTCGCCAAGCGCATCGTCAACTCCATCGGCTTCTCCGGCATCAAGTAGGGACGCTCCCATGACGAACTCCATCACCCGCCGCGCCCTGTTCGCCGGCGGCGCCTCCGCCCTGGCCCTCGGTGCCCTCGCCGCGTGCTCGTCGCCGGGACGGGCCAGCTCGACGGGCGGCGCGACCGGCACCGTGTCGTACTGGCTCTGGGACTCGAACCAGCTGCCCGCGTACCAGGCCGTCGCGAAGGCCTTCGAGCGCGAGAACCCCGACATCCGGATCAAGATCACGCAGCTCGGCTGGAACGACTACTGGACGAAGCTCACCGCCGGGTTCATCGCCGGCACCGCGCCCGACGTGTTCACCGACCACCTGACGAAGTTCCCGCAGTACGCCGACCTCGACGTGCTGTACGAACTCGACGAGCTCGAGGCCACCGCCGGCATCCGCGACGCCGACTACCAGTCCGGGCTCGCGGAGCTGTGGAAGGGCCGGAACGGGCACCGCTACGGGTCCCCGAAGGACTGGGACACCATCGCGATGTTCTACGACGAGGCGGTCATGCAGAAGGCCGGTGTCACCCCGGAGCAGCTCGCCGCCCTGGAGTGGAACCCCGACGACGGCGGCACGTTCGAGCGGATGCTCGCCCACCTCACCATCGACGGCAGGGGCCGCCGCGGGGACGAGCCGGGCTTCGACAAGACCGACGTGGCCGTCTACGGGATGAGCTCGAACGGCAGCGGCGGTGACGGCTTCGGCCAGACGCAGTGGTCACCGTTCACCGGCTCGACCGACTGGTTCTACACGAACGCCAACCCGTGGGGGAACCGGTTCCGGTACGACGACGCCGGGTTCCAGAAGACGATCTCCTGGTACTTCGGCCTGGCGGACAAGGGGTACATGCCGAAGTACGGCGTCTTCTCGACGACGACCGGTCCGGACGTGCAGCTCGGTGCGAAGAAGGTCGCGCTGTCGTTCAACGGCTCGTGGATGATCGGCGCGTACGGCAACCTGCCGGACATGGAGGTCGGCATCGCACCGACGCCGATCGGTCCCGTCGGACATCGCGCCTCGATGTTCAACGGGCTCGGTGACTCGATCACGAAGCAGGCGAGGAACCCGGAGGCCGCCGCGAAGTGGGTCGCCTTCCTCGGGGGAGCGACCGCGCAGCAGATCGTCGGCCGCGCCGGCATCGTGTTCCCGGCGCGTCCGGAGGGCACCGAGGCCGCCGTCGCCGCGTTCCGCGAGAAGGGCTTCGACGTGTCGGCGTTCACCGACCAGGTCGAGGACAAGACCACGTTCCTGTTCCCGGTCACGCGGAACCCCGGGGACGTGCAGGCGCTGGTGCAGCCCGCGTTCGACGACATCTACGCCAACGGCAAGCCGGTCAGCACGCTGACCGGGATGAACGACCAGGTGAACACGCTCCTGCAGCTCACGTAGTGCCGCGGGTCGCGACCAGGGCCGGACGGGAGGCTCGCCACCAGACCGGTGGCGAGCCTCCCGTCCGGTGCGTGGTGGGTGGTGCGTGCCGAGGCGGCGTGCTCAGGCGCCGAGCGCGTGCATCTGGATGGCGACGGCGGCGGCGCCGCGCGCCCACTCGTTGAAGCGGAACGGCTGGACGACCACGGTCGGGGCGGGGGTCGACCAGTGGCGGGCGGCCTCGATCGAGCGGTCGAGCGCTGCCCGGCCGGTCTCGGCGAGGCCGACGAGCTCGCCGGAGAGCAGGACGGCCTCGGGGTCGACGACGTTGACGACGTCCGCGACGAGGAGCCCGAGGGCCTCGGCCGCGTGGTCGACGACGGCGCGGGCGGCGGCGTCACCGTCGCGGGCGGCGTCGAGCAGCTCGGCGGCGGTGACCTCGCGACCGAGCGCGGCACTGCCCGCGCGGCTGACGGCCCGTTCGCTGAGGACGGATCGGGCGCATCCACGGTGCCCGAACTCGCAGCGCACGTCGGACTCGGCGACCGCGCCGCCCAGTCGCTGGTGGCCGATGCTGCCCGCGGTGGAGTGCGCGCCGGCGACGACGGTCCCGCCGAGGACCAGCCCGAGGCCGATCCCGGCGCCGATCGTCAACAGGGCGAACGAGCGGTGGTCGCGGCCCTCGCCGAACCAGTGCTCCGCGTGGGTGAGCGCCCGGACGTCGTTCTCGACCGAGCACGGCAGGCCGGTCGCCTCGGTGAGCAGGGCGGCGAGGGGGACGTCCTCCCAGCCGAGGAACGGGGCGCGGCGGACCTCGCGGCGACCGACGGTGGCGCCGCCGAGCGCGACGCAGACCCCGCGGACCCGGTCGTCCTCGGCGGTCAGTGCGCGGACGACCTCCGTGATCCGGGCGACGACGGCGGGGACGTCGGTGGCCGACAGGGGCTCCTCGCGCTCGGTGAGGACCCGTCCGCGGTGGTCGGTCGCCACGGCGAAGAGCCCGTCGCCGGTGAGCTTCACGCCGACGAAGTGGTGGGCGTCCTGGTCGATGTCGAGCGGGATCGACGGACGTCCGGTGGTGGTGGGCTGCACGACGTCGCGCTCGACGAGGATCCCGGCCTCGAGCAGCGGGCGGGTGATGCGCGACAGGCTCGGGCCGGACAGCCCCAGGCGCTCGGCGAGCTCGGTGCGGGGGCGGGGGCCGGCGCGGAGGACCTCGAGCACGACCGACTGCGCACTGCCCGCGAGGGGTTCCCAGCCGCGCTGCACGGCCGTCGGGACCGGCGCGGGGTCGGGTGTGTCGCTCACCCCGTCAGCCTAGGCGCGGCGGGGCGCGTCGCCCCGCAGACGCCGGGCCGGCGCGGGTGGCCGATAGGGTCGTTGCCATGCCGAACACCGCTCGTACGACGTCCGGCTGGGCACTCAAGCTCGCGGTCGTCACCGCACTCGTCGGCCTCGGCGGCGGTGTCGCCGGGATCGCCGTGTGGCTCGCCCTGCAGCTGATCCAGTTCGTCGCCTTCGGGTACGCCTTCGGTGGGCACCACGAGGCCGCCGACGTCCCCTCGGCGCTGACCCGGTTCGTCGCGATCACCTCGGCGGGCCTCCTCACGGCGTTCGCCTGGTGGGCGCTCCGTCGGTGGGGACGCCCGATCGTGTCGGTGCCAGCGGCGGTGGGCGGGAAGCGGATGCCCGCGCTCGCGACGCTGGCGAACGCCGGCGTCCAGATCCTCGCCGTCGGGCTCGGTGCCTCGATCGGCAAGGAAGTCGCACCGCGCGAGGTCGGTGCCTGGCTCGCCCAGGTCGTGACGGCCCGCGCCGGGCTGTCCGCGCGCGAGACCAAGATCCTCGTCGCCTGCGGTGCCGCCGCCGGCCTCGCCGCGGTCTACGACGTCCCGCTCGGCGGCGCGCTGTTCGCCGTCGAGGTCCTGCTCGGTGAACTCACGTTCGCGACCGCGCTGCCGGCTTTCGTCACGAGTGCCGTCGCGGCCGGTGTGGCACGCCTGGTGATCCCGGACGAGGTGCTCTACCACGTGCCCGCCACGCACCTCTCGCCGTCGCTGCTCGTCTGGGCGGTGGTGGTCGGCCCCGTGCTCGGGTTCGCGGGGGTGGGGTTCGTGAAGCTGACGAACCGGCTGCAGGGCATCGCGCCGAAGGGCTGGCACCTGCTCGTGCTGCTGCCGCTCGTGTTCGCGATGGTCGGGCTGATCGCCGTGCCCTTCCCGGAGATCCTCGGCAACGGTCGTGCCCTCGCGGTGACGGCGATGAACACCGGGCTCGACGACGGCACCGTGATCGGGATGGTGCCCATCGTGCTGCTGCTCGTCCTCGGCATCGTGCGGACCATCACCACGGCGGCGACGATCGGTGCCGGAGCGGTCGGTGGCACCCTGACGCCGTCGATCGCCATCGGTGCCGCGTTCGGCGGGTTCCTCGGCGGGGCGTGGGCGATGCTGTGGCCGGCCGACGGCCCGAGCCTGGTGTCGTTCGCGTTCATCGGCGCAGCGGCCTTCCTCGCCACCACGATGCGCGCGCCCTTCACGGCGCTGGTGCTCGTCGTCGAGTTCACCCAGCAGGGCACGGACATCCTGATCCCGTCGCTGCTCGCGGTCAGCGGTTCGGTCGCGGTCAGCTACGTGCTCGCCCGCCGGCGCAGCGCCCAGATGGTCTGAGCGGGTCGGTCGGCGGGACGTGACCCGGACGACCGGCCTAGCATCGGCTGCACGCGGCGGGGCACGGAGTCCCGCCTGACACGAGAGGCACCGACATGGCGGGGTTCGACGACATCACCAAGAAGGCTCAGGAGTTCCTCAAGGACGGCAAGGTCCAGGACGCCCTGAAGAGCGAGAAGGCCGAGGGCATCAGCGACAAGGTGCTCGAGGGCGTCGCCGACGCCGTGAAGAAGGCCACCGGCGGCAAGTACGACGACAAGATCGAGGGCGCGCGCGACACGGCGGACAAGCACCTCGGGAACGAGTGACCCCGCCCGTCGTCACGGACGGCCCCGGACCGCAGACGCGGACCGGGGCCGTCCTGCGTCGGGGCACCGATGCCGTGCTGCCGGGCGTCCGGCTGGACTCCTGGTGGAACAACGGGGACGATGGGTCGGTTGTCCCCGACGACAGCAGGAGGAACCAGCGCCGTGACGATCGAGGCACCAGACCAACCGCTCACCACCGACGAGGTCGAGCGGATCAAGGCCGACTTCCCGATCCTGCAGCAGGAGGTGAACGGCCACCCGCTCGCGTACCTCGACTCCGGCGCCACGGCCGAACGCCCGCGCCAGGTGCTCGACGCCGAACGGCGCTTCCTCGAGCACGACAACGCCGCCGTGCACCGGGGAGCGCACACCCTCGCCGCGCTGAGCACCGACGCGTACGAGGACGCCCGCGCCACCGTCGCCGGGTTCGTCAACGCGTCGAGCCCGAGCGAGGTCGTCTGGACCGCGAACGCGACGGACGCGCTCAACCTGGTGTCGTACGGCATCGCGAACGCCAGCCGCGGGCGCGGGGGAGTCGCCGCCGAGCGCTTCCGCATCGGCCCCGGCGACGAGGTCCTGGTCACCGAGGCCGAGCACCACGCCAACCTCGTGCCGTGGCAGGAGCTCGCCGCTGCCACCGGTGCGACCCTCCGCTTCGTGCCGGTCGACGACCACGGCTGCTGGAGCGCCGACGACGCGACCGCGCTGATCTCCGACCGCACCGCCGTCGTCGCCTTCGCCCACGTGTCGAACGTCACCGGCATGATCGCGCCGGTGGCCGAGGTCGTGGCCGCCGCACACGCCCACGGCGCCCTCGTCGTCCTCGACGCCTGCCAGTCGGCGCCGCACCGCCCCGTCGACGTGCAGCAGCTCGGGGTCGACTTCGCCGCGTTCTCCGGGCACAAGATGCTCGGCCCGAACGGCATCGGCGTGCTCTGGGGGCGCCAGGAGCTCCTCGACGCGCTGCCCCCGTTCCGCACCGGCGGCTCGATGATCACCACGGTGACGATGGAGCACACCGAGTTCATGCCGGCCCCCGAGCGCTTCGAGGCCGGCACCCAGCCCGTGTCCCAGGCCGTGGCGCTCGCCGAGGCCGTCCGCTACCTGCAGGGCATCGGCATGGAGCGCGTCCGCGTGCACGAGGAGCACCTCGCCGAGCGCATGCTCACGGGCCTGGCCGCCGTGCCCGGCATCTCCGTCGTCGGTCCCGCCGCCGGGGTCCCGCGCTCCGGCTTGGTGTCGTTCGACGTCGACGGGGTGCACGCGCACGACGTGGCGCAGTACCTCGACGCGCAGGGCATCGCCGTCCGCTCGGGTCACCACTGCGCCCAGCCGCTGCACCGGCGACTCGGCCTGACCGCCACCAGCCGCGCGAGCACCTACGTCTACACGACCGACCAGGACGTCGACCGCTTCGTGCAGGCGGTCAGCGAGATCCGCGCCTACTTCGGAGCCACCGCGTGAACAGCCTCGACAGCCTGTACCAGCAGGTCATCCTCGACCACGCCAAGGCCCGGCACGGCGACCGCGACCTGCCCGACGCCGACGCGTCGCACTTCGAGCGGAACCCGACCTGCGGCGACGAGATCACGGTCAGCGTCCGCCTCGAGCCCGGCACCGACCGCATCGCCGGGCTCGCCTGGCAGGGGGACGGCTGCTCGATCTCGATGGCCTCGGCGTCCGTGCTCACCGACATGGCCGTCGGCCGGACCGTGCCGGAGCTGCTCACGCTGACCGAGGCGTTCCGCACGATGATGCGGTCCCGCGGTGTCGGCGAGCCCGACGAGGACGTCCTCGAGGACCTCGTCGCCTTCCACGGCGTCTCGAAGTTCGTCATGCGCGTGAAGTGCGGGATGCTCGCCTGGGTGGCGGCGGAGGCCGCCGTGCGCGAGGCGAGCGCGGCCCGCTGACGCGACCCGGTGCCGGACAGGAGGCTCGTGGCGGCGCCGCCACGCGCCTCCCGTCCGGGGTGCAGGCTGGTGGCATGACCACCCCGAACCGCGCCCTCGTCCTCGTCGACGTCCAGCAGCAGTACTTCTCCGGCCCCCTCGAGATCCAGTACCCCGCCCACACCGACTCCCTGCCCCGGATCACGGCGGCCATCGACGCCGCGACCGAGGCCGGCGTCCCCGTCGTCGTCGTGCAGCACTCCGGGGGTGCCACCGCGCCGGTGTTCAACCCCACGACCCCCGAGTACGCGCTGCACCCCGACGTGCAGTCCCGCCGACAGGACGACTGGAAGCGGGTCACGAAGCAGTTCGGTTCGGTGTTCGCCGGCACCGACCTGCTCGCGTGGTTGCGGGAGCGGGACGTCGACACGATCACCCTGGTCGGCTACATGACGAACAACTGCATCATCGCGAGCGCGGCCGAGGCCGAGACCCACGCCATCGCGGTCGAGGTGCTCTCGGACGCCACGGGCGCGATCAGCATCGCGAACGCCGCGGGGCAGGCCGACGCGGAGACGGTCCACCGCACGCTCATGGCGGTGCTGCACTCCAACTTCGCCTCCGTCGCGACGACCGACCGCTGGGTCGCCGTGCTCGGGACGGATCAGCCCCTCGCCGGTGACGACCTGGTGACGTCGGCGCAGGCGGGGGCGGAGCGCTTCCCGGTCAGCTGACCGGGACCCGGTCGACCGCCGCCAGGACCGTCGCCACCTCGGTGCGTTCGGTGTAGTCGACCTTGACGTCGACGAACCGCACGACGCCCGCTGCGTCGACCACGACGACCGAGGGGAACGGGATCTGCGCGGTGTGGTCCGCGTTGCTGTCCGCGACGTCGAAGCCGAGTTCGGTGTGCGCCGCTCGTGCCTCGGCGCTCGGTGCGGTCACGATCCCGAGGCGTCCCGCGAGGGCGTTCTCGGGGTCGGACAGTACGGGGAACTCGAGCGCCCCGTTCGCGACGGCCTGCTCCGAGCCCTCGGGGGTCTGCGGCGAGACGGCGATGAGGCGCGTCCCCCGAGCCAGGAGCTCGGGGAGCAGCTCCTGCTGGTACGTGCGGAGCGTGAGGTTGCAGTACGGGCACCAGGCGCCCCGGTAGAAGACCACGACGGCCGGTGCTCCGCCGAGTTCGCTGACGAGGGTGGTGGCCGCGCCGGTCGGCGTGAGGAGGTCGGCGTCGGGGACCTGGTCGCCGACGCCCACGACGGACGACGGCACGCCCGCCGATCGGAGCGCGGACTGCTCCGCGTCGAACACGGCAGACAGGTCCGGGCCGATCTGTGCGGTGAAGCCGTCGTTGAAGGTGTCGACCTGGTCGGCGATGGACGGTCCTGGCATGCCGGTCCTCCTGGGTTCGGGATCGACGATGGCCGCCGATGAACGGGAGCCTAGGCACGCGGTGGGGCGGCCGTCGCGGCGCGTGTCACCGGGCGTCACGGAGCGCCGTGCGTGCGTGTGCTGGGGTGCGGTGGGGTGCGCGGTTTCGTGTGTGCTCATGCGGACTTGCGAGCGAGACGCCGGCGTGTCACTTCGAGACGCCGGTGTCGCGCGAGCCGTGCGGGCCTTGCCCGGGAGACGCCGGTGTCTTGGCGAGACGCCTCGAGGTGCTCGAGACGCCGCAGGAAATGGCGGTGTCTCGCGTGCGATGGGGTGTTTCGCGATGACGCCGGTGTGTCACTTCGAGACGCCGGTGTCTCGCGAGCCGTGTGGGCCTTGCCCGGGAGACGCCGGTGTCTTGGCGAGACGCCTCGAGGTGCTCGAGACGCCGCAGGAAACGGCGGTGTCTCGCGTGCGATGGGGTGTCCCGCGCTGACGCCGGTGTGTCACTTCGAGACGCCGGTGTCTCGCGAGCCGTGCCGGCCCTGCCCGCGAGACGCCGGTGTCTCGGGACGGGCAGCGCCCGGACGCCCGGACCTCAGCACGGAGCCCTCGGCTACGGGCGGTACTCGTCCCGCCGCTGGTGGTACAGCGCCCGCTGGGACTCCAGGTCGTGGGTGTGCGCGCCACCCATGGCCCCGATGGTCTTCGCTGCGGACACCAGCGCGGCCGCGACGGCCCTGGCGATGACGATGAGGATGTGCATGACGCCTCCTGTTGCCCGGAACGTACCAGGGGCGGACGGCATCCGTGCTGTGCCGGTGGAGCGGGGTCAGGTCCTCCGCCCCACCGGCTCGCGCACACCGTCCTGCTAGGTCAGAGCGGGTGCGGACCACACGGTGCCCGAGCGAGAGGGGGGAACGCGCTCGGGCACCGCGGGTTCTAGCGGCCTCGTCGGAGCGCTGCGGAGCGCACCGAGAGCCAGATCGAGAGTCCGTACACGACGAAGGCGAGCACGACGTGCCACGGGGTGACCCAGTCCCAGCCGAGCGTGGTGATGCAGTGGCCGAGCAGCCACTGCACGACGGCGAGGACGAACAGGGCCGCAGCGCCCACCACGACGCCCCGGGCCTCACGCAGGCGGAGGGCACCGACGACCGCGGCGGCGAGCGCGAACACCATGATCGGGTAGGCGATGAGCCCGTGCGCGTCCGTCCAGACCTCCTTCGCCCCCTGGGACAGTCCGTCGGAGATGAACTCCCCAGCGGTGAGCGACTGCAGGAACACGAACAGGACGGTCAGCCCCACGAGGGCCGCGAAGGCGCGACGAGGTCCGGCGGCGACTCCGACGTCGCGGCGGACGGCGGCCCGGGGAGGGGGAACGGTCATGGGGCAGACGGTAACCCCGCAGAGCACGACCGGCCGGGGTGGCATCGTTCGAAGGTTCACACGAACGCCGGGGCACGATGCTGGTTGGCTGAACCGATGCCCCGACCCGAACCGTCCCCCGCGAGTCGTCCGACGCAGGGCTGGGTGGCCTGACCGTGGCGGCGATCCTGGTGGTCGAGGACGACCCGGAGATGGGCGCCCTCGTCGAGCGTGGCCTGACGATCGAGGGGCACACGGTGACCCTCGTGTCCGACGGCGCTGCAGCGCTCCGGCAGGGCGGGACGGGGTTCTTCGACGCCGCCGCGATCGACGTGATGCTGCCGGACATGACCGGGTTCGAGGTCTGTCGCCGGCTCCGCGAGGCGGGACAGGACCTGCCCGTGATCCTCGTGACCGCGAGGGACGCCGTCGACGACCGGGTGTTCGGCCTGGACTCCGGCGCGGACGACTACCTGACCAAGCCCTTCGCCATCGCGGAGCTGAACGCGCGGATCCGGGCCCAGCTCCGGCGGCGTGCTGCCGGGTCCGCCACGGTCGTGCAGGCCGGCGTCGTCCGGCTCGACGTCGTGGCGGTCCGGGCCTCCGTCCGCGGCCGGGACCTGCCGCTCAGCGTGAAGGAGTTCTCCCTGCTGCGGTTCCTCATCCAGGGCTCGCCGCAGCCCCGGTCGCGCGCCGAGGTCCTCGAGGAGGTCTGGGGGAGCGCCGAGCACTTCGACCCGACGATCGTCGACCAGTACGTCAGCTACGTGCGGAAGAAGCTCCAGGCCTCCGGCGCGGACCTCGTCATCCGCACGGTCCGTGGCGTCGGGTACGCGCTCGACGTCGAGGCCACCTCGTGACGCCCTTCCGGTGGCTGTCGATCCGGGCGCGGATCACGCTCGGCAGCGTCGTGATCGGCGCGGTCGTCCTGAGCGGGGTCGCCTTCGTCCTGCACGAGCAGATCGAACACGCGACGCTCGAGGCGGACCGCTCGCTCGCCGCCGGGGACGCCGCGGCCTTCGTCGCCGACCTGCGCCAGGACCCGGAGGAGCCGCCGGACGTCCCCGCCGCGGACGTCCTGGTCGGCATCAGGACCGACGGTGGGCACTGGATCACCGACTCCCTGCCCGAGGACCTGCGGCCCGTGCTGCCACCGGGCATCCCGGACCACACGGTCACCCTGCGGCTGCACACGGAGCGCCGGGTGGCGACGGTCATCGGCACGCCGGTGACGAACGACCGCGGGACGTACGTCGTCTGGGCAGCCCATGACGGTCGGGCCGGCGAGGAGACGGTCGACAGTGTCGACCGGTCCCTGGTGATCGGCGCGCTGTTGGCGCTCGCCGCCTTCGCGGGGACGGCGTGGCTGCTGACGACGCTCGCGCTGCGGCCGGTGTCGCGGATGCGCCGCACCGCGGAGCTGCTCAGCACCGGCGCCGTCGGCGGTCACCTGCCGATCGGGTCGTCCCAGGACGAGGTGGCCGAGCTCGCGCGCACCCTGAACGCCTTCATCGACCGGCAGCGGGAGAACACTGAGCGCGAGCACCGGATGATCGCCGACGCGAGCCATGAGCTCCGGACACCGCTCGCGGCCCTCACCGCGCGGCTCGAGCTCGCGCACCGGGCCTCCGGCGACGCCGACGCGCTGGAGCGCGAACTCGATGCGGCGGAGGTCGACGCCGGTCGGCTCGTCGCCCTGGCGAACACGATGCTCGAACTCAGTCGGCTCGACGAGCGTGGCAGACCTCCGGAGACACCCGCCGCCGACCTGGTGACGGAGCTGATGGGGTCCGTCGACCGGATGCGCACGCTCGCCGGTCGCGGCGCGGACATCGACTTCGTGGTGGAGGTCCCGGCGCTCGGCACGCGGTACCCGGTCGGACCGGCCGCGTTCGCCCGCGTGGTCGACAACCTCGTCGCCAACGCGGTCGCGGCGGGTGACGGCCGCGTCGTCGTGCGGATCACGCTCCTGCAGGACGACGCGCACGACCTGGTACTGCGGGTCGTCGACGACGGCCCCGGCGTCGCGGAGACGTTCCTCCCGCGGGCCTTCGACCGGTTCACCCGCGCCGACCCGGCCAGGCGGTCCGGGCTGGGCGGCAGCGGGCTCGGCCTGGCCCTGGTCCGCGCGACGGCGGAGCGGGGCGGCGGGTCCGCCCGGCTCACGAACCGGCCCACCGGAGGCGCGCAGGCGGAGGTCCGGTTCCCCAGGCGGTGAGCAGCGGACGGGAGGCTCGTGGCGGGCCCGCCACGAGCCTCCCGCCCGGCGTCACGGGACCGTGAGGACGACGCGACCGGAGCGACCGCCGTCGACGTCGTCGTGTGCGCGGGCGACGTCGTCGAGGGGGAGGACCTCGCCGATGCGGATGCTGAGGGCCCCGGCGGCGACCGCGGCGACGAGGTCCTCCATGGCCGTGCGCTTGACGTCGGCGGGGAAGTCGTCGCTGCCGAGGAACCGGACCGTCACGTTCGCGAACAGGAGCGGCGGGAACGGCAACGAGACGCGGTCACCCCGGGCGAAGTACGTCGCGATGACCCCGTCGTTCGCGATGACGGCGGCGTCCAGGTCGGCGTTCGCGTCGAGGGCGACCTCGACGATCCGGTCCACGCCCTGCGGTGCGAGCAGCCGAACGGCGGCGGCCGGGTCGTCGTCGAGGGCGACCGTGTGGGCGACCGTCGGCAGGTCGGGGCTGCCGAGGTCGGAGGTCCGTCGGACCGTGCCGATCACGGTGGCGCCGCGCCAGGTGGCGAGCTGCGCGGCGATGCTGCTCACGCCGCCGCGGATGCCGTGCACGAGGACGACCTTCCCCGCGACGTCGCCGTCGCCGAACACCGCCCGGTGTGCGGTGATGCCGGGGATGCCGAGTGATGCTCCGACGTCGTCGGAGACGGCGTCCGGCAGCGGCACGACGAGTGCCCGGGGGACGACGACGTACTCGGCGGCCGTGCCGGACGGGCGGTACGACTGCGCGCCGTACACGGCCACGCGCTGCCCGACCAGGGCCGGGTCGACGTCGGGTCCGCACGCGTCGACGACGCCGGCGCCGTCGCTGTGGGGGATGACCAGCGGGTACGGCATCGCCGAGCCGAGCCAGCCCTCGCGCTTCTTGGTGTCGCCGGGGTTCACACCCGAGCGGCTGACCCGGACTCGGACCTCTCCTGGGCCGGGCGTCGGTGTGGGGCGCTCGCCCACCTGGAGCACCTCCGCTGCCAGACCCTGCCGGTCGTACCACGCTGCGCGCATCCGCTGCTCCTGTCGTCGTCCGGTCCGAGCGTGCCACGCTCGGGACATGGGCGCTCGGGACGGGACGGGCGGTGGGGGGACGCACGACCGGGGTCGGATCGGTGCGATCATGCTGTCGTGTCGACCGAACCCGTCCCCACCGTCCTGTTCGTCTGCGTCCACAACGCCGGACGTTCCCAGATGGCCGCCGCGTACCTGCAGCACCTCGCCGGTGACCGGATCGCCGTGCGGAGCGCCGGGTCCGAGCCGGCTGACCAGCTGAACCCCGTCGTGGTGCAGGCCATGCTCGAGGAGGGCATCGACATCCGCGACGAACAGCCGGCGCTGCTCAGCACCGACGCGGTCGCCGCCGCGGACGTCGTGGTGACGATGGGGTGCGGCGACGCCTGCCCGGTGTTCCCCGGGAAGCGCTACGAGGACTGGGAGCTGACCGACCCGGCGGGGCTCGACCTCGACGCGGTCCGCCCGATCCGTGACGACATCCGGGACCGTGTCCGGGTGCTGATCTCCGAGACCGTCTGAGGCGGGGGCCGCGTCGGGCAGCTGCTCAGCCGGCGGCCCCGACTGCCCCGACTGCTCCGAGCACGCCGGTGTGCTCGAGCACGATCTGCACGCCGATGAGGATCAGGATCACGCCACCGACGATCTCGGCCGGCCGCCCGAACCGCGCGCCGACGCGACGCCCGACGACCACGCCGACGAAGGACAGCACGGCGGTCGTGATGCCGATGAGCAGCACCGCCCAGCCGATCGAGACCGGCAGGAACGCGAGCGTCACCCCGACCGCGAGGGCGTCGATGCTCGTCGCCAGGGACAGCACGAGCAGCTCACGCACCTGCAGACGGTCGGTGTCCTCCGCGTCGTCCTGCCCGCCGCGGACGGCCTCCCACAGCATCTTGCCGCCGATGAGCGCGAGCAACCCGAACGCCACCCAGTGGTCGACGCCGGCGATGTACTGCGCGAACGTGGTGCCGAGCAGCCAGCCGATGAGCGGCATGACCGCCTGGAAGACGCCGAACGCGACGGCGATGACGACCGCGTGCCGGGCGTTGAACCGCTTCATGTGCAGGCCCTTGCCGAGCGCGACGGCGAAGGCGTCGGCGGAGACGCCGAGCGCGATGAGGAACAGGGCCCAGAACGACATGGGGAACACCTTCCGAGACGGGCGGGAGGAGACACCGGCGTCTCGGGACGCAACGATCCTGCCATCCGGATGACGGGCCTCCGACCGGAAAAGGCCTGATCAGCGGGATTCGTCGCGACGAATTCGTGGCGGAGGCGACCCGAGCCTCCCGTCATCCTTCGTCACCTTCGGTGCCGGACGCGGGGAGCGGTCGTAGCGTCGCGCTCGTGACGGACACGACGAACCCCACCCGGCAGATCCGCTTCAACGCGTTCGACATGAACTGCGTCGCCCACCAGTCCTCCGGGCTGTGGCGCCACCCGCGCGACCGCTCCCGGGACTACCGCGACCTGACGTACTGGACGGACCTGGCGAAGACGCTGGAGCGCGGGGCGTTCGACGGGATCTTCATCGCCGACGTCCTCGGCACGTACGACGTGTACGGCGGGTCGAACGAGGCCGCGCTCCGCACCGGGTCGCAGGTGCCCGTGAACGACCCCGTCCTGCTCGTGTCCGCGATGGCGTCGGTGACCGAGCACCTCGGGTTCGGCATCACCGCCGGGACGGCCTACGAGCACCCGTACCCCTTCGCGCGGCGGGTCTCGACGCTCGACCACCTGACCAAGGGCCGCGTCGGCTGGAACGTCGTCACCGGCTACCTGCCGAGCGCCGCGCGGAACATGGGGCAGACCGACCAGCTGAGCCACGACGACCGGTACGACGTGGCCGACGAGTACCTCGAGGTGCTCTACAAGCTGTGGGAGGGCTCGTGGGAGGACGACGCCGTGGTCGCGGACCGCGAGACCGGCGTGTTCACCGACCCGTCGAAGGTGCACCCGATCGAGCACCACGGCGAGCACTTCGACGTGCCGGGCATCCACCTGTCCGAGCCGTCGGTCCAGCGCACGCCGGTGATCTACCAGGCCGGTGCCTCGCCGCGGGGGATCGCGTTCGCCGCCGAGAACGCCGAGGCGGTCTTCGTCGGGGCGCCCACCCTGCCCCAGCTCACCGCGACGGTGACGAAGATCCGGGACGCCCTCGAAGCTGCCGGGCGGGACCGGTACGCGGCGAAGGTCTACACGCTGCTGACGGTGATCACGGACGCCACCGACGAGCTCGCGCAGGCGAAGTACGAGGACTACCTGTCCTACGCGTCCGAGCTCGGCGCACTCGTGCTGAACTCCGGCTGGATGGGCGTCGACCTGTCGCAGTGGGACCTCGACGAGCCCCTCGGCCAGGTCGACTCGAACGCGATCCAGTCCGCGGCGGCGAACATCTCCGCGGCGACGGGCTCGGACGGAGCGACGTGGACCATCCGCGACCTCGCACGGCACACCGCGATCGGTGGGCTCGGCCCGGTGGCCGTCGGCGGCGGGGCGACGATCGCCACGCAGCTGCAGGAGATCCAGGAACAGACGGACGTCGACGGGTTCAACCTCGCCTACGCCGTGACGCCGGGCACGTGGGAGGACGTCATCGAGTTCGTCGTGCCCGAGCTCCGCGCCCGGGGCGCCTACCCCGACGCGTACGTCGAGGGCTCGCTGCGCCACAAGCTGCACGGACGCGGCGACCGCCTGCCCGACGAGCACCGCGGCGCGGGGTTCCGGGTGCGCAGCGGGGCGGCCGTAGGCTGACCGGGTGATCGAGTCGTCCGTGGTCGTGCGTGCAGCCACCCCGGACGAGGACCCCGCCTGCGTCGACGTCTGGACCGCCGCCGTCGCTGCCCGGGACGGCGTGCCCGAGGACTCCGCCGTGCGGGTCCGCGCCGAGGCGAAGTTCGCAGTCCCACGGGTGGCGTGCCTGGTGGCGTCAGCGGGGGCATCGGCTCCGTTCGACGGGTTCGTGCTCGTCACGGAGCCCGGCACCGGACGGCCGACGGACCCGGCCGACGCCGCCTACCTCTCGCTCCTGGCCGTCCGGCCCGACCTGCAGGCCCGCGGGGTCGGCCGCGCGCTCCTCGTCGCGGCCGTCGAGGCGGCGGGCGCCGCCGGGCACCCCGCGGTCGTCCTGCACGCGCTCGACGACAACCTCCCGGCCCTGCGGCTCTACGAGGCGGCCGGCTTCCGTCCCACCGGCGTCACCTTCCCGCACGCGCTGACCGGGAGGCGCACCGCGACCTACGTCGTCGGCATGCCCTGGGCGCCGGGCGCGTGAGCAGGGCCCCCCGCCGCCGGCACTGACGTCGTCGTCTGACCCGGGTCGGGGTCCTCGGTCGTCGGCCTGGGATGCGCGGTGAGGCGTGCGTTCGCGGCTGCGGCCGCCGCGGTCATCCGCGCGAGGAACGCGATGGCGATCCGGGTCTCCGCGGGGTCGGTGCCCTGCACGGTCTCCGCGATCTCCGACCCGGCGAAGCCGAGGAAGCGGGCGCTCTCGGCTCGTGCCGCGTCCGTGGGGCGGAGGGCGACTCGGCGGCGGTCGGTGCTCTCCCGGTGACGGGCGACGTGCCCGGCTGCCTCGAGTCGGTCGATCAGGATCGAGGTCGCTCCCGACGTCATGCCGATGAGCCGGGCGAGCCGCGCCGGCGACAGGGGATCGCCGCCCTGCTCCGCCCAGACGATCTGCCCGAGCGCGTTCGCGTCCGAGACGGGCAGGTCCATCCACGTGGACAGGTGCCGGT
Source organism: Curtobacterium sp. GC_Cur_3 (assembly GCF_026544205.1). Taxonomy (GTDB): domain Bacteria; phylum Actinomycetota; class Actinomycetes; order Actinomycetales; family Microbacteriaceae; genus Curtobacterium. Next base: position 32,262 of record NZ_JALNUI010000011.1, read on the forward strand.
TCAGCTCGTCGAAGGTCACCGCCCAGTCGCGGAGTCGGTGCATCACCGTGACCTGGTCGTCGTCCCAGTCGACGGCAAGGGGATCGAGTCCGGGCATCCAGGTTCCTTTGCTGTGTAGTGTCTTTACTGTAAAGCATGACGGGCGGCGCAGACAGCGTTGCGCCCGTCCCGCACAGAGGAGCAGCGCATGACCGCACGACACGCAGTGATCTCCGGAGCCAGCATCGCAGGCCTCTCGGCCGCCTGGTGGCTCCGTCACACCGGATGGGAGGTCACCGTCGTCGAGCGCGCCCCCGCCTTCCGTGACGGTGGGCAGAACGTCGACGTCCGCGGCGTCGCCCGCGAGGTGCTCGACCGGATGGGTCTCGTCGACGCGATCCGGGCGGTGAACACCACGGAGACGGGCACCGTGCTCGTGGACCGCGACGGTCGCGTCACCACCGAGCTGCCGTCGGACGGTCCGGACGGGGCCACCGCCGAGCTCGAGGTGCTCCGCGGGGACTTCGCGCGCGTGGTCCTCGACGACCTCCCCGACGGTGTGCAGTTCGTCTACGGCGAGACGATCCAGGACGTCGAGGACGGCGACGCCAGCGTGGTGTCGGACCGCGTGACGATCACGACCAGTGCCGGCCGTGTCCTGCACGCCGACCTGCTCGTCATCGCCGAGGGTGTGCGCTCGCGGACGCGTGACCGCGTCTTCACGGGGGACGGCGACGTGGACGAGCGTGACCTCGGCGTCACGATGGTGTTCGGGACGATCCCGCGCATCCCCTCCGACGACGACCGCTGGCGCTGGTACACGGCGGTCGGCGGTCGCCAGGTGCACCTGCGCCCCGACCCGTACGGCACCACCCGCGCGATCCTCGCCCACGCCGGTGTCGACGACCTCGTCGGGCTCGACCGCGCGGCGATGCTCACGAAGCTGCGGGACCGGTACGCCGACGCGGGCTGGCAGACCGAGCGCGTGCTCGACGGGTTCGCGGGCTCGGACGACGTGTACCTCGACGAGCTCACCCAGATCCGGATGCCGCACTGGCAGCGTGGCCGCGTCTGCGTGATCGGCGACGCTGCCTGGTGCGTCACGCCGATGGGTGGGGGCGGTGCGTCGCTCGCGCTCACGAGCGGCTACGTGCTCGCCGCGTCGCTGCAGGCGGTGGACCGCGGGGACGCGCTCACCCAGGGCGACCTCGACGCGGCGTTCGTGTCCTTCGACGACTGGCTCCGGCCGTTGGTCGACCAGATCCAGGGCATCCCGAAGGGCATCGTGCACTTCGCCTACCCGCAGACCCGGCTGGGTCTGGCTGCCCGACGGGTCGCGGACAAGGTCCTGATGTCGAAGCTGTTGGCCCCGGTCGCGGCGAAGATGACCCGCGTGGCCGACTCCGACCGCCCCCTGCCGGAGCTGACCGTCGTCCAGTCCTGATCCTGCGGATCCTGCGGGTCGTGTGGGTCGTGTAGGTCGAGCAGCCTGGGCGACGGGAGCCGCGCCGCCTCCTGACGGATCTGGTTCCCGAACCCCGGGGTTCGCGGACCGGATCCGTCGCGGCCCGGAATCAGATCGTGTTCTCCGTGTTCTCCGTGCTCACCGCGACGCCCACGAAGTCCGCACGACGCGTCAGATCGCGAAGGCGATCCTGTCCGTCTCCGACACCGGCGCCCACTTGGGCCGCGGCGCGTGCGCGAGGTACGGCTGCGGGGTCGGATAGCTCACGATCTCGAGCGTCGACCCCCACGGGGTGCGGGTGTACACGAACCGGTTGCCGGCGCCCGCCTCGGGACCGCGCAGGTCGCGCGGGTCGGAGTTGCGTCGCCCACCGGCGGCCTCCACCTTGGCGAGGGTCGCGTCGAGGTCGTCCGCGTACACGGCGAGGTGCTGCCAGCCGAGGTCGGACGGATGGGCGGGGTCGCGCTGGTCCGGGCCCAGGTACTCGAACAGCTCGAGCCCGGGACCCTCGGGGAGCGCGAGCATGCGGATCGCTCCCTGCGCCATGGAGGACGGCATGCCGAGGTACCGATGCGCCTCGGGCGTGCCGTTCGGTGCCTCGTCGCGGAGCCTGATGTCGTACAGGACGACGGCGTCGAGCGCCGCCATGAAGAACATCGTGGCTGCGTCGATGCACGGCACCGTGACGCCCACGTGGTCGATCCTGATTCCCCTGGTCATTCGTGATTTCTAGCAGCGGATCGGGACCACCCGTCCGGCTGGACGGGAGCGATGCGTCATCGCTGCGGCAACCCGCATGAGACTGCCAGGATGCACAGCATCGCGGTCCCCCATCGTGGTCGGACGTCCAGTTCCGACGGGCCGGTCACGCCGTCGGAGCCACCGGCGTCCAGGCGGGGAACGTCGCCGACCGGCCGTCGCCGGAGGACCGTCGGGTCACCCGTCGCCCCACCCAGGGCAGGACGTGCTGGCGGTAGTACCGGAGCTCCTCGGACACCCGGGTCCGTGCGGCTCCGGGCGGTGTCGGGACGACCGGCGCTGGCCCGTCGGCGATCGCGTGCAATGCCAGGTCAGCGACCCGCTGGTGCCCGGTCGCGTTCATGTGCAGACGGTCGTCGGACCAGAACTCCGCACGGCCGAGGTGGGCGTCGCGGGAGACGTCCACGAACGGCAGGTCGAGGCGCTCCGCGAGCTTGCCGAGGGCGTCGGCCCAGGCGTCCCCGCGGTGGTTGATCAGGCTGCCCAGGGGCATCCGCGCGCTCGGGTCAGCCGGGCTCAGCAGGGCGAACCGGATGCCGCGGGCGAGGACGCGGTCGATCTCCCGCTCGAGTCGTCCGGCCAGCGCGGCGGGGTCGAAGCGCGGACGGAGCAGGTCGTTCCCGCCGGCGCAGAAGGTGACGAGCGTGGGCGCGGGGTCGAGGGCCAGTGCCGCGTCGAGCTGCCCGTCGAGGACGCCGGCGAGCAGGCGGCCGCGGACCGCGAGGTTGGCGTACTGCATCTCCGCGCCGGTCTGGGCGGCGAGTCCGCTCGCGAGGCGTCCCGTCCACCCAGGGAGGGGCACGGGGCCCGTGTCGCCGATGCCCTCGGAGAAGCTGTCGCCGATCGCGACGTACCGGATGCTCTGGTCCATGACCCCATCTTCCTGCACACGCCTGTGCACGTTCCAGTCGTGCAGATCCGAACCGCGCCGCCTGGAGGCCCGTCACCGGTCCGACGGACCGGTGACGGGCCTCCAGGCGGTCGTCTGCTCAGAGCACCGACTTCGGCACCCGGTGCAGCGTCACCGCCCCGACCGCGGCGAACGGGTGGAGCGGGTCCGGCGCCCCGGAGCCGGTGGGCCCGCCGAGCTTGGAGTCGCCGACGGCGCTGAGGACGGCGTAGGCGTCGTCGGCGTCCCAGCCGTGCTCGTCGACCAGGAAGGCGAAGGCGTCCTCGTAGCCGCGGCGGACGCTCTCCTGGACGGGCTCGCCGAGACCGACGAAGAGCCAGTCGTCCGCCGTCTCGATGCGCGGTGCCCGCAGTGTCGGGCCGCCCTTGACGAGGTCGACGGACACGACGGCGGTGCCCTGGGCCTCGATCGCGACGAAGGAGGACTCGCCCTCCGCCATCAGCGCGTGGATGTCCCCGATGGACAGCAGTGCCCCGGGCACGCGGACGGGCAGGTACACGGTGGAGCCGGGGCGGGCCTCGGTGACGTCCATGTTCCCGCCCTCGGGGTGGGCCGGCATGATCGTCGAGTTCTCGCCCTCGGCCGGGGCCGTGCCGATGCAGCCGATCATGGGTCGCACCGGGAACGCGTGCCGTTCCGTCACCTGCACGGTCCCGTCCTCGATCGGGCAGCGGCGGGCGGAGACGCGGTCGCCCATCACGTGCTGCAGCGCTCCGGACCCCGGCAACGAGACCGACCAGCCGTGCGTGGTCAGCTCGATCGCGTGGATGGTCACGGCGAGGGTGTCGCCCGGCTCGGCACCCTCGACGAAGACCGGGCCGGTGACGGGGTTGATCGGCGCCTGCAGCTGCGCCATGTCGTGGTGGTCGTCGAGCTCGGCGTAGACGGCGTCGGTCGTCTCGAAGCCGATCGTCTCGCCGGTGCCGGGCCGGACCGTCAGGACGGGCTCCCGGTCAGCCGCGAAGCCGGGGCGGCCGAGCGTGTTCGGCAGGAGGTGGTCGGGGGTCATCGGATCTCTCCTTCGGCGCCGACCTCGGTGGACCGGCCGGTGAAGCGGTAGTACAGGAACACGAGGGCGCCGACGGCGAGCCAGATGATGCCGCCGACCTTGGCCTCGACGGCGGCGTTCAGCAGGACGTAGCCGATGATCAGGAAGCCGATGAGCGGCACGACGAGGTGCAGCAGCCAGTTGCGGGACTTCCCCTTGACCATGTGGTGCACGAACACCGACACGTGCAGGAGCATGAAGCCGAACAGCGCGCCGAAGTTCACCAGGGACGAGATCGTGTCGATCTGCCCGACGAAGAACAGCACCAGGATCGCGGAGAGCACCGACACGACGATGATCGCGTTCTGCGGGACCTTCCGGCCGTTGAGCGTGTGCAGGAAGGCGGGCAGCTGCCGGTCGCGGCTCATCGAGAAGAGCAGACGGCTGGTGGCGGCCTGCGCGGCCATGGCGTTCGCGATGCCGACAGCGAGCACGTTCACGGCGAAGAACGCCGTCGCCCAGCCGCTCGACGACGCCTGCTCGACGATCGTGAAGAAGGCGTTCCCGGCCTCGCTCTTCGGGAACGCGTCACGACCCCCGGCGAGCGCGCTGGCGAGCCAGGTCTGCAGCACGAACAGGAACGCGACGATGAGGAGCGCCAGGATCATCGCCGTGCCCGCCCCGCCGCGGCGACCGGTCGACTCCTCGGACAGGGTCGAGATGCCGTCGAAGCCGAGGAAGCTCAGCACCGCGATCGACAGCGCCGACGCGATCAGGGGTGCCGACACCTTGGCCGGGTCCCAGATCTGGTCGGTGCTGAACGACGCGTCCGGCACCGTGCCGCCCGTGAGCGCGGTCACGGCGATGATGACGAAGATCACGACGAAGACGAGCTCGATGAGCAGGAAGACGCGGTTCGCGAGCTTGAGCGACGACACCCCGGCCAGGTTGATCACCGTGTTGATCGCCACGAAGACGAGCGCCCACAGCCACCGCGGGGTGCCGGGGAAGATGCCGACCATGCTCTCCGCCGCGAACACGTAGAGCAGCGTCGGGACGAGCAGGTAGTCGAGCAGGATCGCCCACCCGGCGAGGAACCCGGCGGTGGGGTGGATGCCCCGGCCGACGTAGGAGAACACGCTGCCGGCGAGCGGGATCGACTTCGCCATCTGCGCGTAGGCGAGGGCGGTGAAGATCATCGCCACGAGGCCGACGACGTACACGAGCGGCACCATGCCGGACGAGGCGTTGTAGACGGTGCCGAAGATCGCCCACGGGGCGATCGGCACCATGAAGACGAGCCCGTAGATGAGCAGGTCGGTGGTGGAGACGGAGCGCTTCAGCTCCTGCTGGTAGCCGTAGGCCTCGAGCTGCTGCTGCGCGGAGAGCTCGGTGTGCTGCTGCGAGATGTCGGTTCCGTTTCGGGTTGCGGGACGGTGCGGGGGCGGTGCGGTGGAGCGGCGGACGGGAGGCGCGGGGCGGGCTGCTGGGGAGCCTCCCGTCCGGCGGTGGTCGGGTCAGGCGTGGTCGGGTCAGGCGTCGTCGTGTGCGGCCAGGAAGGCCGCGACGACGCGGCGGAACTCCTCCGGCTGTTCCAGGTGGCTGCAGTGGCTGGCGCCGGCGAAGACGTGCTGGCGGACGTCGGCGATGCGCTCGACGAAGGGGGCCCATGTGGCCGGGGTCGCCTCGTCGTGCTCACCGGCGACGACGAGGGTGGGGACGGCGACGCGGTCCAGCCGGTCGACGACGCTCCAGTCGCGCAGGGTCCCGATGACGTGGAACTCGTTCGGGCCGTTCATGGTGTGGTAGACGGTCGGCTCGGCCTCCATCTGGGCTTCGGAGTCGACGAAGTCCGGAGGCATGGGCACGACGCGGCAGACGTGGCGCTCGTAGAACACCTGCGTCGCGGCGACGTACTCCGGGGCGTCGGTGGTGCCGGCCTCCTCGTGCCGGGTCAGGGTCTCCTGCACGTCGGCGGGCAGCTGCGCGCGGAGCTCGGCGGCGCCCTCGACCCAGAGCTGCATCGAGGCGGGGGAGTTGCAGATCATGAGCGACCGGAGCCCCTCGGGCTGGCGCACCGCGATCTCGGCGCCGAGCATGCCGCCCCAGGACTGCCCGAGCACGTGGTGCTCCCCGAGGCCCAGGTGCTCGACGAGCGCGGCGTACTCGTCGACGAACAGCTGGGGCTGCCAGGAGTCGACCGGGGCGTCCGGCCGGTGGGAGCTGCGGCCGCAGCCGAACTGGTCGTGGTGGACGACGGTGCGCCCGGTCTCGTCCGCCAGCGCGGCGAGGTTCCGGAGGTAGTCGTGGGCCATGCCGGGGCCGCCGTGCAGCACGACGAGGGGCAGGGCGCCGGGGACGGGCCGGTCCGGAGTGGTGATCCGGTACCAGGTCTCGCCGTCCTGGAACGGCATCGTGGATTCGCTGACGCGGGACATGACGGTCAGCATGGACGGGCGAAAGGTCCCAGGCAAGACCTTTTCTCCTCGTTTAACGTGGTCGTAACAGGGCAATGCGGCGGAGAGGGGTCTCGTGACGGTTCGTGCGCCGGAGACCCGCGTCGACGAGGTCGAGGACCGACTCGTCACCGCCGTCGCCGTGGGGGAGTACCTGCCCGGCACTGGGCTGCCGCCGGAACGCGAGCTCGCCGCGCTGCTCGGCGTCGCCCGGGTCACCGTGCGCGGTGCGATCGCCCGGCTGGTCGACCGCGGGCTGCTCGAGACCCGACGCGGTCGTGGCGGCGGCACCTTCGTCCGGACGCAGTGGCCGGACTCCTCGTCCGAGGCCGTCGGCCGCGTGCTGCTCGCCCGCTGGGCCGGGATCCAGGACAGCGCCGACGCCATCGCCCTGCTGCACGGGGCCCTCGCGACCGCCGCCGCCGAGCGGGTCACGCCGACCGAGGCCGCGGCGATCCGACAGTGCCTCGAGGCCTTCCGCGTCGCCGCGTCCGGCGCCGAGAAGCAGCAGGCCGACGCGGTGCTGCACCGCACGATCATCGAGGCCGCCCGCAACGAGGCCCTGCGCGCGGCGCTCGCCGGTCTCGAGGCCCAGATCTCCATCGCCGCTCCCGCGCACCTGTGGGGCACCGCCGACGGGATGGCCGTCATGGAGGAGCGGGCGCTCCACGACCACGAGGCCCTGGTCGACGCCGTGTGCGAGGGACGCGCCGCGGACGCCGGCGTCATCGCCAGGAAGCACGTCGGGATCGACGTCGAACTCCTGCAGCAGGCCATGCTCCGCGCGGGTCAGGTCCCGACCGAGGACTGACCGGCGTCCTTCGGTCAGCGCGATCCGGACGATGCCGACGTGATCCGGATGACCTGTGTCTGCCATGAGATCCCGCGTGGTACAAGCACCCCCTACTGGGGGCACGGAAGCCCTGTCAACCCCGTTCCGCCGGCCGATCGTGCCCCGTAACATCCACCGCGAGCGGCTGAGAGGCGGTCGCTCGGACACCCCTCGGGACAGGGGTGTCGTGGTCACATCAGGGAGTGACAGCTCATGCAGAAACGCACCACGAAGCGCACTGTGCTCGTCGCGGCGCTCATCTCCGCGGCCCTCGTCGCGATGCCGATCCAGGCAGAGGCGGCGACGTCGACGGCACCGGTCAACGCACCCGTCGGCAACATCGGCAAGTTCCGGCAGTCCTTCACCGAGAACTTCGCCACGTCCGCGGCAGCGAACGGCACGATGGCGAAGACCTACTCGAACTCGTGGCAGCCCTACCCGGACGCCACGGGCAACACCTACTGGTCCGGCTCGCAGATCAGCACGGCGGGCGGTGTCATGGACGTCAAGCTCGACGGCAAGCGGGGCGCAGCCGGGACCTTCGGCACGCCGAGCGGCGCCTGGGGCAACGTCGGCGGCAAGTTCACCGTCCGGGCGCGGGCCACCGGCGGCACCGGGAACGGCGCCGCGTTCATCCTCTGGCCGACGTCGAACGTGTGGTCGGAGGGCGAGATCGACTACCCCGAGTCCAACTTCGAGTCCTCGCCGATGCTCCACCAGCACTCGATGGTGCGCGGCACGGAGTCCGCCGCGACGAGCCTGTCCACGCGGGTGTCGTGGAGCGACTGGCACACCTACTCGATCGAGTGGATCCCCGGCGACCGCGTGACCTACCTGCTCGACAACAAGGTCATCGGTGTCGTGAAGAAGAACGTGCCCAAGACACCGCACCGGTACATGTTCCAGGTGGGCAACTGGGGCGCCGTGGGACACCTCTACGTCGACTACGTGACGATGTACAAGTACGTGGCCTGAGTCGGATCGCTTCGGTCGCGCTCCCGCTCGGTGAGTCGGAACGCGCGTAGGAGGTCGGAACGCGCGTAGGGGGTCAGAAGTTCTGACCCCCTACGCGCGTTCTCGCTCCCTACGCGTGATCTGACCCTCGCGCCGCAGCGAGCTCGGCGGCCAGTGAGCGGTTCCGCTCCGCGATCAGCCGCATCAGGTGGCGCCGGAGCACCAGGACCTCGGCGATCCGCCCGAGCGGCCCGAGCGGCGCGCGGAACTCGATGGTGTCGACCATCCGCGTGCCGCGAGCCGACGGCGCGAACCGGTGCTCGTGCCGGAACCGGGCGAACGGACCACGGACCTGTTCGTCGACGAACCGGTGGGGAGCCTCCAGTGCGGTGATCTGGCTCGTCATCCGCCAGACGACACCGAGGTGGCGGGCCCGCCACGTGACGGACTCACCGAGCCCGATCGTGCCGGTGGTCGTGCCGGCGACCGCCTGCTCGCCGGTGGCGGCCATGGACCGCTCGTGCGCGCCGATGTCGAGCGACAGCGCGAAGGCCTGCTCCGGCGACGCATCCAGCTCGGTCTCGATGCGGAAGGTCACAGTCATGGTCCGATCCTGGCCGCCCAGGCGGCAGGATGGTGCCGTGTCCGCCATCACGACCGCCAGGAGGCTCGCCCCGGGCCTCGCACTCGCCACCGGGATCGCCGTGGTCGCCACCGTGATCGGTCGGTTCCTGCCCGTCGTCGGGGCGCCGGTCAGCGGGGTGGTGCTCGGCGCGGTGATCGGTCTGGTCCGTCGCCCGTCCGATGCGCTGAAGCCCGGCATCACGGCCGCGAGCAAGTTCGTGTTGCAGCTCGCGGTGGTGCTGCTCGGTGCGCAGCTGTCGCTCCTCGAAGTCGCGCGGGTCGGCGTCGCGTCGCTGCCCGTGATGCTCGGCACGCTCGTCATCTGCCTGGTGGCCGCGTGGCTCGTCGGGCGGGCGCTCGGCGTGGTCGGCAACCTGCGCACCCTGATCGGCGTCGGGACGGGCATCTGCGGGGCATCCGCGATCGCCGCGGTCACGCCGGTCATCGGGGCGGTCTCGGTCGAGGTCGCCTACGCCGTCTCCACGATCTTCCTGTTCAACGTCGCCGCGGTGATCGTCTTCCCGGTCGTCGGGCACGCCCTCGGGATGAGCCAGCACGCGTTCGGGCTGTTCGCCGGCACCGCCGTGAACGACACGTCCTCGGTGGTGGCAGCCGCGAGCACGTACGGCACGCAGGCCGCGAACTTCGCCGTCGTCGTGAAGCTCGTCCGGACGCTCATGATCATCCCGATCGTGCTCGGGCTCGCCTGGATCGTCGGGCGTCGGGAGCAGGCCGCCGCCGCGCTCGCCGCGTCGGAGGCCGGTGCGGAGCCGACGCCCGCCGTCCGCTGGACCCCTCGCCGCGTGTTCCGCCTCGTCCCGTGGTTCCTCATCGGGTTCGTCGTCGCCGCGGCGGTCAACTCCACCGGCGTCATCCCCGGCCCGGCGCACCCGGCGATCGCCACGGTCGCCGCGTTCCTCATCACCGTCGCGCTGAGTGCGATCGGGCTGTCCACCGACATCGCGGGCTTCCGTCGCGCCGGGTTCCGGCCGCTCGTGCTCGGACTCGTGCTGTGGGTCGTCGTGTCGCTGTCGAGCCTCGGGCTGATGGCTCTCACGGGCTCGTTCTGAGCGGTTCGTGCTGACCGGTAGCGTCGCAGGCATGACCTCCCCCTTCCCGGTGATCGACGGACACAACGACCTGCCATGGGAGCGCCGCGAGTCGCACGACTCCGGGCTCGACGGCATCGACACCGAGCAGGACTCCCTGCACACCGACCTGCCGAAGCTCCGCGCCGGCGGTGTCGTCGGGCAGTTCTGGTCGGTCTTCGTGCCCGCGGACGACCCCGACCCCGTGCGGACGACCCTGCAGCAGGTCGACCTCGTGCACCGGATGGTCGAGCGGTACCCGGACGACCTCGCCCTCGCCAGGACCGCCGCCGAGGTCCGAGCGGCCGTCGAATCCGGGCGCATCGCGTCGTTGCTCGGCGCCGAGGGTGGGCACTCGATCGGCAACGACCTCGCCGTGCTCCGCACCCTCGCGCGGCTCGGCGTCCGCTACATGACCCTGACGCACAACGACGACACGCCCTGGGCCGACTCGGCCACCGGGGCCCGGGCGCACGGCGGTCTGACGGACCGGGGGCGAGAGGTGGTGGCGGAGATGGAGCGCATCGGCATGCTCGTCGACCTGTCCCACACCGCCCCGGCCACGATGCGCGACACGCTCGACGTCGCCACGCGCCCGGTCGTCTTCAGCCACTCGTCCACGATCGCGATCGACGACCACCCGCGGAACGTCCCCGACGACGTGCTCGGACGCCTGGCCGACAACGGCGGCGTCGTGATGCTGACGTTCGTGCCGAAGTTCGTGTCGCGCGCCTGGGCGGACTGGGAGGAGGCCGGCTCGCCAGGGGAGGGGCCGCTCGTCACCGTGTCGGACGTCGCGGACCACGTCGAGCACGCGCGGGAGGTCGCCGGCGCCGCGCACATCGGCCTCGGCGGGGACTACGACGGCACCCCGGTGCTGCCGCCGGACCTGCGCGACGTGTCGCGGTACCCGGTGCTCGCCGCCGAGCTCGAGCGCCGAGGGTGGAGCGCCGCGGACCTCGGGGCGCTGGCGAGCGGGAACGTGCTCCGCGTGCTCGAGGCCACGGACGACCGCTTCGCCCGCACGGCCCTCGTGCGCTGAGCCCGCCCTCCCTCGGTGCGGCCGCCCGCGGGCCACGGGCAGCGGACGGGAGGCCCGTGGTGCTCCCGGCGGACGGGGCGCGTCACAGACACGGCCACGTCGGGTCCGGTGGCTAGGATCACAGGCGCACACCGCGCCTCCAGGATGGGTCGCGGACGCGACCGACGTGAGGACGGAACCGATGAGCGGCACCATCTACGACAACATCTCGCAGGCCTTCGGGAACACCCCGCTCGTGCGGCTGAACCGGCTGCCTGCCGAGGGCGGGGCCGAGATCCTCGCGAAGCTCGAGTTCTACAACCCTGGCGCCAGCGTGAAGGACCGCCTCGGCGTCGCGATCATCGACGCGGCCGAGGAGTCCGGCGAGCTCAAGCCGGGCGGCACCATCGTGGAGGGCTCGTCTGGCAACACCGGCATCGCGCTCGCCCTGGTCGGTGCCGCACGCGGCTACAACGTGATCGTGACCATGCCCGAGACCATGAGCGTCGAGCGCCGGGCCGTGATGCGCGCGTACGGCGCCGAGATCGTCCTGACCCCGGGAGCCGAGGGCATGCAGGGCGCCGTCGCGAGGGCCGCCGCGATCGTGGACGAGACGCCCGGCGCGATCCTGGCGCACCAGTTCGAGACGGCCGCGAACGCCGCCATCCACCGCAAGACCACGGCGGAGGAGATCCTCCGCGACACCGAGGAGCACGTGGACGTGTTCATCGCGGGCGTGGGCACCGGCGGCACCATCACCGGAGTCGGCCAGGTGCTCAAGGAACGCGTGCCCGGCGTGCAGATCGTCGCCGTTGAGCCCGCCGACTCGCCGCTCCTGACGCAGGGCAAGGCCGGACCGCACAAGATCGCCGGCATCGGCGCGAACTTCGTCCCCGAGGTGCTCGACCGCTCCGTCATCGACGAGGTCTTCGACGTCGAGCTCGACGACGCCCTGCGCGTGGCCCGTGCCCTGGCGACCGACGAGGGGATCCTCGCCGGCATCTCCTCCGGCGCGATCATCCACGCCGCCCTGGTGATCGCGGCGCGACCGGAGAACGCCGGCAAGCGCATCGTCGCGATCGTCTGCGACACCGGCGAACGCTACCTGTCGACCGTGCTGTTCGAGGGGCTCACTGCGTGACCCGAGCTCGACGAGGCGTGCTGCGCACCATCCGGGAGGACCTCGCCGCAGCACGCCGAGGTGACCCGGCAGCACGCGGGGACCTTGAGAACGCCGTGGTCTACTCCGGACTGCACGCGATCTGGGCCTACCGGCTGTCGCACCGGCTGTGGCTGGCGCAGGGCCTGCCCGGCTCCCGCTTCGCCGCGCGCATCGTCGCGCAGACGGCCCGCGCGCTCACCGGAATCGAGATCCACCCCGGCGCCCGCATCGGCGCGCGGTTCTTCATCGACCACGGCATGGGCGTCGTCATCGGCGAGACCGCCGTCGTCGGGCACGACGTGCTGATGTTCCACGGCGTGACGCTCGGCGGCCGTGGCGGTGCTCACGGGCCTGGCGCCAAGCGGCACCCGACCGTGGGGGACCGGGTGGTGCTCGGCGCCGGGTCGTCCCTGATCGGTGCGATCACGGTCGGGGACGACTCCGTCGTCGGCGCGGGCACGGTCGTCACGAAGGACGTTCCCGCGGGGTCGGTCGTCACCGGTGTCGCCGGCGCCGCCCGGCCGCGGTCGGGCGGCGAGGGTGTGCCGGCGCTCTGACGGTGACGCTGCCCCGGCTGGTTCCGGGCGCCGGAGTCAGCTCTTCTCGCAGGCGATGCCGTCAGCGTCGCGGTCGGACTTCTTGTTCGCGTTGTAGAGCGCGTCGTCCTTCTTCACGGTGCCCTTGAGCGCCCGGTAGGTGACCTTGCCGCCGGACGTGACCTTGTTCTGCGTCACCGACTTCTTCGCGATGCCGCCGGAGTAGACCTTGTTGATCGCGGCGCAGTCCTTGTAGACGGTCGGCGCGGCCTGGGCTGAAGCGGCTCCGCCGAGCGACACGGTGGTCGCCAGGACGGCTGCGGCAGCGGACAGGCCGATGGTGCGGATGACACGGTTGGTGCGCACGGATTCCCCCGGGAGGTCGATGCCACGTCGGGTACGCGGCACGCTGATCATAGGGATTCCTCAGGAAATGCGGAAGGGTTGTCGTGCGTCTGCGGCATGCTGGCGGGATGGACGGGGAAGCCCTGCACGAGGTCGCACTGCGGACGGCCCTCGCGCTGCCCGCGACCGAGGAGACGCAGCCCTTCGGTGAGGGCGCGATCGTGGTGAAGGTCGTCGGGAAGATGTTCGTGATGACGACCGAGCTGCGGGGCGTCCCGATCGTGAACCTCAAGTGCGCTCCGCCCCACGGTGCGGCGCTGGTGCGTGACCTCGCCGAGGTCACGCCGGGGTGGCACATGGACAAGCGGCACTGGATCACGCTGTCGCCGGGGCCGGGCATCGACGAGGTCCTGGTGGAGGACCTGGTCGCCAATGCCTGGGACCTCGTCGTGGCCGGTCTCCCGCGGGCGCGGCGGCCGCTCGACCCCACGCGGGGCGATGTCCTCCCGCCGACCCCAGGGCCAGCAGACCAGCGCCCCTAGACGCCCCCGCGGATCCGCCCCGTCGCCAGCGCCTTGCGCGCCTCGCGCTCCACCTTCGGTGCGACCGGCCGGTCGACGTCGAGCACGGCCTGCGCCTGCTCCTGCGTGAGCCCGGCGAACATGTCGCCGATGGTGACGCCGTGCGCGGGCCGGTCGATGACGGTGATCGAGTCACCCGCGGCGACCGGTCCCGACTTCAGCACGCGGAGGTACGCGCCGGGGCGGCCCTCGTCCGCGAACCGCTTCACCCACTTCGTGACGCCCATCCGCCGGGCGAAGGTGCCGCAGGGTGTGCGCGGGATCGTCACCTCGAGCAGCAGGGTCTCGCCGACGCGCCAGCGCTCCCCGATGACCGCTCCGGTGACCTCGACCCCGGAGGTGCGGAGGTTCTCGCCGAAGAGCCCGGCGGGCACGGGGCGGTCGAGCATCGCGGCGAAGTGCTCGGCGTCCTCGTCGGCGTACGCGTACACGGCCTGGTCCTCGCCGCCGTGGTGCTTCCGGTCGGCCTGCACGTCGGCGTGCAACCCGAGCGGGCGGACGCGGACGGGCCCGTCGACAGGACGTTTGTCGATGGCCGTGACCCCGATGACACCGGAGTCGGGCAGCAGGCGGTCCACGCGGCAGACGGCGATCACGGTCGACATGGGTCCACCCTGCCGCATCCCGGGTCCCGACCGGAAGCTGGCAGTTGGCTGGACCCCGTGACGATCCGCCCGGGCCCGCCGTCCCATCCGTGAACGACGAACACCGTGAACGACGAACACCACGACCCGCGACAGAAGGAGCACGACCATGACCGACATCACCCGCGCCACGAGCGCCACCCCCACCGCGTCCGGCACGACCGTCATCGACGACGCCGTCGTCTCGAAGGTCGCCGGCATCGCCGTGCGCGAGGTCCCGGGCGTCCACGGCCTCGGCGGCGGCGCAGCCCGTGCCATCGGCGCCCTCCGCGACGCCATCGGCCAGCGCGACCACAGCCAGGGCGTCAAGGTCGAGGTCGGCGAGCACCAGGTCGCCGCCGACGTCGTCATCGTCGCCGAGTACCCCGTCGCGCTCCAGGACCTCGCCGAAGCCGTCCGCTCGTCGGTCACCCGCGCGATCGAGCAGCTCGTCGGGCTCGACGTCACCGAGGTGAACGTCACGGTGCAGGACGTCTTCATCCCGGGCGAGGACGACGACGCGAAGGACGACCAGCCGACCCGCGTCGCCTGACGTCCCGTACGGCGTTCCCCCATCACTGACCAGTAGAAGGTAACGGTGCAGCACCAACCTCCCGGGACGGCCCTCGTCGACCTGGACGACGGCGTCCTCGCCGGCCGATCGGCCGACGGGGACGTCCGCGCGTTCGAGGTCCTGATCCGGCGGCACACGCCGCTGCTGAGGGCCTACGCCCGGCGCACGCTCGGCTCGACCGACGAGCTCGACGACGTCGTGCAGGAGACCTTCATCACCGCGTGGGACAAGCTCGACGCCCTCGAGGACCGCGCGCACGTCCGGGCGTGGATGATGCGGATCCTCTCGCGGAAGTGCCTCGACCGCATCCGTGCGCGTCGGGACCACGACGACGTCACCGAACTCGAGGTCGCCGCCCCCACCGACGGCGCCCCCGAGCGGGTCGCCGAGGCACGGGACCGGGAGCACGCGGCCGAGCTCGCGCTGGCGTCCCTGCCCGAGGCGCAGCGGCAGTGCTGGGTGATGAAGGAACTCCTCGGCTACCGGTACGAGGAGATCGCCGAGGAGCTCGACGTGCCGCTCTCCACCGTCCGGGGACTGCTGTCCCGAGCCCGGAAGAACATGATCAGTCTGATGGAGGGATGGCGATGACCGCCGGACCCGACCCCCGCGAGACGGACCCGAGCGTCCTCGCAGCCCTCGAACCGGAGGACCTCGACGGGCACTCGATCGACGAGCTCGCCGACTACCTCGACGCCGGCATGCAGCCGGCGGACCCGAGCATCGACGACTCGCCGGCCTGCCAGAACGCCCTCGCCGCCATCATCCGGCTGCGGAACGCCTCGCTCAGCGCCCTCGAGACGGCGGCCCAGCACGAGGCCCCTGCGGACGAGTCCTGGATCGGCGGGGTCCTGGCGAACATCTCGCTCGAGGCCCGCGCCGGCCGCGACGTCCCCCTGCGCGCCGAGTCCGAGACCGAGCGTCCCGTGATGACCGAGGGTGCGATCCGCTCCCTCGTCCGTCGCGCCGGTGACGCCGTCCCCGGCATCGTCGTCTCCCGGTGCTCCATCGACGGCGACGTCACCGTCTTCGCCGCACCGGTCCGCGTGACGGTCGAGGTCGCGATCATCGCCGGCCCCGCCATCCACGCGACGGCCGAGCTGGTCCGCACCGGCGTGAGCGTCGCGCTGGCGGAGCAGACCGACCTGGTCGTCGAGGCCGTCGACGTGCTGGTCCGCGACCTCCTGGTCGACCCGGCAGCCGTCACCGAAGCCGCCTCCGGACGCACCCGCACGGTCGACCCGACCGACACCACCGACAGCACCGCAGGGGAGGCCGACGCATGAGCGACACCGACGACACCCGTGACACCGGCACGCCGGTCCCCGCCACCACCCCGACCGAGCCCACGACGTGGTCGGCCACGGCCCTCGCCGCGATCGAGGCCGTCGTCCTCGGTGTCCCCGGCGTCGCCGACGTCTTCCGCGCCCGACCGACCGTGCAGAGCGCCGTCGCCGCGATCCGCGTCGGCGTCACCCCGACGGTCAGCCGCCTGGTGCTCGACGGCGCCGTGCTCCGCATCGTGATCGGCACCGACGGTTTCGCACCGGCCCCGGCCGTCGCCCGCGCCGTGCACGACGCCGCCCTCGACGAAGCTGCACGACACCGTCTCGTGCTCTCGCGGGTCGACGTCCGCATCGCCCGCATCGGCTGACGCGACCCCAGAGCGGACGGGAGGCCCGTGGCGGCGCCGCCACGGGCCTCCTGTCCGCCGGTGGAACTCACGGAGCCGGGTCTGCTCCCGATGCCAGGAGCTCGTGCCGCAACGCGGCCGCGAGACGGGACGCGAACCGCTCGACCGCCCCCGCTTCGGCCGCACTGAGCGCGTCGATCGCGGCGATGACGGGCGACCGCAGATGTCCGTAGGCGCGAGCCAGGTCGTCCACGGCCGTGCCCGACGGGAGCACGACGATGCCGCGACGGTCCTTCGGGTTCGGTCGGCGCTCGGCCCGACCGTCCCGCACGAGCCGGTCGACGAGCTTCGTGATGCCCGCGGTGGAGAGCCGGAGCGTCCGCGCCAGCTCCGTCGGGTTCACGGAGCGGCCCTCCTGGTGGGCCTGCACGAGGTGTCGGAGCGCGAGCGCGTCGACCGGCAGCATCTGCAGATCGCGCAGCGCTCGTTCGTCCGCGTCGTGGACGCTGTCGCTGAGAGCCTGCAGGCTCGCGATCGCGGCCGCGCCCTCCGGGGTGCTCGGCTGCAGGCCGCCACCGTCAGAGCGTTCGCGGATCGTCTCGTCGGTGCTCATGCTGTCTCAGCCCCTCGTCATGTGGACAAACGCACGTCCCATGATGCTCCTGTGGCCCGGAACTGGGTTGGTAATCAGCTGAGTGAGACAACTGTCACTCCCCGACGCCACCGACCCGCGGTGGCGGAGATCAGAAGGAGTGACCATGTCGAACACCTCAGGGAACCCCGCACGGCACGACACCGTCGTCCGTCGCACCTGGAACGAGACCAAGTCCGCCCTCAAGACCACGGAGTTCTACGCCTGGCTCGTCGTGTCGATCGCGATCCTCATCGCGGCAGCCGTGACCGACGACGGTGACGACGGACAGCGCTTCGGTGCGGACCACGCGTGGCTCTACGTTGCCGTCGTGACCGCCGCCTACATCGTCAGCCGCGGGATCGCGAAGTCGGGCGTGCGCAAGCCCGACCACGACGAGGACCACCGCGACCACAACGGCCGTTCGGTCTGACCGCAGGACACGGCGTCCGCAGCGGACGGGAGGCTCGTGGCGGCGCCGCCACGAGCCTCCCGTCCGTCATCGGGCCGGGCCAGGAGTCACGGGGTCCTGCCTGCGGGGAGGGGGACGGCGGCGACTTCGAGCACCACGACGATCGCGGCCACCAGCAGCGCCGTCGCGACGAGTGACGCAGCCGGCACGGCGATGCTCGCGACGATCGCGACGGTGAGGACGACGACGGTCACGTTCGCGCGGACCGTGAGCGACGGCCGCAGGGCCAGCGCCCAGATGGCGGTGACGAACACCGCCACGGGGACCGCGACGGTGGCGGCGACCGAGGCGTGCGACAGGTCCGCGTGGCCGGCGTCGGCGCTCACCGCGACCTCGATGCCGGCGGGCAGGGCGGCAGCTGCTGCGAACACGACGTAGTGCCCGTACCCGAACAGGAGCGCACTCGGCAGGCCGCGGATGTGCTCGTGCTGCTCGCGGGAGAAGTAGATCCACCACAGTCCGGCGACGATGACGAGCCCTCCGGCCGCGAGGACCAGGAGCGGCGCCAGGTGTTCGGCGTCGTGCAGGCCGTCGATGACCGCGTTCGCGGAGGCGACGAGCCCCTCACCGAGGACGATCAGCGTGAACAGCGAGTAGCGCTCGGCGATGTGGTGTCGGTGCCAGGGGGTCGTCGCGGTGCCGGACTCCGCCCACACCGGGACGGCCAGCTCGAGCAGCACGAGCACCGGAGCCACGAACGGCACGGCGCCGGCGGGCAGGATCAGCATCAGGACCCACAGGGCCTGCACGACGACGATGCCCACGGCGTAGCGCACCGCGTTCGACCGGTAGGCCGGACTGGACGCGGCGGCGCGGATCCACTGCGCGACGAGGGCCAGGCGCATCACCACGTACCCGATGACGACGACGGTGAAGTCGTTGTCCCGCATCGCCGGACCGACCCCTGCGGCGAGCACCAGCACGCCGGCCATCTGCACGAAGGTCGTGACGCGGTACAGCCAGTCGTCGGTGTCGAACGAGGTGGCGAACCACGTGAAGTTGATCCAGGCCCACCAGATCGAGAAGAAGACCAGCGCGTAGGAGAGGACCGCGGCGGTGACGTGCCCCTCGGCCTCGATCTCGTGCAGGTTCATCGCGGCGAAGCCCACCGCGACGACGAACACCAGGTCGAACAGTAGCTCGAGCGGGCTCGCGGCGCGGTGGTCCTCGGCGGGGTCGCGGGGTGCCATGCGGCGCAGTCCGGTCAGGAGGGTCACGGGGTCTGCTTACACGACGACGGGCCCCGGGGGAACCCGGGACCCGTCGACCGTGCGTGTCGCTCGCTCAGTAGAAGTTGTTCGCCTGCGAGTGGCCCCAGGCGGCGCACGGGGTGCCGTACGCGGCGGCGATGTACTGCAGCCCCCAGGTCACCTGGGTGGTGGCGTTGGTCTGCCAGTCGGCCGCGACCGTCCCCATCTTCGACCCGGGCAGCGCCTGCGGGATCCCCGTGGCACCGCCGTTCGCGTTGTACGCGCGGTAGTTCCAGCCGGACTCCTTGGTCCACAGATTGTCCAGGCACTGGAACTGGTCGGCACCCCAGCCGTACCGCGAGGACGCCATGGCGCTCGCGGTCGCCTTGGCACCGGCGGGGGTGTTCGCCGCCGCCTGGAGTGCTGCGGCCTTCGCGGCTGCTGCTGCCGCTGCGTCGGCCGCGGCCTTCGCTGCTGCGGCGTCCGCCTGGGCCTTCGCAGCGGCGACGCGAGCGTCGGCGTCGCGCTTGTCCTGGTCGGCGCTCGCCTGGGCGACGTCCTGCACGGTGTCGACGGTCGACTCGATCCGGTCGCTCAGCGCGCCACCCGAGAGCGTCGGGTAGTCGGACAGCGCCGAGATGTGCCGCTCGAGCACCGTCGTGTCGGTCTTGTCGTTGGCGTCCGCGACGACCGTGCGCGCGGTGACGATGGTCGCCGCCGCCTGGGCCCGGTCGAGGGCGGTGCCGTGGAGTGCTGCCACCGGGGTCGCGGAGGCGCTGGCCGTCGGGACGCCGAGTGCCTCACCGATGGCCGGCTGCGTGCCGACCGCGAGGGCACCGCCGGCGACCGCGAGGACCGCCGCGCCGCTGACGGCGAGGACCCCGCGACGGCGCATGGCCCGTCGGAACCGGCGGCTCGGGGTGTCGAGCGCCTGCCGGCGGGTGGTGGGAGTGGTGCTCGTGCTGGTGCTGGTGCTGGTGCTGGTGCTCGTGCTCGTGCTCGTGCTCTGGGGGAGAGGGTGCTGTCCTGTCATCGTTTCCGGTGGTCAGGCGACTCCGTGCGTGCGCGCTGCGTCGTCGCGCGGGCACGGGGAGCCGGGGGAGACCGGACGGTGGTGTGGGGCCCGTCCGTCCGCCGGTGCGTGGCCGTGTGGGGCGGCCGCCGCGGTGGCGAAGCGGCAACGATGACTCGTCACCCTGAACGGTTGATCCGTTCCGGCCCCCGCTGGACGCTCTCGGAGGCCTGGTAACGGATCGGTAACGGCCGAATCAGCGGTCCGAGCTGGCACTCTCCTGAGCGGTCCGACCCTGCGCCACGCGCTCGAGGGCGTCGAGGGCCTGGGCGATCGCGGCGACGTCCTCGGCGGGCAGTTCCTCGATCAGCTCGGCGACCAGTCCGGTGCGTCGGGAGCGGGCTTCCTCGACCGCGGCGATGCCGGCGTCGGTGGCGCTCACCATGAACGCGCGGCCGTCGGTGGGGTCGGCCTCCCGGGCGATGAACCCGCGCTGCTCGAGCTCCGTCAGGATGCGGGTCATCGTGGGCTTCGTGACCACCTCGATCCGCGACAGGTCGCCGGGGCGCAGGGGTCCGTGGGCCTGGACCGTGGCGAGTGCGGAGATGATGCCGTACCCCAGCGAGGCGGAGTCGGTGCGGGCGCGGCGGTTGATCCGTCCGACCGCTCCGGCGAGGCGTGCGGCGACCTCGGTGCGGTCCGTCTGCCGAGTGCTCATCTGCTGCTCCGGGAGTGCTCGTCGGGTGGGTTCCCGCGATGCTACCGGCTGCCCACAGCGCCGTGCTGGGAGTCCTCGAGCGGGGTGTCAGGCCGTCGGCGCGGAACGAGGAACCGCCCGTCTCGCGGCTCGAGACGGGCGGTTCCTGTGGGGACGCTCAGGCGTTCGCAGGAACGAGCGTCTTCAGCGCTTCTGACCGGGCAGCTGGTGGATGGCCTCGGTCGCGAGCTCGGCGGCCACGTTGTCCCCGCTCTCGGTGGCGGCGCGGAGTGCCCGGAAGTCCTCGGTCATCCGGTCCCAGTCGACGAGCTGGTCGAGGTTCGGCAGGCGCAGCCGGAACGCCAGGCCGTCCATCGTGTCGATGCACACGCGCTGCAGGTTCGGGTTGCCGCACTCGCCGACGTAGAGCGCGAAGACCCCGAGGGCGTCGGTGTTCACCGCGGCGACGTCGTGGGCCTCGAGCTCGCCGATGGTGCGGTCGAGCGCGCTGAGGATCTTCTTGCGGGACGCCGCGGTGAGTCGGGGCACCGCGAGCCGGACGACGCCGCCGAACAGCACGCCGAGGGTCTGCATGGCCTCGATCACCTCGGCCGGGTCGGGCGTCGTCACGCGCGTGTAGCGGTTCGGCGCCATCTCGATCAGGCCGGCACGGGCGAGCTGGCTGAGGGCTTCACGGATCGGGGTGCGGGAGACACCGAGCCAGGAGATGAGCTCGTCGTCGTTGAGTCGCTCACCCGGCTCGAGCGTGCCGTCCATGATCGCCTCGTGGATCTTCTGACGGACGGTGTCACGGAGCAGCTGGTGCTCGGTCGGGGCGCTGGTGGGGACCGGCATGTCGTTTCCTTCGGGTCGGGTTCGTCCGGTTCGACCAGGGATCTGTGCGGACGCATCGGTCACGATACCTGATATGCGAACGGCGTTGCGCTCGGATCGGGAGTGTCAGGTCGCGGTGCGCAGCAGTGTCAGCGTCCGGTCGTCCTCGGCCCCGTCCCACCAGCGCGCGAGCACCGCGCGGAAGGGCTCGGGGTCCGGCGCGACGGCGGCGAACAGCGTCATGGAGGAGCGGAGCTTCAGCGCGTCGATCCCGCCCATGAGGGCCACCGCGCTCGACGCCGGTGCGGTCGCGGCAGCGTCGGTGACCTCCTGCAGCCGCATCCCCAGCACGGGGTGCGCGAGGTAGGCGCGGGCCTCGTCGATGCCGGTGACCGCGTAGCGCTCGGCAGTGGCGCTGCGCCCGAGCCCGGCGAGCTGCGGGAACACGAACCACATCCAGTGCGAGGACTTGCGGCCCCGACGGAGCTCCGCCAGCGCGACCTCGTGCACACCCTCCTGCGCCTGCACGAAGCGGTCGAGGTCGAACGGGTCGCGCCGGGCTGCGCCGCTCACCGGACCACGTCTCCCCAGCCGTACCGGACCGTCGTGTCGTCGAGCACGAGCAGCGAGTCCGGCGCGCGGTCGAACAGCCCCGGCAGACCGACGGCGTCAGGCAGGTCGCCCTCGAGCCGTTCGAGCCGGGCCCGGCGCAGGACGAGTGGCGGGTGCTGTCGCTGCCAGAACACCGTCTGCGCGAGGAGCTTCGCGTGGATGCCCGCACGCGTCGTGAGCTCGGTGGCGAGGGGTGAGTCGTCGACCTCTCCGGCCACGACACGGACGGTGGTGGCGAGACGGGGCCGTGCCGAGCCTCCCGACCGGAGCGAGCCGAGCGAGCCGAGCGACCGGAGTGAGCCGAGCGACTGGACCGACCGGACGCCTCCGCGCCACCGGTCCGGGTGCCGCACCGAGCGGTACTCCAACGTGTCGCCACGGCGGCGACCGCCGGCGCGGGAGAACGTGTACGGCACGCCGAGCAGGGCGTGCGCGGCGACGATCGCCGGGACGTTGTTCGTGTCGACCGTCCGGTAGACGACGCCGTGGCGACCGCGGTCGTCGACCGTGAGGACCTCGATCGTCACCTCGGTCATCGACCCGAGCCGACGCGACGGCGGGAACGGCGGCACCGCGGTCTCCCGGAAGACGTAGGAGGACAGCCCGGCCCAGGCGCTGCCGTCCACGACGTCGGGACGGATGCCGCGGGGGAGCAGCGGCGCCAGGGCCTCCGGGTCGTGCCGCCAGTGCGCGAAGACGACGTCGTCCCAGGCGTGCACGGTCACCGGGCGGTGGCGCAGTGGCTCCGACGCCCGGTCCCGCGGGGACACGATCACCGGCGGGGCGCGTGCCGGCCGACGCGCAGGGCCCAGGCGACGAGCGGGGCCTGCAGGGGCAGCCGGACGACCGCGACGAGCCGCGAGGCCCTGGTCGAACGGGGGCTGTCGAGCAGGTCCCGTGCCATTTTCACATTGGCGGGGAAGACCGCGACGAACAGCGCCGCGGCGGCGAGCCCGGCGCCCCGTCGGGTGGCGGGCACCGCGAGGCCGGCGGCGATGCCGAGCTCGGCGAGGCCGGACGCCAGGGTCGTGGTGCGCGGGGGCAGCCCGGCCGGCACGATGCGGTCGTAGCCGCGCGGGCGGAGGAAGTGGGTGGCGCCAGCGCCGCCCAGGATGACGGCGAGCACGGCCGCCGTCCTGGAGGCGCGTCTGGCGCGGTCGGAGCGTCGTCCCATGGCGCCCATCGTGGCCCTGGGGCCCCGGGATGCTCCCAGAGCGACCACAGGATGCGGTCAGCTCAGGTCAGCTCAGGTGAGCTCAGGTCAGCGCGGTCGCGACCAGGTCGAGCAGGGCCGTGGCAACCTCGGCCTTCGTGCCGGAGGCCTCCCGCACCACAGCGCCGCCGGGCACCAGGACCTCGACCTGGTTCTCCTCGCGCTCGAAGCCCGCCGACCAGCCGACGTGGTTCACCACGAGCAGGTCCGCCGGCTTCCGGGCGATCTTGGCGCGGCCGAGCTCGATGCGGGCGTCCCGGTCGGGTTCGGTCTCGGCGGCGAACCCCACGATGACCTGTCCGGGACGGCGGTTCGCCACGAGGTCGGCGAGCACGTCCGGGTTCCGCACCAGCTCCAGCGTCATCCGCTCGCCCTGCGCGTCCTTCTTGAGCTTCTCCTGCAGCACCTCGGCGGGGCGGTAGTCGGCGACCGCTGCGGTCATCACGACGACGTCGGCCTCGGCGGCCGCGGCGTGCACGGCCTCGGCGAGCTCGAGCGCGGAGCCCACGGAGACGATCCGGGCGTCGAGGCCGGCGGTCAGGCCCGCGTCGACGTTCGCGGACACCAGGGTGACGGTCGCGCCCCGCGACGCAGCGGCGGCGGCGATCGCCACACCCTGTCGGCCGCTGGAGCGGTTGCCGACGAAGCGCACGGGGTCGAAGGGTTCACGGGTGCCGCCGGCGCTGACGACGACGTGGACGCCGGCCAGGTCGCCCTGCTCACCGCGGGCGCCGGTCCCGGCGGGGGAGCCGGTGCCGGCGGGGGAGCCGGTGCCGGCCGGGGAGCCGGTGCCAGCCGGGAGGCTCGGCTCGGCCCCGGTGGTCCGGCTCGCGTCCGTCGTCTGCGCGAGCACCGCCAGCGCGGCCGCCGCGATGTCCTCCGGTTCCGACATCCGCCCGATGCCCGCGTCGTCGCCGGTGAGCGCGCCGACGACCGGCCCGACGACGTGCACGCCGCGGTCGCGGAGCGTGGCGAGGTTCGCCCGGGTGGCGGGGTGCTCCCACATCTGCGGGTGCATCGCCGGCGCGACGACGACGGGCGCCTCGGTCGCCAGCAGGGTCGTGCCGAGCAGGTCCCCGGCGAGGCCAGCGGCCATCCGCGCGAGGGAGTCAGCGGTGGCGGGAGCGACGACCACGAGGTCCGCGCGACGTCCGAGCGACACGTGGCGCACCTCGGCGACGTCCTCGAACACGCTCGTCGTGACCGGGTTCCGGCTCAGGGCCTCGAGCGTCGGCAGTCCGACGAAGCGCAGGGCGCCCTCGGTCGGGACCACGTGGACGTCGTGGCCCGCCTTGACGAACTCGCGGATCACCTGCACGGCCTTGTACGCCGCGATCCCCCCGGTGATGCCGACGACGATGGTCCTGCGCTGCTCCGGTGCTCCGTTCACGACGGTCACGCTACCCGGACGGCGCTGCCGGGCGGTCGGGAGGCTGGTGGCAGGATCGGTCGCATGTGCACCGTCGTCGTCCGCGTCGATCCCCGATCGGCGTGGCCCGTCACCATGCTCGCCATGCGTGACGAGTCCCCGTCCCGCCCGTGGGACCCGCCCGCCGCCTGGTGGCCCGACCGCGACCCGGGCGTCCGCGGGGTCCGCGACCGCGAGGCCGGCGGCGCGTGGCTCGCCGCGTCCGACGAGGGTGGGCTCGCCGTCGTGCTGAACCGGTGGGAGGACGTCCCCTCCGCCGACGGCACCTGGACCACCCGCGGGGTGCTGCCCCTCGACGCCGTCGCCGACGGGGAGCTGCCGGGACACGACGGCTCGGTGCCGACGACCCGGGCGTTCAACCTCGTGCGGGCCACGGCGTCCGGTGCCGAGGTGCTGTCGTGGGACGGCGTCCGTGTCCGCACGACGGAGCTCGGGCCGGGCGTGCACATGGTCACGCATGGGGAGCCCGACGACCCCGCGGCGCCGCGGATCGGCCGGTGGCTCGAGGCCTTCCGCCGGGTCGCAGCGCCGGACGGGCCGCCCGAGCTCGCGCCGTTCGACGAGCTCCGTGCCGCCGAGGCCCGGTCGGACGCGGGCGACGGCTGGGGGCCCGGGTCGGACGCCGGCGACGGCTGGGGGCCGTGGTTCGGGGTCCTCGCCGCCTCGGCCGCACTCTCGCCGGGCGACCCCGACGCGATCCTCCGCGACACCGTCGAGCCCGAGGGGCACTTCGCGACGCTGTCCATCGTGGCGGCGGCCGTCGGGCCCGGGCGCACGGTGCTGCAGCACGCGCGGCTCGCCGACCCGGGCGACATCAGCGGCTCCGTGGAGCTCCACCGCGCCTGACGCGCCGCACCCGGTGCGAGGTTGCGCACCCCGTGCGGCGGGACGACCGTGCACGGGGTGTGCAACCTCGCACGGGCCGAGGAACCGCGCACGGAGCGGGTGCTCAGGCCGGCAGGTGCGTCCCCGTCAGGTCCTCGGCGACGGCCCACAGGCTGCGTGCCAGGTCCGTGCTCCGGGCCGAGCGGGGGATCGACGCGACGGACGTCGGGCCGGTGATGCCCAGGGGGCCGGCGGGACCGTAGTACGCCCCACCCGTGGCGGACGGGCCGACCGCGGCGAACAGGAGCGGCTCGCTGCCCTGCTCGACCCCCTGCGTCCACGGCCACGCCCGCTGGTCCGAGGACACCGGCGCCGACCGACCCAGGGACCGCCCGGCGGACTGCAGGTTCGTGCGCGTGTAGCCCGGGTGCGCGGCGGTGCTGAGGAGCGGCCAGTCCAGCTCGACCGACAGCGTGTGCAGGTGGAGCGCGAACAGCAGGTCGGCGAGTTTGGACTGGGCGTAGGCGCGGAACGGGCTGTACCCGCGTTGCCACTGCAGGTCCTCGAACCGGATGCGCCCGGGGACGGCCGCGAGGCTCGACATCGTCGCCACGCGCGGCGCCTCGGCCCGGAGCAGCGCCGGCATCAGCAGGTTCGTCAGCGCGAAGGGGGCGAGGAAGTTCGTGCCGAACTGCAGCTCGAAGCCGTCGACGGTCTCGAACCGTTCGCGCGGTGCCATCACGCCCGCGTTGTTCACGAGCACGTCGAGCGGTCGGTCGTCGGCGAGCACGCCGGCGGCGAAGCGGCGCACGCTCGCGAGGTCGGCGAGGTCGAGCTCGCGGACCTCGACCGAGGCGCCGGGGTGCGCCGCCCGGATCTCGGCGGCGGCGGTCTCGCCCTTCGACGTCGTGCGCACGGCGATGACGACGTCGGCACCGGCGGCAGCCAGGCGCGTGGCGGTCTCCTTGCCGGTGCCGCTGTTGGACCCGGTGACGATGATGCGTCGGCCGGTCTGGTCGGGGATCTGCGGCATGGGCGCGACGGTACACGCGGGCCTTGCGGACCCCTCGCGTCCGGCGTCCCCCTGTGCTAGATTCATGCGTACGCATCAATCAGGAGGCATCGCATGAGCAACGCATTCGGCACTGGTCGTCCCTCGGACGTCCCGCCGCCCGCACCGGACCGCGTCGGTCCCGTGCAGCTCGGCCTCGACACGTTCGGCGACGTCACCGACCGCCTCGACGGCACCACCCGCACCCACGCCCAGAGCCTCCGCGACCTCGTCGACGAGGCCGTCCTCGCCGACCAGGTGGGCATCGACTTCATCGGCGTGGGGGAGCACCACCGCGCTGACTACTCCGTGAGCGCCCCCGAGGTCGTCCTCGCCGCCATCGCCGCCCGCACCGAGCGCATCCGGATGGGCTCCGCCGTCACCGTGCTGTCCTCCGACGACCCGGTCCGCGTGTACGAGCGCTTCGCCACCGTCGACGCGCTCTCGAACGGCCGCGCCGAGGTCATCCTCGGCCGCGGGTCCTTCACCGAGTCCTTCCCGCTGTTCGGATTCGACCTGTCCGACTACGAGGTCCTGTTCGAGGAGAAGCTGCAGCTCTGGGCGGCCCTCCGCGGCGGCGACACCGTCACCTGGAGCGGCACCAAGCGCGCCCCGCTGACCGAGCAGGACGTCTTCCCGAAGCTCGAGCACGGCCCCATCCCGACGTGGATCGGCGTCGGCGGCTCGCCCCAGTCGGTCATCCGTGCCGCGTCCTACGGCATGCCGCTGTTCCTGGCGATCATCGGTGGGCAGCCCGCGCAGTTCGCCCCGTTCTCGCGCCTGTACCGCCAGGCCCTCGACCAGCTCGAGATCCCACAGCAGCCGATCGCGATGCACTCGCCCGGTTTCGTCGCCGCGACCGACGAAGAGGCCGCCGAGCGCTACTGGCCGTACCACAAGGACGTCACCGACCGTCTGGGTCGCGAGCGTGGCTGGCCGCCCCTCGACGTCGCCCAGTACCAGGCCGGGCTCTCCGCCGGCGGGTCGCTCTACGTCGGTTCGCCGGAGACCGTCGCCCGCAAGATCGCGCGCAACATGCGGATCCTCGGCGTCTCCCGGTTCGACATGCGCTACGCCACCGGGCGTCTGCCGCACGAGGACATGATGCGCTCCATCGAGCTCTACGGCACCGCGGTCGCCCCGCGGGTCCGCGAGCTCCTGGCGGAGCCCGTCCCCGTCCCCTGACGGCACTGACGGCACTGCCGGGAGGCCCGGGGGCGCGTCCGCCGCATCCACTCACGGGAGCGCCGGGTAGCGTCCACCGCATGCCACAGCACTCCAGCACCATCGAACGTCGCTTCCGGGGCCGGATCATGGGCGTCGGCACGACCTCGGGCGTCCGACTCGTCATCGGCATGTGGGAGCAGTCCCCGTTCGGTGCGTTCACGGACGTCTTCGTGGAGCTGCCCGACGGGTCGAGCGTGCTGCTCGCCCCGGACGAGATCGTCGCCGCGTACGTCTCCGGCACCTACCGCTTCGACGCGGTCGACGTCCTGCCGGTGCACGCCAGGCGGACGGCGTCCGGGCTGGAGCTCGACGCCGGCCAGCTCCGCGCGACCATCGACGTCGGCACGATCTCGCCGCTCGGTCGGCTGCTCCGTGTCGTGCCCAAGCCGATCGCCCGCGACCCTCGCTGGCTCCGGACGATCAACCCGATCGCGCGGCTCGTCGCACCGGGCGCCGGCACCGCGGGCTCGGCGGGGAACGGCCGTCGCGAGTACTACGGCGTGACCGGGGCGCACGACGTCACCGGTGTCCGCGGGACCTGGGCGGGGGAGCCCCTCGGGGACCTGGCGCCGCTCGACCCGCCCGTGCGCTTCGGCTTCGCGTCGATGCCGCGCATCCCGCAGGTCGTCGACGTCGAGACGACCATCCGCGAGCCCGCCTGACGGACCCGCACCGCGCTCCGCAGCCGGCGGGGCGGAGCCGGACCGAGCCTCCAGGCCGGGTCGTGAACCGCTGACCGAGGTGCTGGACGTGTCCAGGGTGGAGGGGCAGACTGACCCGAACGGTACGCCCCCGGGTTGCCCGGCCAGGTCGGTGCAACGGGGCACTCGATGCGAAGGAGCACCATGACCGACACGCAGGCGGACCAACTCGCCGCCATCTCGGACATCGTCCACGGAGCCCGAACCGCCCTCCTGACCACGGTCAGCGAGGACGGGTCCCTGCACGCACGACCGCTCGCGGTGCAGGACAAGACCTTCCACCGCACCCTGCGCTTCCTGGTGCAGGACGGCAGCGAGAAGGTCGCCGACATCGCCAGGAACCCGCACGTGAACGTCGCGATCGAGTCGCAGGGCGGCTACCTGTCCATCGCGGGGACGGCCACGGTCACGCAGGACGACTCGGTCATCGACGAGCTGTGGTCGCCGTTCGCCGAGGCCTGGTTCCCGGACGGGCGGGGGGACCCCTCGATCCGGCTCCTCACCGTCGAGGGGGACTCGGTCGAGTACTGGACGCAGGACTCCGGGAAGGTCGGCACCCTCGTGCAGACGATGAAGGCCGCGCTCGGGCGGGAGTCCCAGCCCGACGTCGGGAGCCACGGGACGGTCGAGCTGTAGCGGGCGGGGGTCTTCTCGGGCGCTGAGCGCGTGCGAGACACCCCCCTCTCGGCGGGGGACGGCTTCGTCAGCGCGAGTTGCACGGGCGAGACGCCGATGTCTCGTGCTGAGACGCCCCCGTCTCGATGCGAGATACCGGTGTCTGCGCGAGACGCCTCGATGCACGCGAGACGCGGTCGAAAACTGCGGCGTCTCGGAGCTCGGGCGGCGTCTCAGCGAGACGCCGGTGTCTCGAAGTGGGCGGGCTGTGCCGGGGCAGCGCTGTCGGAGCTCGCACGGTGCGCGATCACTCAGCTGGTGCGAGGTTGGCAAGCCCGTGCGGCTGTACGAACCCGCACCCAGTGGTCAACCTCGCACCGAGCGTCAGCGCAGCCCCCCGCGCTGAGCGCCGAGCGTCAGCGCAGCCCGCCGCACGCACCCCGCCCCCGCCCGCGCGGGGCGCTCCCGTCACGGGGGCCCGAGCAGCCACAGCACCGCGACGAGCACCGGCTGCCCGAGCACCGCGCACGTCACCAGGGTCCACCGCATCCACGGCTTCGCGACGAGCTCGGGCGACCCGAGCAGCGGCGCGAGCGGCATCAGCAGCCGCGGGGTGGAGGCCATCGGCAGCGACACCGCGAACACGTAGAGCGCGTACGCCCCCGAGAACACCAGCGTGGTGGTGCCCAGCGTGCGGGTCGACCGCCGCAGCAGCCACAGCGGGTACCCGACGAGCAGCCCGATCACGATCATGACCCCGCCGACGCCGAGCCACTTCGCCGTCGTCAGGAACCACGGCGTCAGCGGCATGAAGTCGACGCGCCCGATGAAGTTGACCCACCAGGACATCTCCGTGGCCAGGTAGGCGTCGGACTGCCCGGTCACGTGCGCGGCGACGACCGGCCACGCGAGCCCGGCCAGCACCATCACCACGCCGGCCCCGACGACCCGCAGCAGCTCACCGAGCGGGAACCCGTCGAGCACCCGGACCGACCCTCGGCGCAGCTGGACCAGTCGGATGAGGGTGACCACGCCGAGCGTCAGCGGCAGCGCCAGGGCTCCCGGTCGGGTGAAGGCGGCGGCGACCCCGAGCAGCGTCAGCAGCCCGTACCGCCGGTGCTCCAGCGCCAGGAGCGCACCGAACGTCAGCGCGAGGAACGTGCTCTCCGCGTACCCGACCTGCAGCAGGAAGGACAGCGGCCCGCACGTGAAGAAGAAGACCGCCCACATGGCGGCTGCGTCACCGGCACGCTCGCGGACGAGTCGGTGCAGGAGCAGCGCGGCGACGAACCCGGCGACCAACGCCACGGCCGGCGCGCCGACGTCGAACGGCAGCCCGGTGGAGACGGTGAGCAGCCGGATGGTGAACGGGAACGCCGGCAGGAACGCCCAGGCGTTCTGGGCGACGTGCCCGGCGGCGTCGAGCGGGAGCGTCGTCGGGTAGCCGTGCAGCGAGATCTGCTCGTAGTACTGGCCGTCCCACGACGTGAGGAACCGCAGGAACCCGTGCTCGTTCCCCCAGATCGCGTTCTCCGGCTGCGACCGCGCCATCAGCGGGTACGCCAGCGCCAGCCAGAGCGTCGAGACGAGACGACCGCCGGTCCAGACGAGCAGCACGGCGGCCCACGCGGGCAGGCTCACCACGGCGTCGATCGCGCGGCGTCGACCGGTCGCGATCGACTGCGGCAGGGTCCCCTCGAGACGGGTCACGTGTGTGTCCCACGTCGTTCGGGCAGAGCAGACGGCACCTCAGCAGCGTAACGAGGGAACGCTGGACGGTCGCCGTCGGCCTCGGCCGACACGCGGCAGGGGCCGGACGGGAGGCTCGACCCGCGTTGTGCAGGCCGGAAAGCGCAGGTCGAGTGGCCGGTCCCGGCAGCCGTCACGGCCCTAGCCTGGAGGCCCGTCCACTCGAACCCGTCCACTCGGACCCGTCCGTCCAGACCCGTCCGCTCGGACCCAGGAGGAGCCACCGTGCCGAAGACCGCCATCGTGACCGACAACGCCCCGAAGCCAGCCGGCCCCTACAGCCAGGGCATCGTGGCCAACGGCTTCCTCTACACCGCCGGCTTCGGCCCGCAGGACCCGGCCACCGGGGCGATGGCCGACGACGTCGCCGGGCAGACCGCGCAGGTGCTCGCGAACGTGGCGGCCGTCCTCGCCGAGCACGGGGCCACCCTGGACGACGTCGTGAAGTCGACCGTGCACCTCGAGCACTCCGACCGCGACTTCCCGGCCTTCAACGAGGAGTACGCCAAGCACTTCACGGCCCCGTACCCGGTGCGCACCACCGTGCAGTCGCACCTCGCCGGCATCCTCGTCGAGATCGACGTCGTGGCGGTGCTGCCCAGCGCGTCCTGACGCCGCCGCACGCACCGACCCCCGGTCAGCCGGCTCTGCGGAGTCCCTGGCCGGGGGTCGCGTGCGTCAGGGCACCGTCCGCGAGCACGGGTACGCCCGCGACGAGCACGTCCTCGATGCCCTCGGCCAGGCGCATCGGGAGCGCGTAGGTCGAACGGGCCGCCACCCGGGCCGGGTCCACCACGACGAGGTCCGCGACCGCCCCGACCTCGACCCTGCCACGGGCGCCCAGGCGGTGGCGCTCGGCGGCGGTCGTCGCGAGGTGGCGTGCGGCCTCGGCCCAGCTGAGACGACCGGGCACCGCGTACTCCTCGAGGTACCGCGCGAAGGTGCCGTACGCGCGGGGATGCGGGTGCGTACCGACGAAGATGCCGTCGGACCCGGCGGTGTGTCCCGGTCGGCGGAACAGCGGTGCGAGGTCGTCGGCGGTCCTCGGCGAAGGGACCCGCATCACGACGGTCACCTGCGACGAGGACGCCACCAGCACGTCGAGGGCGAGGTCCACGGCATCGGTGCCCGTCACGGCGGCGGCCTCGGCGAGGGTCCGGCCCTGCAGCGCGTGGAACGCCGGCGCCGGTACGTGGGACAGCGTCACCTGGTCGGCCCACCCGGCACCGAGGTCGGCTCGGCCGAGCACGCGGTCGAGCACGGCCGCGCGGACCCTGGCCCGTCCGGCGTCGTCCGCGATCGCCGCCGCGAGGTCGCTCGTGCCCGGTCGGGCCAGCTCGGCCGGCAGCAGCAGCATCGACAGGATCGTGCACCCGCGGGAGTACGGGTACGCGTCGAAGGACATCGGCGCCCCGGACCGCTCCAGGTCGTCGAGGACCCCGAGCGCCAGGTCGACGGGTGCGTGCAGGTGCGACACGTGCGCGCGGACCCCGGTGGCGCGGACGACCGTCGCGACCTCCTCGAGGCCGACCCGGGCGTTCGCCTCGTACCCGCCGCGCATGTGCGACACGTACAGCCCGTCGGCGTCGGCGACCTCGATGCACAGCGCCGTCAGCTCCGCGGTGTCCGCGTACAGCCCCGGCACGTAGTCGAGCCCCGTCGACAGACCGACCGCCCCCTCGTCCAGGCCGTTGCGGACGAGGGTGCGCATCGCGCGGAGCTCGTCCGGGGCCGCGGCACCCGGGCCGTCGCCACGGACCAGGTGCCGGACCGTCCCCGCGGGCACGAGCGTCGCCACGTTGAGCGGGGTCGTGCCGTCGTAGGTCGCGAGCAGGTCGCCGATGCCACCGCCCTCGTGGTGCGGGTGCTCGCCGTCGATCGCGCTGAAGTACGTCCAGGCGTAGACCCCGTCGCCCGGGGCCGGACCGACGCCGTCCTGCCCGGTGACGATCGTCGTGACGCCCTGCCGGAGGAGCGCGAGCTGCACCTCGGGCTCGAACACGAGGGCACCGGCGTGCGAGTGCGCGTCGACGAACCCCGGCAGCACGAGGCGCTCGCCGCAGTCGACCACGGTGGCACCGGGTGGCGCGGGGACCGCGGGCGCGATGCGGGTGATGCGGTCGTCCTCGACCAGGACGTCGGCGGGCCGCACCCCGTCGTCGTCGACCACGGAGCCGCCGCGGAGCAGGACCGTCGTCATCGGGGCAGCCCGGCGAGGAGCTGTCCGGCTCGGACCCGGAGCGCGTCGAGGTCGCCGGTGTCCAGGGCGTCGCCGACGAGCGGGGACCCGAGCCCGACGGCGACGGCCCCGGCGGCGAGGTAGTCGGCCGCGTCGTCCAGCCCGATGCCACCGGTGGGGATGACGTCCACGAAGTCGAGCGGTGCGAGGACCTGCCGGAGGAACGCCGGACCGCCGAGCTGCGCGGCCGGGAACACCTTGACCGCCCGGGCCCCGAGCTGCCAGGCGCGCACGATCTCCGTCGGCGTCGCGGCACCCGGGTACCAGCCGAGGCCGCGCTCGTGGGCTCGCTCCCCGATGACCGGGTCGGTGTGCGGGCTCACGGCGAACACCGCACCCGCCGCGGCTGCGTCGTCGAGCTGGCGGGTGTCCATGACCGTCCCGACGCCGATCGACGCCCCGCTGCCGTACCGGTCGACGGCCCAGGCGATGCCCTCACGCCAGCGCGGGGTGTTCGTCGTGATCTCGATCGCCAGGACACCGGCCTCCACCAGGGTGCGGACGACGTCCTCGACGTGCTCGCCGGTCCCACCGCGCAGGATCGCGATCGCGGGTCCCGCCTGGTGCCGGTGGCGCGGGGGAGCGTCGGCGGTCGTGGTGCTCGGTGCGGGGTCGGTCATCGTGCGCTTCCTCGTGCTCGTGGGTGGGCAGGGATCGGTCAGCGGTCGACGCGGTCGTGGACGGCGTGGTCGGCGTGGTCGGCCTCACCGTGGTCGACGAGCCCGAGCCGGAGCCCAGGCGCGCCGGGGTCCGGGCGTCGCCAGTCGCCGTGCACCGTGCAGGCGAGTGCTCCGGCGTCGGCGGCCGCGTCGAGGGCCTCGGCCGGGGAGCGCCCCGCGAGGTCGGCGGCGAGCCACCCGGCGACGAAGGCGTCCCCGGCACCGACCGGGTCCACCACGGCGACCGGGCTGGCCGCGCGGCGGTGGATCGTGCCCTTGACGGACGCGACCGCGCCGCGGGAGCCGAGCTTCACGACGGCGATGCCGGTCGCGAGCGCGGCGAGCTCGTGCGCGAGTGCCTCGTCGTCACCGGGGCGTTCGTCCCGCCCGAGGACGAGCCGGGCCTCGTCGTCCCCGGCGAAGACGACCGCAGCCCGGGCAGCGACGGCGCGGTACCACCCGCGCCCCGTGGCGTCGTCGACGAGCTTCGGCCGGTGGTTGACGTCGAACGACACGGGGACGCCGGCGTCGGTGGCGCGCACGACCGCCGCGTGCACGGTCTCACGGGCGGTGTCGGAGAGCGCGAGCGTGATGCCGGTGACGTGGAGCAGCGTGGCCCGTTCGACGACGCCGGACGGCAGGTCACCCGGTGTGAACGCCGACGCCGCCGAGCCCCGGCGGTGGTAGGTCACCCGCGTGCGGCCGTCCGGCAGGCGCTCCTTCAGCATGATGCCGGTCGACCGCTCCGGGTCCCGCACGCCGACGACCGCGACGCCCTGGGCCGTGACGTCCGCGAGCACGCGGTCCCCGGCGGGGTCCACCCCGACCCGGCCGATCCACGTCACGGGGACCCCGGCGTGCGCCAGGCCGATCGCGACGTTGCTCTCGGCGCCGCCGGTGTCGACGCCCATCGTGTCGAGCTCGACCAGGGCGCCGCGGCCGCCGAGCAGCAGCATCGTCTCGCCGAAGGTCAGCACCCCGGTCGCCCCGGTCACCGAGGTCATCGTGGGCTCCTGGCGAGTGCGAGCTGGGCGGAGGAGGACCCGAGCGCGACCGAGATCTCCAGCGCGGTGCGGACCACGCCGTCGCCGAGCGCGCGGACGGCCGAGGCGCGGAACCCGGACGCCAGGCCCGAGATGCTCATCGCGCCGACCACCTGGTTCGCGTGGTCGAGCACCGGCGCCGCGACACAGCGGATGTCCGGCTCGTTCTCCCGGTCGTCGATGCCGTAGCCGCGGTCCCGCGTGCGCCCGATCTCCTGGCGCCAGCGGTCGTCGTCGGTGATCGAGTGCTCGGTCATGGCGGTGCCGGGCGTCGCCAGGACCCGGCCGAGCAGGTCGGGGTCTCCGAACGCCACCATCGCCTTGCCCGACGCCGTGTTCCGCATCGGCAGGCGGTTCCCGATGCGCGAGCCCATCCGGACGGTCCCGCGGGTCTCGACCTTGTCGACGTAGACGATGTCCGTGCCGTCCGGCACGACGAGGTGGCACGTCAGCCCGGTCTGCTCGGCGGTGCGCCGGAGGAACGGGGCCGCGGCCGCGCGGAGGTCGATGCCCTCGAGGTAGCTCTGCCCGAGGAGCAGCGACCCGAGCCCCAGCGTGAAGCCCGCGTCCGGGGTGCGGCGGAGCAGGTCGTTCTCGAGCATCGGGGCCGTGAGCCGCAGCACGGTGGACTTCGACGTGCCGAGTTCACCGCTCAGCGTCGTGAGGCTGACCGACGGCGCGCCGTTCCGGGTCCGGTCCGCGACGAGGTCGAGGATGCGCAGGCCCCGGCGCAGCGAGAGGGCGGCGTTCCGGGCGGGTGCCTGGGCGTCGGTGTCGGTCGGAGTCACGGTGGGCATCAGAACCACGTCGCGATCGTCTCGAGCACGGTGTCCTCGTCGTCGATGACCTGCACGGCACGCCACTTGTCGAACACCGTGCACGGGTGCGAGATCCCGAACACGACCACGTCGCCGGGCGTCAGCACGACCTCCGGTGCCAGCGCGAGGTAGCAGTGCTGGTCGTCGAGGCGGGTGACGGTGACCGCCCCGGGAGCCAGCGCCGTCCCGGGGAGCCGCTCCGAGCCTCCCGGCCGGATCTGCCGCACGACGGGCAGTCCCTCGTCGAAGGAGATGTCGCGCTTGCCGACCGCGACGAGTGCCAGGCCGGGCTCCGGGCACGAGGTGACGCGGCCCCAGACCTCGATCGCGGGGCGGAGCGAGCCCTCGGCGGGGTGGCGGCCGAAGGGCGTGCGGTCGGCGTAGAAGCCGTCGTCGTGGGTCAGGGACGCGCCGGAGCGGAGCAGGACGTCGAGGTCTGCCGGGCGGGCGGCGACCGCGTCGCCGACGGCGTCGAACCAGGCGCTGCCGCCCATGCTCAGCAGCCCGCGCTCGCCGGGGACGAGGTGGTGGACGGCGGCTGCGACGGCGAGGACGCCCGAGACGTAGGCGCGGGCGGCGTCGACGCCGGGCAGGCCGCCCTCGTAGCCGGCGACGCCGCGGAGGACGACACCGGGGCCCGCTCCTGCCGCTGCCTCCGCGACCTCGATCGCGGCCTCGGGGGAGCGGACCCCGGTGCGGCCGCCCGGGAAGCCGACCTCGACGACGACGTGCACCGCGCCGTCGACGGCCCGCGCTGCGTCGGCCGCGGCGCGGACACCGACGGCCGAGTCGACCCAGCAGAGGACGTCCGACCCCGGGTCGACGGTCCGGCGGGAGGCGAGCCAGCGGAGCCCGGCGGGGTCGAGCACCTCGTTCGCGACGAGGAGGTGGCGTAGCCCGTGCTCCCACGCGACCATGGCCTGCTGCACCGAGGCCACCGTGACGCCCCACGCGCCGGCGTCGACCTGGCGACGGGCGAGGGCCGGGGCCATGTGCGTCTTCATGTGCGGCGCGAACAGCATGTCGTGGCGGTCGACCCAGTCCTGCATGACGGCGGTGTTCGACGTCAGAGCGGACTCGCGGAGCGTCATCACCGGCAGGTGGGCGTCGTCGAGGACGTGGCGGGGCGTCGCGCTGGTGCTCGGTTCCGGGGCGCCCTTCGTGGTCACGGTGGCGGGGGTGGTCGGCATCGATCCTCCTGTCGCGTCCGGTCGGTCGACGGGGTCCACGTTCCTGCAGGCGCCGGGCGTCGGACAACGTCGTCCCGCCCAGCGTTCCACTCTGCAGAACCGTGCGCCAGGGGGCGGGACCTGACGTCGTCGTGGCGTCACCGCGGCGGACCCGGGCATAGCATTCGGGAGACATGACGACGACGACATCGGCCAGACGACGCACGGGCAGCACGGCGGTGGCGGTGCTCGTCGCGGGGACCTTCTTCATGGAGCTCCTCGACGGCACGATCCTCGCCACGGCGGCCCCCGCGATGGGGCGCGACCTCGGCGTCGACTCCGCGGCGATCGGCATCGCGATCACCGCCTACCTCGTGACCCTCGCCGTGCTCATCCCGGTGAGCGGGTGGCTGACGGACCGGGTCGGCTCGCGCACGGTGTTCGCCGCCGCGATCGCGGTGTTCACCGTCTCCTCCGGTCTGTGCGCGCTGTCCACGGGACTCGTCGACCTGACGCTCTGGCGGATCCTGCAGGGCGTCGGCGGAGCGCTCATGGTGCCCGTCGGGCGGCTCGTCGTGCTGCGGAGCGCCGGCAAGGACCAGCTCGTCACGGCCATCGCGATCCTCACCTGGCCGGCTCTGGCGGCACCGATCATCGCGCCGTTCGTCGGCGGTGTGCTCGTGGACACCCTCTCCTGGCACTGGATCTTCCTGGTCAACCTGCCGCTCGGGGTGATCGCGTTCGTCGCCGCGCTCGTGCTCGTGCCACAGGAGCGAGCCGCCCAGCGCGTGCCGTTCGACTGGCGCGGGTCGCTGCTGGCGTGCTTCGGGCTCGGCGCCCTCGTGGTGATGGCCTCGCTGCTGGCGCTCGACACCGTGCCGGTGGTGGCCGTGGTCGTGTCCGGTGTCGTGGGAGCCGTCTGCACGTGGCTCGCCATCCGGCACTTCCGCCGGGTGCCGCATCCGATCATGGGGCTCGACGCGTTCCGGCTCGAGACCTTCCGGGTGTCGCACGCCGGCGGCAGCCTGTTCCGCCTGGCCGTCTCCGCGGTGCCGTTCGTGCTGCCGCTGCTGTTCCAGGACGCTTGGGGGTGGACGGCGCTCGAGGCCGGCAGTGCCGTGCTGTTCGTCTTCGTCGGCAACCTCGGCATCAAGCCCGCGACCACCCCGCTGCTCCGCTGGTTCGGGTACCGACCGGTGATCATCGTGTCCGCCGGGATCGCCGCGCTGACCGTCGTGGCGATGGCCTTCCTGACGCCGGACACCCCGTTCTGGCTGCTCGCCGTGCTCCTCGTCGTGAGCGGTGCCGCCCGGTCCGTCGGTTTCACCGCGTACAACACCATCGCCTTCGCCGACGTCGAGCAGGCCGACATGACCCCGGCGAACACGCTGTCCTCGACGCTGCAGCAGACCGCCGCCGGGTTCGGGGTGGCCGTCGCGGCCGTCGTCATCCGGGCGGGCGCCGGGCTCGAGGGCTCCGGGGCCTACGCCGTCGCCTTCTGGGTCATCGCCGTGCTGCTCGTCGTGGCCCTGGTCGAGGGCGTCCTGATGAGCCGCTCAGCCGGTGAGGCCATCCGTCCTGCGCGTCGGCAGCGCGTGCGGGCCTGACCGTTCGCGCGCTCGTCGAGCGGGCGGCCGCCTGTTCGCGCGCTCGTCACGCGCACGAAACCGCCAGCCGATACAGTCACAGCAACTGCTTGCAGACGCCGAGTACCGTTGCGGCGGCAGACTGAGCGGGACGCAGGGACCCGGCTCCGGAAGGAAGGCAGCATGCCCGTGCCAGACCACGAGGGGACCATCCCGATGGACACCGACGTCCAACCCACCGCGATCCGCGTCGTCAGCTACAACCTGCGGGAGCACACCGCGAACAGCGAGCTCGCCGCCCTCGCCGAGTCGTCCCAGGCCGACGTGCTCTGCGTGCAGGAGTGCGACAGCAACGACCTGGCGCCGTCCATCGGCGGCCTGACGCTCGCCGCGTCGACGAAGGCGAACCGCCTCGGCCTCGCCATCTACAAGCGCGACGACCGCTTCGAGCTCCGGGACTTCCGCGTGCACTCCCTGCAGAAGTCCCTGCACGACCGGGTCCTCGCACCCGCGCACGAGCGGCTCATCGCCATGCACCTCCGCGACGCCGAGGCCGACACCGACGTCATCGTCGCCTCGTTCCACGCCTCGCCGCTCACCGCCACGAACTCCCTGCGCCGCAAGCAGATCGAGGCTGCGCACCAGTTCGTCCGCGACCTCTCGAGCGAGGCCCCGGCGATCATGGTCGGCGACTTCAACTACCCCTGGTTCCAGACGAACCTGCGCCGGAAGATCGAGTCGCACGGCTTCGCGCTGTCGCTCTCGGACCAGCCGACCTACCTGCGCTACCGCAAGTTCACCGGCCACTTCGACTTCGCCACGAGCGTCGGGCTGCACATCGCCGGCGTGGAGACCCTGCCCGCCGGCATCTCCGACCACCGACCGATCCTGGTGCGGGCGCACTACGAGACCCCGGCGGCGGCCGGTGCCGGCTCGTCCGCCGCGGGCGCCGTGGCGGCAGACCCCGCCGCCTGACCCGCGCCGCGCGGGCCGACTGGTCGCGACACCCCGTCTGGTGCGCGCCGAGAGGGCGGAGCCCGTCGCTCGGCGACGACCCGACCGACGTCCGCTGACCGCCCGTCGGACGTGAGCGGGGTGTCGTGACCGGTCGGCGGACCGGAGGCAGCGGGGCTGGCGCGCCCCGAGCCTCCCGTCCGGGTGTCCGGTGAGATCGCAGTCCGTGTCGCCTCGCGCAGCAGGGAGCCGACACGGAGTGCGATCTCACCGGCGCGCGAGTGGGCGGAGCCGGTCGCTCTGCGACGGCCCGACCGACGTCCGCTGGCCGCTCGTCGGACGTGACCGGGGTGTCGTGACCGGTCGGGAGGCTCGGCGCGGCCCCGCCTCGCCAACCCGGCGAGATCGCGGTTGGTGTCGCCATGGGGTCCGGGGACCCGACACGACGTGCGATCTCACCGAACCGAGTGGTCGCGACACCCCGGCGGGTGCGTGCCGAGTGGGCGGAGCCCGTCGCTCGGCGGCCTCGCGGCCGACGACGACCGACCGCTCGGCGGACGTGAGCGGGGTGTCGTGACCGGTCGGCGGACCGGAGGCGGCGAGACGGGCGCGCCCCGAGCCTCCCGTCCGTGGGTCTGGTGAGATCGCACTTCGTGTCGCCTCGGGTCCCGAGAACCCGACACGGGGTGCGATCTCACCGAGCCGAGCGGGCGCAGCCCGACGCTCCGACCGACGTCCGACGTCCGACGTCCGGCGTCCGGTGACCGGCCGGGAGGCTCGGTGCGGCCCCGCCTCGCGCGGCGCGTGACCGCGCTGCCGGCCCCGCCGGCGGGGTGAGATCGCGGTTCGTGTCGCCTCCGGGACGGGGGAGGCGACACGAAGTGCGATCTCAGCGAAGTCGCGCCCGCCTCAGCGACGGAGCGTCGCGCGCGCCAACCGGTTGCCGATGAACTGGCCGAGCTGCACGATGATGACGATCGCGGCCACGGAGACGTAGACGATCCACCAGTCGTAGCGCTGCGAGCCGTAGGTGATCGCGTACTCGCCGAGACCACCGCCGCCGATGAGTGCACCCTGCGCCGTCATGTCCACGATGCCGATGAAGATGAACGTGTAGCCGAGGATGAGCGGCCCGAGGCCCTCGGGGATGAGCACGGTCAGCAGGATCGACACGGGGTGCGCGCCGGAGGCCCGGGCGGCCTCGACCACGCCGGGGTCGACCGACAGCAGGTTCTGCTCCACGATGCGGGCGACGGCGAACGACGCCGCGAGGGAGATCGCGAACGTGACCGCGGGCACGCCGATCGTGGTCTGCACGACGACGCGGGACAGGGGTGCGATCGCGGCGAGGAAGATCACGAACGGGATGGGCCGCACCAGGTTCACGAGCAGGTTGATCACCGTGTACGCGGTGCGGCTGCCGAGCAGGTTGCCCGGCCGTGTGGCGTACAGGGCCAGGCCCAGCGCCAGGCCGATGAGCCCGGCGATCACCAGGGAGACGATCGACATCACGATGGTGTCGCGCACCGAGGACAGGAAGACGTCGAACGTGTCGATCACGCTCTGGAAGGAGTTGTTCATCGTCCGTCCTCCTCGTCGGTGGTGACACCCGCGGCGCGGAGTGCGGTGAGGGCACCGTCGACCTCGCCACCGCTCAGCTCGTACGTCAGCGACCCGATCCGGCGCTCCCGGATCTCGCCGACGCCGCCGTAGACCAGCTCGGCGGTGACGCCCGCGGTGCGGAACGCCTGGTCGATGCGGTTCTGCAGCCCGGCCTCGTCGGTGATCTGCACCGTGACCAGGCGTCCCGGGTGCCGCTCGCGCAGCCGGACCAGCGTCTCCGCGGAGGGCCGGTCGTGCAGTGCCGTGCGGACGAAGCGCTGCGCGGCGTCGGTCTCCGGCGTGGAGAACACGTCGTAGACGTCGCCGACCTCGACCACGCGGCCCTGCTCCATGACGGCGACCCGGTCGGCGATCTGCCGGACGGCGTCCATCTCGTGCGTGATGACGATGATCGTGACGCCGAGCTCCCGGTTCACCCGGCGGAGGAGCGCGAGCACCTCCGAGGTGGTCTCCGGGTCGAGCGCGCTCGTGGCCTCGTCGGCCAGCAGCAGCTCGGGGCCCGCCGCCAGCGCCCGGGCGATGCCGACGCGCTGCTTCTGCCCGCCGGAGAGCTGCTCGGGGTAGGCATGGGCGCGGTCGAGCAGTCCCACGAAGTCGAGCAGCTCGGCCACGCGGCGGTCCCGCTCGTCCTTCGCGACACCGGCGACCTTGAGGGGATACGCCACGTTGCCGGCGATGGTGCGGGAGCGGAACAGGTTGAACTGCTGGAAGATCATCCCGATCCGGCGCCGCGCCAGCCGGCGGTCCCGCTCGGGGATGGCCGTCAGCTCCTGACCGGCGACCGTGACCGTGCCCGCCGTGGGCAGTTCGAGTGCGTTGACCAGGCGGACCAGGGTGGACTTGCCGGCACCGGAGTACCCGATGACGCCGAGGACCTCACCCTGTTCGACGTCGAGGGTGACGTCCTCGACGGCGGCGACGGTCTCGCCGGTGTCGGCGCGGCGGTAGCTCTTCGAGACGCCGCGGAGTTCGACGAGGGCAGCCACTACTTCGTTGCCGCCTTCGCGTCCTTCTCGACCGTCGTGAGCTCCTGCTGCAGGGCAGCGGCGCTCTCGTCGCTCGGCACCGCGTCGGGGTAGTCCTTCGCGAACACCTCCTGCACCGCCTTGTCCTGGAACAGCTTCGCGAGGTCGAGGTAGGTGGCGTTGTCCTTGTCGGCGTTCCGCGTGGCGAACACGTTCACGTACGGGGCGGCCGAGGCGCTCTTCGGGTCGTCCTGGAAGATCGCGTCCTTGGTGTCGAGCCCGGCGGACGTGGCGTAGTTCACGTTGACGATCGAGCCCTCGACCGAGCCCTGCTGCAGCGCGTTCGCGGTCTGCGAGGCGTCGAGCGGCTGCACGTCGACCTTGTGCGAGGTGATGTCGGCGACGGTGGAGAACGCGTTGCCGCCGTCCTTCAGCTCGAGCAGCTTCGCCGACTGCAGCACCAGGAGCGCCCGGGCCTCGTTGATGGCGTCGTTCGGGATGGCGATCTTCGCGCCCTCGGCGAAGTCCTTGACGTCCGAGACCTTCGTCGAGTACAGCGGCAGCGGGTAGACGGCCGTCGCGCCGATGGGCTGCAGGTCGTCGTCCGAGGTGACGTTGTAGTTCGCCAGGTACTGGATGTGCTGGAACTGGTTGATGTCGATCTGCTTGTCCTTGAGCGCCGGGTTCGGCAGCGAGTAGTCCGAGAAGTTCTTGAGCTGCACGGTGACGTTCAGCTGCTTCTTCGCGAGGTCCACGTACGTCTTCCAGTACGGCAGGGACTTGTCCGAGACACCGATCGACACGGTCTTCGGTGCGGCGCTCGACGCGGACCCGGCGGTGTCGTCGCCACCGTTCCGGACGGCGACCACGACGATCGCCACGATGACCGCGACGATGACGACCGCCGCGGCGACGATCCAGCCGATCGGGCGCTTGCGCTTCGGCTTGGCGGGCAGTGCGGGTGCGCTCATGGGGTGC
Organism: Curtobacterium sp. GC_Cur_3; assembly: GCF_026544205.1. Classification (GTDB taxonomy): domain Bacteria; phylum Actinomycetota; class Actinomycetes; order Actinomycetales; family Microbacteriaceae; genus Curtobacterium. Next base: position 75,084 of record NZ_JALNUI010000011.1, read on the forward strand.
TCCTCGTGGGTCGGCGGGGTCACACGCTCGTGGACTGACCACGAGTGTGGCCGCCGGCGGGAGCATGGTCGACTTGCGTTCCGCCGTGTTACGCGCCGCCGTCGCGGAGCCCGCGGAGCCCGGGCGGCCCGACGCGGAGCCCGCGCAGCCGCCACGGGCAGACTCGGACGGGTGCGCAGCATCGAACTCGTCCTCGACGGCCCCTCGGACGCGGCGGTGCGCGCGCTGTGGCAGACCCTCGTCGCCGCGGAGCTCCCGAGCCTCGGCCACTCCGGCACGAACGACCCGCACGTCACGCTCGCCGCGGGGGAGACGCTGCCCGTCCCGACCGAGGTCGACGCCACGCTGCCGGAGGCCCTCCGCGTCGCCGGCGTCCTGCTCTTCCCCGCCGGACCCGGTCGACACGTGCTCGGCCTCGGCGTGGTCGTCGACGAGCCGCTCGCCCGGTACCACTGCGCGGTCCACGCGGCCGCTCCCGGGTCCCTCGACTCGTCGCTGCCTGGTCGCTGGGCCCCGCACGTCACCCTCGCCCGGCGCATCCGCGACGTCGACCTGCCCGCGGCGCTCCGGGTGCTCACCGCAGACGCGCCCCTGCCCGAGGTGCTCACCGTGGGCGGCCTCCGTCACTGGGACGGCGACGCGAAGGTGGTCACGCAGCTCCCGTGAGCCGGGTGGCGGACCGGCAGCGGGCCTCCCGGCCGGTCTGGAGGCTCGGATCAGGCCCGCAGGACCCGCTCGCCGAACGCGGACGCGAACGTCCGGTGCGGGTCGGCGCGCGCGATGAGCGCGCGGACGTCCGGCAGGCGGGGGTAGAGCGCTGCGACCGCGTCGCCGTCGAGGGAGCTCATCTTGCCCCAGTGCGGGCGGCCGCCGAACGGGGCGAGCCGGGCTTCGAGGTCGGGGAGCAGGGCGGCGACCTCCTCGGGGTGCTTCTGCCACGTGAAGGCGATGCAGAACGTGTCCTCGCCCTGGGACGGGCTGAGCCACAGGTCGTCGGCGGCCATGGTGCGGAGCTCCGCGACGTGCAGGTGCGGCTGGATGCGGTCGGCCAGGCCGCGGAGGGCGTCGAGCGCTGCCGCCGCGTGCCGGAGCGGGACGAAGTGCTCGCTCTGCACCTCGGAGCCGTGGGAGGGGACGGAGTCGATGGGGAAGTGCGGCAGGCGGTCCCACCACGGGCCGACGGAGCCGTCACGCGCGGTGTGGTGGTCGTCGCCGGGGCTGCCGGGGAGTCGCGGGGCGCCGAACAGGGTGTCCGGGACGTCGTCCGTCGTGTCCACGCGGGACTTCACCAGGACCTCGCTGATCTCTTCCCCGAAGCGGGTGTACGCGCAGACGGAGTACCCGGCGGCGTGGATCTCGGCGGCGTGGTCGAGGAACGTGCGCCAGGGGAACGGCCCGTAGGTGTCCTGGCGCATCCGGTACGCGGGCTCGACGTCGAGCGTGACCCGGGTGACGATGCCGAACAGCCCGAGGTGCAGGACGCTGCCGGCGAAGTCCGCGTCGCCGCGGCGGAGGGTGCGGGTGCTGCCGTCGGGGCCGATGACCTCGAGTGCGCGGACCGCGGTGGACAGCGAGCCGAGGGTCGTGCCGGAGCCGTGCGTGCCGGTGGCGATCGCGCCGCCGACGGAGATGTGGGGGAGCGAGCCCATGTTGTGCAGGGCGAGGCCGGCGGCGTCGAGCTCGGGGGCGACCCGGCCGTAGCGGGTGCCGGCACCGAGGGTGGCGGTGGTGCCGTCGTCACCGATCACCAGGTCGGTGGGGATGCCGGTCAGGTCGAGCAGCACGCCCGGGGTGTCCGCGACGTCGTTGAACGAGTGGCGCGTGCCGAGGCCGTGGATGCGCGACGCCCGGGCGACGACGTCGGCGACCTCGTCGAGGGAGGTCGGACGGACGACGCGCTCCGCGGTGTACGTGACGGTGCCGGACCAGTTGAGCTCGCTCGTCGTCGAGTGCATGCGCCCACGATGCCACCTGCCGGTGTGTGGCGTGGGCGCACTCTGCACGGAACCACGAAACCACGGAACGGACACCACACCGTGCAGATGCGCGGTGCCGTGTCCGTTCCGTGGTGCAGTGCGCGCCGGTGGGTCAGCGCGGTGCTGGCTAGTGCGCCATCGGGGGCGTCGGGGCGCCCTCGGGGACGACGGGCTTCCGCACGAAGCAGGCCGCCAGGATCGTGAACAGGGAGATGATCCCGCCGACGAGGAACGCCGTGCGGACGCCGGAGGCCGTCGCCTCGGCCAGGCCGTCGGCGCCGGACCCAGCGGTCGCCGTCGCCGCGCCGATGGTCAGGAGCGTGATGAACAGGGCCGTACCGGCAGCACCGGCGAGCTGCTGCGCCGTGCCGAGCACCGCGCTGCCGTGCGAGTAGAGCTTCGGGGGCAGGCCGCCGAGCGCCGCGGTGAACAGCGGCGTGAAGCTCAGCGCGAGGCCGATGCTCAGGACGACGTGCGCGGCGAGGACGAACCACACGCTCGTGTCCGTGCCGACCGTCGACAGGGCGAAGAGCACCACGGCGATGATGACCGCACCCGGGATCAGGAGGACCCGCGGACCGCGACGGTCGTAGATGCGGCCGACGATCGGGGAGAGCAGCCCCATGAGCAGGCCACCGGGGAGCAGCAGGAGCCCGACGCTCAGGACCTCGAGCCCGAGGACGCGCTCCAGGTAGATCGGCAGGAGGATCAGCGTGCCGAGCATCACCAGGAAGCTCAGGCCCATCCCGATGATCGGGACGGTGAAGCCCTTCGTCTGGAACGTGCGCAGGTCCAGCAGGGCGCTGTCGCTCCGCTGCAGGCGCGTCTGCCGGATGATGAACAGCGCGAGGGCGACGGCACCGATGACCAGGGCCGTGACCGGCATCACCGGGCCGGTCGTCGCGATCTCACCGATGCTCGACAGGCCGTAGACGATCCCGCCGAACGCGAACGCCGACAGGATGACCGAGGCCACGTCGAGCGGGGCCTTCCGCGGGGTGCCGACGTTGCGGACCTTCACCATGCCGAGGATCAGCGCGGCGACGGCGATGGGCAGCACGAAGCCGAACAGCCAGCGCCACGAGAACGCGTTGAGGATCAGACCGGAGATCGTCGGGCCGACGGCGGGGGCGACCGAGATGACGATCGAGATGTTCCCCATCACGCGGCCGCGGTGCGCGGGGTCGATGAGGGTGAGGACGGTGGTCATGAGCAGCGGCATCATGATCGCGGTGCCGCTGGCCTGCACGATGCGGCCGATGAGCAGCACGGAGAACCCGGGGGCGAGCAGCGCGATGAGCGTGCCGGCGGAGAACAGGCTCATCGCCCAGACGAACACCGGCCGGGTGTTGAAGCGCTGGATCAGGAACCCGGTGATCGGGATGACGACGGCCATGGTCAGCAGGAAGCCGGTGGTGAGCCACTGCCCGGTCGCGGCGCTGATGTCGAGGTCGTCCATGAGCCGCGGCAGCGCCACACCCATGATCGTCTCGTTGAGGATCACGACGAACGCCGAGACCAGGAGCAGCCCGATCACGAGTCGGTCGTCGGCCGCGGACCGCACCGGAGCGGGCTGCGACCCGGTCCGCTGAGCGGTGTCGATGGCGTGGTCGGTCATGTGTGGCTCCGAACGAGAGTCGATGGGCAGTGCCACCGGTGCAGCACCTGAGTGTTCTCGATCATTCCGCGACGCGCCGATCGATCTCGGTCTGGCCGCTCAGCGCAGGATGTCGAACCGCTCGGTGTCCCCGTGCGGGACGACCGGTCGGGTCGACACGTCCGTCACCGTGGCGGCCGGCGGTCCGGTCCGGAGCATCTCGACCAGGGCGTCGACGGCGGCCGAGGGCCCCTCGGCCTCGACCTCCACCGTGCCGTCGAAGAGGTTCCGCGCGTACCCCGCGAGTTCGAGCCCGTCTGCCTTGCGTGCCGTCCACCAGCGGAAACCGACCCCCTGGACCGTCCCCGTGACGACGACGTGCACCCTGGTCACCGTTGTCATGTCGCCAATGTAGGCGGCCTGAGTTTCCCGCCGGTCACCGCCGTGCTTCCGGTGGATGTCGGAGTGTTTCCGCCAGGTGTCGCCGCGTGTCGTCGTCGGTGATAGTGTCCTCTCAACCCCAACACTTACAGTCAGGATGACCCGAACATGGACGACACCGGGATCCGCCTCGCGGTCTCCACCGTGATCGTGGCCCTGCGCCCACATCCCGACACCGGGGCACCGGCGCTGTGGATGCCGTTGGTCCGGCGCACGGCCGAGCCGTACGAGGGGTCGTGGGCACTGCCCGGCGGGTGGGTCGGTGCGGACGAGGGGCTCGAGGACTCCGCCGCCGCCCGGCTCCGCGAGACGACGAACGTCCAGCCGCGCTACCTCGAGCAGCTCTACGCGTTCGGTGACGTGGACCGTTCCCCGACCCGGGTCGTGTCGATCGTGTACTGGGCCCTCGTCCGTCCGGCCGAGGCCAGCTCGGTGCCCGACGACTGGAACGTGCGCTGGTTCCTGGCGGACGAGCACCCGCCGCTCGCGTTCGACCACGACCGCATCGCCGAGTACGCCCTGTGGCGGCTCCGCACGAAGATGTCCTACTCGCGGATCGCGCAGGCGTTCCTCGGCGACCGCTTCACCCTCGCCGAGCTCCGCGGCGTGTACGAGGCCGTGCTCGGCCGCACGCTCGACCCCGCCAACTTCCGGCGGCAGGTCGCGCAGTCCGACGCGGTGATCGCCACCGACGAGACCACGAGCGGGGACCGGCACCGTCCGGCCCGCCTGTACCGCTCGAACCCCGACCTGGCCTACGCGGACAACGGCCCGCTGCAGTCCGGCCCCACCACCCGCACGACCTGACGGGAACCACCGTGTCCATCGCCACCACCATCGAACTGATCTCCAACGGCCGCGCCGAGGGCAGCACCTGCACGCCCGACCTCGCGATGCCGACGTGGGACTTCGACGCCCGCCCCGGCTACGGCCCGGGCTCGTCGATGTCCGACGTCATCCCCACCACCGCCCCGCGCCAGGGGGTCCTGCCCGAGGAGTACAAGCAGGCGCCGGTCGAGGAGCTCCACGCGCGAATCGAGCGGGCGAAGGCGACGCTCGGCGACCGGGTCGTCGTCCTCGGGCACTTCTACCAGCGCGACGAGGTGGTCCGGCACGCGGACTTCCTCGGCGACTCGTTCCAGCTCGCCAACGCCGCGCTGACCAAGCCCGACGCCGAGGCGATCGTCTTCTGCGGCGTGCACTTCATGGCCGAGACCGCCGACGTCCTGGCCAGGGACGACCAGCGGGTCATCCTGCCGAACCTGGCCGCCGGGTGCTCGATGGCGGACATGGCCGACATCGACAGCGTCGAGGCCGCCTGGGCCGAGCTCGAGGCCGTCTACGGCACCGAACCGGACGCCGACGGCCGCGTGCCGGTCATCCCCGTCACGTACATGAACTCGGCGGCCGACCTCAAGGCCTTCTGCGGTCGGCACGGCGGCATCGTGTGCACGTCCTCCAACGCGGCGACCGTGCTCGAGTGGGCGTTCGAGCGGGGTCAGCGCGTCCTGTTCTTCCCCGACCAGCACCTCGGCCGGAACACCGCGAAGGCGATGGGCATCAGCACCGACCTGATGCCCATGTGGAATCCCCGGCTGCCGGGTGGCGGCAACACCGCGGCGGACCTGCTCGCGGCGAAGGTCGTCCTGTGGCACGGCTTCTGCTCGGTCCACCGCCGCTTCACGGTCGACCAGATCGAGCAGGCGCGTCGTGACCACCCCGGCGTGACGGTGATCGTCCACCCGGAGTGCCCGATGGCCGTCGTCGACGCCGCGGACGTCGCCGGCAGCACCGACCTGATCCGGAAGACCGTCGCGGCGGCCACGGAACCGACGACCTTCGCGATCGGCACGGAGATCAACATGGTCAACCGGCTGGCGGCGGAGTACCCGCAGCACCGGATCTTCTGCCTCGACCCGGTCGTCTGCCCGTGCTCGACGATGTACCGGATCCACCCGGGCTACCTGGCGTGGGTGCTCGAGGCGCTGGTGCGCGGCGAGGTCCTCAACGAGATCGTCGTGCCGGACGCGGTCAAGGCGGACGCCAAGGTCGCGCTCGAGCGCATGCTGGCAGCCAAGCCGAGGGCCTGACCGTGCACGTCGTCATCGTCGGCTCCGGCATCGCCGGGCTCACCGCCGCCATCCGCGCCAGTGCCCGCCACGACGTCACCCTCGTGACGAAGGGGGCCCTGGCCGACGCCGCGACGAGCCACGCACAGGGTGGGATCGCCGTCGCGCTCGGCACCGACGACTCGGCGACCCTGCACGCGGCCGACACGCACGTCGCCGCGGCTGGCAGCGCGGACGCCCGCGCGGTCGACGTGCTCTGCACCGACGGCCCCGCCCGCGTGCGTGACCTGCTCGCCCTCGGTGTGCCGTTCGACCGCACCGACGACCCGGGCAGCCTCGACCGCCACGGCGACGACCTGGCCCGCGGGCGCGAGGCAGCGCACGGGCGCTGGCGCGTCGTCCACGCCGCCGGCGACGCGACGGGCGCCGCGATCGAACGGACCCTCATCGCCGCGCTCCACCGCCGACACGTCACGATCCTCGAGCGCACCTGCCTCACCGACCTCGTCCTGCGGGACGGCACCGTCGTCGGCGTCGACGTGCTCGACCTGCTCGGCGAACCCCGACGGATCGACGCCGACGCGGTCGTGCTCGCCTCCGGGGGAGCCGGCCACCTGTACCGCGAGACGACGAACCCGCTCGTCGCGACGGGTGACGGGGCCGCAGCCGCGTGGCGTGCCGGGGCGGTCCTGGCGGACCTGGAGTACGTGCAGTTCCACCCGACCCGCCTCGCGGTCCCCGGCGGCGGACTCGTCTCCGAGGCCGTCCGCGGCGAGGGCGCGGTCCTCCGCGACGCCCGCGGCCACCGCTTCATGCGCGACCTGCACCACGACGCCGAACTCGCCCCTCGCGACGTGGTCGCTCGGGGGATCGCCGCCGCGATCCGTGACCACGGCGCGGTCTTCCTCGACGCCACCGGCCTCGACGCCGCCTTCCTCGTCGGACGCTTCCCCGGCCTCACCCGTGCCACCCGGGCCGCCGGCTTCGACTGGACCCGGGAGGGCGTTCCGGTCGCCCCCGCCGCGCACTACTCCATGGGCGGCGTCGCCACCGACGCCGAGGGCCGCACGAGCCTGCCCGGCCTGTCCGCCGTCGGCGAGGTCGCCTGCACCGGCGTCCACGGCGCCAACCGCCTCGCCTCCAACTCCCTGCTCGAGGGCCTCGTCTTCGCGGTCCGCGCCGCGGACGCCCTCGGTGCCCCACGGCCCGCTCGGCTCCGGCTTCGCGGTGACGCGACGCTGCCCGTCACCATGGTGACGGACCTGCCGGAGCCGGTCCGAGCCTCCCGTCCGGTGGATGGTGACCCGGGACGGACGGGAGGCCCCGATCGCCTCGCCGAGCCGGCGGACGTCCGGCGGGTGCTGCAGTCCGTCATGACCGACCGCGTCGGACTGCTCCGGGACGCGGCCGGGCTGGCCGGTGCCCGTCGCGAGCTCGCCGCGCTCTCCGTGGACGCACCGACGACGGTCCGGGCGCACGAGGACCGCGCGCTCCTCGACCTCGCCCGGCTGGTCGCGCGCGCTGCCGAGGCCCGCACGGAGTCCCGCGGCGCCCATGCCAGGACCGACCACCCCGACACCGACCCCGGTGCTCCCGCGTCGCTCGCGTGGGCGCGGGTCGTCACGTCGGCTGCCACCCCGGTTCCGGCTCCTGCTCCTGCTCCTGCTCCTGCTCCCGCTCCCGTCCCCGCTCCTGTCCCCGAAGAGGCCATCGCATGACCAGCACCGCCACGTCGCCCGTCGACCCCGGCACCGTCCCGCCGCACGTGCTCCGACGTGTCATCGACACTGCACTCGAGGAGGACGCCCCGTGGGGCGACGTCACCAGCGAGACGCTCATCCCCGCGGACGCGACGGCCACCGCGACGCTCGGTGCCCGGGAGGCCGGCGTGCTCAGCGGCGGTGCGGTCGTCGTCGCGGTCATGCACGCGGTCGACCCGACGATCGCGGTGTCGCTGCACCACGCCGACGGCGCTCCCTTCGCGCCGGGGGACGTCCTGGCGACCGTGACGGGGCCCGCGCGGTCCGTGCTCCGCGCCGAGCGGGTCGCGTTGAACCTGGTGCAGCGGATGTCGGGTATCGCGACGGCAACCGCGCGGTACGTCGAGGCGGTGTCCGGCACGAGCGCGCGGATCGTCGACACGCGCAAGACCACGCCGGGGCTCCGCGCGCTCGAGCGGTACGCGGTGCGGTGCGGCGGCGGCCACAACCACCGCACGTCGCTGTCGGACGCGGTGCTCGCGAAGGACAACCACCTGGCGGTGCTGCTCGCGAGCGGGATCGGCATCGGCGACGCGATCCGTGGCGCCCGCGCACGCCTCGGGCACACCGTGCACCTGGAGGTCGAGGTGGACCGGCTCGACCAGGTCGAACCCGTCGTCGCCGCGGGCGTGGACACGATCATGCTCGACAACTTCACGCCGGCGGACCTGGTCACCGGCGTCGGCATCGTCGCCGGGCGGGCGCTCGTCGAGGCCTCCGGTGGGGTGTCGCTCGAGACCGTCGCGGCGATCGCGGCCACGGGCGTCGACGTCATCTCGGTGGGGGCCTTGACGCACTCGGCGCGGGCGCTCGACCTCGGGCTGGACATCGCCGTGGCGGTGCCGGGTCCCGGTGCTGCGTCGTCCGCCGCTGCTCCGTTGGACTGACGCTCGTGTTCTACCTGGACCGGGCGGCCACGACGCCCGTCCGCCGCGAGGTCCTCGAGGCGATGTGGCCCTGGCTCACCGGGGGCTTCGGCAACCCGTCCTCGACCCACGGCATCGGCGACCAGGCGGCCAGGGGTCTCGCCGACGCCCGGGCCCAGGTGGCAGCGGTGCTGGGGTGCCGCCCCGCCGAGGTCGTCTTCACCGCCGGGGGGACCGAGGGCGCGAACACCGCGGTGAAGGGCCTGGCGCTCGCCGCACCCCGGGGACGGCACGTCGTCACGAGTGCGATCGAACACGAGGCGGTGCTCGCCAGCTGCGACTACCTCGCGCGGTTCCACGACTTCACCGTCACGGTGCTCCCCGTCGACCGGGACGGGCTGGTCGCGCCCGCGGTGCTGGCCGAGGCCCTCCGACCCGACACCACGCTCGTGTCGATCGCCCACGCCGACAACGAGATCGGCAGCGTCCAGGACGTCCCCGCGCTCGCCGCGGTCGCACACGCGGTCGGTGCCCGGTTCCACACCGACGCCGTGCAGTCCGCGCCGTGGCTGCCGATCGGGCTCGACCGGCTCGGCGTGGACGCGCTCACGTTCTCCGGCCACAAGCTCGGCGCCCCGAAGGGCACCGGCGTGCTCGCGCTGCGCGCGGGTGTGCCGATGGAGCCGCTCGTGCACGGCGGGGGACAGGAGCGGGGTCGGCGCTCCGGCACCGAGGACGTCGCCGGTGCGGTCGCGGTGGCCGTGGCGCTGACGCTGACGCTGACGGACGGTTCGCGCGACACGGTGGCCCGGACGGCGACGGTGACCCGGGACGCGGTGATCGCGGGGGTGCTGGCACGGGTGCCGGGCGCGGTGCTGACCGGGTCGCCGTCCGCTCGGCTCCCCGGGCATGCGTCCTTCTGCTTCCTCGCGACGGCGGAGCTGCCGGGCGTCAACGGCGAGACGGTGCTGCTGGAGCTCGAGCAACGGGACGTCGTCTCGTCCTCGGGGAGCGCGTGCGCCGCCGGCAGCACCGAGGCGTCGCACGTGCTCACCGCGCTCGGCCTGTCCGACGACGTCGCCAGGAGTGCCGTCCGCCTGACGTTCGACGCCGGGCTGACCGAGGCGGACGTGCCCCTCGTGGTCGACGCGGTGGCCTCGGCGGTGGCATCCGTCCGGGCGCTGGGCTGACCGTGCTGAGGGTGTACTAGACGTTCTACTCCATCTCTGGGGTCCTGTCCCCCCTTCTGCGGACAAGCAATCTGCGACAGAGTGTTCACATGGCAAACGCGATGACGACTCGGACGCTCCGGGAGGACCGCTTCCGGGCGGTGCAGCTCCTCCCGGCACCGGCGACCATCGTCGCGCTCGCCGTGGCAGCCGGACACGACGTCGGCACCGCCCCACTCGGTCTGATCGCCGCCGTGGGTGCGCTCGCCACGATCGGGAGCGCCCTGCTCCCGATGCTCTGCCGGTCCATGCCTGCTCCGACCGAGTCGGAGCGGTACCGAGAGGACACCGAACACCTCTGAGGACCCGCGCCCTCGGTTCCGACACCCCCATGGGAACCGATCCGGCGCGACCAGACCGGACGCGACCCTGAAACCGCGTCCGGAGCGGGCGAGGCGAACCCCTGTCGCCGCCGTCCGCTGCACCCGAGGCCCGCCGTGGGCATGCGGGACGTCAATTCCCCTGAACGACGTCCACATCGCTCCCCACGGCGGGCCCGGGTGCACTTCCGCGCGCTGGCGCGGCCTGCCTGCCTGCCGCTCGGTGCGAGGTCGACCACCCCGTGCGCCGCCATCGCGCCGCACCACGTGGTCGGACCCGCACGGGCCGACAGAACTCGCACGGTGCTCGCCGCTAGCGTGGCCGCGTGCCTTCCTACCGCGTGACCCTCGCCGTCGGTGCCCTCGCCCCCGGGGTCGCCCCGGACGCCGTCCTGCCCGAGGCCGCCCGACTCGTCGCCGAGCGGACCGTCGTCGAGGCCCAGGACGTCCGCCTGCTGCGCGGGGTGCCCTGCGCGGTCGTCCGCTACGAGGCCGCCGAGGACAGCGAGGCCGTCGCCGTCGCCCGACACGCGGTGGACGGCCTGCGCGACACCGTCGAGATCCGGTCGGACCGGGTCACCCGGCGCGACGGGGCGCGGTGGACGCCGATCGCTTGAGCGCGCTCGCGGAAGGCACCGGCCAGACGTAGTCCAGGTCGTCGGGCACGTCGGGGAACAGCGGTCGGTAGAACTCCGGCGCCTTCTGCACGAGCTTCGAGCGGTGCGACAGGTGCACTCGCTCGTCCTCGTTCCACGCCGGTCGCGGGTAGTCGCCGCGCTCGTAGGCGGCCAGGTCCTCGGGAACCCGGGCCAGGTCCTCGAGCGTCTTCGCCAGGCACGTGTCCGCGTACCCGCGCTCCAGCCACACCGAGCAGGTCGCGTCCTGGTACGCCATCAGTGCCGGGCGGTACCCGCGCCACATGGCCGTGACCGGGTGGTGCTGCCAGCCGTAGTCGGGCAGCGTCAGCGCGCGCATCACCTGCAGGGTCTCGACGCGCTGCTTGCCGAGCCGCTTGTCGTCGAGGACCTCGGCGGAGGCACGGAAGTCGGCGAAGGGCAGGAACGTCTGCATGCCGCGAACGGTACGCGGCCCGGCTGGGGTGACACATGCCGTCACACGCGAGCAGCCGCTCGGCGCCCGTGTGAGCATCGAACCCATGAGCGGAGCACACGTCGTCGGCGTCAGCGGCAGCCCATCGGACCCGTCCCGGACCTCGACGCTGGTCGCGGCCACGGTCGCCCGGCTCGGCGAGGAGCTCGAGGGCGCCCAGACCCTGACGGTCGAGATCGGTCCGCTGCTGGCCGACCTCGGGGCCTCGTCCGACCGGGCCTCGATGGCACCGGCGACCATCGCCGCACTCGAGGCCGTCGAGTCCGCCGACGTCCTCGTCGTCGGCAGCCCCGCGTTCCGCGCGGCCTACTCCGGCGCGTTCAAGCTCTTCTTCGACTGGGTCGGACAGTACGACCTCGTCGACACCCCGGTGCTCCTGACCGCGACGGGCGGGAGCGACCGGCACGCGCTGCTCGTCGAGCACCAGATGCGTCCGCTGTTCGGCTTCTTCCAGTCCACGACGCTGCCGCTCGGGGTCTTCGGCAACGAGCGCGACTTCACCAAGCGCGAGGGCGGCTACGACATCACGAGCCTCGACCTCGAGCTCCGCATCGACCAGGCCGTACGGCGCGCGCTCCCCATCATCCGCGGGGGCTTCGCGACGGCTGCCACCGCCGAAGTCCGACGCCCCGCCGACTTCTGACCCGCGGGCCCGCCAGACCCGGCCCGTGCTCCGGCCCGTGCTCCGCGGAACACCGGTGTCTTGCGGAGCCTCCTGTGCGGAACACCGGTGTCTGGTGAAGACGCCGGGGAAATCCGCGGCGCCGCGCCGCAACACCGGTGTTTTGCGGACAGCGACTGCCGAGACGCCGGTGTCTCGCGGCCGCGCGCTGCCGAGACGCCGGCGTCTCGGCAGGAGTCAGCGCCGCAGGGACGCCAGGTGCGCCACGGCCAGACGATAGCCGTCGGCGCCGGCCCCGGCGATGACCGCGGTCGCGGCCGTGGCCACGTGGTCGACGTGCCGGAAGGGCTCACGCTTCCACGTGTTCGAGATGTGGACCTCGACCACGGGGACGGACAGCGCCTCGACGGCGTCGTGCAGCGCGACCGAGGTGTGGGCGTAGGCGGCCGGGTTGATCACGACGCCGTCGAAGTCGTCGAGCGCCTCGTGCAGCCACTCGACGAGCTCCCCCTCGCGGTTGGTCTGCCGGAAGTCGACGCCGAGCCCGTGGATCTCGGCCTCGGCGCGGACGATGCCCTCGATGTCCGCCAGCGTGACCGTGCCGTACTGCTCCGGGTCGCGGCGCCCGAGGATGTCGAGGTTCGGGCCGTTGAGGACGAGGATGCGCGACTGCTCGGTCATGCGGCGAGCCTACCGACGACCACGTGCGGTCACGGCTGCCAGTCGGTCGGGCAGGATGGTCCCCGTGAGTGACCTGGTGATCGGGGACGACGGCCTGGCCCGGCCGGTGTGGGCGTCGACGGACCCCATGCTGCGGGACTATTACGACACCGAGTGGGGCATGCCCGTCCACGACGAGCGGGGCGTGTTCGAGCGGCTCTCGCTCGAGGCCTTCCAGTCCGGACTGTCGTGGCGCACCATCCTCGCAAAGCGTCCGGCGTTCCGCGCTGCCTTCGCCGACTTCGACCCCGACGCCGTCGCTGCCTTCGGGGAGCAGGACGTCGAGCGGCTGATGGCCGACGCCGGCATCGTGCGGAACCGGGCGAAGATCCTCGCGACGATCACCAACGCGAACGCCACGGTCGCCCTGCGCGAGGACGGCGGGCTCGCCGACTTCGTGTGGTCCTTCCGTCCGGCGACGACCCCCGAGCCGAGCAGCTTCGCCGAGGTCCCGACGACGAGCGAGGAGTCCGTCGCCCTGTCGAAGGCCCTGCGGAAGCGCGGGTTCGCGTTCGTCGGGCCGACGACCATGCACGCGCTGATGGAGGCCCTCGGGATCGTGGACACGCACCTCGTCGGCAGTCACCGCCGCGGCAGCTCGGGCGTCTGGGCCTGAAGGGCCCGACACCGGACGACGGACCGGCACCGGACAGCCGGACAGCCGGACGACCGGACGACCGGACGACGGCCCGACACCAGACGACCAGGGCTAGGGTCGCGGGCATGACGACCGAGAGCACCGTCCGGATCGCGTTCCTGCTCTTCCCGGACCTGACGCAGCTCGACCTGACCGGCCCAGCGCAGGTGCTCAGCCGTGTCCCGGGCGCCCGCGTGGAGTACGTCGCCGCCACGCTCGACCCGGTGCCGAGCGACTGCGGGCTCGCGCTCGTGCCGACCGTCACCCTCGCCGATGCCGCACCGGCGGACGTCCTGGTCGTCCCCGGGGGCGACGGCGCCTTCGACGCCATGCTCGACCCGGACGTCATCGCGTTCGTCCGGCGCGAGGCCGAGCGCGCCACCTGGGTCACCTCGGTGTGCACGGGGGCGTTCGTCCTCGGAGCAGCCGGGTTGCTCGCCGGCAAGCGGGCGACGACGCACTGGGCCTCGAAGCCGATGCTCGCCGCGTTCGGGGCGACGCCGGTGGACGAGCGGTACGTCGTCGACGGGGCCGTCGTCACCGCGGCCGGGGTCAGCGCCGGCATCGACATGGCGCTCTGGCTCGCGGCCGAGCTCGCCGGCCAGGAGGCGGCGGAGCGCATCCAGCTGCAGATCGAGTACGACCCGCACCCGCCGTTCGACGCCGGTTCGGCGGAACGTGCCGACGCCCGGGTCGTCACCGCGGCGCGGACGGCGGCTGAGTCAGCGCGCGGCGACCGCGTCGGGCGGGCTGCAGCGGCCGTGCTGCCCTGACCGACGCGTGACGGGTCAGTCCAGCGGCAGTTTCATCTGCACGGAGGTCACGCCGTACCCGAGCTGCTCGTAGAGCTCGGCGGCGCCAGTGTTGTAGCCGAACACGTTCAGGCCGATCGAGGCCGCGCCCGCGTCCTTCGCGACGACGTGCGCCTGTTCGAGCGCGCGCCGGGCATGCCCACGACGCCGGTGTGCCTCCGCGATCTCGATGTCGAACACCCACCAGTCACGGCCCGCCGGCTCGAACGGCCCGATCCACAGGGACCCGACCACGGTGTCGTCGCCGTCGACGACGTCCCACACGTGGTGGCCCGGAGCGGGAGTGCCACCCGGGAACCACGTGTCGACGGACTTCCGCATGGCGACCTCGGCCTGCGCCTCGGTCTCGCCGGACCGGATCCGGGACGCCACGTACTCGGCCATGGTCGTCTCGAGCCAGGCCGGGAGGCTCGTGGCCGCCATCACGCGCAGGCGCGTGTCCGTCACCGGTTGCCCTTGGAACCCCGGCTCGGCTTGCCGCGCATCTTGCCACGACCCGGCGTGGGGCCCTTGCCGGTGTTCGACTTCTTGCCGGCGCCGGACTTGCCGCCGCCGGGCGACTTCGCCTTCGCCTTGCCGCCGGGTGCCTCCGCAGACCGGGAGCCGCCCGCGGCGCCGCTCTTCGCCGCACCACGCGCCGGACGCGAGGGCTCGTCGGCGGAGCGCTCCGAGCCTCCTGGCTGGTCCGGCTGGCTCCGGGAGCTGTTGGCGGTCCGCCCACGCACCACGCCGATGAACTCCTCGGTCAGCTCGGAGGAGTCCTCGTCCCGCCAGACCAGCGCGACGCGGGTGCCCTCGGCGTCGGCGAGCGGCCGCGCGACGAGGTCCTTGCGACTGGCCTTGCGGAAGAGGGACTGCGGGAGGACGACCACGCCGACGTTCGCCTCGACGAGGTCGAGCGCAGCGTCGACGTCGGCCGGGACGGGCCCGGCGTCGATCATGTGGACTGCCTCGAGATGGGCCGGTGTGACCTCGGTGGCCTTGGCGAGGTCCGAGTCCTTCGGGGTCGCGACGACGGCGGTCTCGGTCCAGAGGGGGATGGCGCGGAGGTCCTCGGGCACGGGCATCCTGGCGAAGACCATGTCCACGGCGTCCTCCTCGGCGGAGAGCGCCGCGACGAGGTCGCCCTGCCCGACGGGGCGGAGCCGGAGCTCGACGGAGGGGAAGCGGTCGCGCCAGACCCTGGCCCACTTGGCGGGTGAGACGCCCGGCACGAACGCGATGGTGAGTGCCACGGTCATGCAACCGAGCATAGGGGCCGTACCCTTGACCCCATGGCGCAGGAACAGACGATGAAGCCCGAGACGGCTGCGAAGAAGCTCGGCATCCTGCTGTCGGCCGCTCCGGAGTCCTTCCGCGACGCGCCCGTCACGCGGACCGCCTTCGAGGAACTCCGGACCGAGCCGCCGACGTGGCTCGAGGAGCTCCGCCGCGACGGCCCCCACCCGCGACCCGTCGTCGCCCAGAAGCTCGGCGTCTCGATCTCCGGCCTGTCCCGCTCCGGCATCGAGGACGCGCTGACCACGGCCGAGATCAAGCAGCTGCTCGTGGAGAAGCCCGAGTGGCTCGTGCAGGAGCGTGCGACCCAGGCCGCCGTGCACGAGGAGAACGCCCGCGTGAAGCACGAGCGTGCCGCCAAGGCCGCCGCCCGCGCCGAGGCCTGACACCCTCCACCACGAACTGACCCGCCCGGACCGACCCAGGACCGCCCGTGCACGAGACCGTCGCCGACGCCATGCTCGTCGTGCCGCAGTTCGCGTCGGTGTGCTGCATCGTCGGGGACCGGTACCGCCCGCGCCCCGGGGTGATCGTGCCCGCGGCCGTGATGCTCGTCGCGATGCTCATGCCCGTCGTGCACGCCGGGTCCTCGTGGACGCTGCTCGCCGCGACGGTGCTGCTGCTCCTGGCGCCGCTGCCGGTCATGCGCCGCCGCCGTGCCGACGGTCGTCGTGCTGAGCCGATGGACGTCCACCGGGCGCTGTCCTCGGTCGTGATGGCCGGGATGCTCCTGATGGGGCACGCCTCCGGGCTCGCCGACCCGCACGCCGGACACGGCATCGCGCTGTCGGCCGTGCTCGGTGGCGGCGTGATCGGCTACTGCGCGTTCAGCGGGTGGCTGCTGCGGTACGAGTGGGGACGCGAGGACCGTCGGTCCGTGCGCAGCGGCGAGGTCTTCGCGATGACGGTCGCCGTGATCGGCATGACGCTCGCGATGTAGTGACCCCACGGACCGCGCCCGCGCCTCCCTCGGGAAAGCCGCCGAGCCCGCGCTACGGTGGTCGCGTGTCCGACCGACCTGTCCGCCGCCCCGACCCGGCGCCGCGCCTCGACGAGGTCGACGAGCGCATCCTCTGGACGCTCGCCGCCGATGCCAGGATCCCGAACAACCGGTTGGCCGCCGCGGTGGGCATCGCTCCGTCGACCTGTCTGACGCGGGTCCGGGCGCTCGAGGACGCCGGCGTGATCCGTGGCTACCGAGCGGACGTCGACGTCGCCCGGCTCGGGTTCTCGATCGAGGCCATGGTGTCGGTCCGGGTCCACGCGGCCGCACGGCACGAGCTCCGCGACTTCGCCAAGCGCCTGCTGCGGGTGCCCGTCGTGCTCGACGTGTCGTTCCTGGCGGGGGACAAGGACTTCCTCGTGCACATCGCCTGCACGTCGACCGAGCAGCTGCGGGACTTCGTCGCCGACGAGCTCAGCGGGGACCCCTCGGTCGCCACGACGCAGACGAACATCGTGTTCGAACGGCTCGTCGCGGACCGGGAGCGGCAGGCACGGTCGTACGACGAGCTCCGGCGCTGGCAGGCCTGAGCGGCCCTGGCGGGAGCTGCTGGTCCTTCCCATGACGCGTGCGATGGGAAGCGGGATCGCGCGTGCATGGTGGGAACGAACGACTCCCTACGCGCGGAACCACCTGCCACGCGGGGAACGACCGAGCACGCGCAGAACCACCCGCACCAGCCCCGCGCCGCGCCGCCCCGCGTCAGCGCGTGCGGGTCATCGGGACGTGGGGGATCGCGTCCTCGACGAAGTCCTCACCCGAGCGCACGAAGCCGAAGCGGCCGTACCAGTGCTCGAGGTGCGCCTGCGCGTTGAGCGTCACGACGGGGGAGCGGGTCTCGGCGATCGCGGCCTGCATCAGCGCTGCCCCGAGGCCGGCGCCACGAGCGTGTGCGGCGGTGGCGACGCGGCCGATGCGCTCGGTGCCGTCGTCCTCGCGCAGGAGTCGGAGCGTCGAGTCGACCGAGCCCTCGCCGGCCCAGAACTGGATGGTGCCGGGCTCGAGGTCGCGGCCGTCGATGTCCCCGTACGCGCACTCCTGCTCGACGACGAAGACGTCCTGACGGAGCCGGAGGATCTCGTGCAACGTGACGACGTCGAGGTTGCGGGTGGGGGCGCTGAAGGTCGAGGGCAACTTCGTTCCTGACGTTTTCTTGGGAAATCGGGTGCGCGGCGCCGAAGTGGGCGTACCGTGCCGGTCAACCACTCTACGTGCGCAGCCAGACCAGGAGGTGAGCGCATGGACAACCCGTTGCGCGCACCCTGGCGCGCTGCGATCCGGTACGCCCTCGTGGGCACCGGAGTCAGCGCCGCCGCCGTGCTGCTCTCGTTGACGCTCGGCGCGCAGACCGCGTCCGCCGCCGAGCACGCTCCGAGCGCCCGGACCTCCGCGACCTCGTCCTCCGGACTGCTCGGCGGGGTGGTCGACGGCGTCACGAACACCGCCGGCCAGGCCGTCAGTGCCGTGGTCGCCCCGGTCCGTCAGGTCGTCGTACCGACACCCGCAGCTCCGGCACCGGCTCCCGCACCCGCAGCTCCGGCTCCGGTTCGTCCGGCACCCGCGCCGGCACCCGCGCCGGCCCCAGCGCCGGTGCCCGCCGCACCCGCTCCGATCGCAGCAGCACCGGCGCCGGCGCACCAGCAGCCCGCCGCAGCCGTTCCGACGACGCAGGCCCCCGCGACGCACGTGCCGACGACGCACGTGCCGACGACGCACGTCCCCACGCCGATCCTCCCGACACAGCCCGCCCCGGCAGTGGTCCCGACCACCCCGACGACCGCGGGCCACGCGACGGACGCCACCCCGGCCTCCCGTCCGCTCACCGGCACCGTCGCCTCCCTGCTCCGTCCCGTCACCGGGACCGTCCAGGGACTCACGGGCGCACGCCCGGTCTCGTCGCTCGTCGACACGCTGGACGGTGTCGTCGGAGCGCTGCCGGTCGTCGGCAGCGTCGTCGGAGACGACACGCTCGGCACCGTCACGGCACCGGTCACCGGGGTCGTCGACGACGTCCTCGGCGATGTCGGCACGGTCGTCGGCGACGTCCCGGACGTGGTGGCCGACCCGCTCCCACCGGTCCTCGGCACCCTGCCTGGAGGCTCGACCCCCCTCCCACAGCTCCCCGCACCCCCGGTGGGTGGCGGCTCCGGAACGGCGGGGCAGCCGGCCGGACCGGCTGGCGGACCCGCTGACCCGCGACCCACGACGTCGACACGCACCGCCGGTGCAGCGACGGTGACGGGTGCGCCCGCGTCGACCGCTCCGGTCGTCGAGCGCCGCGCGTCGGTGTCGGTGCGGTCGGCAGCGGAGCTCCGGACGGACGGTCCACTGCTGGTGCCGACCGTGACCACGAGCGCGCCGGACTCGGCGACGCTCGGTGGGACGGCGCTGTTCGTCCCGCAGGGGACTCCCGGAGACGCGCCGCTCGGCCACTCCGGACTCGGACTCACCGGCGGCACCACGACCGGCGGCTCCGCCGGTGCGGGTGTCGTCGGGATGGTCGGCGCCTCCGCCGACCAGGACCCCCTCGCCGCGGGGACTCGCGGCTCGATCGCCGACGACGTGGTCCCCACGTCGGTCATCGGCGACCACGACGTCGCACCTGACTGAGGTCGGCGCACCTGCCCGTTCGGCAGGACGCGCCATCCGATCGCACCCGCGATCGGCACACAAGACCTCAACGCAGGAGTGATGACCATGAACAAGCACGTCTCGAGAGGGCTGTGGTTCGCCCTCTTCCTCGGTGGACTGACGCTCGGGGGGACGGCCGCGGCGAACGCGGCGACGACCTCCGGTGCGGACGGCATCGTGTCAGGAACCCAGGTGGCGCCGTCGATCGACGCTCCCGTCTCCGTCGGCAGGAACGCGTTCGGCGTGCTCGGCGACGCGGTGTCCTCGGCGGTGGCGGCTCCGGCTGCTGCACCGTCGCCGGCTGCCGTCCCCGCCCCGGCTGCTGCCGCTCCCACCACCTCGGGATCGGACGGCATCGCCTCCGGCACCCAGGTCGCCGGGGTCGTCAGCGTGCCGGTCGACGTGACCGGCAACGCGGTGGCCGTGCTCGGTGACGCTGCGTCGTCGGCGGTGCCGGCGGCAGCTCCTGCCGCACCTGTTGCTCCTGCTGCACCTGCTGCACCTGCTGCACCCGCGCCGGCACCCGCCGCGGGTCCGGTCACGTCCGGCTCGGACGGGATCGCTTCGGGCACGCAGGTCGTGCCCGCCGTCCAGGTCCCCGTGACGATCGGTGGCAACGGCATCGGTGTCCTCGGGGAGGGCACGGCCGCGGGCTCGGCGCCGACGGCGAGCTCCGGAGCCGCTGGTTCCGGGACCGCTGGTTCCGGAGGGACGACCTCCGGTGCCGACGGGACGCTCTCCGGCACGCAGGTGTCGCCGGTCGTCTCGGTGCCGGTGACGGTCTCGGGCAACGGGATCGGGCTGCTCGGCGACGGGAGCGCGACGGGCTCCGGGTCGTCGCCCGCGTCGAGCGCTCCCACCACGGGTTCGGGCACTGCGCCCGTCACCTCGGGTGAGGACGGCATCGGCTCCGGTACACAGGTCGTGCCGGGGATCAGCCTGCCGGTGACGGTCGGTGGGAACGGCATCGGTGTCGTCGGTGACGGCACGAGCACCGGGTCGACCACGAACACGGGCACCGGGTCGACCACGCCGGTCGGCTCGGGCACGGGCACGGGTACCGGGGGCACGACCTCCGGCAACGGTGGCATCGGTTCGGGCACGCAGGTCACGCCGGTGGTCAGCCTGCCGGTCACGGTCGGCGGGAACGGCATCGGTGTCGTCGGTGACGGCACGAGCACCAACACGAACACGAACACGAACACGGGCACCGGGTCGACCACGCCGGTCGGCTCGGGCACGGGCACGGGCACGGGCACGGGTACCGGGGGCAAGACCTCCGGCAACGGTGGCATCGGTTCGGGCACGCAGGTCGCACCCGTGATCAGCCTGCCGGTCACGGTCGGCGGGAACGGCATCGGCATCGTCGGTGACGGCACGAGCACCAACACGAACACGAACACGGGCACCGGGTCGACCACGCCGGTCGGGACGGGCACGGGTACCGGGGGCACGACCTCCGGCAACGGTGGCATCGGTTCGGGATCGCAGGTCACGCCGGTGGTCAGCCTGCCGGTCACGGTCGGCGGGAACGGCATCGGCATCGTCGGTGACGGCACGAGCACCGGGACGACCCCGAGCACCAGCACGACGCCGGTCACCACCCCCGGCACCGGCACGGGCACGACGCCCGTCACCACCCCGGGCACGGGCACGACGCCGGTCACCACCCCGGGCGGCACCACCACTCCCGGTGGCACCACCACCCCGGGCGGCACGACCACGCCGGGCACCACCACCCCCGGCGACGTCACGACGGTCCCCGCCAGCGTGACCACGACCGGCACCACGCCGACCGTGACCGCCGCTGCCACCACCGCCCCGACCACCGAGGTCGCTCGCACCACCGCCGCGACCACCCCGGTCCGGACGGCAGCGACGGCGACCGTCGCCGCGGCGAGCACGGGGACGGGCACGACCCCGGCCGGTCTCGCGTACACGGGGGCGTCCTCGCCCGTCGTGCCCGTGGGGCTCGCACTGCTGCTGATGCTCCTCGGCACGGGGACGCTCGTCCTCCGTCGTCGGCACTAGCAGGATCAGGGCCGAGGGGCACCGGTACGCCGGTGTCCCTCGGTGGCGTGCCTGGGAACGGACTGGTCGCGGACTGTGGGGCGATGATGTCGATGCTGTGAACAGTGGAAGCGGTGCAGCAGCCGGTCGGGAGCCGCAGGGCTGGACGATGGACCCGTGTTCACCGAACTGCTCCGCACCCCGATCGTGACCCCGGGGGTCCTGGTCCCCGTCGACGTCGTCGCCGGGCTGCTGGCCCTCTGGGCACTCGTCGGCCCCCTCGGCCGACGCTCCACGAGGGGCGCGGGGCGGACCATCGTGAGCGGTCGCGGTCGACTCGCCGTGCGCGGAGGTGCGCTGCTCGTCGGAGCCGGGGTGGGCCTCCTGGCCGTCTGGTGGTTCGGCGACGTGCAGGACGACTTCGGAGTGGCCTTCACGCCGGTCACGCGGATGTGGGTCGCCTTCCTCGGCGCGACCGTGGCACTGTGCATCACCGTCCTCGTGCAGGGCGGCTGGGGCCGCCGGTCCGTGGCGATCGCCGCGCTCGCCGGCGTCGCGCTCGCCACCGGACTCGGCATCAACGTCGACTTCGGTGCCTACCGGACCATCGAGCAGGCGATCACGACGGACCCGTACCCGGCGGGCTCGCTCGGGCACCAGCACGCGGCGTCAACCGATGCGACGGTGGTGGACGCGGCCACCTGGACGGCCCCGGCCTCGATGCCGGACCACGGCCGCACGATCTCGGTGCACATCCCGGGCACGGTGTCCCACTTCCACGCGCGCCGCGCGGTCGTGTGGCTGCCACCGGCCGCGCTCACCGCCAACCCGCCGACGCTGCCGGTCCTGGTCGCGCTGTCCGGGCAGCCAGGGCAGCCGTCCGACATGTTCCAGGCGGGCGAGCTCGGCGAGGACCTCGACACCTACGCCCGGGCGCACCACGGCCTGGCCCCGATCGTGGTCAGCCCGGACCAGCTCGGTGCCCCGAACCGGAACCCGATGTGCGTGGACTCCCGGCGGCTCGGGCGGAGCGCGACCTACGTCATGACCGACACCGTCGACTGGATCCGGCAGCACCTCGACGTGGCCGCGGCCCCGAGCGGCTGGGGGATCACCGGGTTCTCGCAGGGGGCGACCTGCGCGATGCAGTTCTCCACCGCGCACCCCGAGGTCTTCGGGTCGGCGCTCGCGATCTCGAGCGAGCTCACGGTGAAGAACGGGTCGGAGGCGCACACGGTCAAGGTCGGGTTCGACGGCTCCCGGTCGGCGTACCAGGCCGCGGCCCCCGTCGCGGTCATGCGCCGGCACGCGCCGTACCGGCAGCACCTGACGGTGTTCGGCTTCGGGCAGGACGACGCGCCCTACCGGGCCTCGACCACCACGCTCCGGACCGCGGCCGAACGCGCTGGGATGCAGACGTCCCTCATCGTCTCGCCGAGGTCCGCGCACGACTGGAACACCGTGCGGTACGTGCTGACCCACGGGCTGCCGCAGGTCGTCGCGCACCTCGGTCTCCCGGCGCAGGGCGGTGCGCTGTGAGCACCGCGCCGAGGCCCGCGACCGCGTCCTCGTCCGCGACCGCGACCGCGACCGCCTCCGCGACCGCGTCTCGCCGTCGTCCGTCCTTCCGTGACCTCGGTCGCTCGCCGCTGCGTGCCGTGCGCCGGTCGCCGGTGACGGCCGCGATCGTCGTGCTGGTCCTCGCGATGTCCGTGATCGGGGTCGTCATGCGCCTGACGCACGGTCTCGCAGCCAGCCACCACGGCCATGCCGCCGCGCTCGGTGACGCCTTCGGTCCGGCGTCGTTCGGTCCGCTCCGCGTGTTCGTCGTCTCGACCGGTGTCGTCGCGCTCCTGCTCACCCTCGCCGGGGTCGTCGTGCTGGTCGGCGCAGCGGAACGCCTGATGGGCTCGTGGCGCACGGCCGTCGCCTTCGTCGTGACGACCCTGGTCGGCACGGGCATCGGCGCGCTCAGTGCGTTCGTCGACCTCGACGGGCGGAACGCCTGGGCGCTGATCGCCGGACGAGCGACGGCGTTCGACCCATGGACGGCCATCGTCGGCACGATCGCCACCGCGAGCGCCTTCGCCGGTCCGCTCTGGCGTCGCCGCATCCGGGTGGGCACGCTGGCCGTGGTGGCCGCGCTGTTCCTCTACGCCGGGCACGCGTCCGACCTCTACGCGGTGCTCGCCGCCGCAGCCGGGTGGGTGCTCGGCGAGACGCTGCGCAACGCCCCGAAGCGCGTCGGCTGGTCCCGCAGTTCGCACCGGGAGACCCGCGTGCTGCTCGGCACCGCGGTGCTGGTGTCGGCCGTCGGCCCGGTCATCGCCCTCGTGTCCCGCGCCCGGGTCGGGATCCTCGCGCCGATCGCGGCGGTCGTCGGCGCCGGGCCGGTCACCCCGGTCGCCGGCTGCCGGGCGGACGGCGTCGCCGGGCAGTGTCTCCGCGGACTCCTGGCCTACCGGGCGACGGACCCGTGGACGCTGCTCCTCGCGGTCCCGCCGCTCCTCGTCCTCGTCGTCGGCGGGCTCGGGCTGTTCCGGGGCAGCCGGTTCGCGGTGTGGCTGGTCGTGGTGGTCGACCTGGTGACGGCGATCGCCGCCGCGGTCACGTACGGCCTGGTGCCCGGGCGGGTCGAGCGGCTGCACGGCCCCGAGGACCGGCTCATCGTGACGCTGTCCATCATCGCGTCGATCGCGGTCCCGCTCGCGACGGCCGTCGTCCTGGTGCTGCTGCGCCGCTCGTTCACCGTGCTGCCCACCCGCCGTCGTCTCGCCGGGTTCGGGATCGCCGTGCTCGGCGCCGCCGTCGTGCTCGTCGTCGTGATGCTCGTCGTCGCCGACGCCTCGCCTGTCCGCATCGCCGAGCCCTGGCGCATCGTCGTCTCCGCGCTCGGTCCGCTCGCCCCGACGACGTTCTGGGAGCACCTGCCGCGGCTTGATCCGGGGCTCCGGCTGACCCTCGGCCTGGCCGGCCCGATCCTGTGGCTGGTGGTGGCCGTCGCCGCCGTCCGACCGACCGGTGCCGCGCCGACCGACACCGACCTCGACGGCAGCCGTGCCGCGCGGGAGCAGGCCCGGGCGCTGCTCGTGGCCGGCGGTGGGGACACCTTCGGCTGGATGACGACGTGGCGAGGCAACGCCTACTGGTTCGCCGCGGACGGTCGAGCCGGCATCGCCTACCGGCGGAACGGCGGCGTCGCGGTGACGCTCGGCGGGCCGTTCGGACACCAGGACGCCCGCGGCGACGCACTCACCGCCTTCGCCCGGTTCTGCGACGACAACGGCTGGACCCCGGTGCTCTACGGCGTCGACGAGACCGTCGCGGCCCCGCTCCGTGCGCTCGGCTGGGGCACGCTGCCGGTCGCCGAGGACGCGGATTTCGACCCGCGTGACTGGACGACGAGCGGCAAGAAGAAGCAGGACGTCCGCACGTCGGTGAACAAGGCCGCGCGCGAGGGCATCACGGCGACGTGGTCAAGCTGGCAGGACCTGCCCACCGCCACCGTCCGGCAGATCGAGGCGATCTCCGAGGAGTGGGTCTCCGAGCGGGAGCTCCCGGAGATGGGCTTCACGCTCGGCGGTGTCGACGAGATGCGGGACCCGGCCGTCCGGACGCTCGTCGCGCAGGACGCCGAGGGCACCGTGCTCGCCGTGACGAGCTGGCTGCCGTCGTACGACCAGGGCCGCGTCGTCGGGTGGACGCTCGACGTGATGCGCCGGACGAGCGCGGCCCCGAACGGCGTGATGGAGTTCCTGGTCGCGAGCGCTGCCGACCGGATGCGCGAGGACGGTGTCGCCCGCCTGAGCCTGTCGGCCGCCCCGCTCGCGCAGGCGCCGGGAGCCGCGCCGGCACCGTCGGGGGAGGGCGTGCAGAACCTCCTCGAGCTCGTCGGCGGAGTGCTCGAGCCCGTCTACGGCTTCCGGTCGCTGCTGAAGTTCAAGCTGAAGTTCGGGCCGGAGCTGCACCCGCTGGTCCTGGCCTACCCGGACCCGGTGGCCCTGCCCTCCATCGGCATCGCCGTCGTCCGGGCGTACCTGCCGGACCTGTCGCTCCGCCAGGCCGTGGCCCTGGCGCGGGGGCGCGGGTGACGCTGGCGCGGCGCCTGGCAGCCCGGCGGCGCGCCCGTCCATGACCGCGTGTGACCCGCGCGCCGCGCGCGTCAGGGGGCTGGGGTATCGTTCGGGGTACGCAAGCGCTCCGGGGTCGGTGCAAGTCCGAACCGGTGGTGACAGTCCACGAGCTGACGACGGGTGAACTCCCGACCGATGCTGACCCGGTGGGACTCCGGGACCGACGGTGAGAGTCCGGATGGTAGGCGCGCTGGCGGAGGACACGACCACGCCCACCACTCGGCGTGGACGCGACCTCCGTTCTGCCGACGATCGTCGTGCACACCCGGAGTCCCGTTGAGAGGACACCAGTGTTCACCGGCATCATCGAGGAACTCGGCACCGTCACCGCCGTCGACCCCCACGGCGACTCCGTCGCGCTCACGATCCGCGGCCCCCTCGTGGTCTCGGACGCCCGGCACGGCGACTCGATCGCGACGAGCGGCGTCTGCCTGACCGTCGTCGAGCAGACGTCCGACACCTTCACCACCTTCGTCATGAAGCAGACGCTCGACATGAGCGCGCACGGCTCGCTCCGCGTGGGCGACCCGGTCAACCTCGAGCGTGCGGCCTCCGTCGGCGACCGGCTCGGCGGGCACATCGTCCAGGGGCACGTCGACGGCACCGCCACCGTGCTCGAGACCGCCGACGGGGACGGCTGGCGCCGCGTCCGCTTCACGCTGTCGCCGGAGCTCAGCCCGCTCGTCGTCGACAAGGGCTCGGTCGCGCTCGACGGCGTCTCGCTCACCGTCTCCGCCGTCTCCGCCGAGTCCATCGACCTCGCCGCCGCCTGGTTCGAGGTCAGCCTCATCCCCGAGACCCTCAGCGCCACCACCCTCGGCGACCGCGTGCCCGGTGACCGCGTCAACGTCGAGACCGACGTCCTCGCGCGCCACGTCCGCCGCATGCTGCGGCTCGAGGCGGCGGTGCGCGAACAGACCCCCGCGGACCCGTCGGAGCTCGCCCCCGACTTCTCCAGCCTGGAGGCCCGGTGATGGTCGTCGACGCATCCCAGCACCCCGACGTGGCGGCACCAGGGCACGTGGCCGGCTCGGCGCCGGTGGTCGCGCCCGCCCGCGTGCCCGGTCTGTCCACCGTCGAGGACGCCGTCGCCGCGATCGCGGCCGGCCGTCCGGTGATCGTCGCCGACGACGAGTCGCGTGAGAACGAGGGCGACGTCATCCTGTCCGCCGAGCTCGCGACGCCGGAGTGGATCGCGTGGACCGTGGCGCACTCGTCGGGCTTCATCTGCGCCCCGGTGAGCACCGAGATCGCCGACGCGCTCGACCTGCCGCCGATGGTCGAGCACAACGAGGACGTCCGCGGCACCGCGTACACCGTGACGGTCGACGCCGCGGTCGGGGTCACGACCGGCATCAGCGCCCACGACCGCGCCCGGACGCTGCGGGTCCTCGCGGACCCCACCTCGGTGCGCGAGGACCTGCACCGCCCCGGACACGTCGTGCCCCTGCGCGCACGACCCGGCGGCGTCCGCGAGCGCTCCGGGCACACCGAAGCCGCGATCGACCTCGTCACCGCAGCCGGGCTGCGTCCGGCGGCGGCGATCTGCGAGATCGTCGACGAGGACGGCAGCATGATGCGGCTGCCGCGGCTCGTCGAACTGGGGGCACGCGAGGGCGTGCCCGTCATCACCATCGCTGCGCTGGCCGAGTGGCTCGACGCAGCCGACCGGGCGACGACTCTCGTCGCGCCCACGGAAGGAACCACACGATGAGCGGAGCAGGCGCGGCGGACCGCGACCAGGTCGACGGCAGCGGCATCCGGGTGGCGATCGTCGCCGGGCAGTGGCACGACACGATCGCAGCCGGGCTCCTCGCCGGGGCACAGCGCGAGGTCGAGCGGCTCGGCGCCGAGGCCACCGTCATCCCCGTCCCCGGCAGCTTCGAACTGCCGGTCGTGGCGAAGGTCGCCCTCGAGTCCGGCTTCGACGCAGCGGTGGCGCTCGGCGTGATCATCCGCGGCGGCACCCCGCACTTCGAGTACGTCTCCGACGCCGCCACGAGCGGCCTCACCCGCGTCGCGATCGACACCGGCAAGCCCGTCGGCTTCGGTGTGCTGACGCTCGACGACGAGCAGCAGGGGATCGACCGGGCCGGCCTGCCCGGGTCGAAGGAGGACAAGGGCGCCGAAGCGGCACACGCGGCCATCGCCACTGCCGTCGCCCTGCGGAGCCTGCGCGTCCCCGCCTGAGCCGGGTCACGGCGCGGATCGACCCGCGACGCAGAACGGCCCCGCACCGGTGAGGTGCGGGGCCGTTCTCGGCGGTGTGGCTACTTCTTGCCGAAGACGTGGATCGGCAGGAAGAAGGAGAGCGACATCAGGAGGACGCCCGCCATGAAGACGAAGGCCTGACCCGAGTCCACCTGGAACGCGAACCCGAACAGGTACATCGACACCAGCAGCAGCAGGATCGAGAAGAAAGCGGCGATGACGCGGCCCACAGGGTACCTCCGGAGGTCAGACGGGTGGATCACCACAAGTCTATCCCCAGGGGCGCCCGCGCTGGTTCACCCGGCGGGCTTGGTGGACACCAGCCGGTCGACGACGCCGAGCAACGACTCCATGTCGACCGTCGCGCGGTCGGGCCGGACGTCGCTCGCGGCACCGAGTGAAGCGGCGTGGTACAGCCCGTCGCCCATGAGCTTGATCGCCTGCGCGGTGGGTGCGTCGCCGAGTGCCTCGACCAGGGTGGCGAGCCAGGCGTTCTCGGTCTCGTCGAGGGTGCGCCCGGCTTCCGCGTACCCGGCCTGCTGCAGACGGCTGGCGGCGAGGAGTGCCAGGTCGAGCTCACTGCCCACGAACTGGCAGTTGCGGACGAAGTAGCGGGCGGGGCCGTCCTCGGCGTCGCGCATCCGTTCGACGTCGGCCGTGGACAGGTCGACCAGCCGGTCGCAGAGCCCCTCGACGAGGGCGGCCTTCGAGCCGAAGTGGTAGAGCAGTCCGCCCTTGGACACCCCGGCACGAGCGGCGACGGCGTCGAGCGTGGCGGGACGCTCGCCCTCCTCGCACACGATGGCGACGAAGCTGTCGAGGACACGGTCGCGGGCACTGGCCATGGGGGAAGTCTAGGGAACCGCGGGCTCGTGCTGCTCCCGCCGTGGGATCGTGAACGCTCACGGTCCTTGATCCAGCGGGCAGAACTGCCCTAGGGTCGTCGTGACCGTGAAGGTTCACGAGACGAACAGGATCCGCATGTCAGCGCAGACCGCGACCACCACCGGCACCACCCAGACACCGACCGGCGACACCCCCGGCTGGGCCGTCCTCGGCCCGGGCAGCATCGCCCGCCGGTTCCTCTCCCAGCTCCCGGCGAGTACCTCGGGCGCCACGCTCGTCGCCGCGGGCAGCTCGTCGCCCGAGCGGGCACGCTCGTTCGCCGACGACGCCGCCGGCCACGGGTTCGCCGACGTCACGGCGACGAACTACGACGAGGTGCTCGCCGACCCGCGCGTCGACGCCGTCTACGTCTCGACCGTGCACACGGGCCACGCCCACCTGGTGCTGGCAGCGCTGCAGGCGGGCAAGGCCGTGCTGTGCGAGAAGCCCCTCGCACCGAACCACGGCACGGCGATGGCCCTGGTCGACGCCGCCCGGGTCGCCGGCCTGCCCCTGGTCGAGGCCTACATGTACCGCTTCCACCCGCAGACCGCGGCACTGCTCGACCTCGTCCGCCAGGGCGCGATCGGCGAGGTCACTCACGTCGATGCCTCCTTCGCGTTCCGCGCGGGGGAGCGCACCGGGCGCCTGTTCGACGTGGACACCGCCGGGGGCGGCATCCTCGACGTCGGCGGCTACCCCGTGACGATGGCCGCGGCGATCGTGCAGGCCGCCACGGGCACGGCCGTCGCGGAGCCGACCGAGCTGACCGCGACCGGCACCCTCGGCCCGACCGGCGTCGACGAGTGGACCACAGCGGACCTGACCTACCGCGGCCGGGCCGGTCGCACGATCACCGCCAACGTCCGGACCGGTGTCCGCGTGCAGGACGACAACGCCGTCACCGTGTACGGCACCCGCGGCCGGATCAGCCTGGCGGACCCGTGGACCCTCGGTGACGACCCCACCATCGTCGTGAGCACCATCGACGAGGACCCCCGCACGCTGTCCTTCGCCGGTGAGCACCCCTACGCCCGTGAAGCCGACGCCACCACCGCCGCACTCGCCGCCGGTCTGGGTGAGGCCACCCAGATGACCCTCGACGAGTCGCTCGCCACCGCCCGCACGCTCGACCGCTGGCGCGCCGCGATCGAGCTGCGCTACCCGTTCGAGGCCGAGACCGCCGACATCCCGACCGTCAGCGGCCGACCGCTCACCGTCGCGTCCGACACCACGATGCTGTACGGCGAGGTGCCGGGCGTCGGCAAGCGGATGTCCCGCCTGGTGATGGGCGTCGACAACCAGCCCGACCTGGCGCACGCCAGCGCGATCTTCGACCTGTTCGTGGAGCGCGGCGGCAACGTCTTCGACACCGGGTACATCTACGGCGGGGGCGTGCTCGAGGGTCGCCTCGGCACGTGGATCCAGAACCGCGGCATCCGGGACGACGTCGTCGTGATCACGAAGGGCGCCCACACCCCGTACTGCGACCCGGAGTCCCTGAGCCGCCAGCTGCTCGAGAGCCTGGAGCGTCAGGGCACCGACCACGCGGACATCTACATGATGCACCGCGACAACGCGGACGTGCCGGTGGGGGAGTTCGTCGACGTCCTCGACGAGCACCGTCGCGCCGGCCGGATCCGCGTGTACGGCGGGTCGAACTGGAGCCTGGCGCGCTTCGACGAGGCGAACGCCTACGCGAAGGCGAACGGCAAGCACGGGTTCGAGGTCCTGAGCAACCACTTCGGCCTCGCCGAGGCGTACGACGTGCCGTGGGAGGGGTGCCGCCACGTCACCGACGCCGCGTCGAAGGCCTGGCTCGAGGAGCGCCAGGTCCCGCTGCTGCCCTGGTCGTCCCAGGCACGCGGGTTCTTCACCGGTCGTGCGACGCCGGAGGACACCAGCGACGCCGAACTCGTCCGCTGCTACTACAGCGACGACAACTTCGAGCGGCTCCGACGTGCGAGCGAACTCGGCGAGCAGTTCGGCGTCCCCGCGACGGCGATCGCCCTGGCGTACGTCCTCAACCAGCCGTTCCCGACCTTCCCGCTCTTCGGACCGCGCACCATCGCCGAGGCCCGCTCCTCGATGACCGGCCTCTCCGTCGAGCTCACCCCGGAGCAGGTCGCGTGGCTGGACCT
Source organism: Curtobacterium sp. GC_Cur_3 (assembly GCF_026544205.1). GTDB lineage: Bacteria > Actinomycetota > Actinomycetes > Actinomycetales > Microbacteriaceae > Curtobacterium. Next base: position 105,535 of record NZ_JALNUI010000011.1, read on the forward strand.
CCGCGCCTGAGCGAGACGACGCCCCCCGCCGGCCGCGCGACCATCATCGACGTCGCCGCGGCCGCCGGGGTGTCCCGGCAGACGGTCACCCGCGCGATGAACGGCATGACCGGCATCAGCGCGGCGACCAAGGAACGGGTCCTCCTGGCGGCCGAGGCCCTCGACTACCGCCCGTCGCGCTTCGGCCGCGGCCTGGTCACGGGCGGCGACCACCAGCTCGGTCTGGTCGTCGACGACCTGCGGAACCCGTACTCGCCGGAGCTCGCCGCCGCGGTGCTCGGGCTGGCCGCGGACCGCGGGTGGAACGTGATGCTCGCCGACGTCGGACTCGCGAGCGACCCGTCCCGCATGGTGCAGGCCCTCGGCGTCCAGACCGACGTCGTCATCGGGTACCTGGGACTGCGCGCCCCGGAGTGGATCGAGCAGCTCGGCTCGGTGCCCGTCGTCGAGCTCGACCCCGCCGGTCCCGTCACCCGGGCGTCCGTCCGCATCGACCCGACCGAGGCCATCGACGCGCTCGCCGACCACCTCGTCGCCACGGGCGTCAAACACCCGGTGGTCCTCGACGCGTCGACCGACGGAGCGCCCAGTCACCGCGGTGGCCTCATGGCCGAGGCGCTGCGCCGACGCGGGTACCTGCCAGAGCTCGTCCACGGCGGGGAACCGACCGCTGCGGCAGGCGCTGCGGCCACCGAACGCCTGCTCGCCGACCGCCGCCGCCTCGACGCCGTGCTCGCCTTCAACGACGTGACGGCCCTCGGCGTGCTGTCGGCCTGCCGCCGTGCGGGCGTCGACGTGCCGGGTGACGTCCGCGTGGTCGGCGTGGACGGCCTGCCGCTCGGCGGGCTCGTCGCGCCGACCCTCACCACGCTCGCCGTCGACCTCGACACGGTCGCGCAGCAGGCGCTCGACCTCGCGCTCGGCATGCTCGCGGGGGACCTGCCCCGGCAGGGCGACGCGGTGCAGCGGACCGTGCGCCATCGCCTCCTGGTGCGCGAGTCGGCCTGACCGCTCGGCCGGGGCAGTGGTCACGCCCACCGCCGGACGGGAGGCTCGGCGCACGACCGCAGTGGAGCCTCCCGCGCGCTTCGTTCAGGGCATCGCGCCAGCGATGCACGGCGCCAGCGCCGACGGAGCCTGCGAAGTCGGTCAGGGGAGTTTGCATTTGCAACCACAACCGTCCGGACGGTACAGTAGACGGAGTCCTGCCGGGCCGCGTGACGACTTCCGCGCCCGTGGCACCTCCCTCGAAGTCCTCGGAGCACCACCATGTCCGCACTCCTCACCAGTCCCGTCGCCACGCGTGTCACCGCGAGCCGCGCACGACGGTTCCTGGCGCTCGCGGTCCTGATGCTGCCGGTCCTGCTCATCTCGGTCGACAACACGATCCTGAGCTTCGCGCTGCCGTCGATCGCCCGCGCGCTGCACCCCGACGCCACCACGCAGCTCTGGATCGTCGACGCCTACCCGCTCGTGCTGGCCGGGCTGCTCGTCGTGATGGGCAGCATCGGTGACCGGATCGGACGCCGCCGCATCCTGGTGGTCGGCGCGACCGGGTTCGCCGCGATGTCCGTCGCCGCCGCCTTCGCCACGGACGCCTGGATGCTCGTCGCCGCCCGCGTGGCGATGGGCGTGTTCGGCGCGATGCTCATGCCGGCGACGCTCTCGATCATCCGCAACGTGTTCCCGGACGCGGGGGAGCGGCGGATGGCCCTCGCCGTCTGGTCGACGATGTTCGCCGCGGGGAACGCCCTCGGTCCGCTCGTCGGCGGCGCACTGCTGGCGCACTTCCACTGGGGCAGCGTGTTCCTCGTCGCGGTCCCGATCCTCGTCGTGATGCTCGCGGCCGTGCCGTTCTGCGTGCCGGAGTCCCGCGACCGCAACCCCGGGCCGGTCGACGTCGTGAGCATGCTGCTCTCGCTCGGCACGCTCGCACCGATCGCGTGGGCGATCAAGTCGATCGTGCACCCCGAGGAGCGCGGCCTCGCCGTCGCGATGGTCGCCGTCGGTGTCCTCTGCGGCATCACCTTCGTCCGTCGGCAGCTCCGCACGCGCACCCCGATGCTCGACCTCCGGCTGTTCCGCAGCACGGCGTTCACCGGCAGCGTGCTGATGAACATGGCGGCGATGTTCTCGCTGACCGGGTTCCTGTTCTTCATCGCACAGCACCTGCAGCTCGTGGCCGGGCTCGACCCCTTCGCGTCCGGCATCGTGCTGATCCCCGGGTCCGTGCTGACCATCGTCGCGGGCATCGTCGCCGTGCCCATCGTCGCCCGGGTCGCGCCACGGTGGGTCGTCAGCGTCGCCCTGCTGTTCTCCGCTGCCGCGTACGGGCTGGTCGCGGTGCTCGGGCACCACGCGTCGATCGCCGCCCTGGCGTTCGCGTTCGTGCTGCTCGGCATCGGGATCGGCGCGTCCGAGACCGTCACGAACGACCTCATCATCTCCACCGCCCCGGCGGACAAGTCCGGTGCGGCGTCGGCGGTGTCCGAGACCGCGTACGAGATCGGTGCCGTGCTGGGGACCGCGATCCTCGGGACGATCCTGGCCGCGGCCTACCGTGCGCACGTCGTGGTGCCGGGCGGGCTGTCCTCGACGTCGCACACCGCGGCGCAGGAGACCCTCGGTGGCGCGGTGTCGGCGGCGAACGAGCTCGGCGGGACCGCGGGGCAGGTGCTCCTCGAGTCCGCCCGGGCGGCGTTCGACTCCGGCGTGACGATCACGGCCGGCGTCGCAGCGGTGCTCATGGTGGTCGCTGCCGCGGGTGCGGTCGTGATGCTGCGCCGCCGCTGAGGCTGCCGGGCCCTTCGCCCGCCGCCCTCCGCCCGTCGCCCGTCGCCGGAGCCCGCCGCGCAGCCTCGCACCATGCGAGCTGGTGTGCGCCGAGCAGCCTCGCACCGTGCGCGCTCCCGAGGCTCGTGCGAGCTTGACCACCCCGTGCGAGCCCGTCCCGCCGCACGGGGTGGTCAACCTCGCACCGAGCACCGCTCCGCCGCGCCGCACCGTGCGGGCGCGTGTCCGTCGCGCACCGTGCGACCTCCCTCGGCCCGTGCGAGCTTGACCACCCCGTGCGAGCCCGTCCCGCCGCACGGGGTGGTCA
>NZ_JALNUI010000012.1 GCF_026544205.1 Curtobacterium sp. GC_Cur_3
GCGTGCCCCGCACGCCAGGCGTGCCCCGCACGCCAGGCGTGCCCCGCACGCCAGGCGCGCCCCGGGCCCCGCGGTGACAGCCCCCGCTGTCCACTCACCGCGTTCCCGCCACGCCGCGCCCGGCGATCCACACTGCGGCCCGACTGTCCGCGAACCGCCCACGACACCCGTTGCGCACGGTCTGTCCACGTTCGTCGTGACGACATCGTTGCCAAACCGAACAACCGGGCGTGCCGAACACCCCCCAACGAGTGCCGCTCGTGGAATGATGACTGAGCGTCCACTTCGGATGCCTTCCCGTACGACCCTCGCTCCACCGACGAGGACAGACGCTTCAGGACCCCGATGGAACCCTTGGCTCAGGAACGCGACCGGTTGCTCCGGTCGACGACCCGTGTCGTCGGCATCGTGTGCACCCTGGTCAGCCTCGTCGGGGTGCTCTGCGCCTTCGCCGTCCCGGCCGGTCCGCTCGCCATCGGCGTCGCGTGCATCGTCGTGATGCTCGGGGCGCTCGTCGCCTTCGGGTGGAACGGTGCCGTGTGGTGGACCGCGCTGACGCAGGTCTCCGGCCTCGCCGCGCTCGTCGTCCTGCTCACGAACGCCCAACCCGACCTGCGCCAGGTCGTCGCCAGCGCGCTGGTCCCCCTCGCCGCCGGCGGGCTGTCCTCGATGCTGATGGCCCAGCGCGGCCACCTGGTCGGCCTCGCGCTGACGATCCTCGGCGGCGGGGCGTCGCTCGTCATCATGACCACCGCGACCGGCTCGGTGCTGTCCTCCCCCGTCGGCGGCACCGCCCTCGGCTGGGTCCTCACCGCGGTCGTCGCCTACTGGATCTCGCGCAGCATCCCCCGCGTCGCCCGCCGCATCTACAGCATCGGCACCGCCCACCGCGCCGAACGGCAGGCCAGCGAGACCGAGGCCCAGCGCCGCCAGGGTGCCCGACTGCTGCACGACACGGTCCTCGCCACGCTGACGCTCCTGGCCCACTCCGGCGTCGGGGTCTCCGAGCAGGCCATGCGCGAACAGGCCGCCGAGGACGCGCGGCTCCTCCGCCACCTCCGCCTCGGCGCGACCCCGCAGCCGTCGCAGTCCGGCGACTACTCGCTGACCCGGGCCGAGGAGTCCCCGCTCGGGCAGACCCTCGAGTCGGTCAAGCAGCGCTTCGGCCGCATGGGCCTCGAGGTCAGCTGGCACGGCACCGGCCAGGTCCTGCTCCCCACGCAGGTGCTCGACGCCTTCCTGCTCGCCCTCGCCGAGTGCCTGGAGAACGTCCGTCGCCACGCCGGCGTCGCCGAGGCCCACGTCACGATCGTCCACGACAACGACATGGTCCGCGCGATGGTCACCGACTCCGGCGTCGGGTTCGAGATCGGCACCATCGACGAGGAACGTCTCGGCTTCAAGGAGAGCGTCGTGAACCGTCTCCGCGAGGTCGGCGGCGACGCCCGCCTGTTCTCCGCGCCGGGCTCCGGCACCACCGTCGTCCTGGAGGCGCCCCGATGACCCGCACCCCCGAGGACACCATCGGTCGCAGTCTGCCCGGTGAGACCAGACAACCCGCGCCGCGGACCCGCCGGGAGGCTCGTGAGCGGTACCGGGGCACGGAACGTCGGCAGGCGCGCGGCCTCCCCTCCACCTCCACCGGTGCGCGGTCGCTGCGGCAGGCCGCCAAGCCGGGAGCGTCCCTCGGTGCGGGGCACCTCGGCCTCGGCGCGGCGGTGCTGACGGCGCTCGAAGCGGTCTCCGGCATCGTGTTCTTCCTGTCGCGGTGGTCCCAGTACCAGGACCCGTGGCTCCCCGCCGCCGGCTGGATCCTGTTCGTCATCGCCGCGGTCGGCGTCGGGCTCAGCGTCATGACCTACGGCGAACGACTCACCGGCGTCGCGTTCGCCCTCATCTGCGTCGTGCTGAGCTGCGTCGTCACGCTCGACTTCATCGGCATCTGGCCCGAGCACGACCTCGCCCACACGGCCAGCGCCTCGGTCGCCGCCGGGTTCGCGCTGTTGCCCGTCGCCACGCTCCGCCCCGCACGGGAGGTCGCTGCCGCGATCGCCGTCCTCGCGCTGGCCTTCGTGGGGATGTCGATCGCGTCGACCCCGATCACGACCGACACGATCCCCGGGCTGTTCTCCCTGCTGGCGCTCGTGATCGTGCCGCCGTCGGTCGCCATCTTCGTGACCCACCGGTTCCGGCAGCTCGTGCAGCGCGAACTCGACCGGGTGCTCGTGCAGTCGAACGTCGGCGCGCCGCAGTTCGCCGTCGGGATGCTGGCCTCGGACGAACTCGCCAGGCTCGACCTCGCCGCCGAGAAGCTCCTCGACGCCGTGGCGAACGGGACCGACCCCCTGCCGTTGTCCGACGCCTCGTCGTCGGTCGCAGCGTCACTCGCCACCGAACTCCGACTGCACCTCATCGAGGGCCGCCGCGAGACCTGGCTCTACCACGCGATCACGGAGTCCGACCACCTCGGCCGGGCCGTCAGCGTCGCCGACCCGAGCTCCCTCGCCGGGCACCTCACGCCCGCGCAGCGCGACGGACTGCTCCAGGCGCTGTGGCAGATGGTCGGTGACGGCCGCGGGCACCAGCCAGGCGTCCCGGTGGTCTCCGTCACGCTCGGGCCCGTCGGCACCGCGGGACACCCGGTCTCCGACGAGACCATGGACGTGCCGATCGTCATCGAGTCCCGCGGCGTCCCACGCCGACGACTCGGCCCGCCTGCGTGGAGCGGTCTGCAGCGCATCGGGCCCTACACGGAGAACGTCCGCGAGGGCGTCCTGCACATCGTCGCCCACTGCGTCGTCAGCCGTCACCCGAACATGTGACCTGCCGGACACCCTGACCACCTGCGCCTCCAGCGTGCAGTCGACCTCTAGGCTCGGCCACGCAGACCACGAGAAAGGACGCCGACATGGCGACTCCAGAGGAACCGATCCGACTCGCACTCGTCGACGACCACAGGATGCTCCTCGGCGCGCTCACCGAGTGGATCCGGGGCGCCGCCGACGACATCACGCTCGTCGCAGCGGTCACGACCTGGCCGGAGCTCCTCACGAGCCCCGCGTTCCCGGTGGACGTGGTGCTCCTCGACCTCGACCTCAAGGACTCCATCCCGGTCTCGCTGAAGATCTCGACGCTGAAGACCGCCGGCGTGAAGACCGTCGTGATGAGCACGTACTCGGAGCCGAACGTCGTGCGCGAGGCCCTCGGGTCCGGTGCCCTCGGCTACCTCGTGAAGAGCGAGGACGCGGACATGATCGTCGAGGCCATCCGCTCCGCCCAGCGCGGCGAGCAGTACGTGTCCGCGGAGCTCGACCTCGCGATCAACTCCGGCGACGTCGGTGGCGTGCCGAAGCTCAGCGCGCAGGAGCGCCGCGTCATGGCGCTCTACGGCGGTGGCGAGCCCGTGAAGAGCGTGGCGTACCAGCTCGGCATCTCCGAGGAGACCGCCAAGAGCTACCTCAAGCGCATCCGCGAGAAGTACCGTGTGGCCGGCTTCGACGTGGGCACGAAGGTGGCGCTCCGGAAGCGGGCGATCACCGACGGCATCATCGTCCAGGACGGCAGCCCCCACGGCCTGTAGCCCGACCCGCTGAACCCGTTTCGCTGAGATCGCACTCCGTGTCGCCTCGGTCCCGCCGGACCCGACACGAAGTGCGATCTCACCATTTGGGGGGCTGCCGACCGCGCCGCCGCGCCGCTGCACCCCCGCCGAGCGGTCGCAACACCCCGCTCAGGTCCGCCGAGCGGCCACGGTTCGTCGCTCGCCGACGCCGCGACCGACGAGACGTGACCGGTCGGCGCCGCACCGTCGGGGTGTCGTGACCACTCGGCGGAGGCGCCACCATGCTCTGGTCCGCTGAGATCGCACTCCGTGTCGCCTCGGTCCCGCCGGACCCGACACGGAGTGCGATCTCAGCGCGCAGGACCGCGCGCGGGGTCAGCCGACCGGGACCGGTGCGGTGATCGGCCCCGTGGAGGGGTGCTTCGCAGCCGCTGCCGCACGCCGGTTCGTCCGACGCTCGACCCCGTAGCTGATCGCCGTCATGCCGACACCGAGCAGCGCGAGCCCGATGCCGAGCCACCCCGGCGCGACGAAGCCGAACCCGGCCGCGATGACCGCGCCACCGAGGGCCGCACCGAGCGAGTTGCCGATGTTGAACGCCGAGTGGTTCAGCGCCGCCGCTATGGTCCTGGCGTCACCGGCCATGTCCATCAGGCGGGACTGCACCGCCGGCGGGATCGCGGACGAGGTCGCACCGAGCAGCAACGCCCCGACGAAGACGCCGACGGTCCACTGCGCGGTGAGCACCATGAAGAGCAGGGACGCGATCAGCGCGAACATGCCGATGTAGATCGTGCGCTTCACGCTGTGGTCCGCCAGGTGCCCGCCGAGCACGCCGCCGACGACCATGCCGAGTCCGACCACGACGAGCACGAGCGGCACGACGCCCTCGGGCAGGCCGGTGACGTTCGTGACGAGCGGCGAGATGTACGAGTAGACGGCGAAGAACCCGCCGAAGCCGACGGCCCCGAGCCCCATCACGAGCCAGACCTGCGGCACGCGGAAGGCACTGAGCTCCCGGCGGATCGACGCGGACTCGTCGCGGACTGACCGCGGGACGAAGGCGGACACGGCGAGGAAGGTGGCGGCGAACAGGACGGCGACGACGCCGTAGGCCACGCGCCACCCGGACATCTGCCCGATCCAGGTGATCGCGGGCACACCGATGACGTTCGCGACCGACAGCCCGAGCAGGACCATCGCGATGCCCCGGCCGCGCTTGCCCGGCCCCATGATGTCGCCGGCGACGATCGACGCGATGCCGAAGTACGCACCGTGCGGGAGCCCGGCGACGAAGCGTGCGACCAGGACGAGCCCGAACGAGGGCAGCACCGCGCTGGCGACGGTCGCGACCACGAACCCGACGAGCAGCACCATGAGCAGGCCCTTGCGGGGGAACCGGGCACTCATCGCGGCGATGGTGGGGGCGCCGACGACGACGCCGAGCGCGTAGGCACTGACGAGCCACCCGGCGTGCGCGATGCCGGCGTCCGGGTCGGCCGAGTACTGGGTCGGCAAGAGCGCGGCGGCGATGTTCGGCAACAGGCCCATCGCGACGAACTCGGTCGACCCGATGGCGAACCCGCCGAGGGCGAGTGCGGTGATCGCGAGCGCGCGTCGCGCCGGCGTGAGCTGGGACATGGTGCCTGGTCTTCGAACGAGGTGCGGGCGGGACCGGCCACGGACCTGGTCAGGCGCGCAACTGGCGGAGCGGCGTCGACGGGGCCGTCCGAGGCCCGGCGTCCGAACCGCATCGTCACGACCGGCGTCTGTGCCGGCCCGTTCGGCGGTGAACGGAAGCGACCGAGACGCCAGAGCGACCCGGTCGGTTCAGTGTAGACCGCTCCAACGCACCGTCGAAAGCCCTCGGCCGAATCGATTCGAGCCCGTCGTCGAACAAGTCCGTACGGTCAGGCCGCGCGACGCTCCTCGGACGGCTGCCGGCCGGCACGACGCGACGACTCCGACGGGTGCTCCTCACGGTGCACCCACCCGACGCCGCACTCGGTGCAGGACGCCCAGGCGTTGCCGGAGCCGGACTCGTCCGAGTCGATGACGACCGTTCGCAGGTCACAGTCGGGGCACCAGCCGTCGTGCATCATCACGGTCTCCTCGTAGGTCCGGGTCGGGACACCCGGTGTGTCCGTCTGCAGGCCATGACACACCCGACCACCGACATCATCGGGACCCGGGCGGCGTGTCGTGGAGGACTCAGGAACCGCCCTCGAGCGCCGTCTCCAGGCGTGCGACCTTGCCCTCGAGCTCGCCCGTGTACCCGGGCCGGATGTCGGCCTTGAGCACGAGCGACACCCGCGTGCCGAAGGCCCCGACGGCCTCGGTGGCGGCCTTGACCACGGCCATCACCTCGTCCCACTCCCCCTCGACCTCGGTGAACATCGAGGACGTGTGGTTCGGCAGCCCGGACTCGCGCACGACCCGCACGGCCGCCGCGACGGCGTCGTGCACGGACCCGTCCGGCTGCTCGGAGGGACCACCGGACGGGGCGACGGAGAACGCGACGATCATGCGCCCATCCTGCCCCGCGACGCGGGGTCCGGACCAGACCCGGGAAGGTGGTCCGAGCCTCCCGGCCGGCCGACCGGACCCGACCCGGCCCAAGGACCCCACCCGCGCGACCCAGTCAGCGGACGCACCCCGCGCCGCCCGCCCAGCCCGAGCCGCACCACGGCCACGACGGCCCACACGAGGATCGCGACCTCGAGCGCGTTCCGCACGGTCAGCACCACGAGGATCCACGGCTGCACGGTGAGCACCTGGTCGTACCAGCCCGGGTAGACGAGCTGCGTCAGCAGGGCCATCGGCAACGCGGCGACCGCCACCGGCAGGAACCGCCTGGCACTCCCCCGCCCCGCGACGAGCCCCCACACGATCGGCACGGCGAACCACCCGACGTACTGCGGCGACCCGACCTTGTTCGTCGCGACGAGGGCCGCGACCAACAGCAGCGCGAGCACCGGCGCCACCTCGGCCCGACGGGCACCCCGGCCGACGGCCCACGCGGCGAGGACGACCCCCGCGACGACGACGAGCGCCATCAGGGGCGTCGACACGGCTGCCGCCAGGTGTGTCCCGGTGCCGGAGACCTCGAACGTCAGGATCTCGGTGTCGTAGAAGACGGCCGCGCCGGGCACGTGCGCGGCAGCGGCCCACATGAAGGGCGTCGCGAGCGGTGCCTCGATCTGCAGCGCCCGGCCGCTCTGCTGACCGATGAACGAGAGCAGGTGCGCCGCTCCGCCGAAGAGCACGTCGACGAGCACGACCAGCGCGGTGACGGTCAGCGCCCCGGTCAGCACGCCGGTGCGGTGTCCGCGCCGGAGGACCAGGAGCACCCCGACGAGCGCCGCCGGCCACACCTTGACCCACGCCGCGACCGTGAAGACCGCGGACGCCACGGCCGGCCGCGACGCCACGAAGCAGACCCCGACCAGGGCCACGGCAGTCGCGACGGTGTCGATCCGCCCGAGCCCGATCGGGCCGAGCGCGAGCAGGAACACGAGCCACCACCAGACGACCCGCACGCCGAGCGCCCGGAACCGCCACAGGAACGCGCAGGCCACCGCGTCGAGCAGCACCATCAGCACGAGCCAACCGGTGCCGATCGAGGCCACACCGCCGATCGCCGCCGCGGCCATCGGCACGATCGCGAGGATCGGGTACACCCAGTCCGAGTCCATCCCGACCCAGAAGTGGGAGCTCAGCCCGGTCTCGATCCAGCGCCGGTAGGTGATCGTCACGTCACCGAGCGGCAGGTTCGCGGTGACCGTCGTCAGCCACCACAGCACCAGGTGCACGGCCACGAACGCGACCCCGAAGCCGGCGCGTTCGGACCACCTGGACAGCTGCACCGGACGAGCGTAGCGGCACTGGTCCCCAGGAGCTCCCGAGGGTGACGTGTCAGCGTTCGGCGTGTGACCCCCTCATCCCGGCCCCGGAACGCACCCCGGCGCAAGGCCGTCATCTGGATCTCCGTCGTCGTCGGCGTCGCCGTGCTCGCCGTCGTGGGCACCGTCATCGGCACCTCGGTCTACTCGAACACCGAGAACGCGAAGGCCTCGGCCACGCCGACCGTCGCCGCGACCCGGGCGCCCTCCACGCTCGAGACGACGACCCTGTCGGGCGACTGGGCCGTCGGTGGTGACTCCGAGGCCGGGTACCGCCTGCACGAGGTGCTCAACGGGTCCGACGTCACGGTCACCGGCCGCACGAAGAGCGTCTCCGGCAGCGCGAAGGTCGACGGCACCGCGATCGCCGCCGCGACGATCCAGGTGCAGGTCGGCGACATCAGGACCGACTCCGAGCAGCGCGACTCGTACTTCCGCGACTCCGCGCTCGACACGTCGGCGTTCCCGACGGCCACCTTCACCCTCACGAAGCCCGTCGAGGACGCCGTCCCGACCGGCACCGCCACGAAGGAGGTCGAGGCCACCGGGAACCTCACCCTGCACGGCGTGACGAAGCCCGTCACCGCGACGCTCGAGGTCGGTCTGAGCGGCGACGGGGTCGACATCTCCGGGACGATCCCGATCACCTTCGCGGACTTCAGCGTGCAGGCACCGAGCCTCGGCTTCGTGAAGGTCGACGACGCGGGAGCCGTCGAGTTCCTCGTGCACGCGACGCCGCAGCAGTAGCCGCGCACCCCACCGGACTGGAGGCCCGGCGCCGGTCCGGCACCGAGCCTCCAGTCCGCCCGTGGTCCCGTTGGTGACCGGGGCGGCTTGCGAAACGGAAGATCGTTCCGTATCTTTGCGGAACGCCGTTCCACTTCGGGGCGCACCGTCCGACGAGAGGCTCCACCACCATGATCTCCGACCAGCACCCCATCGACTCCGGGTTCACCGCAGCGTCCACCGCGACCGACGTCCTCGCCGGCCTCGACCTCACCGGACGACACGTGGTCGTCACCGGCGGCCACAGCCGCCTCGGACGAGCGGTCTCCCGCGCCCTCGCAGCCGCCGGGGCCTCGGTCACCGTCGCCGCGCGCGACACCGAGCGTGCCAGCGCCGCCGTCGCCGACCTGTCCGGCGTCACCGTCGAGCAGCTCGACCTCACCGACCCCGCCTCGATCGACGCCTTCGCCGGACGCTGGACCGCGACCGGGCGTCCCCTGCACGCGCTCGTGAACAACGCCGCGATGCTCTTCTCCCCCGAGCTCCGGCTCGACGGCCGCGGCAACGAGCTGTCCTTCTCGACCACGCACCTCGGGCACTTCCAGCTCACGCGGGCACTCCTGCCGGCGCTCCGTGCCGCGGACGGCGCCCGCGTGCTCACCGTCACGTCCGGAGCCGCGCGGTTCGGGCAGATCCGCTGGGACGACCTCGCCTTCACCCGCGGGTACGACGCCGGTGCGGCCTACGGGCAGTCCAAGCGGGCGAACGTGCTGTTCACGGTGGAGCTCGACCGACGCCTCGCCGACGAGGGCATCCGGGCGTTCGCCGCACACCCGGGCGTCATCATCGGCCCCGGCCCGCACGACCCGTCGCGGCTGGCGTCCTACCGGGAGCAGGGCCTCGTCGACGCGGACGGCACGACGGTCATCGACCCCGCCGTCGGCAAGAAGACCATCGAGCAGGGTGCGGCGACCCTGGTGTTCGGCGCGGTGAGCCCGGCGCTCGACGGCATCGGCGGCGTCTACCTGAAGGACAGCGACGTCGCCGTGCTCGACGACACCGTGCGCCCGTTGACCGCGTCGAGCATCCCGTCGGACGCGAACTCCGCGATGCTCGACGACACCGATGCCTGGCGACTCTGGAACGTCACGGAGCAGCTGCTGGCCTGAGCGTGGTCGTCCGGACGATCAGTCGGCCGCGCGCGCCGGCTCGACGTCGTCCGGAGTCACCGACTGCTCGTGCCGGATGCGCACGACGCTGGCGATCGTCGAGACACCCATCGCCGCGACGATGACCACGAGCGAGACCCACGTCGGGATCTCCGGCGCCCACGCGATGTGCGCGCCGCCGTTCAGGAAGGGCAGCTCGTTGCCGTGCAGTGCGTGCAGGACGAGCTTCACGCCGATGAAGGCGAGGATGAACGCGATGCCGTACTTGAGGTAGACCAGCCGCTCCAGCAGCCCGCCGAGCAGGAAGTACAGCTGCCGCAGGCCCATCAGGGCGAAGACGTTCGCGGTGAAGACGATGAACGGGCTCTCGGTGATGCCGAAGATCGCCGGGATCGAGTCGAGGGCGAACAGCAGGTCGGTGGTGCCGATCGCGATGAGCACGACGAGCAGGGGCGTGAAGTGCCGGACGCCGTCCTTGTGCGTGCGGAACTTCATCCCGTCGAACGTGTCCGTCAGGCGCACGCGACGGCGCAGCAGGCGGACGATGAAGCCGTCCTTCTGGTCCGCGTCCTCGTCCTCGCCGCGGAGCTGCTGGATCGCGGTCCACACCAGCCACGCGCCGAAGATGTAGAAGATCCACGAGAAGTTCTCGATGAGCTGGGCGCCGACCAGGATGAAGATCCCGCGCAGCACGAGCGCGATGATGATGCCCAGCATGAGCACCTCTTGCTGGATCTTCTTCGGAACCGAGAACCGCGCCATGATGATGACGAACACGAACAGGTTGTCGATGCTCAGGCTGTACTCGGTCAGCCAACCCGCCAGGAACTGCCCCGCCGGCTCACCGCCCGCGAAGACCAGCATCGCGACCGCGAACACGAGCGCGAGCCCCACGTAGACGCCGACCCAGACCGCCGACTCCTTGAGCGTCGGCACGTGCGGACGCCGTGCCACGATGAGCAGGTCCGCGAGCAGGATCAGGACGAGCGCGACGATCGAGCCGACTTCGAACACGACGGGGAGTTCGGGCATTGCGTGGTGGTCCTTGCTGCTGGTGGGACTCGCTGAACAGACGTCAAGGATAGGCGACGCGGGCCGCGGCGAGCGCTCCGCGAGCCATGCGCGACAAGATCACTGTCGTACGACATCCGCGTTGTCGCGCCGCGCCCGGGCAGGACCCGCGCGCGACAACCTCGCTGTCGTACGACCTCGACGATGTCGTTCCGGGTCGAGCACCTCGCCCGACCGACGACCTCACAACCCGAACCCGCCGTCCGTCGTGAGGACCTGCCCCACGACCCAGCTCCCGGCCGAGGTCGACAGCCACCCGATCAGCTCCGCCGGGTCCTGCGGCGCCCCCACACGACCGAACGGCGTGCTGGCGACGGAGGCGTCGAGGTCCTCGAGCGACCGGTCCGTCGACTCCGGGTCCATGTAGCCCGTGTTCACCGGCCCGGGGTTGATCGTGTTGAGCACGATCCCGAGCTCGAGCAGCTCCGCGGCGACGGTCGGCGTGACCCCGGCGAGCGCGGCCTTGCTCGTGGCGTAGGCCACCTCGCCCCGCATCGCGCCGTGGATCTGCCCGGAGGTCATCCAGAACACATGGCCCTGCGCCTCGGCGTACGGCCCGTTCCCGACGATCCGGTCGCCCGGTCGGCTCGGTTCGTCGCGGTGCGGCGCCCGGAGCCGCGCGAACTCGGCCGTGAGCAGCAGGGTGGAGCGCGCGTTGACGTCCCAGAAGGCGTCGAGCCGCTCGGGCGTCATGTCGAGGACGCTGCCGTCGTCGCCGCTCTTCGCGTGGTTGCACACGAGGACGTCGAGTCGTCCGGTGAGCCCGACCGCCGTGGCGATGACGTCGGGGATCGCGGCGGCGTCGGACAGGTCAGCGCCGACGTCGGCGAACCGGGCGCCCTCGGTCAGGTGCTCCCGGACACCGGCGCGGACCGCGTCGAGGTCGTCCCCACCCCACGGCAGGTCCAGGTCGTGCGGTCGGTGGTGGTGGATGACGACGTCGGCGCCGAGGGACGCGAGCTTCGTGGCGACGGCGTACCCGATGCCACGGCGTCGGGAGACTCCGGTGACGAGGGCGGTCTGGCCGTGCAGGGGCAGGGATGCGGACATGGTGAACCTCTCGATGGCGCCGCAGGAGGGCGCGTGGGTGGGATCGGAGACGGTTCAGCGGCACTGCATGGCCAGGACGCTACCGGGTGGGGGCGCACGCTGGCAACGCCGGTGTCGGCGAGCGCGGCGCGCACTCCACCGGACGGGAGGCTCCCCACCGGTCCGGCAACGAGCCTCCCGTCCGTGACGTGCGAACGCCCGCACGCGACGCGCGAGAGGCGCGAGCGGACGGCGTCAGGCCTGCGCGTCGCCGTCCACGACGAGGTCGCGCACGACGCCCGGGAGCGCCTCGATGAGCGTCGTCATCGTGAAGGGCCCACCGCCGGACGCCCGCCGGGCCGCCGTTCCGTGCACCACCGCGGCTGCTGCGGCCAGGTGGGCGAGGTCCGAGGGACCGACCTCGCTGCTCCCCGCGCGGCTGGCGACGAGCGCTCCGAGCACCCCGCCGAGCACGTCACCGGCACCGGCGGCCGCGAGCCACGGCGTGGCGGACGACGCCACGAGCCGGACGGACCCGTCGGGTGTGACCACGTGCGTGTCGGCGCCCTTGAGGAGCACGACGCTGCCCGTCCGTTCGGCGGCTCGGAGCGCGGATCCCTGCGGGTCGGCCTCGACGGACTCGCGGGAGACGTCGAGCAGGGCGCCCAGCTCCCCCGCGTGCGGCGTCAGCACCGCGAGCGGACCGAGGTCGACGAGCGGGATGGCCCCGGCGTCGACGACCACCGGGACGCCGTCGTCGGACGCGTGCGCGAACGCGGCAGCGGTCGCGGGGTCGAGCGAACCGAGCGAGGACGCGGAGATCCCGGACCCGACGAGCCAGGCCTGCACGCGGCCCACTCCGGACACGACCTCGGGTCGACGGGTCAGCACGAAGTCGGTGGCGCGGTCCGGTCCGACGTACCGGACCATGCCGACGCCGGTGTGCACGGCAGCGTCGACGCCCATCACCGCGGCACCCGGGTAGCGGTCCGAACCGGTCGCGACGCCGAGCACGCCGCGGCGGTACTTCGTCGAGTCCCCGGTCGGCGCGGTGACCCAGGCGGCGGCATCGGACACGGAGAAGGGCACGAAGTCGTTCATCGTGCCCACGTTACGGTGGGGCGCATGAGCCTGTCCCTGCCTGGTCGTGTCGTCGTGTTCGACTACGGCGAGGTGATCAGCCGGACACCGCACGCGGCACGCCAGGCCCTGCTCGCGGCGACGGGCCTGACCGCCAACGAGCTGTTCCCCGTGTACCAGGAGCTCCGGCACGACCTGGACCGCGGCGACCTCTCGGTCCTCGACTACTGGCGCGCGATCGGCGAGCGCACGGGCCGCACGTGGTCGGTGAGCCAGGTCCACCGGTTCTGGGCGCTCGACTTCACCGGCTGGTTCGAGGTCGACCCGGAGGTGCTCGACCTGGTCGAGGAGCTGCACGACGCCGACACGCGGCTGGCGCTGCTGTCGAACGCCGGGTTCGACTTCGGCGACCCCTACCGCCGGTCCCCGATGGGCTCGCTGTTCGAGACCGTCGTGGTGAGCGCCGAGGAGCACGTGCTGAAGCCCGACGCGTCCATCTACCGCGACACCTGCGCGCGACTGGGAATCGACCCGGCGCAGATGGTGTTCGTGGACAACAGGGCCGAGAACGCCACGGGCGCGGAAGCGATCGGGGCGGTCGGCCACCACTACACCTCGCCGGCAGCGCTCCGCACCTTCCTGGAGCAGCTCGCCGACGCACCTGACGAAGGAGCCACCGCGTGACGCACGCCCTGTTCGAGCCGATCACCATCCGCGACCTGACGGTCCGCAACCGCATCTGGGTCTCGCCGATGTGCCAGTACTCGGTGGACCGGCAGGACGGCGTCCCGACGCCGTGGCACCTCGTGCACCTCGGCGGGTTCGCCAAGGGCGGCGCGGGCGCGGTCGTGCTCGAGGCCACGGGTGTCGTGCCCGAGGGCCGCATCACCCCGCAGGACCTCGGGCTCTGGAACGACGAGCAGCGCGACGCCTACCGTCCGATCGTCGACTTCATCCACTCGCAGGGCGCCGCCGCGGGCATCCAGCTCGCGCACGCCGGCCGCAAGGCGTCGACGTACCGCCCCTGGGACGCCACGCACGGCACAGTCCCCGCGGCCGAGGGCGGCTGGACCACGGTGGCCCCGTCGGCCGTGGCCTTCGACGGCTACGACGTCCCGCGTGAGCTCACCACCGAGGACATCCGCCTGGTCGCGCTCGGGTTCGCCGCCGCCGCGCGCCGGTCGGTCGAGGCCGGGTTCGACCTCGTCGAGCTGCACGCCGCGCACGGGTACCTCCTGCACCAGTTCCTCTCACCGCTGAGCAACCACCGCACCGACGAGTTCGGCGGGTCGCTCGAGAACCGTGCCCGTGCGCTGCTCGACGTCGTGGACGCCGTGCGCAACGAGGTCGGCGAGGGCTTCCCGGTCGTCGTCCGGTTCTCCGCCACCGACTGGACCGAGGGCGGCGTGACGCTCGAGGAGACCGTCCAGGTCGCACGCTGGGCCGCCGAGCACGGTGCCGACCTGGCCGACGTCTCGACCGGCGGCAACGTGGCCTCGGCCCCGATCCCCGTCGGCCCCGGCTACCAGGTGCCCTTCGCCGCCGGCATCAAGCAGGGCGCCGGCATCGGCACCATCGCGGTGGGCATGATCTCCGAGGCGTTCCAGGCCGAGCAGATCGTGGCGACCGGGCAGGCCGACGTCGTGATGGTCGGACGCGAGTTCCTCCGCGACCCCTCGTTCGCGCTCCGGGCCGCGCGTGAGCTCAACGTCGAGATCGACTACGAGCCGCAGCAGTACCACCGAGCATCCGTCACGAAGTGAGCGCTTTCTCGGCATCCGCCGACTGAGCGCCCGGTACGATGACACTCACTGTGGACGATCCTCCGAATCCTTCTTCGCCCCATCACTCATCCGGCGCTCACTCGGTGAGCTGCCCTGACTCATCGCGCGCCCGACGCGCCGTCCGCCTCGACGACCGGGGGTGGCGACGATGAGCCCCGTCGACGTCCTGATGCTCGTCGGCGGCATCCTGCTGACCCTCGGCACCGGTGTGTTCGTGGCGTCCGAGTTCTCGCTCGTGAACCTCGACCGCGCCGACGTCGAGGCCCGTCGTGACCGCGGCGAGGCCGGCCTGGCGCCGGTCATCGGCGCGCTCAAGGTCACCTCGACGCACCTGTCCAGCGCCCAGCTCGGCATCACGCTGACCACCCTGCTGACCGGGTACCTGCTCGAGCCCTCGATCGCGAAGCTCCTCGAGGCCCCGTTCCTGGCGATGGACCTCCCCGAGGGCGTCGTCGAGACGGTGGGGTCGATCGTGGCGCTCGTCATCGCGACGCTGCTCTCGATGATCCTCGGCGAGCTCGTGCCGAAGAACTTCGCCCTCGCGCTCCCCCTGCAGACCGCACGCCTGGTCGTGCCCCTGCAGATCGCGTTCACCACCGTGTTCAAGCCGGCCGTCGCCGTCCTGAACGGCACGGCGAACGCGGTGCTGCGCGCGCTCGGCATCGAGCCGCAGGAGGAGCTCTCCGGTGCCCGCAGCGCCGAGGAGCTCACCTCGCTGCTCCGTCGGTCCGCGTCCGAGGGGTCACTCGAACAGGACACCGCGACGCTCCTGCAGCGCACGCTGTCCTTCTCCGAGCTCGACGCCAGCGACGTGATGACCCCGCGCCCGCGGCTCTCCACGATCCGCGTGTCCGAGTCGGCCGAGGACGTCATCGCCCTCGCCCGCCGCACCGGCTTCAGCCGCTTCCCCGTCATCGAGGAGGACGCGGACGACGTCGTCGGCCTCGTGCACGTCAAGCAGGCCGTCGCGGTCCCGCGGGAGAAGCGCCCGGACGTGCCGGTGGGCGCGCTGATGACCGACGCCGAGCGGGTCCCCGAGACGATGCCCGGCGACACCCTGCTGACCGAGGTCCGCGGTCGCGGCTACCAGATGGTCATCGTCGTCGACGAGTACGGCGGGACCGCCGGGGTCGTCACGCTCGAGGACCTCATCGAGGAACTCGTCGGCGAGGTCTCCGACGAGCACGACCGCGCCCGCATCGACGTGGTCCGCTCCCGCAACTGGCTGACGTTCCCCGGGCTCCTCCGCCCCGACGAGCTCGAGGACCGCGCTGGCGTGAAGGTGCCGGAGGACGGCCCCTACGAGACCGTCGGCGGCTTCGTCATGTCGACGCTCGGCCGTCTGCCGATCGTCGGCGACGAGGTCCCGCTGCCGGACGGTGTCTTCCGCGTCGAACGCCTCGACGGCCGCCGGGTGGACCGCATCCGCTGGACCCCCACCCCGGTGGACACCCCGCCGGACGGCGTGACCGTCCCCACGACCGGCAAGGGCACGACCAAGACGAAGAAGGAGGCCACCCGATGAGCTCCGACTGGTGGGGGATCTTCTGGCTCGTCGTCCTGCTGATGGGCAACGCGTTCTTCGTCGCCGCCGAGTTCGCCGTCATCTCCGCACGCCGCTCGCAGATCGAGCCCCGGGCCGAGGAGGGCTCCCGCGCCGCACAGATGACCCTGTGGGCGATGGAGCACGCCACCCGGATGCTCGCGACGACCCAGCTCGGCATCACCGTGTGCTCGCTGCTCATCCTCAACGTCTCCGAGCCGGCGATCCACCACCTGCTCGAGGGCCCGCTGCACCTAACCGGGTGGAGCGTCGAGGTCATCGGCATCGTGGCGTTCGTCTTCACGCTGCTGCTCGTGTCGTTCCTGCACGTGGTGTTCGGCGAGATGGTGCCGAAGAACATCTCGTTCTCGATGCCCGACCGCGCCGCGCTGCTCCTCGTGCCGACGCTCTGGTACATCGGCCACGGCCTGCACTGGGTCGTCGTGGGCCTCAACGAGGTCGCGAACGCCGTGCTCCGGCTCTTCAAGGTCGAGCCGAAGGACGAGGCCGTCAGCGCCTACACCGTCGAAGAGGTGCAGACCATCGTCGAGCAGTCCCGTCGCGAGGGCACGCTCTCTGACGACGGCGGCACGCTCCGGATGGCGTTCGAGTTCACCGAGAAGAAGGTGAAGGACATCGCCCTGCCGATGTCCGAGCTCGTCACCCTGCCCGACGTCGCCACCCCCGGTGACGTCGAGCGGGCGGTCGCGCAGCGCGGGTTCTCCCGCTACGTGCTCGTCGGCGACGAGGGCGAGCCCACCGGCTACGTCCACGTCAAGGACGTCATCGACCTGCGTCCGGACGAGTTCGACGACCCGGTGCCGCCGAAGCGCATCCGCCAGCTCATCTCGCTGTACACGGAGATGGACCTGGAGGACGCCCTCGCCACCATGCGCGCCGCCGGCCGCCACGTGGCCCGCGCGTTCGACGCGGAGGGCCGCACGACGGGCGTGCTGTTCCTGGAGGACATCCTCGAGGAGCTCGTGGGCACCGTCGAGGACGCCACCCGACGCCGGTAGACGCACCCGACAGACAGACGGGAGGCTCCCCACCAGCTGGTGGGGAGCCTCCCGTCCGTCCGTGGTCGGCTACCAGCTGACGGGCCAGCCGAGGGTGCTGTCTTGCCCTCGTCCGGCGCTACCAGCTGACGGGGAGCGGCTTGCCCTCTTCGTAGCCGGCGGCGGACTGGATGCCGACGAGCGCGCGCTCCGAGAACTCGGCCAGGCTGGTCGCCCCGGCGTAGGTCGCGGAGCTGCGCACGCCGGTCGTGATCATGTCGAGCAGGTCCTCGACGCTCGGCCGCTCGGGATCGAGGTAGATCGTCGAGGACGAGATCCCCTCGGCGAACAGGGCCTTGCGTGCCCGCTCGTACGGGTCGAGCCGCTCGAAGCGCTCGCGGACGGCCTTCGCCGACGCCATCCCCCAGCTCTCCTTGTACGCGGCGCCCTTCGCGTCGCGGCGCAGGACGCCGGGGGCCTCGAGGGTTCCGGCGAACCAGGAGCCGATCATCACCGAGCTGGCACCAGCGGCGAGGGCGAGGGCGACGTCGCGCGGGTACCGGACGCCGCCGTCGGCCCAGACGTGGGCGCCGAGGGACCTGGCGGCTGCGGCGGTCTCGAGCACGGCGGAGAACTGCGGACGGCCGACCGCGGTCATCATGCGCGTGGTGCACATGGCCCCGGGGCCGACGCCGACCTTCACGATGTCGGCGCCCGCTGCGACGAGGTGGGCGACGGCGTCGGCGGTGACGACGTTGCCGGCCACGAGCGGGATGCCGAGGCGGAGTCCGGACACGGCGCGGAGCGCACGGAGCATGCCCTCCTGGTGGCCGTGCGCGGTGTCGAGCACCAGGACGTCGACGCCGGCGCTCGCGAGGGCCTTCGCCTTGGCGGCGACGTCGCCGTTGATGCCGATCGCTGCGGCGACCCGGAGTCGACCGGAGGCGTCGACGGCCGGACGGTAGATGTCCGAGCGGATCGCGCTCGTCGGGCTGGTGGTGCCGACGACGTGCCCGTGGCGCATGACCGGGGCGAAGTCGACGTCGGCGGCGGTGAGGACGTCGTAGACGTGGCGCGAGGAGCCCGCGTCCTCGGCGTCGACGGCGGTCGAGGCGCCGTGCAGCAGGTCGCGGAGCGTGGCGTCGGGGCCGGCGGTGCCGAGGCGGGTCGCGGGGACGCAGCCGAGGTACTCCCCCGAGCCGTCCCGCACGACGACCCCGCGGCCGGCGACCGGCAGCAGCTGTTCGAGGGTCTCGGCGACCGTGGTGTCGGCGCCCATGTCGATCGCGGTGTCGAAGTCGACCGGCTGGTCCTTGACCCAGCGGATCGCGGCGTCGAGGTCCTGCAGGTGCATGTCCTGCGGCAGGACCCCGAGGCCACCGCGTCGGGCGAGGGTGGCGGCGAGACGTGGACCCGTGACCGAGTTCATGTTCGCGCTGACGATCGGGATGGTGGTGCCGGTGCCGTCGTTCGACGCGAGGTCGACGTCGAACCGGCTCGTGACACCCGATCGACTGGGCACGAGGAAGACGTCGGAGTAGGTCAGGTCGTGCGTCGGCCGGGTCTCGTAGAACCTCATGCCGACCACCGTACTGCGCCGACGACATGCCTCGACCTGACACCGGACGGTCAAGCGGGAACGGCTACGCTGGACGTCGTGCGGGGCAGGGTTGCGTCGCACGACACACACGAGCATCAATCGACGGAGAGTGGGCGATCGGCTGTGTCGAGCCATCTGACCGGAACTGACGAGACCGCGGGCGAATTCGGCGCGAACGAGTGGCTCGTGGACGAGCTCTACGAGCAGTTCCTCGCCGACAGGGACTCGGTCGACAAGTCGTGGTGGCCGGTCCTCGAGAGCTACCACCAGAGCGGGAAGGGCAGCGCCGCCGCTCCCGCCGGTGACACCGCTGCTGGTGCAGCTGGCGCTGGCGCATCGCAGCCGGCACCCGCAGGGGCCCCGGCGGCTCCTGCCGCGTCGGCACCCGCGGCTCCCGCCGAGGGCAAGGGCGGGCAGATCCAGGCCCGCACCACGTCGAAGCAGCCGTCCCCGCAGCCGATCCCGGCCGAGGCGAACGACCAGACCGACGAGCACGACGAGACCCACGAGGACGTGGCCACCCCGCTCCGTGGCATGGCCAAGACCCTGGCGTCGAACATGGACGCCTCGCTGACCGTGCCCACGGCGACCAGCGTGCGGACCATCCCGGCGAAGCTGATGATCGACAACCGCATCGTCATCAACAACCACCTGCGCCGTGCCCGCGGCGGCAAGATCTCCTTCACGCACCTCATCGGCTGGGCCATGGTGCAGGCGCTCAAGGACACCCCGAGCCAGAACGTGTTCTACGAGGACCGCGACGGCAAGCCCTTCGTGGTGCAGCCCGCGCACGTGGGCCTCGGCATCGCGATCGACGTCCCGAAGAAGGACGGCACCCGCTCCCTCCTCGTCCCGAGCATCAAGCGCGCCGAGTCGCTGACGTTCGGCCAGTTCCTCTCCGCGTACGAGGACCTCGTCAAGCGGGCCCGCGACAACAAGCTCACGCCCGCGGACTTCCAGGGCACGACGATCTCCCTGACGAACCCGGGCGGCATCGGCACCGTGCACTCGGTCCCCCGCCTGACCAAGGGCCAGGGGTCGATCATCGGCGCCGGCGCGCTCGAGTACCCGGCGCAGTTCCAGGGCTCGGCCGCCAAGACCCTCGTCGAGCTCGGCATCGGCAAGACCATCACCCTGACCAGCACCTACGACCACCGCGTCATCCAGGGCGCCGGGTCGGGCGAGTACCTCAAGCGGGTGCACGAGCGGCTCATCGGTGAGCACGGCTTCTACGAGGGCATCTTCTCCGCGCTCCGGATCCCGTACAAGCCGATCCAGTGGGCGAACGACATCAACGTCGACCTGGCGCACCGCGTCAACAAGACGGCCCGCGTGCAGGAGCTCATCAACAGCTTCCGGGTCCGCGGTCACCTGATGGCCGACATCGACCCGCTCGAGTACCGGCAGCGCACGCACCCCGACCTCGAGATCGAGAGCCACGGGCTGACGTTCTGGGACCTCGACCGCGAGTTCGTCACCGGCGGACTCGCCGGCACCACGAACGCGCCGCTCCGCGACGTGCTCGGCGTGCTCCGCGACGCCTACTGCCGCACGGTCGGCATCGAGTACATGCACATCCAGGACCCGGAGCAGCGCCGCTGGATCCAGTCGCGCATCGAGGTCCCGTACAGCAAGCCCTCGAAGGAGGAACAGCTCCGCGTCCTCGGCAAGCTCAACGAGGCCGAGGCCTTCGAGACCTTCCTGCAGACCAAGTACGTCGGCCAGAAGCGCTTCTCGCTCGAGGGCGGCGAGTCCACCATCGCCTTCCTCGACACCCTCATCCAGCACGCGGCGGTCGCCGGGCTCGACGAGGTCGCGATCGGCATGGCCCACCGCGGTCGCCTCAACGTCCTGACGAACATCGCCGGCAAGACCTACGGCCAGATCTTCCGCGAGTTCGAGGGCACCACGCTCCCGGGCTCCGTGCAGGGCCAGGGCTCCGGTGACGTGAAGTACCACGTCGGCACCGAGGGCGTCTTCCGCGCGTCGGACGGCACCACGATCCCCGTCACGATCGCGGCGAACCCCTCCCACCTCGAGGCCGTCGACGGCGTGCTCGAGGGCATCGTCCGCGCCAAGCAGGACCGCGGCCCCGCCGGGGTCTACGGTGTGCTCCCCGTGCTCGTGCACGGCGACGCGGCGATGGCGGGTCAGGGCGTGGTCGTCGAGACCCTCCAGATGTCCCAGCTCCGCGGGTACCGCACCGGCGGCACCGTGCACCTGGTGATCAACAACCAGGTCGGCTTCACCACCCCGCCGGACCAGGCGCGCACCTCGGTGTACTCCACCGACGTCGCCAAGACCATCCAGGCGCCGATCTTCCACGTGAACGGCGACGACCCCGAGTCCGTCGCCCGCGTCGCCGACCTGGCGTTCGCGTACCGCGAGGAGTTCCACCGCGACGTCGTCATCGACCTCGTCTGCTACCGCCGCCGCGGCCACAACGAGGGCGACGACCCCTCGATGACGCAGCCGCTCATGTACAACCTCATCGAGGCCAAGCGCTCCGTCCGCACCCTGTTCACCGAGGCCCTCGTCGGCCGCGGCGACATCACGCAAGAGGAGTACGACGAGGCCCACCGCGACTTCCAGGACCGCCTCGAGCGGGCCTTCGCGGAGACGCACGAGGCCCAGACCGGCACGATCCCCGTGATCGAGGTCGACGACGACGGCGCCGTGCAGGGGCTCGAACGACCGGCAGCGCAGCGCGACGACTCCGAGCACGAGGCCCGCGACACCGCGATCTCGCAGGAGCTCGTCGAGCTCATCGGCGACGCGCACGGCAACCCGCCCGCCGGGTTCCAGGTCCACCCGAAGCTGCAGGCCCTGCTGACCAAGCGCACCGAGATGACCCGCAAGGGCGGTGTCGACTGGGCGATGGCCGAGCTGATGGCGATCGGGTCGCTCCTGACCGAGGGCAAGCCCGTCCGGTTCGCCGGGCAGGACGCCCGGCGCGGGACGTTCGTGCAGCGCCAGGCGGTGTTCCACGACCGGACCAACGGCCAGGAGTGGCTGCCGCTGTCGAACCTGACCGAGGACCAGGCCCGCTTCTACATCTACGACACCCTGCTCAGCGAGTACGCGGCGATGGCGTTCGAGTACGGCTACTCGGTGGAACGCCCCGACGCGCTCGTGCTCTGGGAAGCGCAGTTCGGCGACTTCGCCAACGGCGCCCAGACGGTCATCGACGAGTTCATCTCCTCGGCCGAGCAGAAGTGGGGCCAGCGCTCCGGCCTGGTCCTGCTGCTGCCGCACGGCTACGAGGGCCAGGGACCCGACCACTCGTCGGCCCGCATCGAGCGCTACCTGCAGCTGTGCGCGCAGGACAACATGGTGGTGGCACGTCCGTCGACCCCGGCGTCGTACTTCCACCTGCTGCGTCGTCAGGCGTGGGAGCGCCCGCAGAAGCCGCTCGTGGTGTTCAGCCCGAAGGCGATGCTCCGACTCCGTCAGGCCACGAGCCCGGTCGACGCCTTCACGAGCGGCACCTTCGAGGAGGTCATCGACGACGCCACCATCACCGACCGTGGTGCCGTGCGCCGCGTCGTGCTCCACTCGGGAAAGGTGCACCACGACCTCCGCGCCGAGGCCGAGAAGCGCGGGATCACCGACGTCGCCCTCGTCCGGCTCGAGCAGCTCGCACCGCTCCCCCTCGACCGACTCCTCGAGGTCCTGGCGGGCTACCCGGACGCCGAGGTCGTGTGGGCCCAGGAGGAACCGGAGAACCAGGGCGCCTGGCCGTTCGTGTGCATGAACCTCTCGCCGCACCTCGACGGCCGTCCGCTGTCGGTCGCGTCCCGTCCCGCCAGTGCCGCACCGGCCACCGGGTCGTCGAAGCGCTCGTCGCAGGAGGCCTCCGACGTCATCACGAAGGCGCTCGGCTAGCAGCACACCACACCACGAATCGGACAACGCACCTCGGAATCCCGAGGTGCGTTGTCCGTTTCGTGGTGCTGCGCTGGGCCCGGCGCACCACCCGTCAGACGATGCGGGTGTACCGCACCCCGGAGTCGTGGTAGCCGCGCTTCTGGTAGAACCGGTGCGCGCTGTCCGTGGCGGCGGCGCTGACGGCGGACAGCCGTCGGGCGCCCTGCTCGGCGGCCCACGTCTCGAAGGTGCCGATGAGCAGCGAGCCGGTGCCGAGCCTCCTGGCTGACGGGTCGACCACCAGCAGGAGCAGCTGCGCCGTCGGCTCGTCGGACGCGTACGCCCACGTCACCTGCGCTCCCGCGACGGCGACGGCCTGGCCGGCCTCGTCGCGGACGATCCACGTCCGGTGACCGGCCTCCGGCGTCAGCCGTTCGAGTCGCGCGCGCATGCCCGCGGGGTCGGCGTCGTGCCCGAGCAGGCGGACGAGGGTGGTGACGTCGTCGACGTCCGGGTCGGACCAGCTGGTGATCGACTCGACGGAGAGGCTCATGTCCGTGACCCTACCCGGGCCGCGGATCGTGTTGCGCCCACGGGTTCCATCGCAACTGATATTCATATACGCTGCTGGTATGTCACCAACCCGGGTGACCTCACCGACAGGACAGCCATGCACATCTCCTCCCGCCACGGCCGGACCGCCGCCTGGATCGCCTTCCCCCTCGCCGTCGTCGCCAGCGGTGCGCTCATCGCCACCGCGTCGTACGCCGCGTTCTCGGACACCACCGAGAACGCCGGCAACAGCTGGCGGACGGGTGCCGTCACCCTCACCGACGACGACCAGGGCACCGCCCTGTTCGACGTCGCCGACCTCGTCCCCGGCTCCACGGGCTCGAACTGCATCACGGTGACCGCGAACACCACGAACGCGTCGACCGTGAAGCTCTACACCGCCGCTCAGTCGGACGACGACACGCTCCCGAAGCACCTCAACATGACCGTGCAGCGCGGGTCGCTCGGCACGCCCGGGGACTGCACGACCTTCACGTCGACGTCCACCGTGCACGACGGCACGCTCGCCGGGTTGCTGGAGCTCGACTCCTTCGGCGAGGGCCTCGACGCCTGGGCGCCCGCGACCGGCACCGCCAGCGCCACGTACCAGTTCGACTACGACCTCGACACGGACACCCCGAACACCGCGCAGTCCTCCGAGGCCGGCACGACGTTCGTCTGGGAAGCCCAGACGGCCTCCTGACCCGCCGCCCGGCGTGTCCACACCGACCAGCGCACGCCGACCGTCCCACGCCGACCCGTCCGAGACCGAGCACGAGGAGCAGCCGATGTCGACCACCATCACCACCTGGCACCGCCGGTGCGTGGGTGACGTCCCGCGGCTGCTCCTCGCGGTCGCGGCGAGGACCGTGCTGTGGTCGGTCCTCCTCCTCGCCCTCTGGTCGAACCTGCCCGCAATCCTCGGCTGGCACGTGACGACGGTGGTGTCGGGCTCGATGGCCCCGGCGATCCGGACGGGCGACGTCGTCGCGGCGATGCCCACCGGTCCGGACGCCGTCACACCCGGCCGTGTCCTGCTCGTCGAGGACCCCGACCACGACGACCGGCTCCGGCTGCACCGACTGCGCCGCGTCGAACCGGACGGGTCGCTCCGACTCCGCGGCGACGCCAACCCGGCGGTCGACCGGACGGCCGTGGCGCCCGACGCGGTGCTCGGCATCGGCGTGCTGCGGTTCCCGGGGGTCGGGCTGCCGCGCGTGTGGATCGCCGACGGCGCCTGGTCGAACCTGATCGCCGTCGGGCTCACAGCCGCCGGGTTGCTGCTGCTCGCCCGCCTCGACCGGCCGATCCTGGCGGGGGAACCGTGCCGGCGGTGCGGCACCCCGCGCTGGGACCTCCGCACGACGCCGATGCGACCCAGGGGCACGGGCACCGCGACCGCTCCAGCGGCGGTCCCCCTCGTCGCGGGCACCCTGGTGGTGCTGATCGGCCTCAGCACGGCGTTCTCCGGCGCCACGTTCTCGGGCACCACGACGACCAGGGCCGCGCTCGGCTCGAGCGAGTTCGGGTGCTTCCACCACGACCCGGCCGACGCGGTGCTCGCGTGGGACTTCGCGGAGAAGGACGGCACGCGGGTCGCCGACGTCAGCGGGCACGGCGCTGACGGCTTCTTCGCCAACGCCGGTGCCGTCCGGGTCGACGGCGACTGCGCGGCGAACCCGTCCGTCCAGCTCACCGCGGACGGCGCCGAGGGCTACGCCGTGACCACGACACCGGTCGCAGCACCGAACGTCTTCACGATCTCGGCCTGGTTCCGCACGGACGTCGCCGGGGGGCGGGTGTTCGGGTTCGGGTCCGACCAGAGCCTGTCGTCGGCGTACCGCGACCGCCATCTGTTCATCGACACGGGCGGCCGACTCCGCTTCGGGACCGAGGAGTCGGGATCGCAGTTCAAGTTCGCCGTGACGTCAGCGGGACGCGTCGACGACGGGCAGTGGCACCACGCGGTCGGCACCTTCACGTCCGGGTCGATGGTGCTCTGGCTCGACGGCGAGCGTCAGGGCAGTCGCTCCGACGCCAGGAGCCTGCGCCAGTACGGCGGGTACTGGCGCGTCGGCCGACAGTCGCTCGACGGCTGGTCGGGCAGCGGGGCGTTCGCGTTCACCGGTGACGTCGACACGGTCCGCGTCCACGACCGGGTGCTCGACCCGGCAACGGTCGCAGCCGAGTACGCAGCGGGACGCTGAACGACCGAACGCTGAACATCCGGACGTTGAGCGACCGGCCGCTCAACGACCGGCCGCTGCGCAACCAGCCGCCGGACGGCGTCAGTGCGTCGACTGCTCCTCGCGGATGCGCGTCAGGATCTCGGACCGGAGCTGGTCCGGCGCGGTCTCCCGGCAGGCACGCTTGACGGTCTCCATCAGGACCACACCGACACGGTGCTCGGTCTGGCAGTCGACGCAGTCGTCCATGTGCTCGCGGATGTCCGCGGCGTCCTCGTGCCGCAGCTCGTCGTGCAGGAACTCCTCGAGCTCCGCCTTGGCCTTGGAGCAGTCGCAGCCGCTCATCGCTCACCCTCTCGGTTCGTGCGGCTCGACGCCGCGGCAGTTCCTCGGCCTCGTCCGCGCATCGTCGCCGTCGACGCTGCATCCGGAACGACACCGGTCTCACGGGCATGGTCCGCCAGGAGCCCCCGCAGGAGTCGGCGTCCACGGTGGAGGCGGCTCATGACCGTCCCCACGGGGGTCTTCATGATGTCGGCGATCTCCTGGTACGAGAAGCCCTCGACGTCAGCGAAGTAGACGGCCATCCGGAAGTCCTCGGGGATGGCCTGCAGGGCGTCCTTCACAGCGGAGGACGGCAGGTGGTCGATCGCGTCGGCCTCGGCGGACCGCGCGGAGACCGACTGGGTGACGCTCTCCGCGCCGCCGAGCTGCCAGTCCTCGAGCTCGTCGATGGTGCCCTGGTACGGGTTCCGCTGGTTCTTGCGGTACGTGTTGATGAACGTGTTCGTCAGGATCCGGTACAGCCAGGCCTTCAGGTTCGTGCCCTGCTTGAACTGGCGGAACGCGGCGAACGCCTTGACGAAGGTCTCCTGCACCAGGTCGGACGCGTCCGCGGGGTTGCGCGTCATGCGCATCGCGGCACCGTACAGCTGGTCCATGAACGGGAGTGCCTGGTCCTCGAAGAGCCGACGCAGTTCGGGGCTCGACACGGTCTTCGCGTCGACGACCTCTTCTTCGTCCTCCACAGCGTCGAGCTGGGCCTCGGTCTCCTCGACCAGGTCGTTCGGTGTCGCCTGCGGCTCGTCGGTCGTCATCGCCCGCCAGTCTAGGGCGAGCGTCGTCGACACGTCGGGCAGGCGCGTCCGCGTGGGTGCGAGTGCTGTCGCCACGGGTCCTCCACATCGTTTCAGTAGTCTTGTGAACCGATGGCAGACACGACGCATTCCCAGAGCCAGACCCCCAGCGGAGCGGGTCAGGACCCGTGGGTCGCGCCCGTCGCGAGCGGACCCCTGCGCGGCGACGTCTCGCTGCCCGGGTCGAAGTCGCTGACGAACCGCGAACTCGTCCTCGCGGCCCTGGCCGACGGCCCCTCCACGATCCACCTGCCGCTGCACTCGCGGGACTCCGCCCTGATGGTCGAGGGGCTCCGCGCGCTCGGCGTCGGGATCGAGGAACTGCCGGGCACGAACCCCTACGGCCCCGACCTCCGCGTCACGCCGGCTGCGATGACCGGGGACGTCCGCGTCGACTGCGGGCTCGCCGGCACCGTGATGCGCTTCCTGCCCCCGCTCGCCGCCCTCGCCGTCGGCCCGGTCGTCTTCGACGGTGACGAGGCAGCCCGCCGCCGCCCGATGCGCCCCGTCATCGACGCCCTGGTGCAGCTCGGCGTGGACGTCACCGACGACGGCGACGGCTCGCTCCCCTTCGCCTTCACCGGCACGGGCTCGGTCCGCGGCGGTGCGCTGTCGATCGACGCCTCGGCCTCGTCCCAGTTCGTGTCCGGCCTGCTGCTCTCGGCGCCCCGCTTCGACGAGGGCCTGCACCTCCGCCACGACGGCGAGCGCCTGCCGAGCCTCCCCCACATCGAGATGACGGTCGCCGCACTCCGCGCCCGCGGGGTCCGCGTCGACGAGCCCGCCGTCGGTGAGTGGGTCGTGCACCCAGGACCGATCGCCGCGGTCGACGTCACCATCGAACCCGACCTCTCGAACGCCGCGCCCTTCGCCGTCGCGGCGCTCGTCGCCGGGGGCACCGTCCGCATCCGCACCTGGCCCACCGCGACGACGCAGGTCGGTGCCGACCTCGAGACGCTCCTGCCCCTGTGGGGGGCGACCGTGGACCGTGACGGTGACGACCTGGTGTTCGGTGGCGGCGTCGGGATCCGCGGAGGAGCCTCCGTCCCGGGTGTCGACCTGGACCTGAGCCGCGGCGGCGAGCTGGCACCGGCACTCGTCGCGCTGGCGGCGCTGGCCGCCGGACCCACGACGATCACCGGGATCGGCCACCTGCGGGGGCACGAGACGGACCGCCTGGCGGCGCTGGCTGCGGACGTGAACCGGACGGGAGGCTCCGTGCACGAACTCGACGACGGCCTGCGGATCGAGCCGGCTCGCCTGCGGGGCGGTGGCTGGGCCGCGTACGAGGACCACCGGATGGCGACCGCCGGCGCGATCGTCGGGCTGGTGACGCCGGGCATCGCGGTGGACGACATCGGGACGACGGCGAAGACGCTGCCGCAGTTCCCGGAGCTGTGGGCCGAACTCGTGGCGTCGGCGGCGCCGTCGTCATCGGCTTCGTCGTCGCCGGAGGTGTCCCGATGAGCTGGTGGGACGACGGCGCCGGGTCCGACGGCGACGAGGACGAGCCGTACGGGCAGTACGACGAGTCGAGCGTGCGGGTGCGCCCGAACCCGAAGGGCAACCGGCCGCGCACGAAGACGCGGCCCGCGTACGAGGACGCACCGACCGGCTGGGTGACGAACGTCGACCGCGGCCGCTTCGGCGTGCTCGTGACCGACGAGGACGGCGACCACGTCATCACGGCGACGAAGGCGCGGGAACTCGGGCGCAAGTCCGTCGTCACCGGCGACCACGTGTCGCTCACCGGGGACGTCTCGGGCGACGAGGGCTCCCTCGCGCGCATCGTGCGGGTGGCCGAGCGGACGACGCTGCTGCGCCGGAGCGCCGACGACTCGGACGAGGTCGAGCGCGTCATCGTCGCGAACGCCGACCAGATGCTCATCGTCGTCGCCGCGGCGGACCCCGAACCGCGCACCCGGCTCATCGACCGGTACCTCGTGGCGGCGTTCGACGCGGGCCTCGACCCCATCCTGTGCATCACGAAGACCGACCTCGCCGACCCGACGGCGTTCCTGGCGCACTTCGCCTGCCTGGACCTGCGGATCGTGACGAGCCGTGCGGACGACTTCCCGCTCGACGACCTGCACGAGCTGCTCGACGGCAAGGTCACCGTGACCGTCGGGCACTCCGGTGTCGGCAAGTCCACGCTCGTGAACGCCCTGACCGGGTCAACACGGGCGATCGGCGTCGTGAACTCCGTCACCGGGCGGGGGCGGCACACGTCGTCGTCCTCGGTCGCGCTGCGCGTGCACGACGGCGGCTGGATCATCGACACCCCGGGCGTGCGGTCGTTCGGCCTCGGGCACGTGCAGCCCGAGAACGTGTTCCGCGCCTTCGCCTCCCACGCGATCCCGGTGCTGCCCCCGCGGGACGACATCCCGCTGCCGCAGGCCCACGACTGGGAGATCGTCGACCGGGTCGCCGCCGGGGAGCTCGGGCCGACGGGCATCGAGCGGCTCGACTCGTTCCGTGCGCTGCTGACGGGCATGGGCGCGCACGACCCCGGGTCCGACTAGCGCGGCCAGCGTGCGCTGGGCCCGGGCTTCGGTGAGATCGCACTTCGTGTCGGGTCGGCTGGGGCCGAGGCGACACGGAGTGCGATCTCACCGGACTGGTCGAGCCCCGCTGACCACTCGACGCCCGTCGACAACGGGCCGGAGCGGGCGTAGCATCGGCACACGTGTCTGAAGTTGCAAAGTACAACTATGCCAAGAGCCTCCATGCCGCACCCCGGCCTCCCCACCGTGCGCCCGGGGTGCTCCGCCCCGCTGGCCTCGGCCGCACGCTGCTGACCTTCGCGACGCACATCCTGGTGCCGCTGTTCCTCGCGGCCGGCATGGGCCTGGCGTACCTCGGCGCCTTCCACGCCCCGACGCCGAGGGAGCTCCCCGTCGGCATCGTCGGCCAGGGCCCCACCACGCAGGTGTTCGCGCAGACGGTCACCGACCAGTCGGACGGTGCCCTCGTGGCCCACGTCGTGCCGACGACGGCCAGCGCCGAGCGCCAGGTGCGGACCCGAGACCTGGCAGCCGTGTACGCCGCGACCACGACGGGTGCCACGCTGTACGTGAGCACCGCCGCGTCCGAGACCACCGCCACGGCGGCACAGAAGGTGTTCCTGCCGATCGCGTACGACCAGCACCTGCCCTTCCGCGTGGTCGACGTCGTGCCGACCGGCGACCAGGACACCACGGGGCAGGGCCTGTTCTTCCTGCTCGTCGCCCTGAGCGTCGGCGGATACGCCTCGGCCATCGCGGTCGCGGCCTTCGCCACGCGGCTCGGCGCGGTCTGGACGGCGGTCGTCGGGCTCGTCACGGCCGGGGTGGTCGCGGGCATCGGCGTCGTCGTCGCCGGTCCGGTCTACGGCGTGGTCACGACGCACACGTGGCAGGTGTTCCTGTTCGCCTGGATGTACGACGCGGTCATCATCGGCCTCGGGATCGGTCTGCACCCGCTGCTGGGGCGTTGGACGACCCCGGTGCTGACGATGCTGTTCGTGATGCTCAACTTCACGTCGTCCGGCGGGATCTTCCAGCCGGCGTTCCAGCCCGGGTTCTTCGCCGCGCTCCACACGTTCTGGAGCGGCGCCGCCTGGCTGCAGGCCGCGCAGGACCTGCAGTACTTCCCCGGTGCGTCCCTCGGTCGGAGCTCCCTGGTGCTGGCGCTCTGGCTCGCCGCGGCCGTGCTGCTCTGCGTCGTCGTGCACGGCCTGGTCGCCCGTCGGAGCCGCATCGCCCGCGAGCGCGAGGTCAGCCGGCTCGAGGAGGAGGAGGTCGTCGCGGCCTAGGTCCCGCTACGCTCGTCCCGTGGACCTCAGCGCCGACCTCGACTTCGCCCGTTCCCTCGCGGACACCGCGGACGCGATCAGCCTCGAGCGCTTCAAGGCCGCCGACCTGCGCGTGTCGCGGAAGGCCGACAGCACCCACGTCACCGACGCCGACCAGGCGGTCGAACGGGCGCTGCGCGAGCGGATCGCCGCCGAGCGGCCCGACGACGCCTTCCTCGGCGAGGAGACCACCGCGGACACCGGTGCCGACGCCCGCAGCGAGGGACACCGCCAGTGGGTGGTCGACCCGATCGACGGCACCGCGAACTACCTCCGTGGCGTCCCGGTCTGGGCCACCCTCATCGCGCTCGCGGTGGACGGCCGACCGGTGCTCGGCGTCGTCAGTGCCCCGGCGCTCGGCAAGCGCTGGTGGGCAGCGGAGGGGCTCGGCGCGCACGCGTTCGACGGCCCCCTGCACGTGTCCGGCGTCGCGGACCTGGCGGACGCGAGCCTGAGCTACAACAGCATCCAGCAGTGGGACGAGGACGACCGGCTCGAGCCGCTCATCACGCTGTCCCGAGCGGTGTGGCGGACGCGGGCCTACGGCGACATGTGGTCCTACATGATGGTGGCGGAGGGCATCCTCGACGTCGCCGGCGAGCCGGACCTCAAGCCGTGGGACATGGCGGCCCTCGTGCCCATCGTCGAGGAAGCGGGCGGCCGGTTCACCTCGCTCGACGGCGATCCCGGCCCCTGGCACGGCAGCGCGCTCGCCACGAACGGCCTGGTGCACGACGCCGTGGTGGAGATCATCCGCCGCTGAGCCGGACTGGTCCGCACCCAGGGGGACAGATCTGTCCCCCGTTCTGACCCCCGGAACGCCCGATGTGCCCCCCACGAGGGGGTCGGCACCCCCCGTACTGGGGTGATCGATCGTCACATCGGACTGCGCGCATCGGCTGTCACGTGGGATCACTGAGATAGGTTCGTGGACAGACGGCAGGCCGTTCGACGCCTCAGGATCCCTAGTCCCGGAGCAGAGACCAGCCCGTCGTGTTCGTCAGATACCCAACCCGAAGGGTGAGAAGACGATGAATTCATCGTTCCCGAGCGAGATCGAGTGCACCCTCACTCGACCGCATTCCAACCACGATCTGCCCGGCGCCACCCTGATGGCCGCCACACGTCTGAGCTCCGTCGGGGGCACCACCCCCGTCCTGGCTCGGTCCGCCTCCGTGCGCTCTGACCGCTGGTCCGCCTCCGGTACCGGAGGCCGGTGAGTCCTGATGGAACTCACCGGTCGACGTACTGAGGTCGACCGGATCGCAGCCCTCGCAGTCCTCCCCCGGGAGTCTGCGATGGTCGTGGTCGGCGACCCTGGCTCCGGACGCAGCAGCGTCCTCGACGCGGTCTCGCACCGTGTCTCCATCCCCGTCGTCCGACTGGGCGTCAACGGAAGCGAAGCCCGTTGGCCCATGTCGGGAGTGACCTCCCTGTTCACCGCCCTCGACGACCCCCGAGCCTCGGCGCACATCGCGCGCCTGGTCCGGAACGTCGACGAGGGCCTGGCCGCAGCACACGACTTCCTGGACGCCGTGCACGCGCTGACGCTCCCGCCGACGCTCGTGCTCATCGACGACCTGGACCGCATGGACGCCGAGAGCCAGGAGCTCATCGCGTTCCTGGCGGGACGGCTCGCCGGCACGGCGCTCCGCCTCGTGGCGACCGTCCGCCGTGTGCCGTCGAACGGCCCGCTCACGTCCCTCCCCACGCTGCGGCTCGAACCGCTGGCGCAGGACGAGGCACTGGTGCTGGCCCGTGACATGGCCCCGGAAGAGGCGAACGACGGCGTCCTCGCCGTCCTCGCCCAGGAGACCGGCGGCAACCCCGGCGCGCTCCGCGAGCAGATCGGCGCACTCCGCCGTGAACAGCTCGTCGGCGCCGAGCCGCTCGTGCTCCCGCTCCGCCCCACACCGACGACCGCCGCAGCCGCGGCACTCGTGCTCGAAGCCGCTGCAGGACGCGATCTGGACGTCCTGGCGCGGTTGGCACTCGTGCCCACGGCCCGGCTCGCCGGCTGGGACCGGGACGCCGTCGACGACCTCGTCGGCGCGGGCCTGGCCACGCTCCGCGGGCAGTCGATCGCCGTGCGTGATCCGCTCGTCCGCTCCGCGCTGTACTGGAGCATGCCCGCGAAGGACCGCCGCGAGGCGCACACCGAGCTGGCAGCGGACGCCGCGGCACACGACGACCGGTCGGCCGTCTGGCACAGCAGCTTCGTCGAGCACACGCCCGACGCCGTCGCACTGCTGACCGCGGCCAAGTCGTACGCGGCCGAGAGCGACTCGCACGCCGCCGTCGCCCTGACCGAGCGTGCCCTGCACGTCGGGACGGGCTCGGAGGTCGAGCACGCCGCACTGCTGTCCGTCGCCGAGGTCCTCCTCGGACACCGGCTGCTCAGCTACGCGGCGCGGTACCTCGCGGCGATCAAGCCGTTCGCGGAACTGCGCGACGAGGTCCGACGACTCCGCCTGCAGTACTCGGTGCAGTACCTCAGCGGCGACGCGGTCCACGCGGACGAGCTGATGGTGCCCGTCCGCCCGGACGACGCCGAGGAGTCCGACGCCCTCGCCGGCCTGCTGGCCATGGTGGCGTCCTTCCGCGCCGAGGCGTGGGAGCTCGACCAGGCCCGTGACCTGCTGCACCGCGCCGAGCTCTTCGAGGACCGTGCCTCCGTGCACACCGCGGAGATCCTCGCCACGGCACGACAGCTCGTCGCCGCCGTCGACGGCACCCTGCCGCCGGACGCCGAGCTGCACGAGGGCCTCGCGGCCCAGAAGCTGCTCGCGATGTCCGACCCGGCACTGCTGCTGCTCTCGCACGCCCTGAGCCTCGCCGAGCGCTACCGCAGCGCCCGACGCGTGTTCGCCCTCGTGCTCGCCCGTGCCAACGACACCGCTCCGGTGTGGCTCGAGGCCGCGCGGTACCTGTCCGCCGAGAACGAGGTGCGCTCCGGGAACTTCCGGCAGGCGCTCCGCGCGATCGACGTGTGGGAGTCCGGCTCCGCGGTCGTGGAACGCCTCCGCGAGCCGTCCCGGGCGATCGCCATCGCCTGGCGGCACTTCGCGGAGGGCCGTTCGGCCGACGCACTCGACGTCATCGACCACTGCCTGCGCCAGCGCACGACCAGCCGGCTGTGGGGTGCGACGGCGAAGCTGTACGCCCTGCGCGGCCGCGTGCTGCTGCTCGACGGCCGGCTCGAGGAGGCGGCGTCCTCCCTTGAGGCCGCCGACGCCATCGGTCGCTCCCTGCGGAACCCGGCGGTGCTGCGGCACCTCGGGGACCTGGTCGAGGCCTACGCACGGCTCGACCGGATCGACGACGCGCGGAACATCACCGCGCGCCTCGCCGCCGACCACCACGCCCGGCCGTCCCGGTGGGGCGCCCTGGTGCTGGCACGGAGCGTCGCGCTCATCGCCGACGAGGGGACCAAGGACGCGTCCAAGCGACGTGCCCTCGAGGTCTTCCAGCCGGCGGACTCGCAGTTCGAGCGTGCCCGCACGTTCGCGGCCCTCGCAGCGGTCGGCAGCCCCGCCGACCGTGCCCGCCTGGGTGCAGCGGCAGCGGCGGCGTACGAGGCCGCCGGTCTCCGACGTCCGCTCGTGACGCCGGCACCGACGGTCGCGATGCCCACCCTCGGTGGCGTCGTCGGCTCCGGTCCGTTCTCCGGTGCGGTGCGCTCCGGCGTGCTCCTCTCCGCGACCACCCCGGGCACGCCCGGTACGCCGCGGAGTGCGCCGGACGCGTCGGCGGTGCTCACGTCGCTGACCGCGGAGGAGCGTGCCGTGGTGCAGAAGGTGACGGAGGGGTACCGCAACCGCGAGATCGCCTCGTCGCTGTACATGTCCCAGCGCACGGTCGAGCTGCGGCTGACGCAGATCTACCGCAAGGTCGGGGCGCGTTCGCGCTCCCACCTGGTCGCGCTGCTCACGTGACCTGATCGGCGACCATCCACACACGGGAGGCCCGGTGCCAGCTGGCACCGGGCCTCCTGCGCGCGCTCCGCATGTTGCGACGCGCCAGCGGCGCGCGGCGCCAGCGCCGACCGAGCCTGCGAGGTCGGTTCGTCCGGGCATCGCGAAACGCACCGTTCGGTCCACCGGTTGCGTGACTCCGCATCCGGACCCGCAGTCTCGCACCTGGCGCGCGGGGAACCGCAACAGTCGTGGTCGAACGTTGTCCGGTGACTGCCCCGCCGGTGATGCTGTCTGAGCACCGACCGCCGCGCCTCCCCAGGAGGCCGGCCACGGTACCCCGATCGGTACCCGAACCGTCGACCCCAGGACGCCGTCGTCCGTCCTCGCCTGATCCGAGGACGGGCGGCGGTCCAGGTCGACGAACCCCGATCGCGTGGCCGACCCGAGCGGCGGTCGGTGCCGACCCGCTCCCTCCACCCCTCCCACCCGAAGGGATCCACGATGTGCGGCATCATCGCGGCCCGCGTCTCCGACGACGCAACCCCGTACCTGCTCGACGGCCTCGAACGACTCGAGTACCGCGGCTACGACTCCGCCGGCATCGCGGTGCGGACGGCCTCCGGCGGGACCGAGACCATCCGGTCCGTGTCCCGCGTCGGTGACCTCCGCACGCTCGTCGCGGCCCGGTCCGGCGACGCCCTCACCGGCACCGGCATCGGCCACACCCGCTGGGCCACCCACGGCGGCGTGTGCGAGGCGAACGCCCACCCGCACCAGGACTGCTCCGGTCGCATCAGCGTCGTCCACAACGGGATCATCGAGAACGCCGAGCGTCTCCGCACGATGCTCGAGGCGCAGGGACACGTGTTCCGGTCGGACGTCGACTCCGAGGTCATCAGCCACCTCGTCGAGCGCGCCCTGGCCGTCGACCACGACCTGATGCTCGCCGTGCAGATCGCCGCAGCGCAGCTCGAGGGGTCGTGGGCCATCGTCGTCCTCGACTCCCGCACCGGTCGGATGGTCGTCGCCGCCGAGCGCTCCCCGCTCGTCGTCGCCCGGGCCTCCCGCGGGGACTTCGTCGCGAGCGACATCGGTGCGATCGCCGAGTGGTGCGAGACCTTCGTGGCGCTCCGCGACGGCGACGTCGTCGAGCTCGGCGAGTCCTGGTCCTGGTCCTCCGACGGCGTCTCGGTCGCCGTGCCCTTCCCGACCCCCTCGCCGTTCGCAGCCGCCGCGCTCGACCTCGGCGACCACCCGGACCACATGGCGAAGGAGATCGAGGAGCAGCCGGAGGTCGTCGCCGGCATCGTCGAGCGCATCGCCGCCCGCGCCGCCGACGGCAGCATGTGGGTCGGCCTCGGGCTCCCCGGCTTCCACCGGCTCGCCATCGTCGCCTGCGGCACCTCCCTGAACGCCGGGCAGGTCATCGCGACCGCGCTGCGCGGCATCGGTGGCGTCCCCACCGACATCGTCGTCGCCAGCGAGGCCGACCAGGTCGTCCTCGGCCCGGGCACCCTCGTCGTCGCGATCAGCCAGTCCGGTGAGACCGCCGACGTGCTGCGGGCCCTCGACCGGTTCGAGGACCGCTTCCCGGTGCTCGCCCTGACGAACAACGTGCACTCCTCGCTCGCCCGTCGGGCCAGCGCCGTGCTCGACTGCCACGCCGGACCGGAGATCGGGGTGGCCGCGACGAAGACGTTCACCGCCCAGGTCGTCGTCGGCGTCGCCGCGATGATCTCCGCACTCGTCGCCTCCGGCCGTATCGAGCCGATGCACGCCGCCACCCTCGTGGCCTCGCTCCGCGAGCTCCCGACACGCCTCGCCACGGCCGGACAGGTCGCCGCGGACCGCATCCCGCTGCTCGTGTCGAGCGTGAAGGACGCCACGGGCTTCCTGTTCCTCGGCCGTGGTGTGGGTCTGCCCTACGCCGCCGAGGGCGCGCTCAAGCTCAAGGAGCTCAGCTACCGCTGGGCCGAGGCGTACCCGTCGGGTGAGCTGAAGCACGGCCCGCTGGCGCTCGTCGACGAGGGCACCCCCGTCGTCGTGATCGACCACGGCGAGCACCGCCTGCAGGCCGCGATCTCCGAGGTCCGTGCCCGCGGCGGCTTCGTCATCACCATCGGAGGGCCGGGCTCGGACATCCCCGCGCTCGGCGAGACCGGGCCATGGGGTCCGCTCGAGGCCGTCGTGCCCCTCCAGATGCTCGCCCGCGAACTCGCGTTGCAGCTCGGCTGCGACGTCGACAAGCCGAGGAACCTCGCCAAGTCGGTGACGGTCGAATAGCCAGGGAGACCCGCATGAACCGCTTGACGATGTTCCTCGTCGTCCTCACCTCGGTGGCCGTCCCCGCGACGCTGCTCGCCGTCGTGCTGCTCCCCTCGGTGCACTCCTAAGCCGTTTCTGTCAGGGTGGCGGACGATGTCCTCCGCTTCCCTGGTCCCCGTCGCGATCCTCGTCGGCGCCGTGCTCCCGTTCGTCCCCGTCGTCGGGCGGGTGGCGCGGATCGCCGCGACGATCGCGCACGAGGTCGGCCACTGTGTCGTCGTGGTGCCCTTCGGCGGGCAGATCCGCCGCATCGACCTGCGCCCGGACGGCTCCGGGGAGGCCTGGGTGCAGCTCGGCGGTGTCCCCGGCAGCATCAGGTGGCTCGTCCGCGTGCTGAACCTGTACGCCGGCTACAGCGCGCCGCTCTGGACCGGCGTGCTGCTCGTGACCGGGGTGCTGCACGGGTCGAGGTGGCTCCCGGTCGTGGTGCTCGGGGTCATCGGCCTCGTCGCCCTGGTCTTCGTCCGGAACTGGTTCGGGCTGCTCGTCGTCGTCGGCTTCGACGCGCTCGCCCTCTGGGTGGCGCTCCGGCCGTCGGAGGCGACGGTGCTCGTCGTCGCGGCCGTCGGCGCCCTGTTCGTCGTGGACGGGCTGCGCTCGGTCGTGCAGGTCGCGCGGTGGCTCGGCACCGGCGCCCGCGTGCAGACGGACTTCCACATCGCCGCCGCCGAGATGCGCCTGCCCGCCGCCGTGTGGTTCGTCCTGTTCGTGGTCGTGAACGGCGTCGCGGTGTGGCTCGCCCGCGGACCGCTGCTCGCCGTGTGGGACACCGTCGCCGCGGGCGTCCGCAGCCTGGTCTGACGCAGGCGCCCGTCCGCGAGCACCGCGCGAGCCCTGCCACGATGGACCCCGTGCACGCGCCCGATGCCCTCGCCGAACTCCTCGACGCTCCGCCCGGGGACGACCGCGACGCGTTCAGCGACTTCGTCACGTCCCGCGGCGACGACGCACTGTGGCGCGAGGGCGGTCCCGAGCACCTCACCGCGTCCTGCTTCGTGCTGTCGCCCGACCTGTCCCACGTGCTGCTCTGCCTGCACCGCAAGGGCCGGTTCTGGGTGCAGTTCGGCGGACACCTCGAGCACGGCGACGTGTCGCTCGCCGACGCCGCTCGCCGCGAGGCCCGCGAGGAGTCCGGCGTCCCCGACCTCGACCTGGCGGCGACACGGATCGTCGACCTCGACCGACACGACCTGCACGGCGGCTTCGCCTGCGCCGCGCACTGGGACGTCGGCTTCGTCGCGATCGCCCGGCCCGACGTCCCGACGAGCGTGAGCGACGAGAGCGACGACGTCAGCTGGTTCCCCGTCGACGCCCTGCCCGCGTCGCTGCCCCCGGGCTTCGCCGACCGGCTCGACGGCATCCGGACGGCGTTCCGCGCCCGCATCTGAACCCGTACCCGCGTCACGTCGCGTCGCCCCGCCCTGGCACCGCCACGGGGGGCGGACCAGCGGAAGTGCTTCCTCATGCCGCGGCGTGACGGATCCGGTTCGCGATCTCCGAGGATCGCCGACCAGATCCGTCACCGCCGAGGACGGACTTCGACATCCGACGGCCTGGACGGGGACGGACCGGGCGCGGCCTACCCTCGCGGGCACCGACCGAGGAGGACCAGATGCCCAGGAACCCGACCATCCACGACCGCCGCACCGGACTCCAGCCCGCCGGTGACCGGAAGGGCCTCGGGCTCGCGGCACTCGAGCGCGGGTGCCGACCTGCTCCAGACCACGGCGCCGCTCGCCGACTTCGACGTGTACGTCGTCGGCTTCCACTGCGCCAAGGGCGACCCGGAGATGCAGATGGAGGCGCACCACTTCTGCAAGGTCGTGAACGACGACTTCCTGCAGTGCGTCGTCTTCGACGGCAACACGAAGGACGCCAACCTGATCGGCATCGAGTACATCGTCTCCGGCGACCTGTTCGAGACGATGCCCGAGGACGAGCGGCCGTCGTGGCACCCGCACAACTTCGAGGTGCTCTCCGGCCAGCTCGTCGCACCGGGGCTGCCCGAGGTGGCCGAGAAGGCGCTCATGCACCGCCTGCTGAACTCCTACGGCAAGACGTGGCACACCTGGCACTCGCTGGCGCACGGCGCGCAGCCGGGGACCCCGCTCCCCTACGGCGACGCGCGGCTGATGTGGTCGTTCAACCGCGACGGCGAGTCGGACGAGGCCATGAAGCAGGACCGCGACACGCAGATGCACCTCGACACCGACGGCAAGCGTCGCGACCGCCAGTCCTTCGTCGACGAGGCCCGCCCGCAGTGGGGCGTCGACACGATGCGCGACGACTTCGTCGGCACGACCCCGATCCCCGGCGTCGTGGACCGCTCCGCGTAACGGGGAGCCGCAAACGGCGGCGGGCACAGCCGGGACTGCGAGAGTACGGACACCACGTCCCGGAGGTGCCCATTGTCGAACGACGACCACGGTTTCGCGACCGAGCAGGTCCACGGCGGGTTCGTGCCCGACGCCGGCCACGGCGCCCGGGTGCCCGCGATCCACATGTCCTCGGGCTTCCTCTTCGACGACTTCGACCAGGCCCGCGACCGCTTCGCCGGCACCGACGACGGCTACACGTACACGCGGCTCGGCAACCCCACGAACGCCGACGTCGAACGCCGGGTGGCGCTGCTCGAGCGCGGAGCCGAAGCGATCCTCGTCAGCAGTGGTCAGGCGGCGGCGACCGTGGCGTTCCTCGGGCTGCTGCAGGCGGGCGACCACGTGGTCAGCGCCAGGAGCATCTACGAGGGCACCCGCGGGCTCCTGACCCAGAACCTCGGGCGGCTCGGCATCGAGGTCGACTTCGTCGGTGACGCCCGCGACCTCGACGCGTGGGCCGCCGCCGTCCGTCCGAACACCAAGGCGTTCTTCGCGGAGACCATCCCCAACCCGAAGAACGACGTGCTCGACATCGCCGGCGTCGCGGACACCGCGCACCGTGCGGGCGTGCCCCTCGTCGTCGACAACACCCTGGCGACGCCGTACCTCGTGCGTCCGGTGGAGCACGGCGCGGACATCGTGGTGCACTCGGCGTCGAAGTTCCTCAGTGGACACGGCTCGGGCCTCGGCGGCGTGGTCGTGGACGGCGGGACGTTCGACTGGTCCGCCTCCCCCGAACGCTGGACGCACCTGACCACCCCGGAGCGGTCCCTCGGCGGCCACAGCTACGTCGACCGGTACGGCACCCGCGCCTGGGTCGTCTACGCACGCGACGTCGTCAGTTCCCGGATCGGCCCGACCCCCTCGCCGTTCAACGCCTTCCTGCTCCGCCAGGGCATCGAGACCCTGAGCCTGCGGATCGAGCGGCACAGCGCGAACGCGCTCGCGATCGCGGAGTGGCTGGACCAGCAGCCGGAGGTGACGAGCGTCGACCACGCGGGTCTGGCCTCCAGTCCGTACCACGACCTGGCGGAGCGGTACCTGCCCCGGGGAGCCGGCTCCGTGTTCGCCTTCACGCTCGCCGGTGGCGAGCCGGCCGCCCGCGCCTTCATCGACGCGGTGCAGCTGTTCAGCCGGATGACCCACCTGGGCGACGTGCGGTCGCTGATCCTGCACCCGGCCACGACGACGCACGCGGGACGCACGCCCGAGGAACGGGCCGAACAGGGCATCGGCGACGGCCTGATCCGACTGTCCGTCGGCATCGAGGACGTCGCGGACCTGCTCCGCGACCTGGAGCGCGGGCTCGCCGCGGTGCGCGGTGGCAGCAGGACCGGCCAGGAGGCTCGGCCCGCGCCCGCCAAGGAGCTCGCCGCCCTGGGACACACCGTCCCGGCGCAGCACGTGATCGCCGAGGAGATCTGACGATGGCCGACCTGCAGCACTTCGGGTACTTCTTCTCGCGCGGATTCGGTCCGCAGGCGTGGGGACGCTCCGACTGGGACTGGGGCCACGACTGGACGAAGCCGGACCTGTACCAACAGTCCGTGCGCGCGCTGGAGCAGGCGGGGATGGACCTGGTCATCGCCGAGGACGCGATCTCCCTCGGCAACCCCTCGACCCTCGACCTGCGGATCCGCCAGGCGTACGGCGGCCCGAAGCACGACCCGCTCCTGCTCGCGCCGTACCTGTTCGCCGCCACCTCGCACATCGGGATCGCGCCGACGGTGAACGCGGGGATCACGCCGCCGTACCTGGCCGCCCGACAGTTCGCGACGCTCGCACACCTGTCGTCGGAGCGCTTCGGCATCAACGTCGTGACGGACGTCGGCAGCGCCAGGCACGCCGGGCTGCCGCCGCTGCCCCACGACGAGGCCTACGACCGGGCCGAGGAGTGGATCACCCTGCTGCGGCGCCTGTGGCACTCGTGGGGGTCGGACGGCCACGTCGGGAACCGCGAGGACTGGCACTTCGCCGACGGTGACGCGCTCGACGCGTTCCACCACGAGGGGGCGTACTTCACGGCGGACGGCCCGCTGAACGCGCTGCCGTTCGACAGCGACCCGGTCGTGGTCTCCCCCGGCGGCTCCGGGCGGGGCCTGGGGTTCGCCGGCACGCACTCGGACGTGCAGCTCGCGCTGGCGCCGCTGTCGGCCGCGGCGGTGCGGGACTACCGCGCTCGTGTGCTGACCGCTGCGGCCGACGCCGGGCGGACGGCCGACCAGCTGCGGATCCTGTTCGTGCTGAAGCCCGAGATCGTCGTCTCGGCCGCGGAGGCCGAGCGTGTAGTCGAGGCATCGCGACACCCGTCCGACGACGACCTCCGCACCGCGGCGATCGCGTGGTCGAGCGACTCGGAGACCGACCTGCTCGCGCTCGACCTCGACGCGCCCGTCCCCGCCGGCACCTTCGGCGACCACGTCTCCGCCGGCACGATCCGGGGACTGCTCGGGGACACGCCGGACGCGCCGCTGCGGGAGCTCCTCACGCGGAAGGCCCGCAAGGGGCGGGTGTCATCGCGCGAGGGCTTCGTGGGCACCGCTGGCGAGTTCGCGGACTTCATCGAGGAGCTCGGGGCGGACGCGGACAACGACGGGATCATCTTCTCCGGCGACCTGCACCCGGCGCAGGTGTACCGGATGTTCGGCGACCTGGTGCCGGTGCTGCGGCAGCGCGGGCTGCTGCGGCGCGAGTACGGCTCGGGCGGGCTGCGGTCGAACCTGTTCGACTTCTAGGCTGCGCCTTGCCGCCGCGCGGCGCGTCAGTGCCGCACAGGATCGACGACCGCGGACTCCTCGACCTCGCGGACGTCGTCCGCGGTGCGCAGGATCTCCTCCCGCGGGGACGCCGAGTTGATCGCCCAGTAGTAGACGATGACCGAGAACACGGCGACCACGACGATGTCGATCCAGAGCGGGAACACCGGGTGCGTGAGCGGCCCGAAGTCGCTCAGGAACACGATGAGGCCCATGCCGACCAGGTAGGGCAACAGCCACTGCGCCGCCTTCCAGTCCCACCGCGGGCGGACGCTGGTCTGTCCGCGGAACACGTTGTTCGCGAT
Organism: Curtobacterium sp. GC_Cur_3; assembly: GCF_026544205.1. GTDB lineage: Bacteria > Actinomycetota > Actinomycetes > Actinomycetales > Microbacteriaceae > Curtobacterium. Next base: position 41,719 of record NZ_JALNUI010000012.1, read on the forward strand.
GATCACGACGGCGCCGATCAGGATCGCGACGCCGAGCTTCCAGTCGGTGTCCCATCCCGTCCACAGGATGATGAGGTTGGCGACGATGAACGCGAGCGGGGAGAGCACCGCAGCCGCGGGCATCCGGTACGGGCGCTCGACCTCGGGGATGCGCTTCCGGAAGGCGCCGAGTGCGAGCGGCGCCCCGGCGTACATGAGCACCGACGCACTCGTGATGAGGCTCACGAGGCCCTGCCACGACGGGAACGGGGCGAAGCACGCGCAGCCGACGACGAACGCGGTGATGAGCCCGACCCACGGCACGCCGGCCTTCGTCGTCCACTCGAACGCCTTCGGGAAGTACCCGTTGCGGCTGAGGCCGTAGGAGATGCGCGACGTCGCGGTGACGTAGATCAGGCCGGTGCCCGCCGGGGAGATGATCGCGTCGATGAAGATCACGACGGCCAGCCAGGTCAGCCCGGCCGCCATCGCGATGTCGGCGAACGGACCGGTGTACTTCGTGAAGTCCGCCGTCGCCCACGAGCCCTGGATCGCGTCGGAGCGCAGGACGCCGAGGAAGACGACCTGCAGCAGCAGGTAGATGACCAGGCCGATGACGACCGAGCCGATGACAGCGCGAGGGATGTCGCGCTTGGGGTTCTTCGCCTCGCCGGCGAGCTGGTCCGCCTGCTCGAAGCCGAGGAACGCGAAGATGATGCCGGACGTGGAGACCGCCGCGAGAACGCCCTTCGCACCCTGCGGCATGAAGCCGTCCGCCGCGGTGAAGTTCGAGCCGTGGAACCCGCTGAAGGCCAGCACGATGATGACCAGCAGGGGGATGGCGACCTTCCACCAGGTCGCCGCCGAGTTCGTGTTCGCGAGGATCTTCACGCTCAGCAGGTTGATCACCGTGACGACCGCCATGAGCACCACCGCCACCGCGATGCCCGCACCGGTGAGCAGCTGCTGGGTCTCACCGTCCACCGTGGTGGTGTGCAGCCACGGGTGTGCGAACTGCCAGTGCTGCGCGTACTTGATCATCGCCTCGACCTCGATCGGGGCGACCGTGACCGACTGCAGCCACGAGAACCAGCCGAAGGAGGCTCCGGCGACGCCACCGAACGCGATGTGCGGGAAGCGGGCCGTGCCGCCGGCGATGGGGAACATGCCACCGAGCTCGGCGTGCACGAGCGCCAGCACGAGGATCGCGACGCCACCGATCAGCCACGAGATGATCGCGGCGGGTCCGGCGGTCTTCAGGGCCTCCTGTGACCCGAACAGCCACCCGGACCCGATGATCGAACCGGTGGACGCCCAGATGAGTCCGATGAAGCCGACGTTCCGCTTCAGGCCGGAATCCGGAAGCGTCGGTGCGCTCGTTGTTGCCACGGTTGCTCCTGTCGAGTCGAACACGACCCCGTTCGGGGGGTCGTGTTCGACTCTGGCACCGTGCGGCGACTTGGGACGGATTGTTCACATGACTGAAACACCAGTCCTGTATAACCCTTCAGGCTACTTCTTGGACTTCTTCTTCTTGTCGTCCTTCTTCGAGGACTTCTTCTCGTCCTTCTTCTTCGACGACTTCTTCTCGTCGTCCTTCTTCTTGGACGACTTCTTCTTCGACGACTGCTCCTCGTCGTCCTGCTTCTTCGACTTCTTCGACTTCTTCGTCGTCTTGCCGTCCTCGTCCTCAGCTGCCTCAGCTGCCTCAGCTGCCTCGGGTGCCTCGGGCACGGGCTGCACGGCGGGGACGGTCGGTACCACGGGCTCGCTCGGCTCGATTCCGTCGACCGGCTCGACGACCACGGCGGACCCGGTGTCCTCGAGCACGTCCACGGGCTGCTCGGTCAGCTCGGAGGCGAGTGCGTCCTCGACCCGCTCCACGGTGAGCTCGGCGGCGTCCTCGGCGAGTCGGACGAGGGCCTGCGCGGCACGGAGGCGCGTGGTGCTCTTGCGGGCCAGCACGTCGGCCCGGGCGCCCTCGAGGAACGTCCGCAGCGAGCGCTCGACGGCCGAACGACCTCGGGGAGCCGAGCGGTCCAGCCGGTCGATCTCGCCCGCGACCCCGGCGACGTCGTCCTCGACGTGCTCGTGCCGGACGGACTCGATGAGTGCTGCGACGGTGGCGGCGGCACGCTCGACGGCGGCGCTGCGCTGGTCGAGCACGACGAGCATCTCGAACGTGGAGCCGTACGACACGGTCTCGAGGCGGACGGGCTCGGCGCCACGGCCGCGGACGACCAGTCGGGCGTCGGGGGTGGGGAGCCAGGCCGTCAACGCGGCGACGGTGGCGACCGACGCGACGATGCGCTCGTACTCGGCCAGGCCGACTCGTTCCTGCTCTCGCAGCCGGACTCGGATCGCGATCTCCTGCACAGCGGGACCTTCCACTCGGGTTCGGCACGGGTGTCCACCCGCGCCTGCCCCGGAGCGTAGTCCTCGAGCGTGCACGAACAGCGAACGCCCCGGCGGTGTCCTTCGACACCGCCGGGGCGTTCGGTCCTGATCGCTCAGGCCACGTGTGACAGCAGCTGCGCCGCTCGGCGATGGTGGAGATGGGGGGAATCGAACCCCCGTCCATCGCTGCAATTCGACGTCTTCTACGGGCGTATCCGGATGATTCGTTCTGCTCGGCCCCGTCCTTTGCTACCGGCTTCTAGGACGACGGGCCCAGTCTCAGTGCAAGTCCCGCACGGCCCTGAGGCGCAACCGTGCAGCAAGTCCTCTGGATGACGCCGGAACTCAGGTTAGAAGACGATCACCTGGCCGACGGACTTCATGTGCTGGGCTGCTTACGCAGCGAGAGCGAAGTCAGTGCGCTTGGAATTGGCACTTGTTGTTTTCCACGGATCGTTGACGAGATGACCGTGGATCCTCGGCCCGCTTCCCGTCGGCACACAGGCAATGTCGAAACCGATCATCCCCGTACGGGCCGAGCAGCGAGCCGCTGTCACACTGTGGAGTTGTTGTGCCTGTTTCCGCAGGCAGCTGTTCAGTCTACCGAGGAACGGCTGACACCGCTACTCGCCGACGCGGTTCTTCGTCCGCATGGCCCGCTCGGCCTCGCGCTTGTCGGTCTTCTCGCGCATGGCCTGGCGCTTGTCGAACTCGCGCTTGCCCTTGGCCACGGCGATCTCGACCTTGGCGCGGCCGTCGTGGAAGTAGATCTGCAGCGGCACGAGGGTGTAGCCACCCTGCGCCGTCTTGTGCGAGATCTTCACGATCTCCTGCTTGTGCAGGAGCAGCTTGCGCTTGCGCCGCGGGGCGTGGTTGTTCCAGGTGCCCTCGGTGTACTCGGGGATGTGCACGGCGTCGAGCCAGGCTTCTCCCCCGTCCACGAAGGCGTAGCCGTCCACGAGCGACGCCCGGCCCTCACGCAGGGACTTGACCTCGGTGCCTGAGAGCACCATGCCGGCCTCGTACGTCGACTCGATCAGGTAGTCGTGGCGCGCTCGACGATTCGTCGCCACGATCTTCTCGCCGCGTTCCTTCGCCATGCGCGTCTCCTCTCGACCGTTCGCTGCGGGTGCGCAGCCCCACAGTCTATCGGACGATCAGACCTTCAGGTAGCGGCGGATGGCGATCGACGCCGACACCGCCGCCAGGACCACGCCGATGACGATCACCGCCGGGACGACCACGGCCGCGTCGCTCATGCCGATGAACGCGACACCGCTGAACCGCTTGGTGAGGTAGTTGCGGACGAAGAACCACACGACCGCGGTGATCGCACCACCGGCCAGCACGGCACCGATGGCCGCGGCGATCACGCCCTCGAGCACGAACGGCGTCTGGATGAACCGGTTGGACGCCCCCACCAGACGCATGATCCCGAGCTCCCGTCTCCGCGAGAACGCGGACAGGCGGATCGTCGTGGCGATGAGCAGCACGGCGGCGATGAGCATCAGCGCCGCGATGCCGATGGCCGTGTACGACGACGCGTTCAGCAGGTTGAAGATCGGTTGGAGGTACCCGCGTTGGTCCATGACGCTCTGGACGCCAGCGACCTTCGATAGGCTCTCCTGCAGCACGTCCGCCTGCGACGGGTTCTTCAGGTTCACCCAGAAGGTCTCGTTGAGGTACTCGGGCTTGACGAACTCCGTGGTCGGCGCGTCCTTGAACTGCTGCTTGAAGCGGACGTACGCCTGCTGCTGGTCCTGGAAGTACGTCTTCTCGATGTACGGCGCCAGCGTCGGGCCCTTGAGCTGTTCCTCGACCTGCTTGCGCTGGTCCTCGGTGGCCTTCGCCCCGGTGCAGTTGCCGGTGGTGTCGGTGTCGGTGCACAGGTAGACGGCGACCTGGGCACGGTCGTACCAGTACCCCTTCATCTGGTTGATCTGCATCTGCAGCAGGATCGCGGTGCCGACGAAGGTCAGCGAGATGAACGTGACGAGGACGACCGAGACGACCATCGAGGCGTTGCGGCGGAGGCCGGAACCGACCTCGCCCATGACGAGTCCGAGCCTCATCGGATGAGCCCCGGGATGGTCTGGATGCCGGTGGTGTTCGAGACGCCTGCCGGGTGCTGGATCGGGAGCGCCTGGGTCTGGTACCCGCCGGACTGCTCGTCACGGAGGACCACGCCCCCGGACAGCTCGATCACCCGTCGCTGCATCTGGTTCACGATGCTCGCGTCGTGGGTCGCCATCAGCACGGTGGTGCCTCCCTGGTTGATGCGTTCGAGGAGCGCCATGATCCCGGCCGAGGTCGTCGGGTCGAGGTTGCCGGTGGGCTCGTCGGCCAGGAGCACCGACGGCTTGTTCACCACGGCGCGGGCGATCGCGACGCGCTGCTGCTCGCCACCGGAGAGCTCGTGCGGCATGCGGTTCGCCTTGCCGTTGAGCCCGACGAGCTTCAGCACGTCGGTCACGGCCTCGCTGATGAAGCCCTTGCTCTTGCCGATCACCTGGAGCGAGAACGCGACGTTGTCGAACACGTTCTTGTTCGGCAGCAGGCGGAAGTCCTGGAAGACCACGCCGAGGTTGCGGCGGAAGTACGGGACCTTCCTCGAGGACAGCGCACCGAGGCGCTGTCCGAGCACGTGGATCTGCCCGCGCGAGGGCTTCTCCTCCTTGAGCACGAGGCGCAGGAAGCTCGACTTCCCGGAGCCGGACGCACCGACGAGGAAGACGAACTCGCCCTTGAGGATCTCGAGGGTGACGTTGTCGAGTGCGGGACTCGGGTTGCCCGAGTACAGCTTGGTGACCTGGTCGAATTTGATCATGACCGGATCAGGGTAGGTCGCCTGGCTCGGAATGACCGCCAGGCGCGCGGCTCAGGACTCGACGGACTGCTTGCGCCAGCGGATGCCGGCGTTGATGAAGCCGTCCAGGTCGCCGTCGAACACGGCTGAGGGGTTGTTCACCTCGTGCTCGGTCCTGAGGTCCTTGACCATCTGGTACGGCGCCAGGACGTAGGAGCGGATCTGGTCGCCCCAGCTCGCCGTGATGTTCCCGGCGAGCTCCTTCTTCTTCGCGTTCTCCTCTTCCTTCTTCAGGAGCAGGAGTCGCGACTGGAGCACGCGCATGGCCGCAGCACGGTTCTGGATCTGCGACTTCTCGTTCTGCATCGACACCACGGTGCCGGTGGGGATGTGCGTGAGGCGCACCGCCGAGTCCGTCGTGTTGACGGACTGGCCACCGGGTCCCGACGAGCGGAAGACGTCGACGCGGATGTCGTTCTCGGGGATGTCGATGACGGCGGTCTCCGGCATCAGCGGGATTACCTCCACCGCGGCGAACGACGTCTGCCGCTTGCCCGCGGCGCCGAACGGCGACATCCGGACCAGGCGGTGCGTGCCGGCCTCCACCGACAGGGTGCCGAAGGCGTGCGGGGCGTCGACCTCGAACGTGGCGGACTTGATGCCCGCTTCCTCGGCGTAGGAGGTGTCCATCACGGTGGCCTTGTAGCCGTGCTGTTCGGCGTACCGCAGGTACATGCGCATGAGCATCTCGGCGAAGTCGGCGGCGTCGACGCCACCGGCCCCGGCACGGATGGTGATGACCGCGGGGCGGTCGTCGTACTCGCCGTCGAGGAGCGTCTGCACCTCGAGCTCGCCCATCGTCTTCGTGATCGCCTTGAGCTCCGAGGCGGCCTCGTCGGCGGACTCCTGGTCGTCGCCCTCGTTCGCCATCTCGACCAGGACCTCGAGGTCGTCGATGCGCGACTGCGTGTCGGTGATCTTCTTCAGCGCCGACTGCCGGTGCGAGAGCGCGCTCGTCACCTGCTGCGCGTGGTCGACGTCGTCCCAGAGGTCCTGGGCCCCGGCCTGCTCGCTGAGGTCGGCGATCTCGCGCTGCAGGCGGTCGACGTCGACCACCGAGCGGATGTTGCCGAAGGTCTCTCGGAGGGCGGAGAGCTGCTCGGTGTAGTCCAGTTCGACCATGGTCCCCGATCCTACCGGCGCGGCCAGGACACGGCCGACCGGGAGGCTCGGCGCGGCCCCGCCTCGCCCGTCACGTCGGCGCACGGTCCGCCGGGCGTGGCCCGGCGGTCCGTCAACCGGCTCGGGAGATGCTCACCCACGCGACCTGCACGTCACCGGCAGCGTCCTTCGGCGGCTTCTGCGGGGACATCGTCGCCGCCTGCAGGACGAGGTGCAGCGGCTTCTTCGGGAGGTTCTGCGTCGTGGAGCTCACGCTCACGCCGTCGACGAGGAAGTTCAGCTTCGTCGGCGTCCACTCGATCGTGTAGGTGTGCCATGCCGTGAACGTCGTGCCGAGGTCCCGGTGCAGGCAGTTCGCGGCCGGGTTTCCCGGGCAGTGGTTCGAGAGCGTGACGTTGCCGTCGAGGGCACCCTCCGGGAAGTCGACCTCGCCGTCCTCCCACGTGTTCGTGTCCGACCACAGGAGCCCGGCGAGCCCGTACCCCTGGACGGCGTCCGCACGGAGCCGGATGTCGTACCGGCCACTGGTCTGTCCGCCCCACCGGCCGTCGACGAGCGGGATGAACGCGGCGCCGGTGGGCTGCCCGGACGCGTCGGTGTGCATGTGCATGTCGAGCGTCCCGTCGGCCACGGACATGGCGGACTGTCGGTACATGCCGACGCCGCTCGTGTCGTTGAAGCCGTCGTAGGCGACGAAGCGGTCCCCGTAGTCCTTCGCGAACGCCCCGGAGGCCGCCGGTGTCGTGAAGTCCTCACCGAAGATGCGCGTCCACCCCGACGCTGCCGCCGGCATCGCGCCGCCGTCCTGCTGGTCGGACCCCGCGGTGCTGTCCGGGGTCGTCGGCCGGGAGGGCACGGGCGACGTCGTCGGCTGGGTCGTCGGCTGGGTCGTCGGCTGGGGCGTGGGCTGCGGCGCCGGCGCGGTCGCGGGCAGTGCTGCCGGGATCGTGGCCGTCCGGCACCCGAGCTGCCGGTCGGATCCGCTGCCGACGTTCACCGCGACGACGCACACCGACTGCGCGCCGGTCTTCGCCGTCGCGAGCGCGGTGGCGAAGCCGTGGGTCCCCGTGACCCCGCGGGCGCGGTTCACGTCACCCCGGGCGACGTCCGTGTGCACGGTCCCGATCCTGGTGCCGCCGACGGTGACCGCGACGTCCACGGAGGCGGACGAGGTGTCCGGGTCGAGTGCCCACCCGCGGACGGTCACCGTGCCCGCGCTGGCGGCGACGCCGTCGAACGAGCCGACCGGGGACGGGTCCCCGACGGTGACGGTCCGGCACCCCAGCGCGACGTCCTTCCCACGGGTCAGGCTGAGCGCGGTGACGCAGACCGACTGCTTGCCGTACTTCGTGGCGACGACGGAGCCGCTGTACCCGTGGTTCCCGCGCACGCCCAGGCGGCGGTTCACGTCGGCACGGGCCGTCGCGGCGGGCACGGTGCCGGCGACGCTGCCCCCGACGGTGACGCGGACGCTCGTGGACGCGGTCGACTTCGCCCGGTCGACTGCCCACCCGCGGACCGTGACCGTGCCGAGGCCGGCGCTGACGGCGTCGATCGAGCCCGTCGTCGTCGCGCTCGCGGCGAACACCGGGGACGCGCTGAGCGTCGCGGCGACGATCGCCGACACGGTGACGGCGACGGCGAGACGTCGGCGTGCGTGTCCGCGGACGACGACCGTCCCGACACCCGCTCGTCCCCGCACCGCACCGGTGTTCGTCTGCTTGTCCATCTGCTGATTCCCTGCCCCTGACCGACCGAAACGATCGGTACTGTACGGGCGCTCGAGCAGGCTCCGACAGCGTTTCGAGCAGGTCAGCCCCGGACTGGGGACAGGGGGGCCAGCGCCGGGCAGGAGTCGGGAGAACCCCTGGTCAGCCCCGAACTGGGGACTGGTGCCTAGCGCCCGAGCAGGGGTTCGCGGGAGGCCATGCCCGCCACGCTCGCCCGCGCCACGGCGTCGGGCAGGGCGGCCAGGAAGGCGTCGACGTCCGCGTCGGTCGAGGTGTGCCCGAGCGTCACCCGGAGGGCGCCGCGGGCCTCGTCCTCGGACAGCCCCATGGCGAGCAGCACGTGGGAGGCCTCCGGCACGCCGGCCTGGCACGCGGAGCCGGTCGAGACGGCCACCCCGGCGGCGTCGAGGAGGAACAGGAGCGAGTCGCCCTCGCAGCCCGGGAAGGTGAAGTGCGCGTTGCCCGGCAGCCGGTCGACCGGGTCACCGCGGAGCACGGCGCTGGGCACGGCGTCGAGGACCCCGGCGACCAGCCGGTCTCGGAGGGCCTGGACGTCGGCGTGGGGTGTCGCGGCCGCGACGCCGAACGCGATCGCCGCCGGGGCGTCCTGCGTGCCGCTCCGCACCTGGCGCTGCTGTCCGCCGCCGTGGATGAGCGGTTCGACCGTGGCGCGGCGACCGAGCACCAGCGCGCCGATCCCCACCGGTCCCCCGATCTTGTGGGCGGACACGCTCATGGCGTCGAGACCCGAGTCGCGGAACGACACCGGCACCTGGCCGTACGCGGCGACGGCGTCGGCGTGCACCGGGACGCCGGCCGCGTGGGCGAGCTCGACGATGCGGGCGACCGGCTGGATCGTGCCGACCTCGTTGTTCGCCCACAGGAACGTGACCAGGGCGACGTCCGAGGCCGCGGCGAGCCGGGCCTCCAGGCCGTCGAGGTCGAGGTGACCCTGCGCGTCCAGCGGGACCACGTCGACGACGGCGCCGTCGTGGCGCTCCAGCCAGTCGACCGTGTCGACGGTGGCGTGGTGCTCCCCCGCCGCGACGACGATGCGGGGGCGCGGGTGGTCGACCTGTCGCGCCCAGAAGAGGCCCTTGACGGCGAGGTTGACGCTCTCGGTGCCGCCGGAGGTGAAGACGACCTCGACGGGTTCGGCGTCGAGGGAGGCGGCAACGCGGGCGCGACCGTCCTCGAGCAGCATCTTGGCGCGCTGACCGGCGCTGTGGATCGACGACGGGTTGCCGACCGTGGCGAGGGCGTCGGTGAAGGCGGCGAGCGCCTCGGGCAGGATCGGCGTCGTCGCTGCGTGGTCGAGGTAGACCGGCACTGGAGGACTCCCTTCGAGAGCGTTTTCAGGATACCTGCGTGTCCTCGTACCCTTGTCGGGTGCAGGACATCGCGATCGACACCGTCCAGGGCCTCCACCTGGGTGAGGACGTCGCGCGTTTCGCGATGCGCTCGGCGACGGCGACGGCCGCCACCCTGGTGCTCGATCCCCGTCCTGACGGCTCGGTGGCGGAGCGACGGGTCACACTCCGGCACGCGCCGGACTCCGACCAGTGGCACGCCGAGGTGCCGGAGGTCCGCGTCGGCGACACCTACCACCTGCTCGTCGACGGCCCGACCGGCGGGCGCCACGACTTCGACGGCGCGCGCCAGCTGCTCGACCCGTACGCCCGCGGTGTCGTCCACGCCCCCGAGGACGCTGCGGCCCGCTGGACGAGCGTCGTGGTCGACGACGCCTTCGACTGGGGCGACGTACCCAAGCCGACGGTGCCGCTCGACCGGGTCGTCCTGTACGAGGCCAACGTGCGGACGCTCACGAGCGCGAACCCCGCCGTGCCGGAGCACCTCCGCGGGACCTTCGCCGGGGTCGCGCACGAGAGCACCATCGCGCACCTGCAGCGGATCGGGGTGACGACGCTCGAGCTCCTGCCCGTGCACGCGTTCGACACCGAGCACTGGCTGCAGCAGGCCGAGCGGGAGAACGCCTGGGGCTACAACACGCTCGGGTTCTTCGCCCCGCACGCCGGGTACGCGTCCTCCTCTGCCCGGGAAGCCGGCGCGGACGGGGTGCTCCGCGAGTTCAAGGGCATGGTGCGGCTGCTGCACGAGGCCGGCATCCAGGTCGTGCTCGACGTCGTCTACAACCACACCGCCGAGGAGGGCCTCGGCGGTCCGACCTCCTCCGTGCGCGGCATCGACGGCGCCAACCGGTACCGCTTCGCCGAGGACGACACCTACTACGACACGACGGGCTGCGGGAACACGCTCGACACCTCGGTCGAGGCCACCGCCGACCTCGTCGTCGACAGCCTGCGGTACTGGGCGCGGGAGATGCAGGTCGACGGCTTCCGCTTCGACCTGATGGCCGCGCTGGCCCGCGACGCCGACCACGTCTTCGACCCGGCGCACCCGCTGCTCGAGCGCATCCGGCAGCACCCGGACCTGCAGGACGTCCTGGTCATCGCCGAACCGTGGGACGTCGGCCCTGACGGCTGGCGCACCGGGGCGTTCGGCGCGGGGACGCTGGAGTGGAACGACGGCTTCCGGAACACCGTGCGGCAGTTCTGGCTGGCCGACGTCGGCCAAGAGCGCCGCAGCGGCGTACCAGGAGCGGGCATCGGCGCGCTCGCGAACTCGCTGACGGGGTCGCGGAGCGTCTTCGACGTCGCGCGCGGGCCGCTCGCCGGCGTGAACTTCGTCACCGCGCACGACGGCTTCACGCTGCACGACCTGGTGTCGTACGACGGCAAGCACAACGAGGCCAACGGCGAGGACAACCGCGACGGCTCGAACGACAACCGCTCGTTCAACCACGGGCACGAGGGCGCGACGGAGGACCGCGGCGTCCGTGCGGCCAGGGGGCGGTCGATGCGCAACCTGCTCGGCACGCTGTTCCTGTCCGCCGGGGTGCCGATGCTCACCGCCGGCGACGAGCGCAGCCGCACCCAGCACGGCAACAACAACGCGTACGTCGTCTCCGGCGACCTCACCCCGGTCGACTGGTCGGACGACGAGGACGCCGAGTCGATGACCGAGACCGTGGCCGCGCTGACCCGACTGCGTGCGGCGCACCCGGCGCTGCGCCCGTCGCGCTTCGGCGTCGAGGGCCAGGTCACGCCCTCCGCGTCCCGGATGACCTGGTACGGGCCCGACGGCGGTCCGATGACCGGCGAGTGGTGGGACCAGCCGATCCACCGCGCGCTGCAGTCCTTCATCGAGTCCACGCCGGAGCACGAACCGTACGACCGGGTGCTCGTCGTGGTGCACGGCAGCGGGCGGACCCGGGACCTGACGCTCCCCGTGCGGGAGGACGTGCTGGCGTACCGGCTGGCGTGGTCGAGCGAGAAGCACCGCGACCACGCCCGGCACCGTCCTGCCGGCACGGTGTTCACGGCGTACGGGCCGGGCATCCACGTGTTCGAGGTCGTCTGAGCCCACTTGGTCGGGCCGGGCGGCGAGTGCGGTCGATCGGCGCGGTCGGTGGGTCCTCCACCGGCCGTGCGACGCGCCGATCCGTCCACAGGACACGCGATCCGGGGAACACGGAGCGCCGCGCCGGGTAGCGTCTGCTCCGTGGCCACCGCAGACCGACCCCGGCGTCCGAAGATCGGGCGCATCCCGATCACCGAACTCACCCCGAGGACGCCCAACGGCTTCCCCGGCAAGGCCTTCGACGGCGAGGTGATCACGTTCGGCGCGACCGTCTTCCGGGAAGGCCACGGCGTGATCGGCGCCGACGTCGTCCTGGAACGACCCGACGGGGGGACCAGGACCGTCCCACTGCGCCTCGCCGCCGCCGGCACCGACCGGTACGAGGCGACCGTCCAGGTCGACCACGTCGGCGTGTGGACCTGGCACGTCGAGGCCTACTCCGACGACTGGGCATCCTGGCTCCACGGCGCCCGGCTGAAGATCGCCGCCGGTGTCGACACCGAAGCCACGCTGCTCGACGGCGCCGTGCTGCTCGACCGGCTGGCGGCGGAGACCGACTCCCCCGCCGCGACCCGTGCCGCCGCCCGCATGCGCGACACGGAGCTCGACGCCGCCGACCGCCTCGCGGCGGTCGACGACCCGCGCATCCTGTCCGAGGTCGAGGAGTCGCCCGTCACCTCGCTCCGCACCGACTCCCCCGTGCAGCTGCTCGACGTCGAGCGCACGCGCGCCGGTGTCGGCGCCTGGTACGAGTTCTTCCCCCGCAGTGAAGGCGCCAAGCGGAACGCCGACGGCTCCTGGAAGAGCGGTGACTTCCGCACCGCCGCCCGCCGCCTCCCCGCCGTCGCCCGGATGGGCTTCGACGTGATCTACCTGCCGCCGATCCACCCGATCGGGCACACCGCCAGGAAGGGCCCGAACAACACGCTCGACGCCGGCCCGAACGACCCGGGCAGCCCCTGGGCGATCGGTTCGGCCGAGGGCGGCCACGACGCCATCCACCCCGACCTCGGCACCGAGGACGACTTCCGCGACTTCGTCGAGACGGCGAAGAACACCGGGATGGAGGTCGCGCTCGACTTCGCGCTGCAGTGCTCCCCCGACCACCCCTGGGTCACCGAGCACCCGGAGTGGTTCACCACGCGCGCCGACGGCTCCATCGCGACCGCGGAGAACCCGCCGAAGCGCTACCAGGACATCTACCCGATCCAGTTCGACTCCGACCCCGAGGGCCTGGTCGTCGAGGTCGAGCGGGTCCTGCGCCACTGGATCGCGTTCGGCATCCGGATCTTCCGCGTCGACAACCCGCACACCAAGCCGCTCTGGTTCTGGGAGCGCGTCATCCGGGAGATCCGCGACGAGCACCCCGACACCGTGTTCCTCGCCGAGGCCTTCACCCGCCCGGCGATGATGCGGGCCCTGGCCGAGGCCGGCTTCCAGCAGTCGTACTCGTACTTCACGTGGCGCAACACGAAGGACGAGATCGCGGACTACTTCGACGAGCTCGCCCACGAGACCTCGGACTACCTCCGTCCGAACCTGTTCGTGAACACGCCGGACATCCTCACCGAGTTCCTGCAGTTCGGTGGTCGCGCTGGGTACAAGATCCGCGCTGCGCTCGCCGCGACGGGCGCTCCGACGTGGGGCATGTACGCCGGCTACGAGCTCTTCGAGGACGTCGCACGCCCGGGCTCCGAGGAGAACATCGACAACGAGAAGTACGAGTACAAGCCGCGCGACTTCGCCCTCGCCGAGGCCGAGGGCGCGAGCCTGGCGCCGTACGTCACGATGCTGAACCGCTTCCGGCAGGCGCACCCCGCGCTCCGGCAGCTCCGGAACCTGCACGTGCACACCAGCGAGGACGACGCCATCGTCGTGTACTCCAAGCACCTCCCCGGGCAGTTCATCCGCTCGGGCCGCGCCGACACCGTGATCGTCGTCGCGAACGTCGACCCCCACTCCGCCCGTGAGACCACGGTGCACCTCGACCTCGCTGCACTCGGACTCGACCCCGAGCAGTCGTTCGACGTCCGCGACGTCGTCACGGGTGCGCGCTGGGTCTGGGGATCGTCGAACTACGTCCGCCTGGACGCATTCCAGGAGCCCGTGCACCTGCTCGTCGTGGAAGGACCCCACCGATGACCGACCACCACAACCCCGAGCGGATCGAACCCCGCGACCGGGGCCAGGGGCCGAGCGTGCCCCCGGTCCAGCCGCCGCCCCCGCCCGCACGCTCCGAGCACCCGGCGAAGCACGTCGACCCCACCGCGGACCCCGCTGACGCGCTCGACCCCGTCGACGCTGCGGACGCCGCCGGCCTGGGCGCCGGGTCCCCGGTCCCGAGCCGCCCGGTCCCCGCACCGGTGCCGTCGCGCGCTCCCCAGGCTGTGCCCCGCACCGAGCCGCGGACGTCGGCCCCCGGAGAGGACCTCCCCGGTGCCCGACTGCCGCGCCGCGAGTCCCCCGACCGTGACGTGCCCGAGTCGGCGACGCTCGCCGGTGGCCTGGACACACCGCACCCCCGTCACGCCGAAGCGGTGGACGCGACCCCGGCGGACACCACTCCGGCAGACACCACCCCGGCGACCACCGCACAGGACGTCGCTGAGTCGGCCGCAGCCGCCGAGCCGTCCGACGGCACGACCACCACGGCCGACGCTGCCGCGGCGACCGTCGAGCCACGACCCGCTCCCCTCGAGGAGTGGCTGCGCCAGCAGGTCGCCGAGGGCCGCTGGTCCCAGCCGCACGACGTGCTCGGCCCGCACCCGGTCGACGGCGGCACCAGTGTGCGCGTCGTCCGCCACCTCGCCGAGGCCGTCCGCATCGTCCGTCCGGACGGCGACGACATCGAGCTCGCCCACGAGGGCGACGGCCTCTGGTCCGGCGCCACGACCGGCGAACTCGGCCGGTACCGCGTCGAGTCCGAGTACGTCGAGGACGACACGACGTGGACCAGCGACGACGCCTACCGGTTCCCGCCGACGCTCGGCGAACTCGACCTGCACCTGTTCGGTGAGGGCCGCGACGAGCAGCTCTGGAACCACCTCGGTGCCCACGTCACGACCGTCGACGGCGTCGACGGCGTCGCGTTCGCCGTCTGGGCCCCCCGGGCCACCGCCGTCCGCGTGATCGGCGACTTCGAGGGCTGGGAGGGCCGCACCACCGCGATGCGCCGCCTGAACGACCTCGGCGTCTGGGAGCTCTTCTGGCCGGGTGCCCTCGACGGGCAGCGGTACAAGTTCCAGATCCTCACCGACAGCGGCTGGGTCGAGCGCGCCGACCCCTTCGCGCGTCGCGCCGAGGTCCCGCCGCTGACGGCGTCGGTCATCACGAGCTCCTCCTACGCATGGTCGGACGGGGACCGCCAGTGGATGGCGGACCGCGCCGCCGCGACGACACACGATCGCCCGATGAGCGTGTACGAGGTCCACCTCGGCTCCTGGCGTCCGGGCCTGTCGTACCGCGACGTCGCCGACGAGCTCATCGGGCACGTGCAGCACCTCGGGTTCACGCACATCGAGTTCCTGCCCCTGTCCGAGCACCCCTTCGGTGGGTCGTGGGGCTACCAGGTCACCGGGTACTACGCCCCGACCTCCCGCTACGGCAGCCCCGACGACCTCCGCTACCTGATCGACCGGCTGCACTCGGCCGGCATCGGCGTGATCATGGACTGGGTCCCCGGGCACTTCCCGAAGGACGAGTGGGCGCTGGCGAAGTTCGACGGCTACGCGCTCTTCGAGCACCCGGACCCCCGCCGCGGCGAGCAGCTCGACTGGGGCACCTACGTGTTCGACTTCGGGCAGCCGCAGGTGAAGAACTTCCTGGTCGCGAACGCGCTGTACTGGATGGAGGAGTTCCACATCGACGGCCTCCGCGTGGACGCCGTCGCCTCGATCCTGTACCTCGACTACTCCCGCACGGAGTGGCTGCCGAACATCCACGGCGGACGCGAGAACCTCGAGGCGATCTCGTTCCTGCAGGAGACCAACGCCACCGCGTACAAGCGCTACCCGGGCATCGTCATGATCGCCGAGGAGAGCACCTCGTGGCCGGGCGTCACCCAGCCCACCAGTGCCGGCGGCCTCGGCTTCGGGCAGAAGTGGAACATGGGGTGGATGCACGACTCGCTCGAGTACGTGCAGCGTGACCCGGCGTACCGCTCGTACCACCACGACGAGCTGACGTTCTCGTTCGTGTACGCGTTCAGCGAGCAGTTCACCCTGCCGATCAGCCACGACGAGGTCGTGCACGGCAAGGGCTCGCTCTACGGCAAAATGCCCGGCGACGAGTGGCAGAAGCTCGCCAACGTGCGCGCCTACCTCGCGTTCATGTGGTCGCACCCCGGCAAGCAGCTGCTGTTCATGGGCCAGGAGTTCGCCCAGATCGGCGAGTGGTCCGAGGCCCGCGGGCTCGACTGGTGGCACCTCGACGACCCGGGTCACCGTGGCGTGCAGGACCTCGTCGCCGAGCTCAACAGCGTGTACAAGGACACCCCCGCGCTGTGGACGCACGACAGCACCGCCGAGGGCTTCGAGTGGCTCGAGGGCGGCGACGCTCCCCACGCCACGATCGGGTTCCTGCGCAAGGCCGGTGACGAGCGCCTCGCGGTCTTCGTGAACTTCTCCGGCGTGCCCGTCGAGCGGCGCTTCGGCCTGCCGACGGCCGGTGCCTGGCACGAGGTCCTCAACACCGACGCAGCCGAGTACGGCGGGTCCGGCGTCGGCAACCTCGGTGTCGTCACCGCCGAGGACGTCCCGTGGGCCGGTCGCCCGGCCTCGGCGAACCTCGTGGTGCCCCCGCTCGGCGCCGTCTGGCTGAAGCTCGCCCCGTAGTCCGGGGGCAGTGCGGACACGCGGAGGAGGTCGGCCCAGCCGACCCCCTCCGCGCGTTCGTCTGTGCGGCGGGGGTGCCCGCCCGTGCACGTGCACGTCCCACGCGGAGCGAGTCGAATCGCGCGGAGCGAGAGGAATCGCGCGTTGCGGGTCGGATCTTCCGACCCGCAACGCGCGATTCCACATCCCACAGCGCCCGTGATGGGCGGAACCGCCCACACGACGGACGGGAGGCTCGGTACCAGCCGGCACCGAGCCTCCCGTCCGTGGATGGCCGCGACAGCGAGACGCCCCCGGCGACTCGGAACGCCGCCGATTCCGGCGGTGTCTCGAGCGCTCGGGGGCGTCTCGAGCAGACGGGGGTGTCTCGCGACTCCCCCGTGTGCTCAGTACAGCGCGCTCGCCAGGCGGCGGCGTGCCGCCACGACGCGCGGGTCCTCCGCACCGATCAGCTCGAAGTACTCGACGAGCCGGACGCGGAGCGCCTCACGCTGGTCGCCGAACACGGTCGGCACCAGGTCGAGCAGCCGCCCGAAGGCGTCCTCGACGTGTCCACCGCTGATGTCGAGGTCGGCCACGGCGAGCTGGGCCTCGACGTCGTGCGGCCCGGCGCCGGCGGCAGCGCGGATCTCGTCGGCGGTGTGCCCGGCGAGCCGGTCGAGGAGCGACACCTGCGCCAGTCCCGCGACGGCCATCTGGTCGTGCGGGTCCTGCAGGATGGCGGTCTTGTACTCCTGGATGGCGGTGGCGTAGTCGCCCTGCTCGATGGCGTCGTAGGCGGCCTGGTGGTGCTGCGGCAGCGGCTCCGGCTCGGGCTCGCCCTGCTCGACGGCCTCGGTGTCGACACCGGCGCCGTCGACGGTCACGCGCCCGGAGACGCCGTTCTGCTCGGCAGCCTGGAGCACCTGCTCGAAGACGTCACGGACCTCGGCCTCGGGCAGCGCACCGACGAACAACCCCAGCGGGCGTCCGGCGATGACGGCGGCCACGGTCGGGATCGACTGCGCCTGGAAGGCCTGCACGAGCTGCGGGTTCGTGTCGGCGTCGACCTTGGCCAGCAGGACGCGGCCGTCGTACTCCGCGGTCAACCGTTCGAGGATCGGCGAGAGCTGCTTGCACGGCCCGCACCACTCGGCCCAGATGTCCACGATCACGGGGACGATGGTCGAGAGCTGCAGGATGTCCTGGAAGCTCTGGTCGGTGACGTCGAGGACGAGCGACGGAACGGTCAGGTCGCCGGCGGTCTCGCTGCCGGGGACGCCGGCACCGGGAACTCCGGTGGGACCGGTGGCACCGGGGCCCGCGGCACCGGGACCGGTCGGCTGTCCTGCCGGTCGCTGCGCACGCTCGACCAGGGAAGACAGGTCGACGGCTCCGCGGAGTCCGGACGGGGTCGGGGGGACGTTCGTCATTGCACCTCACTCGCTGCGATCAGGCCCTGGGTGAACCCGAGCAGGACCATCTTGTCGTCCGACCCGACGGCCGGCACGGAGAAGAGCAGCTGGACGCCGTAGGTGGCGCTCACGCCCTTCTTGCTGGAGTCGACACCGGACAGGGCCTTCACGGCGCCCTCGGTGTTGACGGAGGCCCCGGTGGCCGTCGGCGTGACCTTCTCGATCTCGTCGAGGCTGACCGACACGAGTGCACCGGCACCGTTCGTCGCCAGGGCGACGGCACTGCCGTCCGGCGACTCGGACGAGTACTCGATCTTGGCGGTGTCGGGCAGGGCCTCGGACTTCTTGTCCTTGTAGTCCTTGCCGATCTTCGGCCGGAGGTCGTCGCCGTCGCTCTGGAACAGGTCGGCGTACTCGCTGTCGGCGTCCTTCGACAGGACGTCGCCGTAGGCCTTCGCGACCTGGTCAGGGGCGATCGCCAGGAGCGGGGAGTCCGAGGCGAGCTGCGCGGTGCCGATCGACACGGGGGCGACGGACGGCAGGGTGGCATCGGCCTCGAGCGAGACGTCGTACATCACCTTGTAGTCGTCGCGTGCCGACTCCTGCACGAGCGTGAGCGCCTGCGGTGCCGTCTTCTGGTCGGAGGGGTCCGACGTGACGACGAACACGGTGCGCGGCCAGCTGTCGGTCTGCTGCGGGAGCGCGACCGAGACGTCGGCGGCCGAGATCGTCGGCGGCGCCTGGACGTCCTCGTCCGCGTCACGGATCGTGTAGTTGGCCTTCCGGAGGTCGAGCGCGGGCCCGGTGAACCGGGTGCCTGCGAGGTCAGCGTCCTTGTCGGAGTCCGCCTTCGACGCGACGTCGGCGATGCGCTGGACCACGCGGGTGATCTGCTGCCGGGTCGCGGCGGTCGGCTCGGCCTGCTCGGCTGCTCCGGTCGCCGAGGCAGTCGGGGTCGGGGTCGCCGCGACGCCGCCCTGGGGCCAGTACTCCGACGAGCAGCCGGCGAGCGACAGTGCGCCGAGCAGGACGACCGGCACCGCGATCAGCGAACGACGCCCGCGGCGGGACCTGGCGGGCACCTGGGCACCGGCGGCAGCGGCGCGGCGCGAGGCCCGCACGCGGGGAGGACGCGTCCCGCCACTGCGACGGCGCGGACCGCGGGATCGGCGCTGGTGCAGGAACGCCCAGACCAGCAGCACGATGCCGCCGAGCACGAAGATGCCGCCGGCGGTCATGAGCGGACCCACGGACGGCGTGGAGGTGTCGCGCGGCCAGGTGACCGAGACGTCCGACGGTGCTGCCGACGAGCCCTCGCCGACGATGAGCACGGAGACGTCGTCGGGCAGCCGGACGGTGAACTGCCCGGCGTCGTCGTACTCCTGGTACCAGAGGTCGCTGCCCTTCGGGTCCGGCACGGTGGTGTCGCTGCCGGCGGTCTTCGCGACGAGTCGGGACTGGTCGGCGTCGTACCGGAGCGTGCGGTGGCGGGCGTCACCCACCCAGGCGTCCACGTCCGAGGTCTTGCCGTAGGCGGCGAAGACCTTGCCGGACCCGGAGACGCTGATCCGCTGGTAGCCGGGGTTCGCGTTGAGCACGGAGCCGGGGATGACGGTCACGGGGGCCTTCGTGGTCGTGGACGTCTGCGCGACGATCGAGGACGGCGGAGCGAAGACGGTCCGCTCGGCGACCCCCAGGCCGACGAGCAGCAGCCCGATCACGAAACTGACGATCGCCAGGACGAATCGCACGGAACTCTCTCCCTCCGCGCCGGGGTGGGGGGATCGGCGCGAATCAACGCCCCAGGCTACGCGAGAACCACTGTGAAGCGCATCCCGTCACGCTGTCCGCGAGCACAGCCCTGCCCATCGGGGCACCACTACAATCGGGGCGCGGGCGGCACCGGGCCGCCCGAGTGGACCAGTGGGAGCGACACGTGGCGAACGACGAGGCAGAGTTCGGGACCGAGCTGCGGGGCTACCGCAAGGACGAGGTCGACCGGGCGCTGAACGACCTCCGTCGTGAGCTCATCAAGTCCAACACCGACCGCGCCGAGGCCGCCAAGGAGATCCGTCTCCTGCAGTCACGCGTCACGGACATGCAGAGCGAGCTCGACGAGGCCGGCACCCCCACGTACAGCGGACTCGGCACGCGCCTGGAGTCCACCCTCCGCGTCGCCGAGGAGCAGTCCACCCGCCTGATCGCCCAGGCCGACATCGACGCCCAGCGCCTCCGCGCCTCGAGCCGCGCCGAAGCCGACCGCACCGTCCGCGAAGCCCAGGAAGAAGCGCGCGAGACGCTCGAGGACGCCAGGACCCGCGCCACGAACGAGCTCGCCCGCGCCCGCGCCGAGTCCGGCGACACCGTCGAGCGTGCCCGCGCCGAAGCCGGCATGCTCACGCAGGACGCCCGTAACGAGGCCGCCGCGATGCGCGGTGCCGCCGTCACCGAGGCCGCCGAGACCCGCTCGGTCGCCATCCGCGAGACGAACGCACTGCGCGCCCGCGCCGAGCACGAGGTCGCCGAACTCCGCGAGCTCGCCCAGCGTGAGGCCGCAGCCGCCCGTGGCGCCGCAGCCGACCTCGACCGCGAGACCGAGCACCGGCGCAGCGTGTTCGAGGCCGACCACGCCCGACGTGTCGAGGACCTCGACCGCGACGAGCGCACCCGCCGCGAAGCCCTCGAGCGTGAGGTCACCGACGGCCGCGCCGCCTGGGAACACGAGCACACCGAGCGCCGCCGTGCCTTCGAGCTCGAACTCGAGACCGGCCGCGCCGACCTGGCGTCGGAGGTCGAGGCCCGCCGCGCCGAGCTCGCCGCCGAACTGGCGGACCGCCGTCGTGAGCACGACGAGGACCTCGCCGCCGCCCGCGCCGGATGGGAGCGCGAGCTCGCCTCCGCACGTACGGCCCTCGCGCAGGAAACCGATGCCGTCCACGCGCAGCTCCAGGTCGACCAGGAGCAGACCGCCGCCGAGAACGACCGACTGCTGCAGGAGTCCGCCGCGCGGATCGCCCGCGAGACCGAGGAGCACCGCGAACGCATCGAGCGCGAGCGCGCCGAGGCCCTCGCCACCGCCGAGCGCGCCGCGCAGGACCACGACGCCGAACTGGCCGCCCGACGCGAGCGCGAGCACGCCGAGGTCGACTCCGAGATCGCCGAGCGTCGCAGCGCCGAACTCGGCACGCTCGAAGCCGAGCGGACCGCGCTCCGGCAGGAGATCGACACCGCCAGGGCCGGCCTGGTCAAGGAGCGCGACGAAGCCCTCGCCGAGATCGCCCGGGAGCGCGACGAGGCCCGCACGACCCTGGAGTCGGAGCTCGCCGCCCGACGTGACGACGCCGAGCAGGACTACCTGCAGAAGCACCACGAGACCGTCACGGAGACGCAGCGCTACCTGGACGAGGCGAACCTGCAGCTCGCCGAGGCCACCCGGCGCGCGACCGAGGCCCGCGAGCGTGCTGAGCACCTCCGACAGGAAGCCAACGACCTCGAGCGCACCAGCACCTCGGACGCCGAGGAACACGCCCGCCGGCTCCTGTCCGACGCGCAGGAGCGTGCGCACCAGCTCGTCGCCGAGGCCGAGGAGCGCACCGCCAGCCAGATCGCGGAGGCCGAGGACCGGCTCGCCGCGATCCGCACCGAGCGCGAAGCGGTCGCCGGCTACCTGGAGAACCTGCGCGGCGTCCTGTCGCACGCCGCCGGTGTCGTCGAGGACGCCCCGAACCGGGTGGACGCGACCGACTCCTGAGGCGACCGACCCCTGAGGCGACTCGGCCTGGAGGCTCGACCCGGTCCTCCAGGTCGGCTCACCTCCGTACCGTGGTGCGGTGCTCAGTGCGGCCAGTGCGTCGGCAGCGGTGCCGAGCCCGGGACGACCAGGTCCGCGACGGCGTCGAGGACGACGCGGACGTACCGCTCCCCCACCCAGAGGTGCTTCGCACCCGCGACCGGCACGACGCGGACGTTCGGCGCGACCGCGAACCGCCGGGCAGCGTCGTCGGGCTGCAGGAAGTCGTCGTGCTCGGGCACCAGCGCGACCACGGGCACGTCGACGGCGGCCCAGCGGGCGAGTTCCTCGTCGGTCGTACGGTGCAGCGGCGGCGAGAGCAGGACGGCCCCGGCGACGGTGCCGGCCTCGACGTGTTCGAGCGCGTGCTTGAGGATGACCTCCGTCCCGAAGGACCACCCGACGAGCCACGGCGTCGGCAGCCCGCGTGCGGTGACGTCGGCCACGGCGGCGCGGAGGTCGAAGCCCTCGGAGACGCCGTCGCCGAAGGTCCCCTCGGACGTGCCGCGCGGGGAGGTCACCGAGCGGAAGTTGAAGCGGAGCACCGCGATGTCGGCGAGCTCCGGCAGCCGAGCTGCGGCCTTCTTCAGGACGTGGGAGTCCATGAAGCCCTGCGCGGTGGGCAGCGGGTGCAGGGTGACGATCGTGCCGCGAGCGGGTCGGCCCTGCGGTTCCGCGAGCTCCCCGACCAGGGTGAGGTGGTCGTCCGTCACGAGCTCGACGTCCGTGCGGACGGCGGGCAACACCGTCGAGGACCGGATCTCGGTGTCCGCGTCAGCTCGGTCGTCGGCGTTCGTCACGCGGTCCTCCAGCAGTGGTTGTGCCAGTGCCGACGGGATGCCAGGTCGGCCGCGTCCCCGAGGACGCCGTCGGCGCGCCAGACCACCACGTGCGCGACGCCCGGCTCGATCGTCAGGCCGCAGCCCGGGCAGAGGTACTCCTTCTGCGCGGACGCGGCCGAGATCGGCTGCACGGCGTACTCACGACCGCGTCGGACCTCGGTCCGCTTCCAGCCGCTCATGAGGCGGTCGAGACCGAAGGGCTCCTCGACGTCCTCGACCCGAGCGGCGTCGGCTCGACCCTTCGGTCGCCGCGGCCGGTTGCTGCGCGGCACTGGTGGGGGCTGCCGATCAGTACCAGTTGAAGGACTGGCTGTGACCCCAGGCGCCGCACGGGGTGCCGTAGACGCCGGAGATGTAGTTCAGGCCCCAGGTGATCTGCGTGGCCGGGTTCGTCTGCCAGTCGGCGCCGGCGGTCGCCATCTTGCTGCCGGGCAGGGCCTGCGGGATGCCGTAGGCGCCACTCGGGTTGTAGGCGTTGACGCGCCAGCCCGACTCCTTGTTCCACAGGGAGACGAGGCAGCTGTACTGGTCGTTGCCCCAGCCGCGCGCGGTGACGAGCTGGAGCGCGATGGCCTGGGCGCTGCCCGGGTCGGGGGTCGCGGCGACGGCGGCGATGCTGTTCGACGGGGTGACGGCAGCAGCGGACGCGGGCTTCGCTGCCCCGGTCGTCGTGGTGGTGGTGTCCGTGGCGGTCACGACCGGTGCCGGCTTGACGACCTTCTTCGGCACGGGCTTGATGATCTCGTAGCCGTCACGGGTGACGTCGAAGTCGGCGTAGGTGCCGTGCGCGCTGAACTGCTGCGGCGCCGCGGGTGCCTTGGTGAGCACCGGGGTGTCGACGGCAGCCTGGGCGACGTCGGCCTGCAGCGGGTTGAACAGCGAGCCACACGCCAGCAGCGCGACGGCGAAGAAGGAGAGCGCCGGCACGTTGGAGCGACGACGCATGAAGCCGTTGAGCGCGGCGTCCGATGAGGTGCGACGCGCCTGCGGGGCGATGCGGTTCTTCGGGCTCGTACGGGCGAGCGCACCGCGGCGCTGCTTGACCACGCGAGGGTCCGAGGGCGTCGCCGGGCTGACGCGGTTGGCCGCCACCGACTTCGGCGCGACGGGCGCGGGTGCCTGACCCTGCGGCGCTGGAGTCGCCGCAGTCGGGGCCACCGACTGCACCGGGGTCTCCGCTGTGCGGGTTCGGTTCAGTGCCGCGCGGCGCTCGCTGACGACGTGGTCGTCGAGGTGCTGCCGGGATGCGCGGTCGGAGCTGAGGTCTGCCGTGTGCCTGCCCATGAGTCTGACCAGGATAACGGAACGATCACGGAAAGCGAAGCACCTGGCACCAGCGCGTCGCTTGCGGGTCAGCGGACGGCGAGCATGACCTCGACGACGGCGTCGAGCAGCGCGTCGACCTGGGCCTCGCGGTACCCGCCGTGCTTGGGCCGGAACACGATGGAGCGGACCTCGGTCAGGCTCAGCGGCTTGCCCTCGCGGAAGTAGCCCCCGAGCCGCTTCGCGAACGCGTCGACGTCCTTCGGGTGGTACCCGGTGGCCAGGACGTTCACGCGGTGGAAGCGCTGGCCGTCGGGACGGTCGAGGCGCTCGACGACGTCGGACGCCTTCGTGCGGGCGTCGGCGTACCAGGTCTTCTGCCCGACGTCGGCGATCTCGCGCTCGCGCTCCCGAGCGGCGAACGCGTCCTCGAGCCGCTCGAGCGCGGCGTCCACGTGCTGCGTGGAGTACCCGCCCTTCTTCATCGAGAAGGCGGTCGCTCGGATCTTCGCTGCCTCGAGCCCCGGGGCGCTGTCGTTCGCGGTGTAGGCGCGGCGGGCGTCCTCGAGGAAACGGTCGACCTCGTCGACGTCGTAGCCGAGGACCGAGCGGGGAGTTGTCGGGAACGTCGTGGGCACGGCGACATTCTGCCAGCACACCACCCTGGGACCGGCTGGACGCGCGGGCTCGGGGGCCGCTGCCGTCGGAGCGGGGTCAGTGGTTGACGATGAGGTACAGCACGTAGCCGACCGCCGCTGACGGCAGGATGCTGTCGATCCGGTCGAGCAGCCCGCCGTGGCCCGGCAGGAACGACGAGATGTCCTTGATGCCGAGGTCGCGCTTGATCATCGACTCGGTCAGGTCGCCGAGCGTGGCCGATCCGGAGATCAGGACGCCGAGGATGATGCCGAACCACCACGGCATGTCGAGCATCAGCCAGGACACCAGGATGCCGACGACGATGCTGGCCGCGACGGACCCGGCGAAGCCCTCCCACGTCTTCTTCGGGCTGATCCGCGGGGCCATCGGGTGCTTGCCGAGGTTGAGCCCGGTGGCATAGGCACCGGTGTCGACCGCGACGACGACGAGGATGAAGCCGACCACCCAGAAGTTGCCGCGCTCGAGCGTCGAGAGGAGCACCACGCACGCGCCGAGGAGCGTGACGTAGGCCTGGACGAACAGACCGTTGGTGAGGTCACGGACGACGTTGCCCGTGGACGGCCGTGGACGCGCGACGGCGACCTCGACCAGGCGCCACACGGAGATGACGACGATGCCGCCGAGGATCGTGAAGAGGGCCTGGACCTGCCCGCCGAGGAACGCCGCGGGCACCATCGCGACTGCCGTGGCGACACTCGGGATGCGCGGGACGTCTCGTCCGGCGAAGCGCATCGCCCCCGCGAGCTCCCACACGCCGAAGCCGAGGAGGAACGCGGCGACCACCATGAAGGACGGGGTCCAGAGCAGCAGCGACCCGAGCATCACCACAGCGAAGGCCAGGGCGATGGCGATCGCGGCGGGGAGATTCCGCCCGGTGCGAGCGGTCAGGGCCTCGTTCCGGGCGTCGAAGGACGCACGGCGCGCATCGAACGACGCACGGCGCTGCCGGAGCTGGGCCTCGAAGTCCGTCCGCGCGGCGCGGGCCCTGGCATCGAAGTCCTGCCGGAGGCCCTTCGCCGGCGGGCGGGGGTCATCTGCTGTCGGGCGGTCGGCGCCCTCGTCGTGACGCCGCATCAGACCTCGAGGAGTTCGGCTTCCTTCTTCTTCAGCGACTCGTCGATCAGGTCGACGTGCTTCTTCGTCAGGGCGTCGAGGTCCTTGTCGCCGCGGGCGATGTCGTCGTCCGAGACCTCCCCCTTGAGGGACTCGAGGTCGTCCTTGGCCTTGCGGCGGATGTTGCGGATGACGACCTTGTGGTCCTCGCCCTTGCCGCGCACGAGCTTCACGAACTCCTTGCGGCGGTCCTGGGTGAGCTCCGGGATCGTCACGCGGACGATCTCGCCGTCGTTCGTCGGGCTGGCACCGAGGTTCGGGAAGGTCGCGATGGCCCGCTCGATCTCCTTCAGCGCCGTCTTGTCGTAGGGCGTCACGATGAGCGTGCGGGCCTCCGGCGTCTGGAGGGACGCCAGCTGCGCGAGCGGCGTCGGCGAGCCGTAGTAGTCGACCGGGATCTTCTGGAAGAGCGCGGCGTTGATGCGCCCGGTTCGGACGGTGGCGAAGTCGTCCTTGGCGACCTCGACGGCCTTCGCCATCTTCGCGGTCGCGTCGGTCATGACATCACTGATCACGGTGGTTCTCCTTCGGTACGTCGTCGAGTCTAGTCAGGCGCTCGGGTCAGTTGCTGACCACGGTGCCGATGCGCTCGCCCCGGATGGCGGCAGCGACGTTGCCCTCGCCCTCCATGCCGAAGACGTGCATCGGCATGCCGTTGTCCATGCAGAGCGAGAACGCGGTGGCGTCGACGACCTTGAGTCCCTGCAGCAGGGCGTCCTGGTACGTCACGTGGTGCAGCTTCTCGGCGGTCGGGTCCTTCTTCGGGTCGGCGGAGTACACGCCATCGACGCCGTTCTTGGCGACGAGGACCTCCGTCGCGCCGATCTCGAGCGCACGCTGCGCCGCGACGGTGTCGGTGGAGAAGTAGGGCAGTCCGGCACCGGCGCCGAAGATGACGACCCGGCCCTTCTCGAGGTGCCGCTCGGCGCGCCGCGGGATGTACGGCTCGGCGACCTGGGTCATGCTGATCGCGGACTGGACGCGGGTGGCGGCACCGGCCTGCTCGAGGAAGTCCTGCAGCGCCAGGGCGTTCATGACGGTCCCGAGCATGCCCATGTAGTCGGCGCGCCCGCGGTCCATGCCGCGCTGCGAGAGCTCTGCCCCGCGGAAGAAGTTGCCCCCGCCGACGACGATCGCGACCTCGACCTCGCGCGCGGCATCGGCGATCTGCTTCGCGATGGTGGCGATGACGTCGGGGTTGACCCCCAGGGAGCCGGCGCCGAACGCCTCTCCGGAGAGCTTCAGCAGGACCCGTCGGCGTCCGGTCGTCTCGTCGGTCATGTGTCGCACCCTTCGTCGAATGTCTCGTGGGAATCTACCCGGCCGCAGCCGGTCCGGCGGAGGCAGGTGGAGCCTCCAGGCCGCCTCACGCGCCGCAGCGCGCAGAAACGGGGCCAGGAACCGATGTGGTTCCTGGCCCCGTCACGGGTTCGTTACGCGCCGACCTTGACGCGGGCGAAGCCCTGGATCGTGATGCCGGCGTTGCTGGCGGCCTTCGCGACGGAGATCTTGTTGTCCTTCGCGTAGTCCTGGTCGAGGAGCGACACCTGCTTGATGTAGGCGTTCACCCGACCCTCGACGATCTTCGGGAGGGCGGCCTCGGGCTTGCCCTCCTCGCGCGTGATCGCCTCGACGGTGGCGCGCTCCTTGGCGATCTCGTCGGCCGGGACCTCGTCGCGCGTCAGGTACGTCGGGTTCGCGAACGCGACGTGCTGCGCGATCGAACGGGCCTCGGCGGCGTTGTCGCCCTCGTAGGCCACGACGACGGCGATCTGCGGCGGCAGGTCCTGGCTCGTCTTGTGCAGGTAGATCTCGAAGGAGGAGCCCTCGACACGGCGGACCGTGCGGACCTCGAGCTTCTCGCCGAGCGCTGCGGCGTTCTCGTTGACGACGTCGAGGACGGTCTTGCCGTCGAGCGGGGCCTGGTTGGCCGACGCGACGTCGGTGGCGCCCGCAGCGGCGACCGCGGCGAGGACCTTGTCAGCGAGGGTGGTGAACTTCTCGTTCTTCGCGACGAAGTCGGTCTCGCTGGCCAGCTCGACGACGGTGGCGGCACCGTTGTCGGCGGTCGCGACGACGACGCCCTCGGAGGTGGCACGGTCATCGCGCTTGGCGACGGCCTTGGCACCCTTGATGCGGAGCAGCTCGACGGCCTTGTCGTAGTCGCCGTCGGCCTCGACGAGCGCGTTCTTCGCGTCCATCATGCCGGCCCCGAGGTCCTCGCGGAGCTTCTTCACGTCCTGTGCGGTGAAGTTTGCCATTGGCTGGCGTCCTTTCTGGACTGTGCGTGTGTGGGGATCGAGCGGAGTCGAGGGCGCCGGGCCGTGTGGCCCGGCGCCCTCGGACACTCACTCGGCGGGGGTGGTCTCCGCTGCGGCCGCGGCCTCGGCGGTGGGCTCGGCGTTCTTCGCTGCGTCGGGGATCGGCTCGCCGATCTCCTTGTCCGCGACCTGCGCGTCCGCGTTGTTCTCCTCGACCGTGCTGCCCTCGGGGGCGGCGTCGGCGGCCGGCGTCGCGCTGTCGCCACCGAGGAGCTCCTGCTCCCACTCGGCGAGCGGCTCGGTGGCCTCGTCGTCGTCGCCACCGTTGTGGCGGGTCTTGAGGCCCTCGGCTGCGGCGTCCGCGATGATGCGGGTCAGCAGGCCGACGGAGCGGATCGCGTCGTCGTTGCCCGGGATCGGGTACGTGATCTCGTCGGGGTCGCAGTTGGTGTCGAGGATGCCGATGACCGGGATCCCGAGCTTCTGCGCCTCGTCGACGGCGAGGTGCTCCTTCTTGGTGTCGACGATCCAGAGCGCGCTCGGGGTCCGCGTGAGGTTGCGGATGCCGCCGAGGGTCTTGTGGAGCTTGTCCAGCTCGCGCTTCTTGATGAGGAGCTCCTTCTTCGTGAAGCCCTTCGTGGTGTCGTCGAAGTCGAGCTCCTCGAGCTCCTTCATGCGCGCGAGGCGCTTGGACACCGTCTGGAAGTTCGTGAGCAGACCGCCGAGCCAACGCTGGTTGACGTACGGCTGGCCGACGCGGGTCGCCTGCTCGGCGATGGAACCCTGCGCCTGCTTCTTGGTGCCGACGAAGAGGATCGTGCCACCGTGCGAGACCGTCTCCTTGACGAAGTCGTACGCGCGGTCGATGAACGCCAGCGACTGCTGGAGGTCGATGATGTGGATGCCCGAGCGCTCGGCGAGGATGAATCGCTTCACCTTCGGGTTCCACCGACGGGTCTGGTGTCCGAAGTGGACGCCGCTGTCGAGCAGCTGGCGGATGGTGACGACGGCCATGTGCCGTCCTCCTTCTGTGTTCTCGGCGCACGGCATGACCGTGCACCTGGTGCGGTTGTGTCGACCACGGCCGGAGGCCGAGGTCCCTGGTGCCCTGACACGCGACCGCCCGCTCGTGAGAGCGGGACCGATGACCGGGTGTGTTGCGTGGACACGCGAAGTCAGCGCGCCACGGCGCGCTGCTGGGGAAATGCTAACAGAAAGGAGGCACGGTGCGGGTCGGGCCCGCACCGTGCCTCCAGGCTCTGGTGACTAGGCCTTGGCGGCCGTCGTCTCCCCCTCGGCGGAGATGCCCATCTCCTCGAGCGAGCGGCCCTTGGTCTCGGGGATCTTCGCGATGACGAAGAAGAACGAGATGAGGGCGAACAGCGCGTAGATGCCGTACGTGACGGTGAGGTTGAAGCCCGACAGGACCGGGAACGAGATCGTGACGATGAAGTTCGCGACCCAGTTGGCGGCCGACCCGATGCCGAGCGCGGTCGCACGGATGCGGTTCGGGAACATCTCGCCGAGGAGCACCCACATGAGCGGACCCCAGGTGGCGCCGAACGACACGACGAAGAGGTTCGCGAAGATCAGCGCGATGATGCCCCACGCGCCCGGCAGGCTCGGCTCGCCGTTGACGATGTCGGCCTGCGAGAACGCGATCGCGACCATGGCGAGCGAGACGAACATGCCCGCGGAACCGGCGACCAGGAGCGGCTTGCGACCGACCTTGTCCACCAGGAAGATCGCGATGAACGTCACCGCGACGTTGACCACCGAGGTGATCGTGGAGATGAGGAACGACTGGCTCTCCTTGAACCCGACGGCCTGCCAGAGGGTGGTCGAGTAGTAGAAGATCACGTTGATGCCGACGAACTGCTGCAGCACGGCCAGGATGATGCCGACCCAGACGATGGGCTGCAGGCCGAAGCGGTTGCCGCGGATGGAGCCCTTCTTCTCGTTGGCCTCCTTCTCGATGCCGTCCTGGATCTCCTCCAGGCTCGTGTTCACCGTGTCGCGCGGGACGATCTTCGTCATGACCTCGCGGGCGTCGTCCTTGCGGCCCTTCGTGAGCAGGTAGCGCGGCGACTCCGGCAGCGTGATCGCCAGGATGCCGTAGACGACCGACGGGATCACGCCGACCAGGAACATCCAGCGCCACGCGGGGAGCCCGGCGACCTCGGCCGAGGCGCTGCCCGCCGTGACCGCGAAGAACTGGTCGGAGAGCAGGGCGGCGAAGATGCCGAGCGTGATCGCGAGCTGCTGGAACGAGGCCAGCCGCCCACGGATCGCCTTCGGGGAGACCTCGGAGATGTAGGCGGGGGCGATGACCGACGCGGTGCCGATGCCGAGACCGCCGATGAGGCGCCACAGGACGAAGTCCCACGTGGCGAACGCGAAGCCCGACCCGATCGAGGAGACGAAGAACAGCACGGCTGCCCAGAACATCACCCGGGTGCGGCCCCAGCGGTCAGCGAGACGGCCGGCGAAGTAGGCGCCGAACGCACACCCGATGAGCGCCGAGGCGACCGCGAAGCCGCTGGCGCCCTCGGACAGGTCGAACTCGCCCTTGATGGCCTCGACGGCGCCGTTGATTACGGACGAGTCGAATCCGAAGAGGAAGCCACCCACAGCCGCCGCGATGGCGAAGAGGGTCACCTTCCCCTTGAACGCACGGTCTTCTCCGTGCCCGGTTGCTGTGTTCGACACGATGCTCCTGGGTTCTGCCGCCGTGCGGGATGGTGCACGGTGCCCCGGCGGTCGACTGGTTCGCCGGCCGGGCGGCGTTGCGTGGTCCGGAGCGGCCTCGACGATACTCCCCGAGCGGCTGGTGGTCATAACCAGGTTCGTGTGGGTGCGGGTCGGGGGTTCTCGACCCGGAACGACGAGGTCGCTGTCGTACGACGTCGATGGTGTCGCGCAGCGGCTCGGCGAGCGCGTCCTCCGCTGCACCACAGCCGGGAGGCTCGCCCCACCCTCCACAGATCCACCCTCGCCCGCCACCGATCGCGTCCCGACCGCCACATTGGCCCGATGATCCGTCTCACCCTGGTGCTCGCCCTGCTCGGGCTCGTGGTCGCGCCGACACCCGACCCTGCTCCTGCCCCTGATCCGGCGACGGCTCCTGCCACCGCTCCCCGGTGGGTGTGGCCGACCGGGTCCCGCGTGGTCGAACGGCCGTGGGAGCCTCCCGCCGATGACTACGCGGCCGGGCATCGTGGCATCGACGTCGCTGCGCCGCTCGGGACCACCGCGGTCGCGGTCGAGGACGGTGTCGTGACGTTCGCCGGGCCCGTCGGCGGCAGGCCCGTCGTGACGATCGACCACGGCGGCGGACTCGTGAGCACGCTGGACTCCGTGCAGCCCTCGGTCGCGCGAGGTGACGTCGTCGGGCAGGGCGACCCCGTGGGACTCGTGGCCGTCGGGCACTGCTCTGCCGCCGAGCCGTGCCTCCACCTCGGCGCGAGGCTCGACGGCCGCTACGTCGACCCGACGCCCTACCTGCCCGCGGCCGCGTGGCCGGTGTTGCTCCCCGAGTCCGCGTGGCCAGGGTGACCCTGCAGCGGGTCCGCACACGGCAGGACCGTCGGGGTCAGGCGCGGGGGTGCGCCGTGCGGTAGACCTCGCGGAGCCGCGCCGAGGACACGTGCGTGTAGATCTGCGTCGTGCCGAGGCTCGCGTGCCCGAGGAGCTCCTGCACCGCGCGGAGGTCCGCTCCCCCGTCCAGCAGGTGCGTCGCCGCGGTGTGCCGGAAGGTGTGTGGGCCGCTCGGGCCCTCGCCCGGCAGGTCCTGCAGCAGCCGCGCGACCACGCGGTAGGCGCTCCGGACTCCGAGACGCCCACCCCGGTCGCCGAGGAACAGCGCCGGCGACGTCGTCCCCGCTGCACGGGCGGCGAGCACCGGACGGCCGCGCGCGAGCCAGGCCTCGATCGCGTCCTGCGCCGGCACGCCGAACGGCACGACCCGTTCCTTGCCGCCCTTCCCGAGCACCCGCACGGTCAGGCGCCCACGATCCACGGCGGTGACGTCGATGCCGACGAGCTCGCTGACGCGGATCGCCGCGGCGTACAGGAGCTCGACGAGGGCGAGGTCCCGCAACGCCACCGGGTCGTCACCGCTCGCGCGGCCGGCGAGTCCGTCGAGCAGCTCCCGGACCTGGTCGGCAGAGACCACCCTCGGCAGGTGCGAGGCACCCTTCGGAGCTCGAAGCCGGACACCGGGGTCGTTCGGCAGGACGCCGTTCTCGCTCCCCCAGCGGGTGAAGGCCCGGACGGACGACGACCGCCGCGCGATGCTCGACCGGGCGAGACCACGCTCGTTCGACTCCCAGAGCCAGTCCCGCAGGACCTCGAGCGACAGGTCCTGCACGTCGCCGAGCCCGCGGGCCGTGGTGAACCGCAGGAGGTCCTCGAGGTCGCCGCGGTACGCCCGCACCGTCTGTTCGCTCAGCCCCCGGACGTGCAGCGCATCGCCGAGGAACGCCGTGACAGCGCCACCGAGTGACCCGCCACGACCGTCCATGCCCCAACCCTAGGCACGGTGGCATCAGCGCACTGCCCATCCGTCCGGTCGCCGAACGACGAGTCCCTGCAGTTCGGCCAGTGCCAGCGCGTCCGTGGCCGCCGAGACAGAGAGGCCGGACCGCCGAGCGACCTCCGTCACGGGCGCAGGACGGCGTCCGAGGGCGTCCACGGCCCTGACCACCTCCGGGTCCTCCGATGCCGAGCGCAGCGGCACCGCGTCCTCGAGTTGCGCCGATGGTCCCCCGGCGGCCTCGAGTGCCGCGCGCACCGGGTCGTCCGGCTGGACCGCGAGCTGCGCCCGGCCCTGTGCGACGAGCCGGTGGCACCCGAAGGACGCCGGGGACGAGAACGCGCCCGGCACGGCCAGAACCGGTCGCCCGAGCTGCGCCGCGTGGTGCGCGGTGTTCAGCGCCCCGGACCGAGCGCCGGCCTCCACCACGACGGTCGCGTGCCCGAGCGCCGCGATCAGGCGGTTGCGGGCGAGGAACCGCCACCGCGTGGGACGTGTCCCCGGTGGTGACTCGGCGAGCAGCAGCCCCTGGTGGCCGACGGTCCGGAGGAGCTCGACGTGTCCGGCGGGGTAGAGCTGATCGATTCCACCTGCGAGCACCGCGACGGTCGGCGTGCCAGCGGCGATCGCGACCCGGTGTGCCACGGCGTCGATGCCGTACGCCCCACCACTGATGACCGAGCAACCG
Organism: Curtobacterium sp. GC_Cur_3; assembly: GCF_026544205.1. Taxonomy (GTDB): domain Bacteria; phylum Actinomycetota; class Actinomycetes; order Actinomycetales; family Microbacteriaceae; genus Curtobacterium. The sequence continues at coordinate 74,631 of NZ_JALNUI010000012.1, forward strand.
GCATCGGCGGCCGCCGAGGTGATCTCCGCCGTGGCCTCGGCTCCGGCGAGCGTGTTCGCGCGGCTGCCGACGACCGACAGGCACGGGCGTCGCAACGCCGCCGCCGGACCACGGAGCCGACCGCGCCCCCAGAGCACGAGCGGGGCGTGCGCACCGAGGTCGCTCAGACGCTCGGGCCAGTCCGCGTCCCCGGGCACCAACAGCGCGCCACCGACCCGCCGGGCAGCCGCCACCACCGCCGCGACGTCGGTCGTGTGGGCCCTCGGGCGCCATCGAGCGAGTGCCGCCACGAGCGCGGTCTCGAACGCCGTGACCTCCCCGGGGCCGACGACGCCTGCGTCGAGGCACGCACGGACGAGCACGGCCACGTCGCGCTGCACGGCCTCGAGCACGAGGCCGAGCGCACGGGCAGCCCCGAGTGCCTCGACGAGGACCCCCGCGGTGGAGTCCCCCGGCTCCACGAGCGAGCTCCACGCGACCCGGGCGAGGGCGTCCTCGGTGTCGACCGGCCCCTCGTGCACCTCCCCGAGGTCCACCGGCTGCCCAGCATCGCCGCCGAGCCCGTTCACAGCGCGCTCCGGAGGCCGATCGCGGCGCGGACCTGCGGCTCGCCGGGGAGGTCGATCCCGCCGAGGTCGGCCAACGTCCACGCGAGCCGCATCACCCGGTCCCACCCGCGCATGGTGAGCGTGCCGAGGTCGAGTGCCCGGTCGAGGTCCTTCGTCGACCCGGCTTCCGCGCGCCCGGCTCCACGGAGCCAGCTCCCCGCGACCTCGGTGTTCGTGGTCCATCCCGTGCCCTCGAGTCGCGAGCGCATGCGGGCCCGCGCCGCGGTGACGAGCGACCGGGCCTCAGCGGTCGTCGGCGTGGTCCCCGCCGCTCGTCGGATCGCACCCGTGGTCACCCGTTGGACCTGCACGCGGATGTCGATGCGGTCGAGCAGCGGCCCGGACAACCGTCCCATGTACCGCCGCATCGTCATCGGCGCGCAGTCGCAGGGCGGCGCACCGGACCCGGGCAGGGCACCGGCGTTCCCGCACGGACAGGGGTTCGCGGCGAGGACGACCTGGCACCGTGCCGGGAACTCGGCGGCACCGGCGGCGCGGTGCACCGTGATCCGTCCGGACTCGAGCGGCTGCCGCAGCGCGTCGAGCACGGCGCGGGGGAACTCCGGCGCCTCGTCGAGGAACAGCACACCGCGGGTGGCGCGGGACACGGCACCCGGCCGGATCGTCCCGGAACCACCGCCGATGAGCGCGACCGCCGACGCCGAATGGTGCGGGGCCTCCCACGGCGGCCGCGGTGTCCACGACCGGGCCCCGAGTCCGGCGACCGACCGGACCGCAGCGACCTCGAGCGCCGCCTCGGAGTCGAGGTCCGGCAGCAGCCCCGGGAGCCGTTCGGCGAGCATCGTCTTGCCGGCACCCGGCGGTCCGAGCAGCAGCGCGTGGTGCCCACCGGCCGCGGCGACGATCATCGCGTGGACCCCGACCTCGTTGCCCACGACCTCGGCGAGGTCGACGGCGCGCTGCGGCCGTTCGGGCGGCAGGTCCGTGAGCACCGCCTGCACGTCGACCGGTGGCAGGAGGGCGCCCGCGTCGATGGCGGCACCGCGGAGCGAGTCGACGCCGTGCACCGTGACGCCGGGCACCACCCGTGCCTCCTCCAGGTTGCCGACGGGGACGACGACCCGCTCGATGCCGGCGTCACGGGCTGCGACCGTCATCGGGATCACCCCCGGCACCGGACGGACCCGCCCGTCGAGCCCGAGCTCACCGACGTACGCGACCCGTGCGGAGGCCCGAGGCGCACTGCCGGCAGCGGCGAGCACCGCCATCGCGATCGCGAGGTCGAAGCCCGACCCGCGCTTGGGGATCGCCGCGGGCGTCAGGTTCACCGTGATCCGGCGGGCGGGCAGCGGGCACCCCGCGTTGGCCGCAGCCGACCGCACCCGTTCGCGCGCTTCGCCGAGGGACGTGTCCGGCAGACCGATGATGCTGAACGCGGGCAACTGGCTGGTGAGGTGGGCCTCCACCTCGACCAGCCGCCCGATGACCCCGAGGAGCGCGACGGCCGACGCCCGCCCGATGTCCGTCACGCGACGGCCTCCACGTGCTCGACCACCGATCGGTCACCCAGCACGTGCACCGCGATCGCGTCGATGCGGATCGCCCGCGCCGAGTGGCCCGGGTGCGCGGCGAACCACGCCGGCACGAGCCGTCGGAGGCGCGTGAGCTTCTGCGGCGTGACGGCTTCGAGCGGGTGTCCGGTCGAGGCCCCCGCCCGGGTCTTGACCTCGACGAAGACCAGGTCCTCGGCGCATCGGGCGACGATGTCGAGCTCCCCCCGCGCACATCGCCAGTTCCGGTCGACGATCTCGTACCCGTGTCGTTCGAGCCAATCGGCGGCGATCGCTTCGCCGCGGGCTCCCAAAGTGACTGTTCCCATACGGTGATGGTCGGGAAACTCCGATCGCAGATCTCCGATGCGCGGTCATCTGTGGAGAACGACAACGATTGCGCACCTGTGGAGGAACGAAGAAACCCGGCCGACCATTCGGTCGACCGGGTTCTCGAAGAAACGTGAGGATCAGTGCGCTGCGGCGTACGCTTCCTGCACCTGCGTGGAGATGCGGCCGCGGCTGGAGACCTCGTACCCGTTCTCCTTGGCCCATTCCCGGACCTTTGCGAGTTCCTCGGAGTTGCCGCGCTTCGGCGCCGCCTTGGGAGCAGCGGTTCCGCCGGTGGTGCGACGGCCGCTCACCTTGCGAGCGGCGGCGATGTAGTCAGAGATCGCGTCGCGGAACTTGTCGACATTGTCGTTGGACAGGTCGATCTCGTACGTGGAGCCGTCGAATGCGAATTCGACGGTGCGGCCATCGCCTGCGGTGATGGGCGAGTCATCGAGATCGTCGACGAGCTGGACGGTGACCTTCTGTGCCATTGCGTGCTCCTTGCGTGGGGGTGGAAATCCCCTCCACAGTATCCGGCGGACCGGAATTGCGCACAATTCCCTCGGCGGTTCACGATGACCACGTTGGAATGCGTCTACTCGTCGAGCGCGAGTTCCTTCGGCAGTTCGAGTTCACGCGTGGTGAGTTCCTCGACATTGACGTCCTTGAACGTCAGCACGCGGACGGACTTCACGAATCGATCGGAACGGTAGACGTCCCAGACCCACACGTCGGTCATCGTCAGTTCGAAGTAGAAGTCGTGCTCGGTGTCCCGGCGCGCGAGCTCCACCTCGTTGGCGAGGTAGAACCGGCGCTCGGTCTCGACCACGTAGCGGAACTGCGACACGACGTCGCGGTACTCACGGTAGAGAGCGAGCTCGACCTCGCGGTCGTAGTCGTCGAATTCGTCATCATCCATTGCGCCCACAGTCTACGGCGCAGACGCCACCGCGACGACGCGCACAGCGAACCATGCCCGTCGACGGATCACGCGACCGGTGCCGCCAGCTCGTCGAAGCCGTCGAGCGCCACGCTCGACGCCGCGTGCAACCAGCTCTTCCGGTGCAGCGCGTGCGGTCCGACCGCGCGGATGGCGTCGTAGTGCGCCGTCGAGCCGTAGCCCTTGTTCGACGCCCAGGCGTAGTGCGGCGCGTCCTCGTGGGCGGCCACCATGAGCGTGTCCCGCTCGACCTTCGCCACCACGGACGCCGCAGCCACCGAGGCGCAGTCCCGGTCGGCCTTGACGCGCACGGTGACCTCGAGCGGCGAGGTCGCCACCAGCGTGGGCGGCAGCGCACGGGTCAACCAGTCGAAGGACCCGTCCAGCACGACCACGGCGCCCTCGAAGGACACGCCGGAGTCAGCCAGCGCGGAGAGCGCCCGCGCCCCGGCCAGTCCGAGCGCCGGGACGATCCCCTGCTCGTCGACGTAGTCGGCCGACGCCATCCCGACGGCGGTACGGGCCCACCGCGTCACCACCGGCACGAGTTCGGCGCGACGGGCAGCCGAGAGCAGCTTGGAGTCCGCCAGCCCCTGCGGCACCCGGCGCACGTCGATCGTGACCGCTGCGGCACCGACTGCGACCGGACCGGCGATGGCGCCACGACCGACCTCGTCGACGCCGATGACCGTCACGCGCCCGGCGGCGAAGAGCGACTTCTCCACGCGCAGGGACGGACGGACCGGGGTCACTGCCGCTTCTCCTCCACGCCGGCGAAGACGTTCGGGTAGTCGTCGAGCCACGTCCACCGGCTGGTCGGCCAGGAGATCACGAAGGCCCGGCCGGTCACGTCCGACAGCGGCACGAAGCCCTTGGACGGGGTGTCGCCGTTGTAGCGGGAGTCCTTGGAGTCGTAGCGGTTGTCGCCCATCACCCAGATGGTCCCCTTGGGCACGGTCACCGAGAAGTCGGTGCCGGAGGCGCGGGTCTCACCGGCGGGGAGCTTCAGGTACGGCTCCTTGAGCGGCACCCCGTTGACCGTCATCTGCCCGAGGTCGTTGCAGCAGGCGACCTTGTCGCCCGGCAGACCGATCACGCGCTTGATGAGGTGGTCGTCGCTGTCGCCGGTGCCGAGGCCGACCTGGGTCAGCAGCCAGTCGATGGAGCGCGCGGGCTGCGACGTGGGCGTGACGCTCGGCACCTCGGCGCCGGTCAGCCACCCGCCCGGGTCCTTGAAGACGACGATGTCGCCGTGCTTGAGCGACACGGTCTTGGGGACGAGCTCGTTCACGATGACCCGGTCGTCGATCTGCAGCGTGTTCTGCATCGACGCGGACGGGATGTAGAACGAGCGGATCAGGAAGGTCTTGACCAGGAACGAGACCAGGAGTGCCGCGACGAAGATGATGAGCAGGTCACGGAGGAAGGTGAGCACACCGTTCCGCTGCTTGCTGGCACGAGGCCGACGCCCGTCGTTCTCGGTCGTGTCGGTCATGCCACCCTCGTCGTCAGGAACCAGCGTCCGGCACCGCTCTGGGAACAGCACCGGGGAACGGGAGAGCCCCCCGTCCGATGCACAACCGTACATGGACGAGGGGCCGTCAGTGGCGTCGGCTCGCGACGCTCACTGTGAAGGCGATCAGTTGTCGCGCTTCTCCTTGATCTTGCGACGAGCCGCCTTGCCGCGCAGTTCGCGCAGGTAGTACAGCTTGGCGCGACGGACGTCACCGCGGGTCACGATCTCGATGTGGTCGATGATCGGCGAGTGCACCGGGAACCAGCGCTCGACGCCGACCTGGAAGCTGACCTTGCGGACCTTGAAGGTCTCGCCGATGCCGTGGCCCTGGCGGCCGATGACGACGCCCTGGAACACCTGGACACGCGAGCGCGTGCCTTCGATGATGTTGACGTGGACCTTGACGGTGTCCCCCGCACGGAAGTCCGGGACGTCGGTGCGCAGCGATGCTGCGTCGACGTTGTCGAGGAGTTGGCTCATGAGTCAGTTCACTCTCTGCGGACGCGCACGGGTCGCCGCGGATCGGTGGTGGGAACGAAGTGGTGTGCCCGGTGTCGGCGACTCCCCCGTGGCAGAGTCCAGCCAGGGCACAGCTGTCCATACTGCCACAGCTCCCGTACGCCGCACAACGGGCGAACCGGGGAGGATGGTCCCATGATCGAACTCCGCACCCCGACCGAACTCGACGGACTCCGCGTGGCCGGTCGGTTCGTCGCCGACGTCCTCGACGAGCTGCTCCGCACGGTCGACGTGGGCGTGGACCTCCTCGACCTCGACCGGGTCGCCGCCCAGATGATCGCCGACCGCGGCGCCGTCAGCTGCTACGTCGACTACCACCCGTCGTTCGGCAACTCGCCGTTCGGCCGGAACCTGTGCACGAGCGTGAACGACGCCGCACTCCACGGACTCCCCCACCACCGTGTGCTCGTCGACGGTGACCTCGTCAGCCTCGACTTCGCCGCGAACGTCGACGGCTGGGTCGCCGACTCCGCCGTGACCGTGCAGGTCGGCACGCCCCGCGAGGAGGACCAGCGCCTCATCGACACGGTCGAGCGTGCCCTCGCCGCGGGGATCGCTCAAGCGCGACCGGGCAACCGGCTCGGTGACGTCTCGTCCGCGATCGGTGCCGTCGAGCGCCGCGCCGGCTACGACGTCAACCTGCAGTTCGGCGGTCACGGGGTCGGGCGCACCATGCACGGGGAGCCGCACGTCCCGAACGACGGCCGGCCCGGTCGTGGCCTGAAGCTCCGCCCCGGCCTGGTCGTCGCGATCGAGCCCTGGCTGATGCAGGGCACGGACGAGCTCGTGCAGGACGCGGACGGCTGGACGCTCAGGAGCGTCGACGGCTCCCGCGCGGCACACGTCGAGCACACCGTCGCGGTCACCGAGACCGGCCCCGAGGTCCTCACCCTGCGCGCAGACGGGCGCGCCTGACGGACGGGAGGCTCGAGGCGGCCTGGCACCGAGCCTCCAGTCCGGCGCACGGTCCCACCCACACCACGTGCGATGGCAAGCGAGAGCGCGCGTCGGGGGTCGGAAGATCCGACCCGCCACGCGCGATTCAACCTCCTCCGCGCGATCCGACCTGCCCGCGGAGGAGAGAAGAAGGGCCGGCGCGCTACGCCTCGGGGAGCAGGTCCGGTCGGACGCGCCGCGTCCGCTCCACCTGCTGCTCGTGCCGCCACGCGGCGATGCGCCCGTGGTGGCCGGAGAGCAGGACCTCGGGCACGTCGTGCTCGCGCCAGGCAGCGGGCTTCGTGTACGAGGGGTACTCGAGCAGGCCGTCCTCGTGGGACTCCTCGACGAGCGACTCGGGGTTGCCGACCACGCCGGGCACCAGGCGTCCGACGGCCTCGATCATGGCCATGGCCGCGACCTCGCCGCCGTTCAGCACGTAGTCACCGAGGGACAGCTCGACGACCGAGCAGCGCGACGCCGCCCACTCGAACACGCGGGCGTCGATGCCCTCGTACCGCCCGCAGGCGAAGACGAGGTGGTCGTGGTCCGCGAGCGACCGGGCGATCGACTGCCGGAACGGCGTGCCGGCCGGGGTCGGGACGACGAGCGTCGAGGACCCATCCGACCGCAGGACCGCCTCGAGCGCCTGGGCCCACGGCTCGGGCTTCATCACCATGCCGGCACCGCCGCCGTACGGGGTGTCGTCGACGGTGCGGTGCCGGTCGGTGGTCCAGCTGCGGAGGTCGTGCACGTGCAGGTCGAGGAGCCCGCCCTGCCGCGCCTTCCCGAGCAGGGAGACGTCGAGGACGCCGAAGAACTCCGGGAAGATCGTGACGATGTCGATGCGCACGGCGCTACGACTCGTCGTCGGGCGTGGGGCTCGACGCGACGGCGGGCGGCGGCTCGGGCGTCGCCATCTCGGCGACCGGGTCCTCGAAGAGGCCGGTCGGCGGGGTCACCGTGACGGTGCCTGCGGCGATGTCGACCGCCGGGACGATCGCGGAGACGAAGGGCACGAGGACCTCGCCGCGGTCAGCGGTGTCGACCGCGAGCAGGTCCTGCGCCGGCATGTGGTCGACGCGGGCGACCGTGCCGACCTGGACGCCGTCACGGAGGACACGGAGGCCGACCAGCTGGTGGTCGTACCAGGCGTCGTCCTCACCGGTCTCCTCGTCGGGGTCCTGGTCGACCCAGAGGATGGCCCGTGCGAGGGTCTCGGCGCCGGAACGGTCCGTGATGCCCTCGAAAAAGGCGACCGGGTGGCCGTTGTACCAGCGGAGTTCGTCGATGGCGAGCGTCTTGCCCGACCAGGGAGAGTCCTCGGGGACCTGGAGCGTGAAGACCGCTCCGTGCGTGAACCGACGATCCGGGTCGTCGGTGTAGAGCTCGAGCTTGAGACCGCCCTTGAGCCCGTGCGCCTTGGTGATGCGACCCACCCGGACCTGGGTCGCCTCGTCAGGAATCGGAGTCGACCACGTCGACCCGCACCCGCTTGCCATCGGCCAGAGCCGTGACGAGGGTGCGGAGCGCCTTGGCGGTCCGACCGGCGCGTCCGATCACGCGGCCGAGGTCCTCGGGGTGCACGTGCACCTCGAGGACCTCGCCCCGCGCGGAGGTGGAGCTGGCGACGCGCACGTCGTCAGGGTGATCGACGATCCCCTTGACGAGGTGCGTCAGCGCAGATTCGAGCAAGGTCGTTACGCCTCGGTTGTCTCTGCGTCGTCGGCCGACTCGGCGGGAGCGGCCGGGGCCTTCTTCTCCGCCTTCGGCTTGAGGACGGCCTTCTTGGTCGAGTCGACCGTGAAGGGCTGCTTCGGCTCGGCGACCTTCACCTTGGAGGTGGTGTCGGCCTCGCCCTTGAACTTGGCCCAGTCACCGGTGAGCTTGAGGAGTGCGGCGACCTGCTCGGTCGGCTGTGCGCCGACGCCGAGCCAGTAGAGCGCGCGCTCCGACTCGATCTTGATGACCGAGGGCTCCTCGGTCGGGTGGTACTGACCGATCTCCTCGATGACGCGACCGTCGCGCTTGGTGCGCGAGTCGGCGACGACGACACGGTAGTACGGCGCCCGGATCTTACCGAGACGCTTGAGACGGATCTTGACAGCCACAAATGCTCCTGTTGCGTGTTGTTGTGGTTGAACCGGAACCGCGGGCGTGGGGGCACACACGGTGGAAGCTCGAGAGATAGGTGATCCGCTGGATAGAGGGTCGAGCGGACACGTTTCGACCGTTCATTCTTGCAGGTTTCCGAGCGAGAAGCGAGCCAGGACGCGCCGTCACGGCGCGAGGGACCGCACGGCCTCCAGCGCCTCGGTCGTCGCGCGGACGGCGTCGACGCTGCGGGCGTCGCGTGCGCCGCCGACGAGGGCGAACGGCACGCCGGCGTCCTGGAGGCCCGACACCAGTCCGGTGGGGTCGTCACCGTCCGCGCCGATCGCGCTCTCCTGGCCGGCACAGATGACGACGTGGTCCGCCGGGACGGCCCGTTCCTCGCCGTCCTCGTCGCGGATCCACAGCGTGCCCGGCTCGATGCGCAGGTACTCCTGCACGCCGCCGACCATCCGCACGCCCGCGTCGCGGAGACGACCGAGTGCGACCCACCGGGACGTCAGGCCGACGCCCTGGCCGAACTTGCCGGTGCGTCGGAGCACGGTGACCTGGTCCCCGGGGCGGATCGTCCGCTTCGCAGCCGGCTCCCGCTGTGGCAGGTCCCCGACGACGTCCCGGGCCACCGAGAGGTCCCAGCGGGCGGCGAACTCCCCCGCGCGCACGGACTCGTCCGGCGACTCGGTCAGGAAGGCCGCGGTGTCGACGCCGATGCCGCCCCCACCGATGACGGCGACCGTGCCCGCGGGGACGCCCTCGGTCAGCGCCCGCTCGTACGACACGACGTGCGGCAGGTCGGCGCCCGGGACGTCCACCACGCGCGGCAGGACCCCGGGGGCGAGCACGACGGCGTCGCTCTCGAGGAGGTCCGCGGCGGTGGCCCGGCGGCCGAGGTGCACGGTCGCACCGCGCTCGTCGAGCTCGGCGCGAGCGGCCCGGACGGGTCCGGCGTAGTCCTCTTTCCCCGGGATGACGGCGGCGAGCCCGAACTGGCCGCCGAGATGGTCGGCGGCCTCCCAGAGCGTCACCCGGTGGCCACGACGTGCGGCATCGACGGCGGCAGCCATGCCGGCCGGTCCCCCGCCGACGACGTCGACGCGCTTGGGCTCGGTCGTCGGGCGGAGCGGGAAGGCGACCTCCCGTGCGGCGCGGGGGTTGACCAGGCAGGAGACCGGCTGGCCGACGATGGAGCGGTCGAGGCAGGCCTGGTTGCAGCCGATGCACGTGTTCACCAGGGCGAACCGGCCCGCGAGCGAGCGGGACACGATCTCGGGGTCGGCGAGGAACGGGCGCGCCAGGGCCACGGCGTCGATGAGCCCGTCGGCGAGCACCGCCTCACCGTCACGGAGGTCCGTCATCCGGTTCGAGGCGATGACCCGCACGTCCGGGTACGACGACGCGCGGACCACCCGGGCGATGCGCCGCGCGTAGGACAGCCACGCCCCGTGCGGCACCGCGGCCTGGACGGTGGGGGTGCGGGACTCGTGCCAGCCGATGCCGACCGAGATGCCGTCGAGGCCGAGCGGCAGCAGGTCGTGCACCAGGGCGTCCACGTCCTCCGGGGTCGAGGACCCGGGCATCAGGTCGGCACCGGACAACCGGATCGTGACGGCCAGGTCGGGCACGGCGGCTCGCACGGCCCGGACGACGGCCACCGGGAACCGCCGACGGCGCTCGGGCGACCCGCCCCAGGCGTCGTCGCGGAGGTTGGTCAGCGGCGAGTGGAACTGGTTGATGAGGTAGCCCTCGGACGCCATGATCTCGACGCCGTCGAAGCCGATGTCGCGGGCGGAGCGCGCCGCGGCCGCGAAGTCCTCGATCGTCCCCTCGACCTCCTCTGCGGTGAGCTCGGTCGGCACCACGCCCCGCGCAGCCGCCCAGGGCAGACCGGACGGTGCGACGGCCCGCTGGGGGGCACCGTGCCGGTCGACCATGCCGCCCACGAGCGCGTACCGCCCCGCGTGGAAGAGCTGCGCGAGGATCGTGCCGCCCTCCTCGTGCACGGCGTCGACCGCCACCCGGAACCGCTCGTCGGCACCGTCCACGCCGAACACGGCGAAGTCGGGGCCGCCGCGGGCCTCGTCGCTGACCGCGATGCCGCCGGTGATGATGCAGGCTGCTCCCCCGGCGGCGCGTTCACGGTAGAACGCCGCCATGCCGACACCGCCGTCGTCGTGGACCTCGAGCCCGGTGTGCATCGACCCCATGACCACCCGGTTCGACAGGTGCAGGGGGCCGAGCGTCCACGCGGACGCGACCGTGGCGACGGCGGTGTCGGGAGCGGCGAGGGTCACGACTACTCCCCGACGTCGCCCATGACGGACGGGCCCTTCGGACCGTCGGCGTCGTCTCCGGGCAGGACGGCGTCCCGCAGCGGCGAGGTCGTGTCCGACCAGAACGGCGGCGCGACGACGGTGATGCCGCCGTCGACGGACAGGATCTGCCCCGTGATGTACGACGCCTTGTCGGAGAGCAGGAAGTCCACCGCGTCGGCCATGTCGTCCGCGGTGCCCGGTCGCTGCAGCGGCACCTTCGACAGCACGGACTCCATCGGCGCCATGCCGGGCACCGCGTTGTAGAAGTAGTCGAGGGAGTCGGTGTCGATGAGCCCGCCGTTCACCGCGTTCACGGTGATCTGGCGCGGGCCGAACTCCACCGCCATGTACTGCATGTACGACTCGGTCATGGCCTTCGCGGCACCGAGGGCCGCGTACGTCGGGAACGCGCGCAGCGACCCGTACGAGGTGACGACGACGATGCGGCCGCCGCGGTCCATCAGCTCCGCGGCACGCTGGGCACCGAGCACGAAGGAGCGGGCGTTCGTGGCGTAGCTGCGGTCGAGGTGGTGCAGCTTCAGGTCCGCGACGGGCTTGAAGGCGCTGGCAGCGGCGTTCGCGACGAACATGTCGAGGCGGCCGTAGGTGTCCCGCACCAGGTCGAACATGGCGTCGAGCGACGCCGGGTCCTCGATGTCCGCCTGCACCGTGATGCCGTCGCCACCGGCGGCGCGGACGTCGGCGAGCGACTCCTCGGCCAGGTCGGCGTTCTTCTTGTAGTTGATGACCACGGTCACGCCGCGCGCACCGAGCTTCTGCGCGAGCAGGCGGCCGATGCCGCGCGACGCGCCGGTGATCAGGGCGATGGGTGCGGTGCTGGGGTCGGTCACGTCAGTCCTCTTCTTGCGTGTGCGGGGGGCGGACGGGAGGCTCGTGGCGGACCCCGCCACGAGCCTCCCGTCTGATGTTCGGTGGTGTCTCAGAACCCGGCCTGGCCGGTCACGACGGCACGGCCGACGATGAGCTTCTGGATCTCGTTGGTGCCCTCTTCGAAGCGCTGCGCGCGGGCGTCGCGGTAGACCCGCTCGATCGCGTTGCGCTTCCAGTAGCCCTGCCCACCGTGCACCTGCAGCGCCTTGTCGGTCACGCGGGCGAGCATGTCGACCGCGATCATCTTCGAGGCGCTGGAGAGCGTGCCGGCGTCGGGGCGGCCCTCCTCGTACGCACGCGCGGCCTCGAGCACGAGGGCCCGGGCGGCGGCGATGTCGGCGTAGTTCTCGGCGAGGTAGAACTGGATCGCCTGGCGCGTGGCGAGCTTCTTGCCGAAGGTCTCGCGCTCGTTCGCGTACTCGACCGCGAGCTCGTTGGCCCGCTCGGCCAGACCGACGGCGCTCATCGCGACCGAGATGCGGCTCGGGAGCAGGAAGCCGCCGAGCGCGACCTCGAGCCCCTGGCCCTCCTCGCCGAGGCGGGCACTGGCCGGGATGGGGGTGTCGGTGAAGCGGAGGATCGCGTGGTCGGTGCCGCGGATGCCCATGGTGTCGGAGTCGTCGATCACCTCGGCGCCGGGCAGCCCGGTGTTCGGCATCAGGAACGCGACGGTGCCGTCCTGGCCTGTCGTGCCCTCGAGCCGGGCGGCGATGAGCCAGTAGTCGCACTTCACGCCGAACGTGATGAGGTGCTTCTCGCCGTTCATCACGTACGTGTCGCCCTCGCGACGGACCGTCGTGCGGATGTCCGCGCCGGTCCCGGCCGTGGCCTCCGTCAGGGTGAAGGCGACGAGCTTCTCACCGGCGACCGAGGGCTTGACGACCTGCTCGATCTGCTCCGGGGAGGCGTACGGGGCCATGGCTCGCCAGGTGCCGTTGATGACGTGCACGAGCATCCGGATCGACGCGTGGGAGCGCGAGATGATCTCCATCACCTCGAGGTAGCGGGAGAACGGGATGTCCCGGCCGCCGAGCTCGACGGGAGCCGCGAGGCTCAGCCAGCCGCGGTCCTTGAGCTCCTGGAACAGCTCGGGGGCGACCTGGCCGGTGCGCTCGATCTCGTTCGCCCAGTCCTCGCCGCGGGTGCGGACCCACTCGGTGACCTCGGCCTTGAGCTCCTGGAGGTCCTGCTCGGTCGCGGGTTCCATGACCATCGTCATCGTCTCAGTTCTCCTTCGTGCTCACGAGCGCGGCGACCTGCTCGCGCAGGACGTTCTTCTGGACCTTGCCGACCGCGTTGCGCGGCAGTTCGTCGATGTACTCGAGCCGCTCGGGCCAGTAGTACTTGCTGACGCCGGCGTGCTCCAGGTACTGCTGCATGCCGTCGAAGTCGAGCGGTTCGTCCGCGCGGGCCGACACGACGTAGGCGCAGGCCCGCTCGCCGAGCCGCTCGTCGGGCATCGCCACGATCGCGACGTCCGTCACGAGCGGGTGCTGGTAGAGCAGGTTCTCGATCTCCACGACGGGGATCTTCTCACCGCCGCGGTTGATGACGTCCTTGACACGACCGGTGATCGAGAGGAACCCGTTGGCGTCGACCTTCGCCAGGTCCCCGGTGCGGTACCAGCCGTCGGGGGTGAAGACGTCGTCCGTCAGGTCGGGGCGGTCGAGGTAGCCGTCGAACATCGTCGGCGAGGACAGCTCGAAGTTGCCCTCGGTGTCCGCCGGGAGCTCGGTGCCCTCGTCGTCGACGATGCGGATGCTGATGCCGGGGAGCGCTCGGCCGTCGTGGCCGTAGGCGGCGGCGGGGTCGTCACTCGGGCTGGAGAGCGCGCCGAGGCACGTCTCGCTGGTGCCGAACGCGCCGAGGATCGCGGTGCCGAGCACCGTGGCGGCCCGCTGGGCGAGAGCGCGGGGCACCGCTGCGCCGGTCGGCACGAAGATGCGCAGGCTCTCCGGGGCCGGTGCGCCGGCCTCGACCAGGTCGACCAGGTCGGTGAGGAACGGCGTCGCGCACTGCACGAACGTCGCCCCCGCCGCGCCGAAGGCCTGCTCGAGCGCCGCGCGGCCGTCCCACACCGGCTGGAGCACCTGCGGCGCCCCGAGTCGGAAGGCCAGCAGCATGCCGTAGAGGAACCCGGTCTGGTGCGCGAGCGGCGACGGGATGTAGATCCGGTCCTCGCTCGTCAGCCCGGACTGGGCCACGTGCATCGCGGTGGCCAGGCCGAGCGTGCGGTGCGGGTGCTGGACGCCCTTCGGCTCACCGGTGGTGCCGGAGGTGAAGAGCAGCTGGCAGACGTCGTCCGGGGTCGGGGCGTGCGAGCGGATCTGCTCGACGTCGACCTGCACGGAGCCGAGCGCGGTGTCCCAGTAGCGCCAGTTCCACTCGCTCGCGGCGACCCGCGCGGAGGCGTCGGCCGGCAGCGGCGGCTGGTTCGTCGGGGTCTCCCCCGGACCACGGGCCTCGGACCGCAGGACGATCACGTGCTCGACGGCGAGCCGGCGCTTCTGGGCGGCGGCCTCGTCGATGACGTCGAGGAGTTCCAGGGCCGGGCGGCGCTTGCGGAAGACGTTCGGCAGGAAGACCACGCGGGCACGGGACCGGGCGAGCGTCATGGTGGTCTCGCGCGGACCGAACACCGGCATGATCGGCGTCGCGACGGCACCGATCTGGATCGCCCCGAGGGTGATCGAGACGAACTCGCGCCAGTTCGGCAGCTGCATGGCGACGGACTCGCCGCGCCGCACCCCGAGCTCGAGGAGCAGGGCGGACACCTGGTCGGCCTCGTCCTGCAGTTCGCGCCAGGTCGTGTTCACCGGCTCCGGACCGCCGACCTCGATGACCGCGAGGCCGTCGGGGTCGGTCTCGGCGAGCGAGCGCACCTTCTCGCTGAGGACGAGCGGGTCGGCGTCGACCCCGGCGAGCGCCGGCAGGTCCTCGGCACGGGTGACGGCGGCGGTGTCCTCGCCGAGGTCCGTGCGCTGGTCGTCGACCTCGGCCCGGTCGGCGCGGACGTCGGCTGCGGCCATCGCGGCCTCGGCGTCGCCGACCTGCATGTCCAGGCCGACGGAGTTCATCGCCTCGAGGAAGGTCGGGTAGGAGATCCGGTAGGCCCTGGGGTACGTGAGCGCGGAGACGCCCTCGGCCCGGGTCGCGGCGACGGCCAGGGACATCAGCACGCGGTGGTCGTTGAACGAGGACATCGACGCGCCCTGCAGCGCCCCGGCGCCGACACCGGTGACGCGCAGCTCGTCGGCGCCCTGCTCGGCGCGGCCGCCCATCCGGTTCAGCTGCAGCATCGCGGCGACGCGGTCGGACTCCTTCAGGCGGATGTGCGCCACGTTCCAGAGCCGGGTCGTGCCCTCGGCGAAGGTCGCCATGGTCGACAGGACGGGCAGCAGGTCCGGGATCGGCTGGCAGTCGATGTCGAGGGGCCGCAGCGGGGAGCCGTCGTGCTCGATCCGCACGAAGCCGGTCTCCTCGTCGATGCGCATCGGGACGCCCATCGCCGTGGCGAGGTCGAGGAACTCGCTCTCCGGGTGGTCGGTCTCCGCCGTGGTGAACGCGGTCATCCCGCGCAGGAGCACGTTCGACTCGCGGATGCCGGCTGCGGCGATGCCGAACGCGGCCGAGCCGATGTCCGGCGGGATCACGTAGTCGTGCGGGGTGGCCTGCTGGTTCGCCGGGATCCGGTACTCGAGCCAGTCGTCGGAGACCTCGACCCGCAGGCCGAACTGCCGCATCATCCGGACCGTCAGCTCGACGTAGGGCTGCTCGTTGAGCCGCCCCCCGGTGATGTGGATGCGGGTCTCCTGCTCGGCGAAGGGCGCGACGAGCAGCAGCCCGGACACCCACTGCGACAGGGTGCCGGCGATCGAGACGTCGCCGCCGCGGGGACGCCCCGGCTGCACGGTGACGGGCGGGCAGTCGTGCGTGGCCTCGAGCTGGATCCCCATCTGCGTCAGCGAGGTGAGCAGGGCCTTGATCGGACGGCGCTGGAAGTACTTCATCCCGGAGAGCGTCATCGGCTTGTCGGCGAGGGACGCCAGGCCGGTCATGAAGTAGAGCGTCGTGCCGGAGGACCCCATGTTCAGCAGGCCGTCGGCGCCGCGGGAGCCGTGGTCGACGACGTCGGTGGCCTCGTACCGGCCGCCGAGCCCGGTGACGTGGTACTCGTTGCCGCGGCGCTTGACGTCGACGCCGAGGGCACGGAGCGTGCCGACGGTCCACTCGACCTGTCGCGTGGCACTGATCCCGGAGACGATGCTCGTCCCCTTCGCCAGCGAGGCGAGCACCAGGGCGCGGTGCGCGTGGTACTTCGAGACCGGGATGTCGAGTTCTCCGACGAGCGGTGCGGACGAACCGCGGACGACCAGCTGCATGCGTACCTCTTCCCTGTTCGGCGCTTCTACGGTAGTCCTGGTGTGAAGCACCTGGGAAACCGATCAGCACGATCAGGACAACGGTTCCTTGTGCGTGTCCGACAACCTCCCCGGCAGGATGTACAGCATGGACATCCGCTTCACCGAGTCCCGCCCGTCGACCATCGGCGTCGAGTGGGAGCTCCCGCTGGTCGATCGCGACACCGGCGACCTGACTCCCCGCGCCCCCGCCGTCATCGCCGCCGTGCACGAGCGCCTCGGCGACCACGACCGGGTCACCGAGGAGCTGCTGACCAACACGGTCGAGGTCGTCACCGGCGTGCACGAGACCGTCCGCGGGGCCACGTCGGAGCTGTCCGCCACCATCGGCGAGGTCATCGACGCCGCCGATCCGCTCGGCGCCCAGGTCATGTGCTCCGGCACGCATCCGTTCGCGGTGTGGGACCAGCAGGAGATCACACCGGACAGCGAGCACTACACGGAGCTCATCGACCGCACGCGCTGGTGGGGGCGCCAGATGCTCATCTGGGGCGTCCACGTGCACGTCGGGATCGACGACCGCGACAAGGCCGTCCCGATCATGAACGCGATGCTCGCGTACGTGCCGCACCTGCAGGCCTTCACCGCGTCGAGCCCGTTCTGGGCCGGCACCGACACCGGGTACGCGTCGAACCGTGCCCTGATGTTCCAGCAGCTCCCGACGGGCGGGCTCCCGCCGCAGCTCGGCGCGTGGGCGAACTTCGAGGAGGTCGTCGGTGACCTCACCCACACCGGTGTGATCGAGGGCGTCAAGGACCTCCGCTGGGACATCCGCCCCTCGCCGGGCTGGGGCACGCTGGAGAACCGGGTCTCCGACGGCATCTCGACCCTGCAGGAGGTGGGCGCCGTCACCGCGCTCGTGCAGTGCCTGGTCACCGCGTCCTCGGACCGGCTCGACGCCGGCGAGACCCTGCCGACCATGCAGCCCTGGTTCGTCCGGGAGAACAAGTGGCGTGCCGCCCGCTACGGGATGGACGCCGAGATCATCACGAACGTCGCCGGCGACGAGCGCCTGGTCACCGACGAGGTCCACGACCTGGTGACGCGGCTCGACCCGGTGGCGGAGCGCCTCGGCTGCCAGCAGGAGCTGCACCACCTCGACACGATGATCGAGCGCGGCGCGTCGTACCAGCGGCAGCTCAAGGTGGCGCAGGAGCACGGTGGCGACCTGCGCGCAGTCGTCCGGCACCTGGTCGCGGAGCTCAGCGACTCACTCTGACCGCAGGCTGTCCCGCGCTTCGCAGGTCGAATCGCGCGTAGCGGGTCCATTCGCGCGTAGGCGGTCGTTTCGCGCGTAGGGGGTCACGATTTCTGACCCTCGACGCGCGATTCGACTCGCTGCGCCGAGCGCGGTGGGTCGAAACGCACCACAGACAGACGGGAGGCCCGTGGCGGATCCGCCACGGGCCTCCCGTTTGTCGTTCTGGTCGCGTCAGCGACCCAGGAACTTCTGGAGCGAGGCGAGCTCCTCCTCGGTCGGCGCCTTGCCGTTCTTACCGCCGCCGAGTCCGAGGCCGGAGCCCTTCGGCGCCTGCGGCTGCGGCGCGGCGGTGCCGGCGGCGAGGGCCGCGCGCTTGGCCGGGTTGCCGACCTTCTTCTTCTTGCTGCTCTGCTGCTGCGCCTTCTTGCCGCCGTGCATCCCCGGGATCGGACCCATGCCCGGCATCTGCGGCACCCCACCGCGGGCGACGGTCTTCATCATCTTCGCCGCCTGCTCGAAGCGGTTCACGAGCTGGTTGACCTCGGTCACGGTCGAACCGGCGCCCCGCGCGATGCGGAGACGACGGGAACCGTTGAGGAGCTTCGGCAGCTCGCGCTCCTGCGGCGTCATCGACTGGATGATGGCCTCGGTGCGGACGATCTCGCGCTCGTCGAAGTTGTCGAGGGCCTCGCGCATGCCCTTCGCGCCGGGGAGCATCCCGAGCATGCCCTTGATCGATCCCGCCTTGCGAAGCTGCTGCATCTGCTCGAGGAAGTCGTTCAGGGTGAAGTTGTCGGTCGCGATCTTCTCGGCGACCTTCATCGCCTGTTCCTCGTCGAAGGCGCCCTGGGCCTGCTCGATGAGGGAGAGGATGTCGCCGAGGTCGAGGATGCGGCTCGCCATGCGGTCCGGGTGGAACGGCTCGAAGTCGTCGAGCCCCTCGCCCGTGGACGCGAACATGATCGGACGGCCGGTCACGCTGGCCACCGACAGGGCAGCACCACCGCGGGCGTCGCCGTCGAGCTTGGACAGGACGACGCCGGTGAAGTCGACGCCCTCCTGGAAGGCACGGGCGGTCGTGACGGCGTCCTGACCGATCATCGCGTCGATGACGAAGAGGACCTCGTCCGGGTCGACGGCCTTGCGGATGTTGGCAGCCTGCTTCATCAGCTCGGCGTCCACACCGAGACGACCGGCGGTGTCCACGATGACGGTGTCGTACTGCTGGTCGACCGCGGCCTTGATCGCGTTCTTCGCGACCTTGACCGGGTCCCCGACGCCGTTGCCGGGCTCGGGGGCGAAGACGTGCACGCCGGCCTGCTCGCCGACGACCTGGAGCTGCTGCACGGCGTTCGGACGCTGGAGGTCCGCCGCGACGAGCATCGGGGTGTGGCCGTCCTTCTTGAGCCACTTGCCGAGCTTGCCCGCGAGGGTCGTCTTGCCCGCACCCTGCAGGCCCGCGAGCATGATGACCGTCGGCGGACGCTTGGCGAACTCGAGCCGGCGCTGCTGGCCGCCGAGGATGCCGACGAGCTCCTCGTTGACGATCTGCACGACCTGTTGCGCGGGGTTCAGCGCCCGGTTGACCTCGTCGGAGAGGGCACGCTCACGCACCGCGGCCGTGAAGGCCTTGACGACCTCGAGGGCGACGTCCGCGTCGAGCAGGGCCCGGCGGATCTCGCGGACCGTGCCGTCCACGTCCGACGGGGTGAGCCGTCCCTTGGTCCGCAGGTTGCGGAAGGTCTCGGTGAGCCGATCAGAAAGCGATCCGAATTGCGCCATAGTCCGACGATTCTACAGCCCCGTGATGGACGGGAGGCTCCCCACCAGCTGGTGGGGAGCCTCCCGTCCGTCGTGGAGCTGCGTCGTCAGACGCGCGAACCGGCGCCGCGGACGCGGCGGACGATCCAGCCGATGACGGCCAGGACGATGAGCACGAGGCCGATGAACAGCAGGAACTTCAACGCGGCGCTGACGATCCCGGTCACGAGCAGGACGATGCCGACGATGATGGCGATGATGAGCAGTGCGGGCATGTGTGGTCCCCTTCCGACGTACCTGGACGATCCGTGTACCGCACAGACGGTACCCGGGCTCAGCCCACCAGGTTCTGCACGAACACGTGCGGGGTGAAGCCCGTCAGGTCGTTGATGCCCTCGCCCTGCCCGATGAGCTTGATCGGGATGCCGGTCTTCTCCTGCACGCTCAGCACGAAGCCCGCCTTGGCCGAGCCGTCGAGCTTCGTGATGACGAGCCCGGTGACGCCCGCGCCCTCGATGAAGGCCTGGGCCTGCGCGAGTCCGTTCTGTCCGGTGGTGGCGTCGAGGACGAGCAGCACCTCGGATATCTCGGTCTGCTTCTCGATGACGCGCTTGATCTTGCCGAGCTCGTCCATCAGGCCGGCCTTGGTGTGCAGACGGCCGGCGGTGTCGATGACGACGATCTCGGTGCCGTCGCGCATGGCCTTCTCGACGGTCTGGTAGGCCACCGAGGCCGGGTCCTGCCCGGGCTGCGACGGCCGGACGACCTCGACGCCGGCACGCTCGGCCCAGGTGGCGACCTGCTCGACCGCGGCGGCTCGGAAGGTGTCTGCCGCGCCGACGACCACGGTGCGGTCGTACGTCTTCAGGAACTTGGCGAACTTGCCGATGGTCGTGGTCTTGCCCACGCCGTTCACCCCGACGACGAGCACGACGGCCGGCCGGGCGCTGAGCTTCAGCGTGGTGTCGAGCTTGGACAGCCGTTCCTCGAGGACCTCACGGAGCATGCGGTTCAGGTCGGCGGGGTCCGTCGTGGCGTACCGCTCGACGCGCGCACGGAGGTCCTCGATGATCTCCTCGGAGATGTCGGGACCGAAGTCGGCGCCGATGAGGGCGGTCTCGAGGTCGTCCCACGTCGTGTCGTCGATGGTCTTCCGCTGGAAGAGGCCCCGGAGACGGGAGGACAGTGACCAAGTACTCGCCATGCTCCCAGCTTAGAGCGCGGCGGATGTGGCCGTGCCCCGCTACCATGGGCACCACGAAGGGGAGTATTCCCTCTCGGTGTCCCCGTCAGTACGGGCCGGAACGATCCGGTCCCGGGGCGCCGGTCGCACGCAGCCCGCTCGGGCTCAGTGCGACGGAAGAGACCTTCAGGCATCGGCGTACCCTCGCCCCATACCTGAAGGGTCCATCCGTGGACGTCCCCACCTCTGTCTGGCTCATCACCATCGCCGGCATCCTGGCGCTGCTGGTCTTCGACTTCTACTCGCACGTGCGCACGCCGCACGTGCCCCACATCCGCGAGTCCGCGATCTGGTCGGCCGTCTACATCGCGCTCGCGATCGTGTTCGGCATCGGCATCCTGGTCTTCGGCGGCGGGCAGGCCGGCGGCGAGTACTTCGCCGGCTGGCTCACCGAGAAGGCCCTGTCGGTCGACAACCTCTTCGTGTTCCTCATCATCATGTCCTCCTTCGCGGTGCCGAAGGAGTTCCAGCAGAAGGTCCTGCTGGTCGGTGTCGCCATCGCCCTGGCGGCCCGCGGTGTGTTCATCGCCCTCGGCGTCACGATCATCGACAACTTCTCGTGGGTGTTCTACCTCTTCGGTGCGCTGCTGTTCTGGCTCGCCTGGTCGCAGGCCCGGAGCGGCAACGACCACGGCGCCGACGAGGGCGACTCCCGGCTGATCCGCATCCTCAAGCGCATCATCCCGACCGCGGACCACTACGACGGCGACCGCCTGACCACCCGCGTCGACGGCAAGCGCCTGTTCACCCCGATGCTGCTCGTCATGGTCGCGATCGGCCTGACCGACGTGCTGTTCGCGCTCGACTCGATCCCCGCGATCTTCGGGCTGACGCAGGACGCGTTCATCGTGTTCACCGCGAACGCGTTCTCGCTCCTCGGCCTCCGGCAGCTGTACTTCCTCATCGCCGGGCTGCTCGAGCGGCTCATCTACCTGGGTCAGGGCCTCGCGGTCATCCTCGGCTTCATCGGCGTGAAGCTCGTCTTCCACGCGATGCACGTCAACGAGCTGCCCTTCATCAACGGCGGCGAGCACATCGAGTGGGCGCCGGAGATCCCGATCTGGTTCTCGCTCGGGTTCATCATGCTGACGATCGCGGTCGCCACGGCGGCCTCCCTCGTGGTCTCGAAGAAGCGTCAGGAGCGTGGGCTCACCCCGACCGGGTCGCAGCGCACCGTCGAGACGACCGACGCCAAGTAACGCGACCAGCTGCCGCCCGGCCGGGCGCCGAGACTCGGCCATGCGGGCACCCTGCGGCCGGTTCCGGCGCGCAACTGTCCGCGGGAGCGAGTCTCGGCGCGGCCCCTGGCCGGCCGGACCGGCGCCCGCGGCTACGCGACCGCGTCGGCCGGCTCGGCCTCGCGGCGCTGCACGCGCTGCCCCACCACCGCGGAGACGCCGTCCTGGCGCATCGACACCCCGTACAGCGCGTCGGCGATCTCCATCGTGCGCTTCTGGTGCGTGATCACGATGAGCTGCGAGGTGTCGCGGAGCCGCTCGAACACGGTGAGCAGCCGCCCGAGGTTCGCGTCGTCGAGCGCCGCCTCGACCTCGTCCATGATGTAGAACGGCGACGGCCGGGCGGTGAAGATCGCCACGAGCAGCGCCACCGCCGCCAGGGACCGCTCCCCGCCGGACAGCAGCGTCAGCCGGTCGATCTTCTTGCCGGCGGGCTTCACCTGCACCTCGATGCCCGTCGCGAGCATGTCCGTGGGGTCCGTCAGCGTGATCGACCCCGAACCGCCGGGGAACAGGATCGGGAACACGACGTCGAAGGCGTCCCTGGTGTCGTTGAACGCCGACTCGAAGATCGTCTGCATCTTCGCGTCGAGCTCCTCGATGATCGTCATCAGGTCCGTGCGGGTCTTCTGCAGGTCCTCGAGCTGGTCGGCCAGGAACGCGTGCCGCTGCTCGAGCGCCTGGAACTCCTCGAGCGCCAGGGGGTTCACCCGGCCGAGCTGCCCGAGGTCGCGTTCGGCCGCTGCGAGTCGGCGCTCCTGCTCCGCGCGGACGTAGGGCACCGTCTCGACGTCGGCGGGGTCGATCTCGGCCGAGGCGTCGAACTCGGGCAGCGCCGGACCACCGGGGAGCGTGGACTCGGCGGGCAGGAGCTCGTCGGTGTCGGCGGCGACCGTCTCGGCGCCGTCCGTCTCGTCACCAGCCGCCGCAGCCGCCGCCGCGCGCTCGGCGTCCCGGTGCCGTCGTGCCAGCACGCGGGGGTCGATGAGCACGTCGACGGGGACCGGCACGTGCGGCCCGTACTCGGTGACGAGGACGGACTCCACCAGGCCGAGCTCGCTGAGCGCCCGGTCCACCACGCCCGAGACGTGCAGCTTCTTCTCGTAGATCTCCATCTCGAGCGAGTGCACCCCGTCGGTGATGCGCTGCAGCCGGTCGCGGAGCTCGCGCTCCTCGGTGCGGATGGTCTGCAGCTCGGTGTTCCGCTTCGCCCGCTCGGACTCCTCGGTCGCCAGGCGCACCCGGGCCTCGGCGAGCGAGCGGTCCACGGCGCCGAGCACCTCGGGCAGGTCGGCGAGCACGCGCTCGGCCGTGGCCATCTGCCCGCGTCGGATCACGGCCAGTCGTGCGGCCTCGGCTGCGGCGGCCCGTTCGGACGCGAGCTGTCGGTCGAGCTGGTCGGCACGCGTCCGCTCGGAACGGGCCCGCTCGCGCACGGTCTCGACCTGGATGCGCTGTTCGATCTCCGCGGCACGAGCGGCCTCGAGGGCGTCGAGCAGCCCCTGCCGCTCGGAGGCATCGACCCGCGGCCTCGGCTGCGCCGCGTGCTCCTGCTGCGCGCGGTCGGCGTCCGCGAGGACCTGCTCCGCGGCCTCCACCGCGCCGTCGGTCTCCCCCAGCGCCGCCCGGAGGCGCTCGACCTCGGCCGCGGCGTTCTCGGTGCGAGCCCGGACCGAGGCGCTGGTGCGGTCGTACTCGGCCACCGCGGCGGCGTGCGCACGGCTCGCCCGGTCGGCGTCGTCCAGCTGGCGGCGCGCGTCGTCGACGGCGCTGCGCGCGGCCTGGAGGCTCGTGGCAGCGTCCTCGGCGTCCGTCGCGACCGCGTCGCGCCGGACCACGGCGTCGTCGCGTTCGGCCGCGAGCTCGATGCGGGACGTGGTGCGGGCACCCCCACCGGTGACGCGGACCGCGCGGACCAGGTCACCCGACCGCGTCACGACCGTCGCCTGCGGGGCGGCGGTGAGCACGGCCTCCAGGTCGACGTCGTCGGACACCGCGACGAGCGTGTCGGCGAGGATCGCGGCGAGGGCGGGCGGGCCGGTGACGAGGTCGAGGGCCGGGCGGACGCCGTCGGGAACCGGGCCGGCGGACCGTGCGCCGGACGCGTCGGCGACGACGACGTCGATGCGGCCGATGTCCTCGGCCCTGGCGTGTGTGACGGCGTCGAGCGCGGCCGAGCGGTCCTCGGCGAGGACCGCGTCGGCGAGGCCGTCGAGGGCGGCGGCGATCGCGCCCTCGTAGCCGGGGGTGACGCGCAGGCGGTCGGCCAGGCGGCCGACGATGCCGGCGCGTCCGGCGTCGATGAGGGCCTGGGAGCCGTCGCGGACGTCGATCGACATCGCGAGGGCGGCGACGCGGGCCTCGAGGGCGTCGCGTTCGCGTTCGAGGCCGTGGAGTCGGTCGCGGAGGGCGTCGCGGTCGGTCTGCGCCTGTTCGAGGCGGGCCCTGCTGGCTTCGAGAACGCTCTGGAGGGCGTCCGGGTCGGCGTCGTCCGACGGGTCGGTGCCGACCTCGACCAGCGCGGCCTCGGCGGTGCGAGCGCGTTCGGCGGCCTCGGTGAGGGCGCGCTCGCGGCGTTCGCGGTCGGCCACGGCGGACTGACGCTTCGACCGGGCGACGTCGACCGCGCTCGTGAGGCGCTGCGCCGTCAGGTCGTGCTGCGTGACGAGGGCCGCCTGCGCGGCGATCCGCTCGTCGAGGGCATCGAGGGTGGCCCTGGCCGCGCGGACGGTCTCGGCGGTCGCCACCATCCCCCCGGCCATCTCTGCGGCCTGGGCGTCGAGCCTGGTGGCCTCCGCGCGGACCCCCTCGACCTGCTCGGGCGTGATCGTCGGGCCCTGCTGCGGGGTGTCGGCCTGCTGCGCGAGGAGCATCAGCCGCTGGTTCGCCAGGCTCGACAGGCCGCGGAGCCGCTCCTGCACGCTCTCCAGTCGGTGCACGACCGTGCGGGCGCGGTCCACGTCGTCGCCGACCATGCTCTGCTCGACCTGCTGCTGCCGCGTGCGGGTCTGGTCGAGGCGTTCGGACAGGACGATCCGCTCGGACTTCCGACCGGCCTCGACCTCCTGGTGCTCGTGCAGCTCACGGCGCAGGCGCACGACGTCGTCCGCGAGGATGCGGGCCTTGGCGTCCCGGGCGACGGCGGCGACGGACTGGGCCTTGCGGGCGACCTCCGCCTGGCGGCCCAGGGGCTTCAGCTGGCGGCGGATCTCCCCCGCCAGGTCGGACAGGCGCGTCAGGTTCGTCTGCATCGCGGCGAGCTTGCGGAGGGTCTTCTCCTTGCGTCGACGGTGCTTGAGGATCCCGGCGGCCTCCTCGATGAAGCCGCGGCGGTCCTCCGGGGTGGCGCGCAGGACCTTGTCGAGCTGCCCCTGCCCCACGATGACGTGCATCTCGCGGCCGAGGCCGGTGTCGCTGAGGAGCTCCTGGACGTCGAGGAGCCGGCAGTTCTCGCCGTTGATGGCGTACTCGCTGCCGCCGTTGCGGAACAGCGTGCGGGCGATCGTGACCTCGGTGTAGTCGATCGGCAGGACACCGTCGGAGTTGTCGATGGTGAGCAGCACCTGCGCGCGACCGAGCGGACCCCGGCTCGAGGTGCCCGCGAAGATGACGTCCTCCATCGTGCCGCCGCGGAGGGTCTTCGCCCCCTGCTCCCCCATCACCCAGGCGAGGGCGTCGACGACGTTGGACTTGCCCGACCCGTTCGGACCGACGATGCACGTGACGCCGGGCTCGAACGCGAAGGTCGTCGGCTGCGCGAAGGACTTGAACCCCTTGATGGTCAGGCTCTTCAAGTACATGCGGTCTCCGGGCTCCCTCGTTGCCGGAAGGCTAACGCCTGGTGGCCCGCGGACGCGGTTGGCACACGGGGCAACGGTGGCTGGACCGGTTCATGAAGGCCTCGCGCACGATCGGGGTGCCACACCGGGGGCACGGCTTGCCCTGCTGGCCGTACACCGCGAGGCGCTGGGAGAAGTACCCGGACTGCCCGTTGACGTTGACGTACTGGGCGTCGAAGCTCGTGCCGCCGTCCTCGAGCGCCCGCCCGAGGACCGCGCGGACCTCGGCGAGGAGCAGGCGGAGATCAGCCCGGGTCAGTCGCTCAGCGGGCCGGTCGTAGTGCAGCTTCGCGCCCCACAGCGACTCGTCCGCGTAGATGTTCCCGATGCCGCTGACGACGCCCTGGTCGAGCAGGACGCGCTTGATGCCGCTCGCCCGCTTCCGGGCCATCGCGATGAAGCGGTCGTCGTCGAACGCGGGGTCGAGCGGGTCGCGGGCGATTTGCGACACCTGACTCGGGATGCTCCGGCGCCACGACGCGTCCGGGTGCTCGTCGTCGACGTGCCCGGCGAACCCGGCCGCGGCGCCGTCGATCGTCGGCACCATCGTGTCGATCGCCATCGAGCCGAACGTGCGCTGGTCGACGAACTCGAGCTCGACCGGGGGTTCCGGCGCGCCGTCGCGGTCGGTGCCGGCGGGCTGGACCTCGAGCAGGATGCGGCGGTGCTTCGCTGCGGGGCGGTCCCCGCGTCCGAGGAGGATCTGGCCGCTCATGCCGAGGTGGGCGACGAGGGCCTCGGGGCGCGCGGTGCTGGCGGCTTCCCGGTTCGGCGCTGGTTCGAGCGGCATCCAGAGGAACTTGCCGCGCCGGACGGCGGCCGCGATGGTCCGGCCCGTCAGCCGGTGGGCGAAGTCCTCGCCGGGGCCGTCGTGCCGGGTGAGCGCCCGCTCGTCGAGGACGTGGACGGCGAGGACCCGGGCACCACTGACCGCGGGTTCGAGACCGGCGCGGACGACCTCGACCTCGGGGAGTTCCGGCACCTGGTCAGGCTCCGGGGGCAGTGTTCGTCGCGGTCTTCGTCGGGGTCTTCGTCGCCGTCGTCGTGTCGGCCGTCTCGTCGGCGCGACCGGACAGGCGCGTCCAGGCTTCGAGCGCCGCGGACATCTCAGCGGTCTTCTTGCTCGACCCGGAGCCGGTGGCGACGTCCTCGCCCTGCAGCACGACCGTCGCGTGGAAGGTCTTGTCGTGGTCTGGGCCCTCTTCGGTGACCCGGTACGCCGGGTTGCCGAGCGTCAGGGACGCCGCGAGCTCCTGCAGGCTGGTCTTCGGATCCATCGCGGCGCCGAAGCGGTCCGGGTCGATGAGCAGCGGGTCGACGAGTCGCAGCACGAGCGCGGTCGCGGGGTCTGGTCCAGCGGAGAGGTAGGTCGCACCGATGATGGCCTCGACCGTGTCAGCGAGGATCGAGGACTTGTCCCGACCGCCGGTCTGCTCCTCGCCCTTGCCGAGTCGGAGCCAGGCGCCGAGGCCGTTCAGCCGAGCGATCTCCGCGAGGGCGACCGTCGACACCAGGCTGGCCCGACGCTTGGCCAGGTCGCCCTCGTCGAGGTCGGGGAAGTCGCGGAAGAGCTTGACGGTGACGGCCTGTCCGAGGATGGAGTCGCCGAGGAACTCGAGGCGCTCGTTGTGTCGGATGCCGCCGTGCTCGTACGCGTACGAGCGGTGGGTGAGGGCGAGCTCGAGCAGGTCGAGGTCGACGTCCACCCCGAGGAGTGCACGCAGACGAACGACGTCCGACCCCACCGGGTTGGACCCCGCGGAGCCGGACGTCGCTGTCATGCGTTCAGTCCGGATCAGACGTCGGCGACCTTGCGGCCCTTGTACTCCATGTACAGGGGCGTGCCGGCCGAGTCCTCGACGACCTTCGCGCGGTGCGGGAGGCTGTAGGTGACCTGACCGTTCTCGATCGTCTTCACGAGCTGGACCGGTGCGGCCTTCCACTGCGAACGACGGGCGTGCGTGTTGGAACGTGACTGCTTGCGCTTCGGAACGGCCATGGTGGTTCTCTTTCGGTTGGTCGGTGGTCAGTCGGTGGGGGTGCGGTCACTCAGCCGAGTCGGCTTCGGTCCGCTCCGCGCCATCGGTGGCATCGGGGGCGGTGGTGGTGCTGTGCGTCGTGCTGCTGTCGTCGAACCGGAGCCCGTCCAGCGCGGCCCAACGGGGATCCGTGGGCCCGGAAGCGGGACGGTCACCGAGGTCTGCCAGACGTTCACCCGTCACCGGGTCGAGGCCTGGGCAGTCCGGTCGGCAGACCGGCTGGAACGGCAGTGACAGCACCACTGCGTCTCGAACGACCGGTTCACAATCCACGTGGTCTTCGTGAACATGGAAGTCGAAATCCTCCGAGGGATCATACGCGAACAGCTCGGCGAAATCGACCTCGACGGGTTCGGAGATGTCGATGAGGCAGCGCGAGCACTGCCCGGTCGCCTCTGCGGACGCGTGCCCGGAGACGAGCACGCCCTCGTGGAGGCCTTCGAGCCGGAGCTCGATGTTCATCTCGTCGCCCTGACGGACGGCGACGACACCGGCTCCGAGGTCCTCGGGGACGACGAGGTCGAGCGTGTGTTCGCGCATCTCGCCCGGTCGGTGCGCGAGGTCACGCACGCGCAGGGCGTAGGGGCTGTTCACGGGGGAAGACACGATCGACCATCCTAGCGCGGGACCGCTCCCACGTCGAGGAGCGGCGTGCCGTGTCGGGGCGTGGCGTGCTGGGTGCGCCGTTCTGCTGTCGCACGCTGGGATCAGCGCAGGCGGTCGTGCAGCGCCCGGTCCACCACGGTGGGGACGTACGGCGACACGTCACCGCCGAGTGTCGCGACCTGCCGGATGAGCGAGCTGGAGACGTGCGCCCGCGAGGCCTCCGGCAGCAGGAACACCGTCTCGACGTCGGCGAGGTGCCGGTTCATGATCGCCATCGGGGTCTCGTAGGCGACGTCCTCCCCGGAGCGGACGCCCTTCACCAGGACCGTCGCTCCGACCTGGCGGCAGTAGTCGACGAGCAGGCCGGCGGTCCACTCCCCCACCCGGATGTTGCTCGGCGCGCCGACCTCGGCGAGGGACTCCTCGATGAGACGCACCCGGTCGACGGCGTCGAACATCGCCGTCGACTTCGCCGGGTTGTGGACCACGAGCACGTGGACCTCCTCGAAGAGCCCCGCCGCACGCCCGATCACGTCGAGGTGCCCGAGGGTCACGGGGTCGAAGGAGCCGGGGACCACCGCGATCTGCGTCATGCCGTCGACGATACCGGCGGTGCCCGTCGGGGCGCCTCGGCTCGTGTGGCGTCGGTCAGTTCTTGCCGAGGAACGCCGCGTCGGACTCGTCCAGTCGTCGGGCCAGGGCGTCGCGGAGTTCGGCCTGGTCGGCGAGTGTCGGGTCGCGCTCGAGCAGGCGCTCAGCCGCTTCTCGTGCGTCGACGATGACGTCGGCGTCCCGCACGACGCGGAGCAGGTTGAGCGACGAGCGCCCGCCGGACTGCCGTTCGCCGAGCACGTCGCCCTCGCGCCGGAGCTCGAGGTCGACCCGGGCCAGCTCGAAGCCGTCGTCCGTGGCCGCCACGGCGTCGACGCGCTCACGGGAGGTCGTCTCGTCCTCGGCAGCGGTGACGAGCAGACACACGCCCGGGTACTGGCCTCGGCCGATGCGCCCGCGGAGCTGGTGCAGCTGCGAGACCCCGAACCGATCGGCGTCGAGGATCGCCATCATCGAGGCGTTCGGCACGTCGACCCCGACCTCGATCACCGTGGTCGCGACGAGGACGTCGACGTCCCCGGCGGCGAACGCGGTCATCACGCGGTCCTTCTCGTCGCCGGACATCCGGCCGTGCAGGACCTCGATCCGCCGGCCCTGCAGCACCGGCATCGTGCGCATGCGCTCCGCCGTGGCCAGCACCGTCGCGGGGGTGCGCTTGGGAGCGTCCTCGTCCGTCTCGGGGTCGGGCTCGCCGTCGTCCTCGGCGTGGGCGTCGTCGATCGCCGGGCACACCACGAACGCCTGGCGCCCGGACGCGAGCTCCTCGGCCATCCGGGTCCAGATGCGCGACTCCCACCCCGGGTGCTCGGCGAGGCCCACCGTGAAGGTCTCGACGCCGGCACGGCCGGAGGGCATGCCGGCGATGGTGGAGACGTCGAGGTCGCCGAACACGGTCATCGCCACCGTGCGCGGGATCGGCGTCGCCGTGAGCACGAGCACGTGCGGCGGGGCCTGGCCCTTCGTCCGGAGCGCCTCGCGCTGCTCGACGCCGAACCGGTGCTGCTCGTCGACGACGACGAGGCCGAGCTCGGCGAAGTCCACGCGGTCGCCGAGGAGCGCGTGCGTGCCGACGACCAGCCGCGACCCGCCGGACGCTGCGGCGAGGAGCGACCGTCGTCGTTCGTCCGTCGACTGCGACCCGGTCAGGATCACCGGGCGCAGCTCGGCGGCGAGGTCGGGTCCGAGGAACTTCACGATGGACCGCAGGTGCTGAGCGGCGAGCACCTCGGTCGGGGCGATGAGCGCGGACTGGCCGCCGGACTCGGCGACGGTGAGCATCGCGCGGATCGCCACGAGGGTCTTGCCGGAGCCGACCTCGCCCTGCACGAGCCGGTGCATCGGCCAGTCCCCCGCCAGGTCGTGCGCGATCTCGTCGCCCACCGAGCGCTGGTCCTCGGTCAGTGTGAACGGGAGCGTGGCGTCGAAGCGCTCGAGGATCCCGCCCTGGGACGCCGTGCGCGGGGTCGAGGCGGTCGCGCGGGCCGCGATGCGGCGCTGGACCAGGGCGGTCTGCAGCACGAAGGCCTCTCGGTACCGGAGGGCGTCCTGGGCGCGCTTGAAGTCGGCGACCTTCTCCGGGCGGTGCAGCAGTTCGAGGGCACGGCGGAACGGCACCAGGTCGAGCCGGGCGCGCACCGACGAGGGCACCGGGTCGGCGATCTCCGGCAGCGTGTCGAGCACCACCGCCATGGCCTTCGCGATCTGCCAGGACGACAGCGACGCGGTGGCCGGGTAGATCGGGATCGGCTGGCGGGAGAAGCGGATCGCCTCTTCGGACTCGGGGTCCGCGTTCGCGCGGGGGTCGTCGGCGTCGAAGAGCTCGTAGTCCGGGTGGGCCAGCTGTCGGGCGCCGCGGTAGTCGCCGACCTTGCCCGCGAAGATGCCGCGCGCGCCGACGACGAGGTCCTTGGTCCGCCATCCCTGGTTGAAGAACGTCAGCGTGAGCAGGCCCTTGCCGTCGCCGATCTTGGCTTCGAGGATGGAGCCGCGGCGCTGGCGCATCGTGCGTTCCCGGACGTCGACGACCTCGGCGACGATGGTGACGGCCTCCCCGATCGCCAGCGAGTCGAGCGCCGTGAGGGCTCCACGTTCGGCGTACCGACGCGGCGCGTGCTCGAGGAAGTCGCCCACCGTGCGGTACCCGAACGCCTTCTCGACGGCCTTGGCGGTGCGGCCGCCGAGGACGTTCACCAGGCGGGTGTCGAGCGGCGCCGCCGCCCACGCGGTGCCGGCGGGCAGGTCGGTCCCCGCGGGCGCGACTGCGGGCGCGTCGACTGCGGGTACGTCTGCTGCGGGCGCGTCGGCTGGTGGCGCTTCCGCTGCACCGGGGGCGCCGTCGGACGACGCGCTCGTGCGCGCAGCGGCTCGTGAGGTGACCACACGGCAACGGTACCCGTGACGGCCGACGCGCACCGAGCCTCCGATCCGGCCTGTGGACAACCGCTGCGGGCCCTCGGGCGGCCGCTACGGTTGCTGCATGACCCGCATCATCGCCGGCGCCGCCGGCTCCACGACGCTCCGGGTGCCGAAGTCGGGCACCCGCCCGACGAGCGACCGCGTGCGGGAGGCCCTGTTCTCGTCGCTGGAGTCCCGCGGGCTCGTCGACGACACCGCCGTGGCCGACCTGTACGCGGGCACCGGGGCCCTGGGGCTCGAAGCCGCGTCGCGCGGGGCGGTGGAGGTCGTCCTCGTCGACCGAGCGGCTGCTGCCGCGGCGGCCTGCCGGGAGAACGCGCGGATCGTCAAGCAGCGGGTGCCCGGTGTCCGCATCGACGTGCACGCGCAGCCCGCGCTCGGGTTCCTGCGCGGGACCGTGCGGACCTTCGACCTGGTCTTCATCGACCCGCCGTACGAGGTCACCGAGCACGAGATCGCCGAGGTGCTCGAGGCCCTGGTGCCGCGGCTGACCGCGGACGCCGTGGTCGTCGTGGAGCGGAGCAAGCGCTCGCCCGAGCCGAGCTGGCCGGCGGGGCTCGAGCCCTTCAGCAAGCGCAGCTACGGCGAGACCGTCGCGTGGGAGGCCGTCGTCGTCGCAGCGGCGTGACCCGCGGGGCGTCGATCCCGACTCGGAACGACATCATCGGTGTCGCACGACGTGGACGTTGTCGCGCGCCGCCCCCGCGGCCGGCAGCGCCCATCACGCCGGACTCGGCACGACACCATCGCTGTCGCACGACCTCGGCGTTGTCGCGCGCCGCTCCCGCGGCCGCCAGTGCCCATCACGCCCGACTCGGAACGACACCATCGCTGTCGCACGACCTCGACGTTGTCGCGCGCCACCCCCACGGCCGCCGGCGCCCACATGCTCGACTCCGAACGACACCATCGCTGTCGCACGACCTCGACTTTGTCGCGCGCCACCCCCACGCGCGTCGGCGCCCACATGCTCGACTCGGAACGACACCATCGCTGTCGCACGACCTCGACTTTGTCGAGCCGCCACCCCGCGCCACCCCCACGCGCGTCGGCGCCCACATGCTCGACTCGGAACGACACCATCGCTGTCGTACGACGTCGACGCTGTCGCGGCCGCTCCCGCGCTCGCCAGTGCCCCCGACGCCCGACTCGGAACGACACCATCGCTGTCGCACGACGTCGACGTTGTCGCGCGCCACCCCTGCGGCCGCCAGCGCCCATCACGCCGGACTCGGAACGACAACATCGC
>NZ_JALNUI010000013.1 GCF_026544205.1 Curtobacterium sp. GC_Cur_3
GCGACCACAGCACCCCCCACGACCTCCGTGACTGCGACCACCGCAGCCGCGGCCGCCGTCGCGCTCGTCGCGACCACGACGTCCGAGCCCGGCCACCGCGCCGAGGCGGGCCAGCGCGGGCAGGGCGACCCGAGCCTCCAGGCCGGACCGACCGGGCGCGCACCGGAGGTGGCGTTCGCACTCCCGACCACCGCAACCGCCGCTCCGGCGCCGGCCACGGCACCGGCCACGACGACGGCCCCCGCGCCCGCACCGCTCGCACAGCAGCTCGCACGACCGCTGTTCACGCTCGCGCAGGCCGGCACCGGTGAACACGTCGTGACCGTCCACCTGGTCCCCGACTCGCTCGGTCCGGTCACGGTCCGGGCAGCCGTCGGGGCGCACGGGATGCACGTCGAGCTGTTCGCAGCCTCGGACGCCGGGCGCGACGCGGTCCGCCAGGTCCTGCCGGACCTGCGCCGCGACGCCGCCGGCAGCGGGGTCACGACGACGCTCGACCTGTCGTCGCAGAACCACCCGGACCGACCGGCGGGCGACTCCGCCGGTCGCGACGGACGCCCGGCCGCCGGTGGGACCGGCGCCGACGACGACCGGGAGGCTCGCCCCACCACCCTGCGCACCCTGCGTCCCACATCCACCTCCGTCCGCACCGCGGGACTCGACGTCCTCGCCTGAGGCCTGACGACAAGGAACAGACACCATGCCGATCGACGGGATCACCGGGAGTGTGGACCAGGCCGCGCAGGCCGCCGCACTCGCTGCGAACAGCAGCTCGAAGACGTCCCAGACGATGGACTCCGAGGTGTTCATGAAGCTGCTCGTCACGCAGCTGCGGAACCAGGACCCGTCGTCGCCGATGGACACCAACCAGATGATCAGCCAGCAGACGCAGCTCGCGATGATGGAACAGGTCACCAACCAGACCACCACGGGGAACGAGAACTTCTCCCTGCAGATGCGGATCGCCGCGGCGAACCTCGTGGGCAAGCAGGTCAGCTACACGGACGCCGTGTCAGGGGCCTCGATCACCGGGACCGCATCAGCGGTCTCGTACGCCAAGAGCGTCCCGACCGTGACCGTGAACGGGAAGGAGGTCGATCTCGACGTGATCTCCGGTATCAAGACCGCCTCCTGATCCTCCTTCCCCCGCTCCTCCCTCTTCTTCCTCACGTTCTGAAAGGAACACCCCATGCTCCGCTCGCTCTACTCCGGGATCTCCGGCCTCCGCTCGCACCAGGAGATGCTCGACGTCACGGGCAACAACATCGCCAACGTGAACACCGTCGGCTTCAAGGCCTCGTCGACCGTCTTCCAGGACACCCTGTCGCAGATGACCCAGGGCGCCGGGGGACCGCAGACCGGCATCGGCGGCACGAACCCCGCCCAGATCGGCCTCGGCGTGCAGGTCGCCGGCGTCTCCACCAACTTCGCGCAGGGCTCGGCGCAGGCCACCGGCAAGGCGACCGACCTGATGATCTCCGGTGACGGGTTCTTCGTCACCCGCCTCGGCAACGACACCGTCTACAGCCGTGCCGGCGCGTTCGACTTCGACGCGAACGGCCGTCTGGTCAGCTCGGACGGCAAGATCGTCCAGGGCTACCCGGCCACCAACGGCGTCGTGAACGACGGCGGCGCGCTCACCGACATCACCCTGCCGATCGACGCGGCTGCCCCCGCCACGGCCACCAGCTCGGCGACCGTCACGGGCAACCTGCCCTCCGACACCGCCGTCGGGCAGACGCTGAACCGCGACGCCACCGTGTACGACCAGTACGGCACCAAGCACACGATGTCCCTCGCGTACCAGCGCACCACCACGGGCTGGACCGTCACGGCCAGCAACGGCCAGGGCACCTCGAAGACGGCCGACATGACCTTCAAGGCCGACGGCACCATCGCCTCCGGTGGCACCATCGCGGTCGGCGGCATCACCGTCGACATGACGCAGCTCTCCGGCTTCGCGACGCTCAACACCGCGTCGATCTCGTCGCAGAACGGCCACGAGGCCGGGTCGCTGCAGGGCTACTCGATCTCGAAGGACGGCACCGTCGTCGGCAGCTTCTCCAACGGCTCGTCGCTCGCCATCGGCCGCATCGCCCTCGCGACCTTCGCGAACCCGGCCGGCCTCGAGAAGACCGGTGCGTCCGGCTACCGCACCACCGCCAACTCGGGCCAGGCGAACGTCGGCACCCCGGGCTCCGCGGGCATCGGGTCGCTCGCATCCGGCACGCTCGAGATGTCGAACGTGGACCTGTCGCAGGAGTTCACGAACCTGATCGTCGCGCAGCGCGGCTTCCAGGCGAACGCCCGCATCATCACGACCTCCGACGAGGTGCTGCAGGAGCTGACGAACCTCAAGCGGTAGTCGTCGGGTCATGACCGCAACGGCGTGACGGACGGGAGGCTCGGTGCCAGCTGGCACCGGGCCTCCCGTCCGTCGTGGGGTCCGGATCAGGGCGGCCGGGCGGCCGCCACGTCCTCACCGGAACACGTCCGCCCATGCTGATGCGGGGTGCGCCCGTGTGATCGCTTCGTGGAGCCACTGCCGCGCCTCGTCGTCCAGCAACGGTGTCACCGCTGCCCGGTCCGACTCGTCCTTCGCGGACGGGTCCGCGGACTTCCAGAGGAGCTGCACCTCGGGCGCCACGACCCGCAACCCCTCGACGTCGAGGACGGCCGCGGACCACGCCCGCTGGACCGTCGGCGCTCGGCGGTAGAGCCACGTGTCGATGTCGCCGGCCTCTCGGTTGACCTGCAGGCACCAGAGCCCGGATCGCTCGTCGAGACACCAGATGTTGTCCAGCGGCTCCGTGTCGACGGCTTCGTCGATGGGTGCGAGGTGCCCTGACTGGGCGGCGAAGAGCTGCATCCACCGGGGGAGCGTCGCGGCGAAGGCGGGGAAGTCCTCGTCGACGATGCTGACGTCGATGTCGCCGTGCGCGCGTGACGTGTACCCGAGGACGACGTCGATGCCGAACCCGCCGGAGAGCCACGCGGGACTCCCCGCGATGACCTCTCGCACGTGCGCCACGGTCAGCGGTGCCCATCGGTCGACGGACGGGTCGTGGCGTCGGCGCATGCCGTCACGATAAGCGCCTGCCCGGTGATCGCCTGCTGGGCCGCGAGTGCGCGTCGGGAGAACGTGGCGTGCTGGAGCCCCAGGTGCAGCGCGTTCCAGGTCGACGCGTTCGGCTACCGAGTCAGTCTGCGTCGGACACGGTGACCATCGCCACGATCGTCCCGTCCTGACGGACGACGAAGAGGTTCCCCACCTCCGCGTCGCGGAACAGAACGGCGTCGGGTACCGCGTCTGCCACTGGTCGATCCCACGCGATCGCAGCCACTGCCTGGCCTCGTCGAGGAGGCCCTGGGCAGCTGGGACGTCGGCGACGCAGGCACGGTCGACCACCAACACGTCTGGGTTCACGGGACGACGGTAGCGGGAGTGGTGTTCGACCCGGAGCCCCGGTCACCGATCGTTGATCCATGCACCTCGTCTGGTGGGTAGGGTCCCGGGGCATGGAAGCGACGACGCTGAGACCTCGTACGGTGGCCGCAGGCGACACGGTCGCGATCGTCTCGCCCGCCTCGTGGCCAGAGGAGTCCGTACCGAGCTGGATCGCGGAACGAGTCGAGTCATGGGGCCTGCGAGCAGTCGTCGCTCCCCACGCGCTCGACCAGCGCGGGTACCTCGCGGGCAGCGACGCCGACCGCGCGGCCGACCTGAACGACGCGATCCGAGATCCGGAGATCCGCGCCGTGATCGCCTCCGTCGGTGGGTGCGGCAGCTTCCGCATCGTGCCGGACGTCGACGTCGATGCGCTCCGCGCCGACCCGAAGATGCTCGTCGGGTACAGCGACATCACGGCGCTGCACCAGGTGTGGAACGCCGCAGGCGTCCCGACGCTGCACGGTGCGATCGCCGGCGCCCATGGTGATCACGTCCGGCGACTGCTCATGGAGGACGCGGAGACGGTCGTCGAGGCCGATCCCGGCGCGCTGTCGGCCGATCTGACGACGAGGGGGAGCGTGGAGGGGCCGCTGTTCGGCGGGAACCTCGAGATGCTGGCGCGGTCGGTCGGGGTGGTGGACTTCGACGTCGCGGGCGGGATCCTCCTCCTCGAGGTCAACCGGGCAGCTGGGCTGGGGATGGTCGATCGGGCGCTGACGCAGCTCCGGTACTCCGGAGCACTCGACGGTGTGGTGGGTGTCGCACTCGGCAGCATCGACCAGTTCGCGGGCTACGAGGACCGCGGCTGGACCATCGTCGACACCCTCCGCGACCACTTCGAGGCGCTAGGCGTACCGGTGCTCGGCGGGCTTCCCCTTGGTCACGTCGAGGACCTGGTCACGGTGCCCCTCGGAACAGCCGCCGTGCTCGACGTCGATCACGGTCGCCTGACGGTGGGGTCGCCGTCCGGGTCCTGAACACGGAAGGCGCCAGATCGCAGACCGTCGTGCGAGACAGCGAAACCAGGTGTTCGACCAGTTCCGACAGCACGGCCCGGCCACCGATCGGTCGTTCGGGGGCCGGGTCGCGTGCTCAGATGACGGTGGTGCCCCCATCCGCGACGAGTTCCATGCCGTTGACGTAGCTGGAGTCGTCCGAGGCGAGGAACAGTGCAACCGACGCGATCTCGTCGGGACGGCCCATCTGCCGTCGCGGGATCACGGATTCGAACTGGGTCTTCATCTCGTCGCTCATGACCGACTCCATCATGGGCGACGACACCTGCCCCGGGGTCAACACGTTCACACGGATCCGGCGGTCGCGGAGCTCTGACACCCAGACTCGTGCGTAGGCCGGCAACACGGCCTTGCTCCCCGCGTACACGGTCCAGTCGGGGTAGCCCCTGAGCGACGCGTTGGAGCCGGTCATGATGATCGAACCGCCGTCGTTGAGCAGCGGCAGCGCCTTCTGCACGGTGAACAGCGTCCCCTTCGCGTTGAGGCTGAACGCGGCGTCGAACTGCTCCTCCGTGATCTCCCCGAGCCGCCCCTGCTCGCCGGCCCCGGCACTGGCCCAGAGCACGTCGACGGAGCCCTTCTCGTGCAGGACCGTGTCGAACAGGTGGTCGAGGTCGCCGAGGTCGCCGGAGTCACCCTGCACGCCGGTGACGTTCCTGCCGATCCGGTCGACGGCGGTGTCCAGCACGTCCTGTCTGCGGCCCATGACGAAGACGTGTGCGCCTTCCTCGACGAACCGCTCGGCGCCGGCCAGCGCCATCCCACTGGTGCCGCCGGTGATCACCGCGACCTTGCCGTCGAGCTTCCCCATGTCAGCGGACCTCGACCTTCAGTGCGGCGCTGAAGCCGGCACCGTTGTTCGCCACGCCCACCAGCAGGATCCCGGCCCATTCGAGTGCGTGTGCCATGGCGAGGCTGCCGGCGTCGCGGGGCTGCATGCCGATGCTGGCGAGGAGCTCCGCGACGGCAGCCTTCGCCGTCGCGCTGTCGCCGGCCGTGAAGGCGTCGAGGGGCGCGTCCCCGGCGATGACTCCGCCGAAGATCGTGTTGAACGCCTTCACCACGTGGGCGCTGTCCGGGGCCACTGCAGCGATCTGCTCGGACACGGAGTGGCCGAGGGTCGTCACCACGCCGGTCGCGTCGTCGTTGAACGGGTTGGTGATGTCGACGAGGACCTTGCCCGCCAGCGCATCGCCGTGGTGCGCGACGACGTCGACGGCGTGTGCGTACGGGACGGCGATGATGACGATGTCCCCCGCGGGCCTCGCTCCGTACGTGCCGACGGTGGCGCCGTGACCGACGCGGTCCGCGAGGCGCTGGGCCTTGTCCGCACTGCGGCTGATGAGTTCGATGGTGTGTCCGTGCTGAGCGGCCCGGGTGCCGATGGCCTCGGCCATGGTGCCTGCGCCGATGATGCTGATGGTCGTCATGTCGGTGTCTCTTCCTCGTGTTCGCAGATCGTGCCCAGCCCGGGCACGACTCCGAAGCGGTCGCCTCTGTACATGAGGCACCCCTCCGGTTCGTGGACCACAACCGGAGGGGTGCCTCATGTCATTCCCGGACGAGCGCGGTAGTTTTGTCGGGTGAGCACCACCGACGCCGAACAGACGCGAGTTCCGCTCCGGCGCGACGCCCGAGAGCGCCGCGCGAGACTCCTGGTGTCCGCACGGCAGGAGTTCGCCGCCCGAGGCGTCAACGCCTCCCTGGAGCAGATCGCGCGGAGCGCGGGCGTCGCCATCGGCACCCTGTACCGCCACTTCCCGACCCGACTGGACCTGCTCGAGGCCGCCTACGAGCCGCGCCTGCAGGACTTCCTCGACGAGGCGGACGCGGCACTCCGGACAGACGGACCCTGGGAGGGCTTCGTCTCGTACCTCCAGAACCTGTTCCGCGTCCAGGCTGGAGACCGGGGCTTCAACGACTTCCTGTCCCGCCGGTTCCCGGACAGTCCGGCGACCGAGCGGATCCACGACCGGATGTGTCAGCAGATCGACGACGTGCTCCGTCGCGCGCAGGACGCCGGAAGTGTCCGACCGGACATCGCCCTGGCGGACATCGTGAACCTCATCTGGTCGAACGGACAGATGATCGACGCCACCAGGACCACCGCTCCTGACGCCTGGCGGCGGCAGCTCCACCTGATGCTCGACGCGTACCGAGCCGAGCGTGCACACCCGATCCCGGAACCGCCGATGAGCGACGATCAGCTCTACGCCGCCATGGTCCATCTCAGCCAGGCGGGGTAGTTCGAAACTCCCGGATGCCTCCGCACGACGAGCGGCTCGCGGGATGCGATCACGGTGATGCTGCGCTCGACATGGTGGACATTGCCCTCTGTGCCGCGGGGGAGGACGGCCACCGGGACTGCTCGCGAGGTCGAGCCTGCGACGATGGTCCGGTGATGGAAGGCATCGAACCCTCGCTCGTTCCCGAGCTGCTGGTGACCGACCTGGACCAGAGCCTCGAGTTCTGGTGCGGCGTGTGCGGCTTCGCCGTCGCCTACGCGCGTCCTGAGGAACGCTTCGCGTACATCGCGCTCGGTTCAGCGCACCTGATGCTCGAACAAGTCGGCGTGGGTCGCAACTGGATCACGGGGCCGCTCGAGCGCCCGC
Source organism: Curtobacterium sp. GC_Cur_3 (assembly GCF_026544205.1). GTDB lineage: Bacteria > Actinomycetota > Actinomycetes > Actinomycetales > Microbacteriaceae > Curtobacterium. The sequence goes on from NZ_JALNUI010000013.1 coordinate 7,080, forward strand.
TGGGCCGCGGGGTGAATCTCCAGATCACCGTGCCGAACACGGAAGCACTGGTGCAGGCGCTCGGACGCCGAGGTGTCGAGCTCTTCATGCAACCCGAGACGAAGTGGTACGGCGTGGGCGAGGAAGAGGCCGGCGTGCACCAGTTCCTCGTCCAGGACCCCGACGGCTACCTCGTGCGGTTCCAGAGCTCACTGGGGCGACGGCCGGCGGTCCAGTCGTGATCAGCGGATGCGTCGGTTGCCGGGGGCTCTCACACCGAGCAGTCGACGTCGGTCTCCGTTCGCGCTTCGGTCAGATGCACCTCGTGTGGCACTGCGAGGGCGCCTCTCGCATCCAGGACGAGGCACCCGTACGCCGTTGAACCGTCGTGCGCATCGACTTCGCAGTCCTCGACTGACCCGTGGTCGACCGGGACATCGGTCCGCTCGCCAGGTCTGAGATCGTCGCGGTTGTCCCACGCGCACGTCAGATCGACGGAACGGCCGACGTCGTTCACGACGGTCACAGCGACCTGCGGACGGAGGAGCCCCGATGCCCAACCGACCGAGGCTGCTCCAGCCACCAGGAGAGCGCACGCAGAGATGCACACGAGCGTGACGATCGATCGGCGTCGCATGACGTCGATCGTAGGGTGGCGCACCGGATCGGGAGGCGCTCGGTGGTCGCGCTCCTGGAGCACGTTGCCATGCGACCTGGCGGCAGAGGTCCTCCAAGTCACGCCGTGGGCGTGGTCTCGCAGCGGCGTCGGCCCTCGTCCTGCTCCGAGGAACGCGCGGCTCGGTCGATCTGCCAGTTGGGGAAGACGACCACCGCAGCACCGGTGACAGCGAGGGGGTTCACCGGTCGTGTGCGTCGACGCCGGAACGGGTCGCGTCGTCCTCAGCCCGCTCTCCTGAACGGTGAAGGCGCCGTCAGGGGGCAGGCCATCAGACCGCGGCCTTCCGTCGTCGCCTGGCGCGCACGGAGAGAGCGATGCCCACCACGTCGAGCACGACGAGAAGGGCGATGGAGGGACCGTGCGCGCGTTGCACCACTGCGGGCGACGGTGGATCCTTGTCCTGATCCACCGCTTGCGAGCCAGGAGGACCCATGAAGCTGCTGTTGACATCCGGAGGTGTCACGAATCCGAGCATCCGCGCGGCGCTCGTGGGTCTGCTCGGCAAGCCGATCGAGGACAGCCACGCTCTGGTCATCCCGACCGCGCAGTGGGGTCATCCGATGTGTGGACCGACGTCGGTCCGGGGGCTCATCACCGGAGGCCACGACTTCCGGGACCTCACCGGCCTGGGCTGGGCGTCCCTCGGCGTCCTCGAGCTCACCGCACTGCCCACGATCGAGGTGCACCGGTGGGCCAGCTGGGTCCGGGACGCCGACGTCCTCCTCGTCGACGGCGGCGACGCCGCGTACCTGAGCCACTGGGTCCTGGAATCAGGGCTCGCCGAGATGTTGCCGTCGTTGCCCGAAGCGGTGTGGGTCGGGGTGAGTGCCGGGAGCATGGTGCTGACACCGCGGATCGGTGCCTCCTTCGTCACGTGGCCGATGGCCGCTGACGACCGGACGCTCGGCGTCGTCGACTTCTCGGTCTTCCCGCACCTCGACGCGTTCCCGGAGAACACGCTCGACCACGCGGAGCGGTGGGCTGCCGACATCGGCGGACCCGCGTACGCCATCGACGAGCAGACGGCGATCACGGTGGTCGACGACACCGTTGCGGTCGTCTCGGAAGGCCGCTGGGTGGGGTTCGGGACGTGAGCAGGGCGAGGACCGAGGCCTGGAGGACCTGACCGACGATGCGGTCGTGGTCGTGCTGCGGACGACGTCCACGGTCGTCCGTCCACGCGAGCGCGGAAGGACCCCGTCGGCAACACGGCGCTGCCGTCCACGACTCCGCCGCCCGATGTGGTCTGCTTGCGGTGTCACCGACTCTCGTCGCGTCTCACGATCATCTCATCGGTCCCCAGCCAGGTTTGGAGCATGACGATTCACAGCATGGTCCGGTCCCTGGGCGCGGTTGCCCTGACGGCGACGACTGCCGTGGCCCTCGCGGCGTGCGCGGCGGGCTCGACGACCCTCCCCGCTCCTCCCACCCGCGTCCCCTCCGCAACAGCGACGCCCTCCGCCGTGCGGACTCCGTCAGCCGCGCCGGCTCGGACCGGGACGACGCAGGCCTCGCCGTCGACCGGGACGACGCAGGCCTCGCCGTCGACCGGAACGACGGCAGGCACCTCGGGGACGTCGGCTGCCGCTGGTCCGGGAGCGGGTACCCGTTCGGGTGCGTGCTCGTTCGACCACCTGTCGATGTCGATCGAGGGCCAGGACGGCGGAGCGCGCGGCGTCAAGGACACGATGAACACGATCAACGTCTCGGTCGTCCTCCACAACACCGGGGCGTCGTCATGCACGGTGCAGGGGTGGCCCGGCGTCTCGTACGTCGGCCGCGGCAACGGCACGCAGGTCGGGGGTGCTGCCACCCTGACCCGGACCGTGCCGCACCCGACGGTGACGCTCCGACCGGGCGGGACCGCCCAGGCCCACCTCACGGCTTCCGCTCTGCCGGAGAGCTGCACGACCGCCCCGGTGGACGGCCTCCGGGTGTACCCGCCCGGGAGCAAGCGGTCGTTCTTCAGCGACACGCGGCTCGTCACCACCGGGGGCGTGTGCGCCGATGCGTCGGTGTCGCTGCTCCGCGTCGAAGCGTTCATCCCGAACCCGTGACCGACGGATGAGACTCCTGCTGCTCGAGGACGACGTCGCGCTGCGCCGTGAACTGGAGCGGGTCCTCCGCGACGCTGGCTGGGCGGTCGACACCGTCGACTCACTCGCCGATGGGGACCTGGCCGCGTCGGTCAACGAGTACGCGTGCTTCGTGTTCGATCGGATGGTGGGCGACGGGGACGCCGTGGACCTGCTGGCACTGCTCCGACGACGCGGCGACACCACACCGGCACTGCTCGTCACCGCACGCGACACCGTCGAGGACCGGGTCGGTGGGTTCGACCACGGCGCCGATGACTACCTGGTCAAGCCGTTCGCCCGTGCCGAACTGATCGCGAGGACCCGGGCGCTCGGACGCCGACACGGACAGCCGAGCGCGCCCCTGCTGCGCGCGGGGGACGTCGAGCTCGACGTCCAGCGGCACACGGTGTTCCGGGGTGGGGTGCTCCTGGCGCTCCGGGCGAAGGAGTTCGCAGTGCTGCACGAGCTCCTGCGGGCGGCGGGCGCCGTGCTCACCCGCTCCGACCTGATCGAACGATGCTGGGACGAGGCCCACGACCCTGCCTCGAACGTCGTCGACGCCGTCATCGCCCAGCTGCGTCGGGCACTCGGTACGCCGGATCCCATCGAGACCGTGCGCAGCGTCGGCTACCGACTGCGCAGTCCAGCTTGACGACACCGGAACGGCGACGCCTCCGACGGGTCCGATGGAGCATGACCGCGTTCTTCGCCCTCGCGACGGCCCTGTCGTTGACCGTCTTCGCGATCGTCGCGGCGACGATCGACGCGCTCTCGGGAGCGCGCGGTCGACAAGGCGCTGACGATCGCCGCCGACCAGCTCGTGGAGACCGCCACCTGGTACGACGGCTTCACCTTCGATCCGGACGGTGTGCAGACCTGGGCCACGCTGCAGGTGCACTTCGCCTTCGTCGACGACCAGGGCATCGCGGTCGCGACGCCGGACCAGGCGGGACTGCCGTCAGGCGCCCTCATCGACACCATGGTCCAGGACGCCCGCCGACACGACTCGACCGTGTACCGGCGAGCTCCCCAGGTGGGCGATGGCGCCGCCTCTGCCTGGGCGGCCGAGCGGCTGCCGGGTCAGCGGGACGCGGTGGTGCTCGTCGGCACCACCACCGGCCCGTCGACCGCCGCGCACGACCGGCTGGTCACGCAGCTCGTCCTGGCGGCCGCTGGCTTGACCGTCGCCGGTGCCGCCACGGGGCACCTGCTGTCCGGACTCGCGATGCGACCCGCGCTCCGAGGCATCGAGGGGCAGGAGCAGTTCCTCCGTGAGGCCGCCCACGAACTCCGGACACCCCTGGCGACGATGCGGCTCGGAGTCGACGGCATCGCGGATGCGGACGCGCCGGCTGCGCTCAGACGCGTCGGCGAGCAGGTCGCTCGGATGTCCGAACTCACGCACCACCTGCTCGTGCGCGCCCGCCTGCGCGCCGCCGACGTGACCGGTGTGACGCTGACGCCCCTGCGTCTCGACCTGGTCGTCGAACGGGTCATCGAGGAGATGCCGGACGCAGGCGCCGTCCGCGTGCAGACCGTTCCGGTCGTGGTCGACGGTCACCCGGAGCTCCTCGGGCAGCTCGTCCGCAACCTCGTGCAGAACGCCCTCGACCACGGCGCACCGCCCGTGCAGGTCGTCGTCGGCGACAGCGCCCTGTCCGTCATCGACAGCGGAGCAGACCCCGTGGACGAACGCCGGCCCTTACGCACCGCACCGGGAACGACCACCAGCACGGGCACCGGATCTGGCCTCGCCATCGTGGCGTGGGTGGTGCAGGTGCACGAGGCGGCCCTGCGGTTCGACACGACCCGTGGTGGCGGACTCGACGCGACCGTCACGTTCCCCCAGCGCACGCCGACCGCCTGACCGGAACCGAAGCCGGAACCGCACCGGAACCGGGGAGTCGTCGGCGAGGGACCCGGGACTGTCTAGTGTCGGTGGCAGGGACGCGCGGCGTCCCGAGGGGAGCACGACACATGCGAGTTGCGATCACGGGTGGGACCGGCTTCGTCGGTCGGCACCTGGCAGAGCGGTACGCCCCCGAGGACGTCGTGGTCGTCTCCCGTCGCACAGGGGTCGAGATCGACGACGTGGACGCGCTCACCACGGCGTTCGCGGGCGTCGACACGGTGGCGCACTGCGCGGGCATCAACCGCGAACTCGGTGACCAGTCGTTCGAGCGGGTCCACGTCCGCGGGACCGCTGCCGTGCTCGAGGCTGCGCGCCGGGCGGGGGTGCAGCGGGTCGTCCTGCTGAGCTTCCTGCGGGCACGGCCGGGCACAGGGTCCCCGTACCACGAGACGAAGTGGGCCGCGGAGGAGATGGTCCGGTCCTCCGGGCTCGACTACACCGTGCTCAAGGCCGGGATGATCTACGGCCACGGTGACCACCTCGTCGACCACCTCAGCCACACCGTGCAGACCGTGCCGCTGTTCGCGTCCGTCGGTCTCCGCGAGAAGACGATCAGCCCGATCCCGGTCGCCGAACTCGTCGACGTGCTCGTCGGCGCGCTGGAGGGACGGCTGTCACGTCGCACGGTCGCGGTCCGCGGTGGCGAGGCGCTGCTGCTCAGCGAGGCGGTCCGCCGCGTCGCGCGCGTGGTCGGCCGGCCGGTGCGGGTGTTCCCGGCGCCCGTCTGGGCGCACCTGGTGCTCGGCCAGGTCACCGAGTGGACGATGCGTGTGCCGCTCGTCGCCAAGGCGCAGGTGCGGATGCTCGCCGAGGGCGTCACGGAGGCGACGCAGCCGGCCGGGGAGCTCCCCGACGACCTGATGCCGAAGGCCCGGTTCGACGACGACCACATCCGGGCGGCACTGCCACCGCGAGGCGGTTTCACCGTGCGGGACCTCCGACTCCCAGGACGTCGCTGACGGCACCCATGACGGACGGGAGCCACGCGACGTGTCAGGCGGTTCTGGGCAGGGCGCGGCTGCGGAGACGTCGTGTCGGCAGCCCGCGGAGCGTCTCGCCCGGGTACTCCCCGAACCGCTGCAGGTACGTGCCGGCGAAGCGTCCCATGTGCCGGAAGCCCCACTCGCGGGCGACGGTCGCGACCGTGACGGAGCCCGGGTCGGCGAGCTGCAGCGCGATCCGGACCCGGTCCAGGCGCATGTGCTGCAGGTACGTCATCGGGGTGCTGTCGGTGTAGCGCAGGAACGCGCTCTGCAGCGTCCTGGCGCTGACCCCGGTCGCGCGGCACAGGTCGGCGAGCGTGACCTGGTCGCCGCAGTGCTCCGCCAGGTACGCCTGCGCCAGCTCGACCGTCGTCCGGCCGGCGCCGAGCTCCCGCCGTTCCGAGCGTCCTCCGTAGGCGCGGACGACCCACTCCGCGAGCTGGACCTGCAGCGACAACCGCGCCTGCAGCGGGTCGCTCTCGCCGAAGGCCGCCGTGGCCACGGCGTGGATGCTGGTCTGCAGTCCCTGGAGCGCATCTGGGCGGGGCTGGGTGCGGAACACGGGATCGGTGGCGGTCCGTGCGCCCGAGAGCACGGCGTCGACGGTCTCGATGAACCCGAGGTCGATGCGCACCAGGTGGTGCACGCCCGCCGGGGTGACGATCGAGAACGGCCGGTCGACGGGGAACACGACCGGGACTCCCGGATCCGTCACGAACCGAGCGGAGCCGTCGTCGATGTGGACACCACCGCTGGCTGTCCATCCCAGGGCCAGCCAGGTGCCGCCGTGCAGATCGCCGCTGCGGTCGGTGGTCGCGGCGGAGCTGACGAGTTCGATGTTGAGGTCACGGAGGGTCCGGTGGCTGTAGCGGAAGCGGTCGCCCCGGCCGAACACGACGCCCTCCGCGTCGTTCAGGTCCTCCTGCAGCTGGACGGCGTCGCGGCGGTCCGTGCCGGTGCGCTCCGAGAGTCGGCGTCCGATGACCCGTTGGCCGAGCAGTCGTGTGTCGGGCGGCGTCGCGCGTTCGGCGGTCAGCACGACAGCTCGGTCCGCCAGCACCGGGAGTCGACCGGCTGGGCACGCACGTCCATCAGGTCCGTCGGCACCAGCGCACGGACCCAGTCCGCGTGCACCCGGTGCCGGGCGGTCGTCCCACTGGTCTCCCTGGTCCCGCTGGTGGCCGTCGCACCAGCGCCTTGGTTGCATCCGCGCATCGCGCCTCCCTGCAGCGAAAGGTCCTGAGTAGGACACCATGAGTATCGTCCGTACTGATTGCGTCCTGACAGGGGTTGACACAAGACGTTCTTGGTGGGAGCTGTGCACCCCGAACGGGTCACACGTCGTCGTCCGTGCTGGTGTCGTGCCCCCAGGGGGTGCAGGCGGGCTGCAGGCGCCGCCTCAGGCGGTGACGCCCTCGAGACCGGTCAGCAGCATCAGCAGGCCCGCCTCGAAGGCCTGGTCGTGAGTGGGGACGGTGAGGTGCTCGCTTGCTGCCGAGGCTCCGGCCTCCTCGGCGCCGTCGGCGTCCGGGTCGGCCTGTTGCTCGAGCGCGCTCCCGACGGTGAACCGACTCGCGGCGAGCATCCCCGCGATCGCGTCCGAGTGGGCCAGGCCGGCGTCGACGAGGAACGCGAACTTCTGCAGGAGCCGTTCGCGGGAGGCGCCGTCGGGGACGGAACCGGCATGGAGCCGTGCCCCGTCGCGATGGGCCAGGAGCGCGCCGCGGAAGCTCCGGTAGTTGTCCAGGAACCACGGCTTCCAGTCGTTGCCGGACCGGGGCAACGGGAGCTCGTCGTACTCCGCGAGCGCGGCTGCGGCCATCGCCGCCAACAGCTCCTGCTTGTTCTTGAAGTGCCAGTACAGGGACGGCTGCTCCACCCCGAGCCGTCGCGCCACCGCCCGCGTGCTCACGCCGTCGAGGCCCACTTCGTCGAGCAACGCCAGTGCTTCCCGGACTGCCACAGCCCGATCGATCTTCGCCATGCTTGACAGACTATCGCTGATAGGCGCACACTCCCACTATCACTGATAGGGAAAGCGGGAGACGCACCATGGTCACGAAGCAGAAGAAGTCGTTGAAGGTGCTCATCGCCGGCGGGGGAGTCGCCGGTCCCGCGCTGGCGTTCTGGCTGGCGCGGGCCGGTCACCGCGTCACCGTGGCGGAGCGGTACCCGGCGCTCCGGGCAACGGGTGCGCAGGTCGACCTGCGCGGGCAGGGGATCGAGGCGATCGCGGCGATGGGCCTGTTGGACGAGGTCCGTGCCCACCTCGTCACCGAGCCGGGTGTCGCGTTCGTGAGCGGGTCGGGACGACGGCTCGGGACGATCATGGCGAACACGTCCGGTCAAGGGAAGCAGACGTTCACCTCCGAGTTCGAGATCATGCGCGGCGACCTCGTCCGCATCCTCCACGACGCCACGAAGGACGACGTCGAGTACCGCTTCGGGGTGACCGTCGAGGGCTTCGACCAGACGCAGGACGAGGTCGTCGCGCACTTCTCCGACGGCTCGGACGAGACGTTCGACCTGCTCGTCGGTGCTGACGGTCAGGGGTCTCGGATCCGTCGTGACGTGCTCCCCGAAGGAGCGGAGGTGACCTGGCGGACCGGCCTGCACATGGCCTACTGGTTCGTGCCCCGCGTCGCGTCCGACAGTGACGTCCGCGAGACCTCCGTGGCGCCCGGCGGTCGACAGGTCATGCGGCGCAGCCACAACGCGACCGAGACGCAGGCGTACTTCATCCTCCGCGACTCGTCGGATGCAGCGTCCGCCGTCCACCGGGCCCCGATCGAGGACCAGCAGCGGTTCTGGGCCGACCGGTTCCGGGATGCCGGATGGCAGACGCAGCGGTTCGTCGACGGCATGGCAGGAGCGCCGTTCTTCTACTCGCAGGAGGTCCTGCAGATCCGCACCGACACCTGGTCGAACGGACGCGTCGTCCTGCTCGGAGACGCCGCCCACTGCGCGTCGCCGTACAGCGGCATGGGCGTCTCCGGCGGCCTGGTCGGTGCGTACGTCCTCGCCGGGGAGCTCACTGCCACGCCGGACGACCTGGAGGGCGCCCTCGGCCGGTACGACTCGACGCTCCGCCCCTTCGTCGACGAGATCCAGGCGGCCGTGAAGCCTCGCCTGCTCGCCTTCGGGCTCCCGCGACCGAGGATCGCCGTCACGGCGCTGCAGTCGGCGTTCGCCGTCGCCTGCGCGCTCCACATCCCCGAGCGGATCGCCGCACGAGCCACGACGGACCGAGGTGGTGCGTGGGCGCTTCCCCGCTACGAGCAGGCATCAGCGGAGCCGTCGGGGCGCGATGCGTCGACCGCTCCAGCCCGCAGCTGAGCAGCGCGCGCGGGGGAGGGCTTCCCTGTCAGGGTGTCCCTCCCCGCTGCGCCCGCTCGTAGCGTGGGGACAGCGGCGCACCAGATCCGAACTCCCGAGCGCCGCCTGGACACGAAATCGAAGGGGACCACCATGTCGCAGGAGATCCTGCCGAAGACACCGACCGTCAAGAACCCGCCGGAGCAGTTCGCCGGTGACGTCTGGGTCGACCCGATCGCCACCCCGCAGAACGACGACCAGCGCGCCACGCTCGCCCTCGTCAAGTTCGCTCCCGGGGCTCGTACCGCGTGGCACTCGCACGCCCGGGGCCAGTTCCTGCGCGTCACCCAGGGGGTCGCGCACTTCGGGACTCGTGACGGGCAGGTGATCACCGCACACCCCGGTGACACCGTGCACGTCTCACCCGGCGAGGAGCACTTCCACGCGTCCGCCGAGGGCACCTTCATGGAGCACCTCGCGATGCTCGAGAACGCCGACGACCCCGCTACCACGACCACCTGGCTCGAGCACGTCTCCGACGAGGACCTCGCCGGGCACTGACGCACGGGATCCGACCCACCGACCGCTTGAACGGGAGCACCATGTCCACCTGGACCCCAGACACCATCGCCGCGATCGCAGCGAGCGACGACCTCCACGTCAGCCCCTTCCGCGCCGACGGCACGACGTACGGCACGCCCACCTGGATCTGGTCGGTCGTGGTCGACGGCGAACTCTACGTCCGCGCGTACAACGGGCGCCGCTCCCGCTGGTACCGCTCGGCCATCGAGCAGGGCGCCGGCAGGATCACCGTCGCCGGAGCTGACCACGAGGTGACGTTCGCAGCGATCGGACCGGACCTGAACAGCCGGATCGACGCCGCGTACGAGACGAAGTACGCGGGCAGCCAGTACCTGCCGCCGATGCTGCAGGACGGCCCGACCTCGGCCACCGTCCGGATCCGCCCGCGTCCCGACATGCACTCGTAGGGTCGCCTCATGAGCACGAACAGCGAGGACGTGAAGGACTTCCTGGTCAGCCGCCGTGCCCGGGTCCGCCCGGAACAGGTCGGCCTGCCGACGGGACCGAATCGCCGGGTCGCCGGACTCCGTCGTGGTGAGGTCGCGATGCTCGCCGACGTCAGCGTCGAGTACTACTCCCGACTCGAGCGCGGCAGCCTGTCCGGGGCCTCGGACAGCGTGCTGCACGCCGTCGCCGGTGCGCTGCTCCTCGACGACGCCGAACGCGACCACCTCTTCGACCTCGCCCGCGCCGCGAACGCCTCGCCGGTCCGCGCCGGACGACGCTCGACCACGCCGAAGACACTGCGTACCGGGCTGCAGTACGCGCTCGACGCCTTCACCGGCGGTCCGGCCTTCATCCGGAACGACCACCTCGACCTGCTCGGCGCGAACGCCCTCGGACGGGCCCTCTACGGCGACCTGTTCCGGAAGGCAGAGCGCCCGAACCTCGCCCGCGCCGCGTTCCTCGACCGCGACTGGTCGGACGCGTTCTACCCGGACTGGGACCTCGCCGCCGACCAGAGCGTCGCGATCCTCCGCGCCGCCGCCGGGCACGACCCCCACGACAAGGACCTGCAGGACCTCGTCGGCGAGCTCTCGACGCGCAGTCCGGAGTTCCGGGCGAAGTGGGGTGCGCACGACGTCCGCCGGCACGCCACGGGGGAGAAGCACTTCGTCCACCCGATTGTCGGTGCACTCGACCTGTCGTTCGAGGGCGCTCGGTTGATGAGCGACCCGAGCCTGAGCTTCCTGCTCTACACGGCGGAGCCCGGGTCGCCGACCGCCGACGCGCTCCGACTGCTCGGCTCCGTCGACGCCACCGACCGCCGCGACGCACTCCACGCCGCAGCCGAACCCCGCCAGCCAGGAGGACGCGCATGAAGACCAGGACGCTCGGAACCGACCTCGACGTGGCCGAGGTCGGACTCGGCTGCATGACGATGACCGGCGGCCACGGCGGCAGTCCCGACCGTTCCGCGATGGTCGATCTGATCCGCAGCGCCGGCTCGAGCCCGTGGTGCGAGGTTGCGCACCCGGTGCGAGGCTGTGTCCCCGCACCGAGCGATCAACCTCGCACCGGCCGGTGATCGGCGCGTCCGAGCCGGCGGCAGCGTGACCCGCCCCTGCGCACTCAGTCGCTGAGCGGCCACAGCCACTCGGCCTCGAGGTCACCCTCGACCAGGTCGGCCAACGTCCCGAAGTACTCCTGCATGTGCGGCTGCTGCACGTGGCGGGCGATGTCCGCGCCCGACGACCAGCGCTCGTAGAACGCGAACGCCCCGGGCTGCTCCTTCGTGGTGTGCACCCAGTACTGCTCGTGGCCCTGCTCGGCGCGCACCGCCGGGATGACCGCGCGGATCGCGTCCTCCAGCGCCTGCTCCTTGCCGGCCTTCGCTCGGGCGAAGCCGTAGACGGCCACCGGGGTGGTCGAGGCCAGGACGTCGGCGGGCATCAGGCCGTCGGGGACGGTGTCGTCAGTCGTGCTCATGGGACGGTCTTCCTTCGTGTCGTCGTCGTCCGGGGCGTGCGCTCCGGACGTCCTCAACGCTAGGAGTGGCTGATGAGGCACTCAATGCCTCGGAAGCCCATGTTCTTGTCCGAGAGCACCACCGCGGAGGCGTTCCTGGTGCTTCTGGACCAACGGCCGTAGATTCGCTGCATGGACGTCCTCTCCGAAGTGCTCGATGTCTCCGGTGTGCGTGGCAGTGCGGGTGCCCGGATCGCAGCAGCCGGCACCTGGGGCGTCGAGTGGGTCCGTGACCGCGACGCCGTCGTGTACGCGGTCACGGCCGGCATGGCCTACCTCGCTGTCGAGGGCGACGCCCCCCGGCTCCTGATGACGGGTGACGTCGTCGTCCTCGCGACCGGCGCAGCGCACTCGTTGTCCAGCGAACCCGGCGCCGACATCCACTCGTGTGACGTCGCGGCCGCCGACGACGCCCGCCGGCACGGTGACCTCCTGCGTCTCGGCGACGGGGAGGCGCAGACGCAGATCCTCGGTGCCTCGTACTCACACGACCCAGCGGGCTCCACGCCCGTCTTCGCCCTGCTCCCTCCCGTCGTTCACTTCCGGGCGCAGCAGCTCGACGCGGACCTCGAGGCCATCGTCCGACTCCTCGGACGAGAACTCGCGCGTTCCGGTCTGGCCACCGACCTGGTGCTCGACCGTCTCGTCGACGTCCTCCTCGTCGAGGTCCTCCGCGCCTGGCTCGCTTCGTCCCCGGACGCTGACGCCTCGTGGTGGGGGGTCCTCCGCGATCCCCTCCTCATGCGGGCCGTCACGAGGATCCACGAGGCCCCGGGTCATCCCTGGACGGCCGAGGCGCTGGCTCGTGAGGTCGCGACGTCGAAGCAGACGCTGACCCGGCGCTTCGCGACGTTCGCGGGGACGACGCCGGGGGAGTACCTGACCCGCTGGCGGATGAGCCTGGCGGCTCGTCGACTCCGCGACACCGACGACACGCTCGAAGCGATCGCAGCCGACGTCGGCTACACCTCGGTCTATGCCTTCAACCGGGCCTTCCGCCGCGAACGCTCGCTCCCGCCCGGGCGGTACCGGACGGCGTCGCGCGCCGAGGGCGGGTCTCCTGCGCGGTGACCACCCGCCGGACTGGAGGCTGGGTGCCAGCTGGTGCCGAGCCTCCAGTCCGCCTGCTGGTCGCGCCCGTCGTCAGCGGTCAGCGCGGGGCTGGGGGCCGACCACGAGGTCGAGGGCGATCGCCATCGGCGCGGCGTACTGCTCACGCGTCTCGACCTGGTGCTTGATGCCGATGGAGGCGCTGATCAGCGTGCGCGCGCGGTCCGGAGCGTCTGTCGGGTGCGATTCTGCGATGGCCGCGGTGACCAGGTCCTCGAAGTGTCGCGGTGCGCTGTGCAGCACCGGTCCCAGCAGCGCGGGGTCGAAGTCGCGCACGCTCCCGGTCTGGTCGGTGAGCGGGCCGATGAAGGAGCCGGCCCAGCGGTCGAACGCTTCGAGGAGCCGCTCCCGGAGGGGGCGTCCGTCGCTGAGGGCGTCCGCGACGGCGTCGAGGTCGCGGGCGAGCGCTCGCGTGACGGCCTCGCGGAAGAGCGCTGGCTTGGAGTCGAACAGGAAGTACAGGCCCTGACGGGAGACCTGCGCCGCGCGGGCGACGTCGTCCATCGAGGTCTTCCGGTAGCCGAACCGGACGAACGTCTGCATCGCAGAGTCGAGGACGGACTCGCGCCGCCCCGCTCCGTCGCTGGTGGTCACGTCGTGTTCGGGCATGACCAGAGCGTAGCGCACCGCTGCACGCACTAGACAGAGACTGCCACACGCGTACAGTCATCTTCATGACTGCACCCGAACGCCTCATCACGACACCCTTCACCGCCGACAGCACGACCGACGACGTCCTGCGTGACGTTGACCTCGACGGCGTCAGGGCCGTCGTCACCGGCGCGTCCTCGGGCCTCGGCCGGGAGACAGCGCGTGCCCTCGCCGCAGCCGGCGCGGCCGTGACGCTCGCCGTCCGGAACCTGGAGGCGGGGGAGCGCGTCGCGGACGAGATCGCTGAGCTCGGGGCGTCCCAGCGACCGCGGGCCGTGGAGCTCGACCTCGCTGACCAGGCCTCCGTATGCCGGTTCGTCGAAACCTGGGACGGGCCGCTGCACCTGCTCGTCAACAACGCCGGCCTCGTCACCGGGGGACTCGAGCGCACGCGGGAGGGGTGGGAGCTCCAGTTCGCGACGAACCACCTGGGGCACTTCGCGCTGACGACGGGACTGCACCGGGCTCTTGCGGCAGGCGCCGCCGAGCGGGACGGCGCCCGGATCGTGGCGCTGAGTTCGACCGCCCACATGCGGGCGGGCATCGACTTCGACGACCTGCACTTCGAGCACCGGCCGTACGACCCGCAGATCGCGTACGCCCAGGCGAAGACTGCGAACTCGCTGCTCTCCGTCGAGGCGACCCGTCGGTGGGCGTCGGACGGGATCGTCGCGAACACCGTCAATCCCGGGGGAGTCGCCACCGGACTCCAGCGCAACTTCACTCCCGGGCAGAAGGCGTCACTCGACGCTGCCGAGGCCGCGGGCCTGTTCGCTTACAAGACCGTGCAGCAGGGCGCGGCGACGACCGTCGTCGCGGCGGTCCGGCCGGAACTGGCGCACAGCGGCGGGCACTACCTCGACGACGCGCAGGAGGCCTACACCGTCACGGATGACGCCGATCTCGCCGACCACCCCCACGGCGTCAAGGCCTGGGCGCTCGACCCGACGGCTGCGGAGCGACTCTGGACCGTGTCGAGCGCCCTGCTGGCCCGCTGAGCCTAGGCGCGACTCGCGGACTCGGCCCCGCTCAGCGCTCCCTCGTCCGGCGCGACGTCCTTCTGCACCGCGAACTGCGTCCGGTGCAGCTCCTCGTAGCGACCGCCCGCGGCCAGCAGCTCCTCGTGTGTCCCGCGCTGCACGATCGAGCCGTCCTCGACCACCAGGATCATGTCCGCGCTGCGGATGGTGGAGAGGCGGTGTGCGATCACCATCGCGGTGCGGCCCTCGAGCGCCTCGCTCAGGGCCGCCTGCACGGCGGCCTCGGACGTGGAGTCCAGCGCCGCCGTCGCCTCGTCGAGGATGACGACGCGCGGCTGGGCGAGCAGGAGCCGCGCGATGGTCATCCGCTGACGCTCACCGCCGGAGAGCCGGTAGCCGCGCTCGCCCACCATGGTGTCGAGCTGGTCCGGCAGGGACCGGATGAGCGGCTCGAGGCGTGCACGGCGGACCGCGTCCCACACCTCGTCCTCGGTGGCCTCGGGCCGCGCGAGCCGCAGGTTGGAGAGGATCGTCTCGTGGAACAGGTGGCCGTCCTGGGTCACCATGCCCATGGTGTGCCGCATGGATGCGAAGGTGACGTCGCGGACGTCGGTCCCGCCGAGGCGCACGGCACCGCTGTCGACGTCGTACAGCCGCGACAGGAGCTGCGCGACCGTGGACTTCCCGGCGCCGGACGTGCCGACGAGGGCGACGGTCTGCCCCGGCTCGATCCGGAAGGACACGCCGTGCAGCACCTCGTCACCGCCGCGGGTGTCGAGGGTGGAGACCTCCTCCAGGGAGGCCAGCGACACCTTGTCCGCGGACGGGTAGGCGAAGCGGACGTCGTCGAACTCAACGGAGACGGGGCCGTCGGGGACGGTCACGGCGTCGGGCTTCTCCTGGATGAGGGGCTTCAGGTCCAGCACCTCGAACACGCGCTCGAAGCTCACGACGGCGCTCATGATCTCGACCCGGGCGTTCGCGAGGCTGGTCAGCGGCGCGTACAGGCGGGTGAGCAGGAGGGCCAGCGTCACGACGTCACCGGTGTTCAGTCGACCACCGAGTGCGAGGGAACCACCGACCCCGTAGACGAGCGCGAGGGCGAGGGCGGAGACCAGGGTGAGCGCGGTGACGAAGACGAACTGCAGCAGTGCGCTCCGGACCCCGATGTCGCGGACGCGGGCGGCGCGCACCCGGAACTCCTCCGCTTCCTCGTCGGGACGGCCGAACAGCTTGACGAGGGTGGCGCCGGGCGCCGAGAACCGCTCGGTCATCTGCGTGCTCATCGCGGAGTTGTGGTCGGCGGCCTCACGGCGCAGCGCGGCGAGGCGACTGCCCATCCGGCGTGCGGGGATGAGGAAGATCGGAAGCATGACGACCGCGAGCACGGTCACGAGCCAGGAGGTGCTGAGCATGACGGCGAGGGTGAGGACCAGCGCCACGACGTTCGTGACGACGCCGGACAGCGTGCCGCTGAAGGCCTGCTGTGCACCGATCACGTCGTTGTTGAGACGGCTCACGAGCGCGCCCGTCCGCGTGCGGGTGAAGAAGGCGATCGGCATCTTCTGCACGTGGTTGAACACGGCGGTGCGGAGGTCGAGGATCACGCCCTCACCGATCCGCGCCGAGTACCAGCGGGTCACCAGTGACGTGGCGGCGTCGGCCACGGCAACGAGGGCGATGACGACGGCGAGCCACACGATCGTGTCGACCGCACCCCGGGCGGCGATGACGTCGACGACCTGGCCGGCGAGCACCGGCGTCGCGACAGCCAGGAACGCTCCGACCACGGAGAGGGCGATGAAGACCACCAGCTTGGCCCGGTACGGCACGGCGAACGTCATGATCCGCCGCACGGACTCGCGGGAGATGCCGTGCTTGCCGTCCCTGGCGGTGGAGATCTTGTAGAGCGAGCTCCAGGCCACGCCTTCCATGCTCATTGCGATTCCTTCCGTGGGCTCCAGGCCCGACGTGGATGTCAGGCGCCCGAGTTCGGGGTCCTCCCCGGCGGCGGCGAGCCGGCCTCAGCCTACGGCCCGGTACCGACGCCCGTGCCGACCGAGCCTGCCGGCTCAGTCGCCGGCGAGGCTCGCGCTGACGGCCACCGCCACGGGGACCCACGGCGCCATGAACGCGATGACCACCGCGACGACAGCGCCGACCCGGTGCCGGCCACGACGCAGCAGGACGACGGCCAGGACCACCGTCGCGACGGCCGAGGCCACGCTGACGACGGCGGCCGCGTCGAGACTGCGATGCCCGGCAGCGGCAGCCGACGGGGCCGGTGTCGTGGAGAGCGTGAACACGTCGAGGAGGGCGCTGGCCCACAGGACCGCGACGGCGACCCCGCACCCGACGACCAGGACCACCCACATCGCCGCGACGATGCCGCGGGGACCCTCCTGTGCGCTGCTCATGCCGTCAGCGTAGAGGTGCGTCGGCGCGTGGCGTCGACGGCGGAGGATCAGCGTCCCTCCGTGTCAGCCGACGCCCTCCTCCGACACCCGCCATCCGTCGGAGTGGTGACGCAAGCAGAGGCCCCAGACGTTCGGACCGGGTGTCATCCCGACGAGGCCGGACTCCCGCATCCCGTACTCGAAGCACTGCTCCGGATCGGAGCCGACTGACGTGCTGCGCAAGGTGGTCCAGGAGGACATCGTCGGGTCGCCCTCGCCGGTCCACTGCTCCCAGAGGCTGGCCGGGCACCAGGACGTGTCCTCCGGCTCGGAGAGGGAGCGCATGTCCCGGCAGTCCCGACGGACCGCAGCGTCGAGGAACGCGACGGCGACTGTCCGAGCGGATGCTCCGGACGGCGGCAGTGGTGCCTGCGGCCCGGAGCGACCGGGGACGGTGACGACGACCGCCCCTGCCACGACGACAGCGAGGGCAGCCGCCGAGACCACGAGGGAGATGCGACGCACCTGACCATCCTGGCGCTGATCGTTGGGCTCGGCCACCCGGTGCGAAGAGCGGGGTCTCCGGCCGGACGGCCGGTACGTTCGGGACCATGACCGACATCGACTGGAACTCCGGCACCTGGACGACCGCGCCCGCGCACGTGGAGATCGCCGACGACGGGATGCACGTCACCGCCGTCGAGGAGAGCGACGCCTGGCGGATCACCTCCTACGGCTTCGTCCACGACACCGAGCACGCCCTCCTCGTCCCGTTCGAGCAGGACACCGCGGTGGAGGTGTCGTTCCTCCTTGACTTCTCCGCCCAGTTCGACCAGGCCGGCGTCTTCGTGAAGGTCGACGAAAGCACCTGGATCAAGACCGGTGTGGAACGCAGCGACGGCGAGGACAGCCTCGGTGCAGTCGTCACCCGGGGTGTCTCCGACTGGTCGCTCTCGCCCGTCCCCGGGTGGCACGACCGGGTCGTCACGGTCCGCGCCAGCCGCTCCGGCGACGCGCTGACCGTCCGTGCCCGGGTGGACGACGAGCCGTGGCGCCTGGTGCGCGTCGCGCCGCTGGACCCGGACGCCGTCGTCACCGCGGGGCCGATGTGCTGCGCCCCCTCGCGGGATGACCTCACCGTCCACTTCACCGGGTGGCGGACCGGACCGGCGGACACGAGCCTGCACCCCGATGCCTGAGCCGCACCCCGCCGCCGAGGTCCGGTGCTCCGGGCGCCTCGTCTGCGCGACCGAGGACGAGGCGGACACCGTGCGACGCCACCTGCCGGACCACGTCCGTCTGACCCGGGCCGAGGCCGGGTGCATCGCCTTCGACGTCCTCGAGACCGACGACGCGCTCGTCCGGTCGGTGGCGGAGCGGTTCACGGACCAGGACGCGTTCGAACGGCACCAGCACCGTGTCGCAGGCAGCGAGTGGGGACGGGCCACCGCCGGGATCGAACGCCGCTACGTGATCGAGGCCGTGGCCGGCTGAGGACGCCGGACCGCGCGCACCGGGAACGACGCGTTCGTCACCCGGACCGGGACGAGACGGGCCGGAGGCTCCCCGCTGCTCAGGGTGCGGTCGTGGGCGCCGTCGCTTCGAGTGCCCAGGCGGTCACGTGGACGACCGATCCCGTGACGACGTCGTACTCGACCGGCCACGAGCCCCGCTCGTCGGTGGGGAAGGGCGCGGCGTACATGGTGCGTGCGACGAGCGCGTCCGAGGTCGCGCCGGCGTCCCAGCCGAGGGTCGTGACGGCCGACGCTCCGGCGGGGAGCTCGAACTGAGTGGACCCAGGGTCCTCGGCCAGGAACGAGCCGCCGTGCTCGACGGTCACCGCGAGCTCGTTGCCGTTCTGGTCCGCGAACGCCACGTCGGGGTAGCCCTCGACGACGCAGGGTGCGTCGGAGTGGTTCACGAAGCGGATCGTCTGGCTGCGGTGCCCCGTCGCGGCTCCTGGGTCGCCGAGCAGCAGCATCGCCTGGTCCTCGGTGCACCACGACGGGTCGCGGTCCGCGTCACCGGCCGGGGCACGCGTCGGGACGGGCGTGCCCGCGGCGTACGGGTCGGGCAGTGCGCCCTGCTCGGGGTCGGCCCCCTCCGCCCGGGCGGCCTCCTGTGCCGAGCTCACCCGCGCCGCGCGCTGTCCGAGGGCGCCCGTGGTCACGACGGCTGCGGCCGCGACGACGGCGACCGCCACGAGGACGCCACGCCGAGTCCGCGCGGGAGTTCTCGGACCCGGATCGTCAGTGTCACGCAGCGCCGACAGGGGAACCGGGACGGCCGACCGTCGCAGGACCACGAGTGCCGGCAGCCAGCCCTGCACCACGCCCCACCAGGCACCGACGGTCGCGTTGGCTCCCAGACCGTCGAGCAGCATGCGGAGCCGTGGAGCCGGCAGCACGCCGACGATCGTCGCGAGGTCGACGGCGAGACCCGCCGCGGCCCCGCCCAGGACCACGGCGAACCAGGCGAGCGCGACCCGCACGGACCGGTCACTCGCCCGGTCGGTCAGCGGGACCACGAGCCGCACGACGAGGGCGACGACGAGCGCAGCGAGCACGGTCGTGGTCAGGCTCCAGGACCAGGGGTGCACCACGGGTGAGAACGGCAGGGTCAGCGGCAGGACCGCGTTGACGCTGTTCGGCAGCACCCCGTTCCAGGTGACGGCGACCGCCAGGGCTCCGCTCAGCAGCCACAGCCCCGCCGCGACGGCCGGAACGACCAGCCAGGCGGCGCGCCCAGCGCGCTGCTCGCTCGTGCTGCCGTCGTCCTCGGACGACTCGACGGTCCTGTCCCCTGTGGTCACGTGCATCCCGCCGATCCCGATCGATCCTCCCACGGGCGCGACGGACGACCGGACGGCGGGACTGCCGGACTGCCGGACGGGAGGCTCGGTGCCAGCTGGTGGGGAGCCTCCCGTCCGGTGGTCACCCGCGTCGCGCGGCCAACCAGTCCGCGAACTCGGTCGCGACGATCCGTTCGTCGTGCACGTCGGCGGCGTCATCGGACGCGAGCCAGCGGATTGGCTCCCGCATGGCGTCGGGGGAGAGCACCGTCAGCCCGGCGGGCTGCGCCGCGCCGTCGAGCATCCCCGTCGCCGTCGCGCCGCCCGGCAGCAGGATGTTCGCCCGGACCGGGGTGTCCGCCAGGTCCGCTGCCACGATCCGCGCGAAGGCCTCTGAGCCGGCGCGCGACGGACCGTACGGGACGAACCCGCGACGGTTCATCGTGCCGTGGTTCATGCTGATCGTGACGACGCGGCCGCTGCCGGCGGCGAGCATCCGGGGGACCACCGCACGCGCGACCAGGAAGTAGCCCGTCAGGTTCGTGTCCACGACGGCGCGGAACCCGTCGGGTGTGACGTCCCAGAAGCCCAGCGGCGTCGTCATGAAGTCCGGGTTGACCGTGCGCATGCCGATGCCGGCGTTGTTCACCAGCAGGTCGATGCCGCCGAGCGCCTCCCACGCGGCCGCGGTCCCGGAGACGACCGAGGCGTCGTCGCGGCTGTCCATCACGATGCCGACGGTGTCGGCGCCGATCGCCGACGCGCTCTCGGCGACACGATCGCCCGACCGGCCCGTGACCGCGACCCGGGCGCCGGCCTCGACGAGTCCCTCGGCCATGGCGCGCCACAGACCCGAGGTCCCGCCGGTGATCAGTGCTCGGACGTGGTGCAGGTCGTCCATCGTTCCTCCGGTCGTCGTGGTCCTGGTGGTCGCGAGCCTACGGCCCGGGCCTGGGGCCGGGGCCGGGGCCGGGGTCGTCGTGTCGTTCTGTCACCGTCCCGTCCTGTCGTCGTCGTTCGCGTATCCTGACGGGCATCCCGCACCGTCTCGAGTTCAACCGACGTCGAGCAGCGGGGCTGCTGTCTCGACAGGGAGACGGCCGAGGTCACGGCAGGTGCTCCCAGCCGCTCCTCGGGGGAACGGAGGACCGATGGACACGGACGGAACCCCGTCACCCACGACCGCGTCCGCGAGCGGGCTCGACCCGGACCGCGTGCTGGTGCTCGGGGACGCACTGCTCCCGCCCGGCGTCGGACGGTCGACCGGAGCCCGGGTCATTGCGGACGACCTCGCAGCGAGCACCGGGCGGGGCGCTGACGTCACCGTGGTGCCCTGGTCGTCGTCGGGGCCGGGCGGCGTGGATGCCGGCCTCGGGCTGGACACGTCGACGTACGACGTCGTGCTCCTCGCCGTCCCGGACGCCGCGGTGCTGGGCCGGGCGCCGTCGCACGTCGTCCTCGGTGTCACGGCCGTGATCGACGCGGTCCGGCCGGGCATCGACCGCGCAGCGGTCGTCGTGGTGGCGCTCCCGGCCGGAGCCGAGCGGGGCTTCCTCGCTGCGGCCGTCCAGGCGTCCGGCCCCGGGATCGTCGCGCTCGCGGTCGACGGCGGGCCGGGTGCCCGCCCGAGGGTGATCGAGGTCCTGCACGCGGTCCTGGCGGAGCAGCGCGCACGCGCGGACAGCCCGCAGGGGCACCGCGAGGGACCGCAGGACGAGCAGCGGCGGTACGAGGCCCTGGACCGCCTCGGGATCATCGACACCCCGGGCGAGGAACGCTTCGACCGCATCGTCGACGGGATGCGCCGGTTGTTCCGGACCCGAGGGGCGGCGATCAACTTCCTCCCGGAAGGTCGCCAGTGGACCAAGTCGGGCACCTGGAACGCGTCCGGGGACACCGCGCTCGAGGACTCGTTCTGCAGGACGACGGTGACCGGACCGGGGCCGATGGTCGTCGGCGACGCCTGGCACGACGCCGGGGGCCTGCCGCGCAACGCGATCCGCTTCTACGCCGGGTACCCGATCGAGACCCTCGACGGTGTCCGGGTCGGGGCGGTGTGCGTCTTCGACCCCACGCCCAGGAACGAGCTGTCCGTCGAGGTGGACCTGCTCCGTGACTTCGCCGTGCTGGCCCGGACGGAGCTCTACCGCTGACGACCTCGGCGCGCCGGGATCGTCAGGACGCGCGCGCCTGGAACCAGCCGACGAGTGCGCGGAGCGCTGGCACCGACGAGACGGCGTCGCCCTCGTGCGCGTCGAGGTCGTCGAAGGTCGCGCGGTAGCCGGGCACGTCCTCGAGCTCGTCCTCCGCGGGGAAGCCCATCGTCCACTCCGGGAACTGGCGGTCCTCGATGACGTCCTCCAGCAGCACCGAGACCTTCGTGTGGCGGGCGTCGTCCCGGATCGTCTGCATCTTGCGTCGGACCACGGCGTCGGGGCCCTCGAGCACCTGCAGGAAGTAGCCGTTCCGGTACAGCAGCATGCCGGTGATGCCGGTCTGCTCGTTCGACGCACGGCTCTGTGCCAGCAGCGCGGTGAGCTCCCGGGGCTCGAGGACGCTCGTCGCGACGCTGGAGTAGATCAAGGACAGCATGTGGTTCCTCCGACGTCGCGCGGTGCATCCGCGCAGACCGGCCCCACTGAACTCGCGTCCTCCTGGGCAGAACGCTCCGCAGCGACGGATCACGGACAGTGATCTGCTGTGGGGCTGTACAGAGTGACCCGTTGTTAGGTTAGGCTTGCCTTGCCCGGCAGCCGGAGCGATCCGTCGCCCGCCGTCGGGACCACCTGTCCCACCGAGCCGACGCCGCAGCCCGTGCCGCGGCCGCCACCACACCCCTGCCCGGTCACTCGACCGCGCCCAGGAAGGACCCTCCCGTGCGCCCACTCCGTCCCGTCGCCGTCGCGGCCGCCGCCGTCGCCGTGCTGCTCACCGCCGCCTGCAGCTCGACCACCCCCGCCGCCGAGGGCACCTCGTCCGCGTCCGCCGACGGCGCCTTCCCGGTGACGATCGAGCACGCGCTCGGCACGACCACGATCGACGCGGAGCCGAAGCGCGTCGCGACGGTGCAGTGGGAGAACCAGGAGGTGCCGCTCGCGCTCGGCATCGTGCCCGTCGGCATGGCCCGGGCCGACTTCGGGGACGACGACGGCGACGGCGTGCTGCCGTGGGTCGCGGACAAGCTCGAGGAGCTCGACGCGAAGACCCCGGTCCTGTTCGACGAGACCGACGGCATCGACTTCGAGGCGGTCGCCGACACGAACCCCGACGTCATCCTCGCCCCGTACTCCGGCCTGACGAAGGACGACTACGAGACCCTCAGCGAGATCGCCCCGACGGTCGCGTACCCCGAGGCCGCCTGGGCGACCAACTGGCGCGAGTCCATCGAGATGAGCAGCGAGGCGCTCGGGCTCGAGGACCGGGGCGACGACCTGGTCGACGGCATCGAGGACGACATCGAGGCCGCCGTCGCCAAGCACCCGCAGCTCGAGGGCAAGTCCACGATGTTCCTCACCCACGTCGACACGAGCGACCTGAGCGAGGTCAGCTTCTACACGACGAAGGACACCCGCGCGCTGTTCTTCGAGGACCTCGGCCTCGAGGCCCCCGAGTCGATCGCCGAGGCCTCGAAGGGCAAGGAGTTCTCCAAGACCATCAGCGCCGAGAAGGTCGACACCTTCGACGACGTCGACATGATCGTCACGTACGGGGACGACAGCCTGGTCACGACGCTCGAGTCCGACCCGCTCCTGTCGAAGATGCCCGCGGTCGCGAACAACGCCATCGTGGCCCTGCCCTCGGACGACCCGATCGGCACCGCCGCGAACCCGACGCCCCTCGCGATCTCGTGGGTCCTCGAGGACTACGTGCAGATGCTGGCCGACGCCGCCGACAAGGCGGACGCGGACTCCGCCGACGCCTCGTAGGTGACCGCCCTCGTCACGACGACACCGCACCGGTCGCGCCCCTCGGCGCGACCGGTGTGGTTCGTCGTCAGCCTCGCCGTGCTGGCGGGCCTCGTCCTGCTCTCCGTGACCGTCGGCGCCCGCGCCGTCAGCGCGGACGAGGTGCTCGCCGGGCTGACGGGCTCGTCGCGGACCGTGGGGGAGGCCGCGGTGGCGGTGCGTCTGCCACGCACCCTGCTCGCGGTGGTGATCGGAGCCTCCCTGGCGATCGCCGGCACCGTCATGCAGGGCGTGACCCGCAACCCGCTGGCCGACCCGGGGATCCTCGGCGTCAACGCCGGCGCCTCGCTCGCGGTGGTCACCGGGATGGCGTGGTTCGGGCTCTCCGCCGCGGTCGCGACCATGTGGGTGGCCGTCGCCGGAGCGGCGGTCGCCGCCGTCTTCGTGTACGTCGTCGGCTCACTCGGCCGTGGGGGAGCCACCCCGCTCAAGCTCGCCCTGGCCGGTGCGGCGTCGTCCGCCGCCTTCGCGTCGCTCGTCATCGCCGTCTCGCTGCCCCGCGGCGACATCGCCGAGGGCGTGCGGTCGTGGCAGATCGGCGGCGTCGGTGGAGCCACCGCCGACCGGATCCTGCAGGTGCTGCCGTTCCTGGCCGCCGGGGCGCTGCTCTGCGCCGCGACCGCGAAGGGCCTGAACACGCTGGCACTCGGTGACGACCTCGCCGCCGGCCTCGGCGAGCGCGTCGCCCTGACCCGCGGTCTCGCCGCGACGGGCGCCGTGCTGCTGTGCGGCGCGAGCACGGCCGTCGCCGGCCCGATCGGGTTCGTCGGACTCGTCGTCCCGCACGCGTACCGGCTGCTCGTCGGCACCGACCACCGCTGGCTGCTGCCGTTCTCCGCCGTCGGGGGAGCCGTGCTGCTCGTCGCGGCGGACGTGCTCGGCCGGGTCGTCGCCCGACCCGAGGAGATCGACGTGGGCATCATCACCGCGATCGTCGGTGCGCCGGTGTTCATCGCGATCATCCGCCGGCGGAAGGTCCGGTCCCTGTGAGCGCGCAGCAGCCGGGCGGTCCTGTGTCGGTGGAGGCCCATCAGCACCTCGACGCCGTCCGACAGGACGTCCCCGGCACCCCGGCGCCGGGCAGCACCGCGGCGACCGTCCGCCGCATCCGTCGTCGGCGTGCGGTGCGCGCCGGCGTGGTCATCGGCGTGCTCGCCGCCGTGGTCCTCGTCGCGTTCACCGCGACCCTCGTCGTCGGCGAGCGCTGGTACTCGGTCCCCGACGTCGTCGCCGTCGTCACCGGCCACGACGTCCCCGGTGCCTCGTTCACCGTGGGCCGTCTGCGCCTGCCGCGGGCCGTGCTCGGCGCCGTCACCGGGTTCTGCTTCGGGCTCGCCGGCGTAGCGATCCAGACGATGCTCCGCAACCCGCTCGCCAGCCCCGACGTCATCGGCATCAGCTCCGGTGCGAGCGCCGCGGCCGCCTTCGCGATCATCACGCTCGGCCTGGCCGGTGCGGCCGTCTCGGCCTTCGCCATCGTCGCCGCCCTCGGCGTCGCCCTGGTCGTCTACCTGCTGGCGTACCGGGACGGGGTCGCCGGCACGCGGCTCATCCTGATCGGCATCGGGGTGGCCGCGATGCTGGAGTCCGTGACGGCGTACGTGCTGTCGCGCGCGGCCCAGTGGGACCTCCAGGAGGCGACGCGGTGGCTGACCGGCAGTCTCAACGGCGCCGACTGGGAGGCTGTGCTCCCGACCGTCGTCGCCCTCGCGGTCCTGGGACCCGTGCTCCTCGGACAGGGGCGTGGGCTCGCCGGGCTGCGGCTCGGTGACGACGCGGCATCCGCGCAGGGCGTCCGCGTGGAACGCACCAGGGTGCTCGTGATCGTCGCGGCCGTCGGCCTGGTGGCGTTCGCGACCGCGGCGTCCGGGCCGATCGCCTTCGTCGCGTTCCTGTC
The DNA here is from genome assembly GCF_026544205.1 of Curtobacterium sp. GC_Cur_3. Lineage (GTDB taxonomy): Bacteria > Actinomycetota > Actinomycetes > Actinomycetales > Microbacteriaceae > Curtobacterium. The sequence continues at coordinate 32,366 of NZ_JALNUI010000013.1, forward strand.
GGGGCCCATCGCCGCACGGCTCGTCGGTGCCGGGACGTCGCCGCTCGTGCCCGCCGGGCTCGTGGGCGCCGCACTCGTGCTGCTCGCGGACCTGGTCGGGCAGAACGCGCTCGGGGTCCGGTACCCGGTCGGCGTCGTGACCGGGGTGCTCGGCTCGCCGTACCTCGTCTGGCTCATCATCCGCACCAACCGCAGGGGGACCTCGCTGTGACCACCGCCCACGACCTCCGCACGACCGGCCTCACCCTCGCCTACGACGACCGGACCGTGATCGACGACCTGTCGCTGGAGCTCCCCACCGGCCGCATCACCGCGATCGTCGGCGCGAACGCCTGCGGCAAGTCGACCCTGCTGCGCTCGATGTCCCGGCTGCTCCGCCCCGCCGGCGGGCAGGTGCTGCTCGACGGCCGCGCCGTGCACCAGACACCCGCGCGCGAACTCGCCCGGACGCTCGGGCTGCTGCCGCAGTCGCCGATCGTCCCGGAGGGCATCTCCGTCGCCGATCTGGTCGGTCGCGGACGGCACCCGCACCAGCGGGCGTTCCAGCGGTGGAGCCAGGCGGACGACGACGCCGTGGGGACCGCCCTCGACGTCACCGGCACCGCCGACCTGGCGGACCGCAACGTCGACGAGCTCTCCGGCGGGCAGCGGCAGCGCGTCTGGATCGCGATGGCGCTCGCGCAGGAGACCGACGTGCTGCTGCTCGACGAGCCCACCACCTTCCTCGACGTGGCACACCAGGTCGAGGTGCTCGACCTGCTGCGTGACCTCAACCTCCGCAACGGGACCACCGTCGTGATGGTGCTGCACGACCTGAACCTCGCGGCGCGGTACGCGGACCACCTGGTCGCACTGGCCGACGGCACCGTGTGTGCTGCGGGAGCGCCCGCCGCGGTGCTCACCGAGGAGACTGTGCGCCGGGTGTTCGGGCTCGAGAGCGTGATCACGACGGACCCGGTGTCGGGGTCCCCGCTGATGGTCCCGATCGGGCGGCACCATGCGGGTGGTGCGGGTGGTCGTTCGGCGTCGGCGTGAGGGGCGTGTGCGCAAGACACCGGTGTCTGGTGCAAGACACCGGCGCTCAGCGTGTGGGTTTGGTAAGACACCGGCGTCTCGGTGTGCGGGCTTGCTGGGACGCCGGTGTCTGGGTGTGCGGGCGGGGTGAGACACCGGCGTCAGTGCGAGACGCCGTGATGCCCTCGAGACGCCGCCGTTTCCCGCGGTGTCTCGACGACTTCGAGGCGTTTCGACGAGACACCGGTGTCTCAGTGTGTTCGTGTGCTGAGACGCCGTGTCTCAGCCAAGCGGCGCGGGCCGCGATGAGATCGACAGTTGCCCGTCAGCGGAGCCCCTGTCCGGCTTCCGAGTGACCGGCGGCGTCTCCGGCGTCCAACGAGGCGAGGAAGTCGGCGTTGCCGCGCAGGGCCGGCTTGTACCGGTCGAGCTCCGGAGCGTGGACGTTCTCTGCGAGGAGCACGAGAAGGCTGGCGAGGGCGGTGTTCGGCCGGCCATCGGCGTGGAACGTCAGGGCTTCGAAGGCTCCGAGGGCGACCGAGTCAGGGAACTCCGCCCGTGCCCGCGCGAAAGCCTGGAGTGAGTCGTCGATCCGGCCGAGGTTCCGGAGGGTGCTCCCGTACTGGAGCCAGCAGCGGCGTCGGACGTCTCCGGCGAGTCCTCGCTCCATCGCTCGCTCGTAGAAGTCGAGCGCCGTCGCCTCGTCTCCCGCCGTGTCGTACGCACCACCGAGCTCGTAGAGGACCCGAGGGTCTTCCGGGTGCTTGGCGTGGATGGGAAGCAGCGCGTCGATGGTCGGGCCCATGTCCTCGCGGTTCCGGGCGGCGAAGATCGCGTCGAGCTGCGCCTCGATTGCGTCGGACATGGTCAGCACCCCCGATTCGAGCAGTCAAGTGACCGCGATGGCACAGTACCGGTCGTCTCGAGACGCGTCGGTCCTTCCGAGGGCGGCACGCGGAACGCCGCCCTCGGAAGGAGAGAGGGGATGCGAACGCTACGGTCGGATCAGGACCTTGAGGGCTTTGCGGTCGTCCATCAGCTTGTAGGCGTCCGCGATCGCGTCGAGGGGCATCTCGCGGTCGAAGACGCGTCCGGGGTCGATGGTGCCGTCGAGGACCTGTGGGATGGCGGCTTCGAGGTAGGCGCGGATGGCCGCGGGGCCGCCGGTGAGGGTGGCGTTCTTCCCGAACAGGGAGCTCATGCCCACGGCGGCTTCTTCGTACTGGGGCACTCCGACGCGGCTGATGGTTCCTCCGGGGCGGACGATGCCGACGGCCTGTTCGTAGGCGGGCATGTGCCCGACGGCCTCGAGGACGACGTGGGACCCCTCGCCGTCGGTGAGTTCCATCACCTTCGCAACACCCTCATCGCCGCGTTCCGCGATGACGTGGGTCGCGCCGAACTCTCGGCCGAGGTCGGTGCGATCGGTGTGGCGTCCCATCAGGATGATGATCTCGGCACCGAGCTGCTTCGATGCGAGGACGGCCGAGAGACCCACGGCGCCGTCACCGATGACGGTGACGGTCTTGCCCGGACCGACGTCGCCGCGGATGGCGGCGTGGTAGCCGGTCAGGTAGACGTCGGAGAGGGTCAACAGGGACGGCATGTACGACTCGTCGGTGCCCGCGGGGATCTTGACGGCAGTTCCGTCGGCTTCGGGGACGATCAGCTTCTCCGCCTGCGTGGCGGATGGTGCACCGTCGAAGAAGCCGCCGTGGATGCATGAGGTGGTGATCCCGTCGCGGCAGTACGCGCAGGTGTTGTCGGACCAGGCGAAGGGCACGATGACGGTGTCGCCGACGGAGAGTGTCGCGACGTCGGCGCCGATCTGCTCGACGACGCCGATCGCTTCGTGCCCCATCCGACGTCCCTCGGAGGTCTCCTCCAGGTCGTGGTACGGGTGCAGGTCCGACCCACAGACGCAGGCGTACGTCACACGGACGAGGGCCTCGGTGGAGTGCTGGATGACGGGGTCGGCGACGTTCTCGACGCGGACGTCGCCGGCGCCGTACATGAGTGTGGCCTTCATGGATGGGTCCTTCCCTGCGAGTCGGCCGGAGCCGATCGCGCGTGGTGTGAGGGTGTGAGGGTCGTGTCGGAGGGGGCTACACGTCGCCAGCGAACTGCTCCGGCGGGTTCCTGGTGGTCGGGTTGGTCGGTTCGATGTTCATCGGTCCTCTTCCTTCTCGGTCCCGAGGACCCGCTTGGCGACACCCATCGCTCCCATGCCCTTCGGCCAGCCGGCGTAGAACGTCACGTGCGTGATCGCTTCGATGAGTTCGGTTCGGGTGACCCCGTTCTCGACGGCGCGGCCGACGTGGAACTCGAGCTGAGCGAGGTCGCCGCCGGCGGCGAGGACGGCGACGGTGATGAGGCTGCGGTCACGGGTGGACAGGTCGGGGCGGTTCCAGACGTCGTCGAAGAGGACGTCGTCGGTGAGTCCGGCGAGCTTCGGGGCGAAGTCGCCGAGGGTGCGGCGGCCGCCGCCGATCTGACGTGCTTGTTCGGGCATGAGTGTTCCTTCCTCGGATGGGTGGTCGCGGGTCACTGCCTGCGGGGGGGGGCGAGCCTCCGGCACGGTGCGGTGCGGTGCGGTGCGGTCCACGGTGCAGAGGCCTCCGCTCGCAACCGACGCACACCGCGTGAGGGTGCTCGGGTCATCAGCCGGGCGCGTCGACGCGGGACGGAGTCGTGTCGGGCACCACGGCGGCGCGGACGTGCAGCGCGAGGATGCTGAGCGGGACGAGCATGAGCGCGGCGGCGACGATGCCGACGGTGACTGGGCCGAGCGGTCCGAGCGGCCCCTGCAGTGCTGTTGCGGCGATCCCGGTCCCGATGGCAGTGCCGAGGTTGAAGGTGCTGGTCGGCATCGCGGTGGTGAGGTTCGGTGCATCCCCTCCCAGCCTGGTGGCGAGGGCGACGAGGATCGGGTTGGCCGAGAAGCCGACCAGGCCGAGGACCCCGAAGCTGATCAGCACGAGTGTGGGGTTCGTCGACGTCACCGCGATCGCGATCGTCGCCACCAGCGTCACGACACCGAACCCGAGCGAGACACCGAAGGGCCTGCGGTCGCCGGCGCGGCCGCCGAGGATGCTGCCCACCACGGACCCGGCGCCGAAGACGACGAGTGCGATCGGCACGGCGGTCTCGGGGAGGTCGGCGCGGTCGGTGAGGAGTGGGCTGATGTACCCGTAGGTGGACAGCACGCCGCCGGTGATGCAGGCGGTGGTGGCCAGGACCAACCAGAGCTCTGCGGACCGCAGCCCACGGAACTCAGCACGGAGCGAAACGTGCGTCGTCCCAGCGGACGGATCCACGAGCCTCCAGATCGGGAGAGCGAGGACGAGGGCCAGGAGCGCGAGCGCCCAGAACACGGTCTGCCATCCCACGAGCAGGCCTGCGAGAGCACCGAGCGGGACACCGAGGACGTTGGCGATGTTGCCGCCGCCGATGACGACGCCGAGTGTTCGGGCTGCGGCGGCGGGGCCAGCGGCCTTGGCCGCGACAACGGAAGCGATCGCCCAGAACGCACCCGTCGCGAGGGCCGTGAGGAACCGAGCGGCGAGGAAGACCGCGAAGACCGGGACGCTCGCTGCGAGGACCTGTCCCGCGGCGAACGTCAGCAACGCCGCGATGAGCACCGCCCGGCGGGAGACCCGAAGCGTTGCGAGCGTGACGATCGGTGGGCCCACGACCATCCCGATCGCGAAGACCGTGATCGCGAGCCCGGCATGGCCGACCGAGACGCCGAAGGTGCGGGCGAGGTCGGGGAGGAGCCCGGCGACGACGAACTCCGAGGTCCCCATCAGGAACGTGCCCGCGGTCAACGGGAACGTCAGCCGGGGAAGAGCCATCGGGTACTCCTGACAGGGGTCGTTGGGCGGACGCCAGCGCGGCACTGGCCTCAGCAACCACGACACCACTGCATCGCCGCGGATGGAACGCCCTGCTGAGACGTGCCTCGAGAGGGAACGTCTCCGGAGCGTGAGGCCGCCGTACCCTGACGGCGTGGACAACAAGACGGAAGTGCGCGAGTTCCTGATGTCGCGGCGCGCCCGACTCACACCGGAGCAGGCTGGCCTGCCCGGTGGTGGCCGCCGCCGAGTGGCGGGCCTTCGTCGTGGCGAAGTCGCCGCGCTGGCCGGGCTGAGCGTGGAGTACTACGGACGCATCGAACGCGGACAGGTCGCCGGGGCGTCCACGGCGGTGCTGGAGGCCCTCGCCCGTGCGCTTCAGCTGTCAGAACCCGAGCGGAGCCATCTCTTCGACCTCGCGCGAGCGGCCGACGGGAACACACTCGCGTCTCGGCCCCGGGGTCGACGCTCCCCACGCGCTGCACAACGGCAGAGCATCCAGCAGGTCCTCGGCACGATCCACGACGGGATCGCGGTCGTCCGTGACCAACGGCAGAACCTCCTCGCCACGAACCAGCTCGCGAAGGCCTTCTACACCTCCGTCATCGGCGACGGATCCGGCATCCCCAACCTCGCACGGTTCCAGTTCCTCGACCCGGCATCGCGGGACTTCTACCCCGACTGGGACCTGTTCTCCGAGATGTGCGTCGCCGTGATGCGCGCCGAAGCCGGACGAGACCCGCACGACACCGAGCTGCAGGAACTCGTCGGTGAACTCTCCACCCGCAGCGAGGTGTTCCGACGTCTGTGGAGTGCGCACGACGTGCGCTCCCACGGCTCCGGGACCAAGCGCTTCCACCATCCGGACGTGGGTGAACTGGTGCTGTTCTACGAGGAGCTGATGATCACAGCCGACCCCGGCACGGTCCTGATGGTCTACACCGCGGAACCCGGCACACCGACCGCGGAGCGGCTCGCGTTGCTGGCGTCGTGGGCGGCTGCTCCGACCGGTGCGACTGCGGACGTCGACGCCGACTGATCAACGACCGGGGAACGCGACGCCGGTCGCTGCCCCGAGGGCGAGCAGCAGCTCGTCCTGGAACTGCGGATCGCGCACGGACGGGTGCGGATCCTGCTGCCGATCGTGGAACCAGTACCCGCCGCTGACCATCGTGTCGGGATCACCGATCAGGCGCTCCTGCGTGCGGTGGCCCAGCTCCAGGTCGTCCGGTGCTCCCGCGCCGCCCATCTTCGTCGGCACCCAGCCCGGATCGACCGCGTTCGCCTGCACGGACGGCCACCGAGTCGCGACCGCGGCAGCGAGTGCGGTGACGAGGAGCTTGCTGTCCGAGTAGCTGCTCGAGGCCGAGCCGCCCGACCAGTCCACGCCGGCGACACGGGCTCTGCCGCCGCGATGCATGCTGCTGCTGAGGTAGACGTGCCGGCTCGCGCTCGTCAGCACGGCCGTGAGCAGGTACGGCGCCACCACGTTCACCGGGATCACCGCAGCGCCGGAGATGACGCCCGCGTTGTGGACGACGCCGTCGACCGGTGGCTCGGCCTGCATCCGCTGCGCGGCGGCGAGCACCTCGTCCCGGTCGGCGAAGTCCGCCACGACGAGGTCAGCGCCGAGCCTGGTCAGATCCGACACCGCCTCGGCGCGGCGATGGGAACGTGCGTGGACGATGACGTCGTGCCCCTGACGGAGCAGGGTCTCCGCGGTCGCTCGTCCGAGCCCGTCGGTGGAGCCCGTGACCAAGATGCGTGCCATGAGGTCCATGGTGCTCCGATGCGGTCTCCGTACCGGTGCCCTGACAGGGCATCGCACGTTGGTGACCGGCGCCACAGCGTCACTGCACGATCACTGACCGAGTCGGTCCGGCGGCGCGGACGTCTCGGCGCACAGGAGTACGACGCACTCCGGGAAGCGAATCCACGATGGAGTAGTCCGTCCTCGGTCCCGCGACGGCTACCGAGGCGGCAGCGCTGTCCACACCTCGGCCCAGACGACCTCGAAGCCGACCCGGTCGACGTCCCCCGCGCGACGAGCGCGTTCGACGAGCAGGAGTGCGTCGAGCGAGGCTTCGAGGAGTCGGACGTCGCCGTGCACCTCGGGGCGGCCGTTGCCGTGGAACACCGTGGTCGTGAGTGACCGGACCTGTGGCCTGGTGCGCCTGGTCGCGGCGCCGAGGACGCCGAAGCCGAGGGCGTAGACCCCGGCGGCTGCGGCGAGCCCGAGGCCGCGCGGATGACCGAGCGTGAGCATGACCACGACGGCCACCACCGCGCCGAGCACCGGCCACACGTGCCAGGCACGCAGGAGCACGGCGTCCCGAACGGTGGTCCCCGGGGCGAACACCACGAGGGTCCTGCTGCTCCACATCGTCCGGCTGACGGGGTGTTCCGTGTACCGGCCCCACCGGTGCACGCCGTGGGACAGCGGGGTGTGGTGTGCGGTGGTCGCGCTCATCGGTGGTCCTCGCCGGTCCCGAGGCGTCCGACCTCGACGGCGCGGATGCCGCCGACCTCGGCGCGGACCGGAGTCGCGACCGGCGCGTGTGCGACGTCCCGGTGTCGCAGTGCCACGAGGCAGGGGAAGCAGAGCAGGTCGCCCTCGTGCACGTCCGCCGGCAGCGGTGCCGGCAGCCGGTGGAACGGCCCGTCGGCGAACCCGTCGCACGGACTCACGACGTACGTCTGCGTCGCCGGGGCGGTGCTCGCCCGACCGATGAGCCGCACCTGGTCCAGCACGGCGCTCTGCGGCAGGACGGCGTCGAGTTCGACGAGCACCACCCCGGACAGCGGCCGGCGGACGCGCAGCACCGACGCCACGGCCACGCTCACGTCGCGCGGCTGCCAGTCCCGCGGTCGGTACCGGGGCGGTGCCTGCTCCGCGGTGTGGACGCACGGCGTCCCGACGACGTCCGCGAGCCGCGCCATCGAGATCGCGGCGATGCAGACGTCCGCCGTGGTGGCAACGGTGCGCGCCGGCCAGAGGGACGGTTCCAGCGGTTCGGGGATCGACGCCCGCAGCGTCGGCATGATCGTGGTGAGTGTCACGTCCGTCACGATGCCGTCCCCGGCGGTGCACACTGCCGATCCTCACGGAGTCCCGACGGCCGCACGGCGACTCCGCACGGATCACTCACACCGCAGCTGTCCCTTGGACCGAGCGGCGAGGAAGCCACTGTCCTGGACGCCCTCCACCGACGCTCGCTACGGTTGACCGCCGCTCCGTCAAGCGGCCCCGACCCGAGGAGCACGGATGACCATGACGACCGATGCCGACACGGCTCCCTCTCGACGGGTGGCCCCCGCACTGCTCGGTCTGTCCGTCGTCCTGCAGGTCCTCAGCAACCTCGTCTTCCCCGGCCTCGGCATCGCCTTCGTCGCGTTGCTCTGGTGGCGTCGAGCACGGCTGACCCGACCGTTCGTCGTCGTGCTGATCGTGGTCGCCGTGCTCAGCGCGGCATTCCTCGCGGTCGCCGTCGCGGACGTCGTCTGGGGTCCCCAGGTCGGGTACCACTTCGGCTGACCGTCAGGACAGCGAGCTGTCCTCGGCCACCTCGAACGCCTCGAACCGCTCGTCAGCCAGCACGGCGTCGACCAGGGACCGCGGCCCCGCGACGATCGTCGAGTCCCAGTCGATCTCCGATGCCATGACCCAGGCGTGGTCCTCGGGCCAGAACAGCTGCGGGGTGTGCTGCAGCGGAACCACGGGACCGAGGCGAGTGTGCTCGAGCCACGTGGGATCGGCCAGCGTCGGCAGGTCGGTCGCAGCGAGGATGAGGTCCCGACCGGGCCAGCCGAACCGAGGCACGGACAACGCCGACGTGATCGCGTCCTGGGCTCGCCGGTGCTCCGCAGTGCGGTCGGCCATGTACTCACGGAGTTCGACGCGTTCCTCGGCAGACGGGGTGTCGGCACTCTGCCATCCGAACGCCATGGTCGAGCCGCCGCTGAGGTCGCTCTGGCCGTCCCAGAACCCGGCCACGAGGTCATCGGGCGTCGAGGTCGCACGCCCGAGGTGTTCCGTGAGCGCGGCGAGCACCACGGGGTCGAACCAGCCCTCCTCGGGCGGCGACACCCGCCACCCGTCCGGGAACGGCACGTCGGACTCGTCGTCGCGCCCGCTGGCGGCAGCCCAGGTCACGCTCGGGGAGACCGCGCTCCCGGTGCGTGCGGCGACGTCCGCCCATCGCCACCGCACCTCGTCGAGCACCGGGTGGTCCCAGTACTCGTCAGCGATCGACCGGTCCTCGAGCACCGCGGTCAGTGGGTGGAGGATCCGGGCGTACGCCGCGAAGCCCGTCCCCGCGATGCCGCCGACGCCGTCGCCGTCGCCGGCCCGCGCGAGCAGCCACGTGCCACGGCCGGCGTCACGGTTGAGGTCCATGCCCGCAGCGTACCGGCGGGTCAGAACCGGACGGGGCCGATCCGCTCGTCGTGCTCCAGGAACCGCCGCGTCTGCCGTTGCTGCGCCACGCCGACGATGACCGCCGCGACGACGAGCCCGACTGCGGCGACGAGGAGCCCGCTGCTGAACACGTTGGCCCCGTGGCCGATGACCTGCGCGAGCTGGTTCATCGCGATCGACACCCCGAGGCCTCCACTCTGGACGGCGGACAGCACGATGCCGTCCCGGGACTGGAACGCGTAGTCGGCGGCGACGAGCTGTTCGTCCGCCGACAGGTCGTCGGTCGAGTCACGTCGGATCGCCCGCCGGATCCGGCGGACAGCGTCCTGGTCACCGAACCGCCTGCCGTTCGACCAACCCGTTCCCAGTGACGCCCGCAGCGTCAACGCCGTGATCATCAGGGCCAGCCCGGCCACCGAGGCACCGATGACCACGGAGCGCCAGCCCAGTCCGACGAGGAAGCCGGCGAGCACACTCGTCACGACGAACGCCACGACCGAGACGACCACCAACCGTGTCACTGCAACGCGCATGACGAGCCGTCCGTCCCCGTCGGTCACACTGCGCATCAGTGGCCCCTTCGCCGTCGTCCCGCAGCGAGCATACGCACCACTGACGCACCGGGCCGCCGACGGACGGGCGCGCCCCACCCCTACGATCGCAGCGTGACGAACGACAGGCCACGGCCTGGGTCCCAGGCATGGCTCATCCGGCACCCGTGGGCGGTCTCCCTTGGCAGCGCGGGCTTCGTGCTCGCGATGCTCTGGATCGCCGCGTCGGTCGACTGGGACCTCGGCGCGACCATCGGCGGCGGTTCTCGCCACGCCCCGCTCTGGCTGCTGCTCCTGCTCGGCGGACCGCTGTTCGGGGCCGGCGTGGTGGTGGGGATCGTCCGGCAGGTCCGGGTGCTGACCGGTCACACGCCGGGGGCACAGATCGACCTGCCGCGGGACGGCTTCCACCGGCTCGTCGTCGTGAGCCCGCACGGTGCCGGTCGCGCTCCGATCGCGGCGGCGTACCTCCGCCGGCTCCTGCCCGCGGACGTCGAGGTCACCGCGCGGGCGCTCGACCCCGCGTCTCGGATCGACCCCGAGGTCGTGGCCGCCATGCACCTCGACCACGTCGACCTCGACCCCGACGCTGCGCCGGTCCGCCTCCACCCGCAGGACCTCGCGGACGCCGACCTCGTCGTCCGCATCGGCTGCCGCGACACCTGCCCCGTGCCCCGCGGGACCCAGGTGCAGGACTGGTTCGTCGGAGCGGCCGACGGCGGCGTCGTCGCGTGGTCAGCGGCCCGCGACGCGATCCACGGCCGCGTCGATCGGCTCGCCCAACAGCTCGGCGTCGTCATCGCCGCGAGCCGCCCCCGCGACGCCCCCTGACCGGTCGCAACACCCCGCTCACGTCTGACGAGCGGTCACCACCGGTCGCACGGGTCGGCGCGCAGCGACGATCCATGGCCGCTCGGCGACTGACGCACCCCGGACGGACTGGAGGCTCGGTGCGGGCCGGCACCGAGCCTCCAGTCCGCAGCTGGTCACCTCAGACGGAGCGGGACCCTGACTCGGTCAGCCGCTCGCGACCGGCGCGCGCTTCGCGCACCGCCGGACCGAAGTCCACCGTCCGGCCGTCCACCAGGAACCGGTCGTCACCGAGGCGTTCGACGACGGGGGACTGCCGGAGGAAGCGCTCCATCGCCTCCCGCTCGGGGGCCTCGAGCCACGCGACGGGGTCGGAGGTCGACCGGAAGCCGGACACGACGGCGAGGTCCGCGATCGTCTGTCGCTGCTCCGGCGTCAGCGTGGTCTCGCGGGAGCGGAAGTACGCGACGTCGGGGTCGACCTGGTACAGGTCGCCCATCCAGAGTCGCGGAACCGATGCGGCGACACCGTTGAGCCCGCCCTCGTGGCTCGGGTCGGCGACGCAGGCCGGGTACGTCCAGTCCGACGCCGTGTCGGGCCCGACGCGGACCCCGTCGAAGACCCCGATTGACGGCAGCATCGGCACGCCGCAGCCGAGCAGGTACACGTCGGGCCCGGCCGCCGCTCGGATGAGCTCGACGGCGTCCCGCCAGACGCGCTCGCGCGGCAGGTCCTGGTGCCGGACACCACGCAGGGCCCCGGCGTACATGAAGTCGAGCTTGAGGTAGCGGAAGCCCCAGCCGACCACCCGGCGGATCACCGTGTCGAGGTGCTCCTGCACGTCGGGGCGGGTGGTGTCGAGGGCGAAGTAGTGCGAGTCCCAGTTGTGCCCGGCGACGAGCGGCCCGCCGGACGGGTCCTGCACCAGCCACTCGGGGTGCTCGGTGGCCGTCCGTGAACCGGGCAGGCAGATGAGCGGGGCGAGCCAGAGCCCTGGGCGCGAACCCCGGGCGGCCAGTCGCTCGGCGAGGGCGTCCATGCCGGACGGGAACTTCTCGTTCGGCAGCCAGTCGCCGACGATCGTCTCCCAGCCGTCGTCGACCTGCACGACGTCGATCGGCAGCGTGCCGAGGTCGTCGACGGCCGTCGTGATCAGCTGTTCGTCGATGTCCTCGAAGTACGAGTACCAGCTGCACCAGAGCGTCGAGACCGGGGGAGCGCTCGGGGTGCCGAGGCGTTCTCGGAGCAGCTCCGCGTACCGGGCGAAGACCGTGTCCTCGGGCCCCAGGCCGAGGAACCACCCGGAGCCGTCGTCGTGCTCGACGGTGCCGCTGAGTTCGGCGTGCGATGCCCCTCCGTGCGACGCTCCGACGCGCGATGCCCCGACGCGCGGGGTCCCGAGGCCGAGGGCGCCGAGCAGCAGGACGCGGCCGTCGGCCAGTCGGACGGCGCCGACGCCGTTGCCCTCGTGGCGGTCCGGCGTGTCGTTGGCGGCGTCGTCGGCGGTCTGCCGGCGCTCGTCGTCACCCCAGATCCGCAGGGGGCTCTCGTCGAGCGGCGCCCAGCCCGAGGGCGACCACGAGGTCCAGCCCTGCCGGTGGAAGTCCGTGACGTCCGAGTCGAGCGTGACGGTGACCGGGCCGGAGCCGACGAGCCACCCGTGCTCGGTGGCGTCGAGTCCCGCCGCGTCGGCGATGGTCGTCCCGTCGAAGCGGAGTGGTCGGGTCATGGCGTACGTCCTCGTCGTCCGTTGCCGCGGTGCACGGCCGTCGTCGAGCGTATGGCCGGGACACGACGACGGACAGGAGGCTCCACGCGCGTCCGGCGAGTGGGGCCTCCTGTCCTGAGGTGGTTGGGTCAGACGTCGCGCGAGCGCGCCACCGCGATGGCGGCGGCGCCGATGACGACGACCTCACCCGCGAGGACGGCGAAGCCGCCCCAGCCGTTCAGCACCAGACCGGTCTGCGCGCTCGCGCCCCCGTACGAGTACGCGTACAGCTCGGCGCCTGCGGCTGACGGCAGCAGGGTCGCGATGTCGGCGACCCACTGGGCCTCGGTCAGCTGCGCGAAGATCGACAGGATCACCGGGAGCACCAGGAAGATCCCGAGCGTGATGGCGATGCCACCGGCGCTCGATCGGACCAGCAGGCCGATGCCGTAGGCGAAGAGCGCCACCAGCGTGACGTAGACGGACGCGCCGAGGATCGGCATCCACACGGCCGGGTCGCCGAACTCCGGATGGATGTCCTTGCTGGCCTGCAGACCGGCTGAGATGGCGACGCCGATGCCCGTCGAGACGACGCTGACGACGAAGGTCGCGAGCGCGAGGACGAACGCCTTGGCGAGGATGACACCCGTGCGGCCGGGGTCGGCCGTGAACGTGGAGCGGACCTGCCCGGTGCCGTACTCGCCCGTGATGATGAGCACGCCGAGCACGCCGACGACCAGTGCCGTCAGCGAGACGCTCACGGTGTTGATGTTGACGAAGCCGCCGTTGACGGCGTCCTGCGGCATGCGTTCTGCGCCCGCGTCGACGACCGCGCCGAGGAGCACGGCCATCGCGATCGTCAGCAGCACCAGGATGGCGTAGCACCAGACGGTGGACCGGATGCTGCGGAGCTTGATCCACTCGCTGCGGACCAGGTGCGGGAAGCTCAGGCCGACGCCGTCCGGCACGGAGGCCTCGCGGTGCCGGTGCTGCTGGGCGGGGGCGGTGTTCGGCGCGCTCATCGGACGCCCTCCGATCGGTACTCGACGTCGTCGCGGGTGAGGGCCATGTACGCCTCTTCCAGGCTGGCGCCCATCGGTGTCAGCTCGTGCAGCACGACGCCGGCCCGGGCGGCGATGGTGCCGACCGTGGGGGCGTCCGGACCGACCACGAGGAAGGAGCCGTCGTCGCGCGGGGTGACCGCGGTGGCCGCCTGGCCGATCGCGGCGAAGAGCTGGTCGGGCGACGGGGTGCGCACGACGACGCGACTGCCACCACCCTGGCCGTCGGCAAACCCGCCACCGGCGACGAACTCGGCGATGGGGGCGTCCGCCAGGACCTTGCCGCGGCCGAGGACGACCACGCGGTCAGCGGTCTGCGCCATCTCGCTCATCAGGTGGCTGGAGAGGAAGACCGTGCGGCCGTCCGCGGCCATCCGGCGGGCGAGCTGCCTGACCCACAGCACGCCGTCGGGGTCGAGGCCGTTCACCGGCTCGTCGAGGATGAGGGTCTTCGGGTCACCGAGCAGCGCCGCGGCGATCCCGAGTCGCTGACCCATGCCGAGCGAGAAGCCGCCGACGCGCTTGCGGGCGACGGAGTCGAGCCCGGTCATGTCGATGACCTCGTGCACGCGGGACTTCGGGATGCCGTGAGTGGCCGCGAGCGAGAGCAGGTGGTTGTAGGCACTGCGGCCCGAGTGGACCGCCTTGGCCTCGAGCAGCGCGCCGACCTGCCGGAGCGGGTCGCGGAAGGCCGTGTAGGGCTTCCCGTTCACGGTCGCGGTGCCGGCGCTCGGCCGGTCCAGTCCCATGATCATGCGCATCGTGGTGGACTTCCCGGCGCCGTTGGGGCCGAGGAAGCCGGTCACGCTGCCCGGCCGCACGACGAACGAGACGTCGTCGACGGCGAGCTTGGGACCGTAACGTTTGGTGAGATGGGCGACTTCGATCACGCTCGCCACGGTAGGACAGCCCGGGCGTCGGGCGCCTCCCCCGGGAGTATGAGATCTGATGTGTGATCGGCCGATCGGCGTGCCCCGTAGTGTCGCCCCATGACCACTGAAGGAACCGCAACGCCGCTGCTCCGCCTCGGCGTCCTGGCGCACTCCGCCAAGGCCGACGAGTGGCGACTCCCCGTCCACCCGGCGCACATCGCCCGGATCGACCCCGACCTGCGCGCCGCGATGGTGCTGGAGCGCGGCTACGGGCTGCGGTTCGGCGTGCCGGACGACCAGATCGAACCCCTCGTCGGCGCGATGGCCGACCGCGCCGAGGTGATCGCCGCCGCCGACGTCGTCCTGCTCCCGAAGCCCCTCGCCGCCGACCTCGAGGACCTGCGCGACGGCCAGGTGCTCTGGGGGTGGCCGCACTGCGTGCAGGACCGGGCGCTGACCCAGTCCGCCATCGACAAGCGCCTGACGCTCATCGCCTGGGAGTCGATGAACCACTGGCGCGCGGACGGCGGCTTCGGGCTGCACGTCTTCCACAAGAACAACGAGCTCGCCGGGTACTGCTCGGTCATCCACGCGATGCAACTCTGCGGGTCGACGGGGGACTACGGCCGTCGGCTCTCCGCCGTGGTGATCGGCTTCGGGGCCACGGCCCGCGGCGCCGTCACCGCGCTGAACGCCCACGGGGTGCACGACGTGCGCGTCCTGACGAACCGGGACATCGCCGCGGTGGGGTCGCCGATCCCGTCCGTGGACATGCTGCACTTCGAGCACGACCCGGACGCGCCCTACGCCAGCACGGTCGACACCCCGGACGGGCCCGTCGCACTCGCGCCGTACCTCGCCGACCACGACATCGTCGTGAACTGCACGCTGCAGGACCCGAACGCGCCCCTGACGTACCTGCGCGAGGTCGACCTCGGGGCCTTCCGTCCCGGCAGCCTCGTCATCGACGTCTCCATCGACCCGGGAATGGGCTTCGACTGGGCCCGTGCGACGTCCTTCGACGAGCCGCTCGTGACCGTGGGGGAGTGGACCAACTACTACGCCGTCGACCACAGCCCGTCGCTGCTGTGGAACTCGGCGACGTGGGAGATCAGCGAGGCGCTGTTGCCGTTCCTCCGACCGGTGATGGAGGGCCGCTCGGCCTGGCAGGAGTGCGAGCCGGTCCGCCGTGCGGTCGAGATCGAGGACGGGCAGGTCCGCAACGAGGCGATCCTCGCGTTCCAGGGTCGCGCCGCCGCGTACCCCCACGAGGCGTCGTGAGCACGTCACGGGTCCGGGTGCACAACTTCGCCGTCTCGCTCGACGGCTTCGGCGCCGGAGCGGACCAGTCGCTCGACCACCCCTTCGGGCACGCCGACGGGCGGCTCACCGACTGGTTCACCGGCACCTCGACCTTCCGCGCGATGGTGAGCGCCCCCGGCGGCGACACCGGGCTGGACGACGAGTTCGCCAGCGCCTGGGGACCGGGCATCGGCGTCGAGGTCATGGGCCGCAACAAGTTCGGACCCCAGCGCGGGCCGTGGACCGACGACGACTGGACGGGCTGGTGGGGCGACGAACCGCCGTTCCACACGCCGGTCATCGTGCTGACCCACCACCCGCGTCCGCCGATCACGATGAGCGGTGGGACGACGTTCCACTTCGTCGACGCGTCGCCGGCCGAGGCGCTGGCGACGGCCCGAGCAGCGGCCCCCGGGACCGACGTCCGGATCGGGGGCGGCGTGCAGACCGTCCGCGAGTTCCTGCAGGCCGACCTGGTCGACCACCTGCACGTGGTGGTCGTGCCGATCGTGCTCGGTCGTGGCGAGCGGCTCTGGGACGGGCTGGAAGGCATGGAGGAGCGCTTCGAGGTCACCACCACCCCGTCCCCGTCCGGCGTGGTGCACCTGACGTTCGAGCGACGTAGCGACGCCTGAGCGGCGCTGTTCCCGTTCTCCGCGATGACGGATCCGGACGTCTCGACCCGAGGTTCCCGACCCGGATTCGTCACCGCCGAGAACGGAGTCCTGCTCACCGACGTTTGGTCGAGCGCACCGACGAGCTGCAGCTCGAACGGGGGTCCGGCCTCCGAGCAACCACGCAGCGACCTCGAAGCGAGCCCTGAGGAACACAGTCCGGAGCAGTCCTACGATGACGGCAGATCCGGCCTCCAAGGCCGGACACCACGACACCACGACACCGAAAGGGGACTCTCACATGACCATGACGTTCGATCCTTTCACCGAACTGGACCGTCTCACCGGGGCGCTGCTCGGCGGGCGTCAGAGCCTCAAGCCGATGCCCGTCGACCTGCACCGCGACGGCGACCGGTACGTCCTCAACGCCGACCTGCCCGGCATCGACCCCGGTTCGGTCGACGTCAACGTGGACGGCCAGCTCCTCACGATCCGCGCCGAGCGCAGCGCCCCGGAGCGGTCCGGCAACGGCTGGCTGCTGCAGGAGCGCCCGCACGGCTCGTACCTGCGGCAGTTCAGCCTCGGCGAGGGCGTCGACTCCGATGCGATCTCCGCGCACTACGACAACGGCGTGCTCTCCCTCGTCATCCCGGTCACGCCGAAGGCCAAGCCCCGGAAGATCGCGATCTCGAGCGGCGCCCCGACCGACCAGCAGGCCCTCGCCGGCTGACCGACACGGAGGGCACTGCGGTGGAACTCGTTGCCTCGGTGGAGACGCCGGACGCAGCGGTCCACGACGCGGAGGCCGTGGTCGTCGAAGCGCTGTTCGCGGACGTGGTCCGCGGGCTGGTCCTGACGACGACCACGGTGGTCCTGCCCGGCCGGGGCCGTCCGGCCGACGGCCGACTCCTGTGGCCGGTGCGGCTGGTGCGCCAGCCGCGGCGGGACGTCCGCTCGTGGGTCGCCCGGTGGGCGAGGTCGCCCCCGGCGCACACTGCCTGACCACGGCCAGGAGGCCCGGTGCCAGCTGGCACCGGGCCTCCCGTCCGTCTGCTGGCCGCGTCGCGGCGGGTGCAGCGCCGGAACGCCGGCGTCTGGACGAGGTCCCGCCGCGAGACACCGGCGTCAACGCGAGACGCCGTGCGAGGGCCGAGACGCCGCAGTTTTCGGCGGCGTCTCGAGAACCCAGCGGTGTTTCGCCAAGACACCGGTGTCTGGGAGATGTGCCGCGAGACACCGGCGTCAACGCGAGACGCCGTGCGAGGGCCGAGACGCCGCAGTTTTCGGCGGCGTCTCGAGAACCCGGCGGTGTTTCACCAACACACCGGCGTCTGCGGGCGACACCGGCGTCTGGGTGAGACACCGGTTTGTGGGGGAGACTCCGGCGGCGCGGCGGCTCAGGTGGTGCGCGGTGTGGTCGTCTGACGACCGGCGGCAGATGCGATGACGACGGCGACCACGAGGAGCGCCAGGGGGACGAGCATCGCGACCCGCAGTCCGAGGTGCTCCCCGAGGAAGCCGAGCGCCGGCGGGCCGACCAGGAACGCGACGTAGCCGGCGGTCGCGACGACGGACACCCGGCGGTCGCCGTCGGTGGGGTGGTCGCCGGCGGCCGAGACGGCGAGCGGGAACCCGAGCGCGATGCCGAGGCCCCACACGGCAGCGGCTGCGGCGGTCACGATCGGGGACGGCGAGAGCACGACGGCCACCACGCCGACGGCTCCGACGACCGCGCACGTCCGGACGACCGTCGCCCGTCCGAACCGGGTGACGAGGGGTGTCCCGGCGGAGCGGCCGATGAGCATCGCGACGGAGAAGCCGGTGAAGACGAGCGATCCGAGGACCTCGGGGGCGTCGTGGTCGCTCGTCATGAGGAGGGGGAGCCAGTCGCTCGCAGCACCCTCGGCGAAGGCCATCGCGAGGGTGATGACGGCGAGGAGCAGCAGCTGGACGGTGATCACCGAGCGTCGCCGGGCGGTGGCGGTCGCGGCCGTTGCACCGGGGACGCCGGGCTCGGCAGCCGCGTCGAGGTCGGCAGCGGCAGCCGCGTCCGGGTCGGGACGGGGCATCGGGCGGAGGTTGAGCGCGGCGACGAGGGCGAGCGCGGCCATCACGACGGCGGCCACGGGCAGGTGTACCACGACGGGCACCCGGGCCGCGGTCATCGCGATGCCGACGAGTCCGCCGGCGACGGTGCCGAGGCTGAAGCACGCGTGCAGGACCGGCACGACCGGGCGCTCGATGACCCGTTCGACGGCGGCGGCCTCGACGTTCAGACCGATCTCGGCGACCCCCGCACCGAACCCGACGAGGAACAGGCCGATCCACACCCCGGCTGGCAGCTGCGCCGGTGCCGCGAGCCCGACCAGCAGCACGCCGAGCACGGGCAACGCGCCGCCGAGCAGCACGAGCGGTCGGGTCCCGACACGGCGGATCAGGGCGCCCGCCCCGAGGATCCCGATCATCGAGCCGACCGAGAGGCCGAAGAGGACCAGGCCCATGGCCTCGAGCGAGGCGCCGAGGTCGTCGCGGACGGCCGGCGTGCGGGTGATCCACGACGCGATGCCGAATCCGGTCGTGGTGGACGTCGCGAACAGTGCCAGGCGATGACGTCGGGTCGGCAGCGGCGCCGTTGCGGTTCCCACGCCCCCACTCTGGCAGGTCGACGCGGTGAGCGCGTCCGGGACGGAATGCACAGGGCACCTCGTTGCGCTGACTCTCCACAGGTGCGCACTTCCCGGCACCGCCCACATCGACGCCATGTCAGGCTGTGTCACCCATGGAACTCATCGCACCAGAACTCGTCGTCGTGCTCGCCACGGCGATCGCCGTCGCCACGGCGATCTCCGGACGCCTGCGGGTCGCGCCGCCCGTCCTGCTGCTCGCCTTCGGCGCCGGCATCGCCTTCATCCCCGTCTTCGGGAAGCTGGAGCTGCCGGCGGACGCGGTCCTGCTGCTGTTCCTCCCCGCGCTGCTGTACTGGGAGAGCCTGACGATCTCGCTGCGGGAAATCCGCGCGAACTTCCGCGGCATCCTGCTCATGGGGACGTTGCTCGTCGTGCTGACCGCGGGCGGGGTCGCCGCGCTGCTGCACCTGCTCGGGATGCCGTGGGGTCCGGCGTGGGTGCTCGGTGCCGCCGTCGCCCCGACCGACGCGACCGCCGTGGGTGCACTGACGCGGTCATTGCCCCGGCGGAACACGACGGTGCTCCGTGCGGAGAGCCTGGTGAACGACGGCACGACGCTCGTGATCTACGGCATCGCGGTGGCCGTCACGGCCGGGGAGCAGACGCTCACCGTCTGGAACGTCTCCGGCATGCTGCTGCTCTCGTACGTCGGGGGCATCGCGGCTGGGCTGCTGGTGTCCTGGCTCGGGATGCTCGTGCTGCGCCGGCTGTCGGCGGTGATCCTCGAGAACCTCCTGACGTTGCTCGTGCCGTTCGTGGCGTTCCTCGCGGCCGAGGCGATCGGGGCCTCCGGCGTGCTCGCCGTCGTCGTGGCCGGGCTCGTCGTCAGCCAGGTCGCACCGAAGCTCGACCGCGCCGAGACCCGACAGCAGGTGCGCTCGTTCTGGTCCTTCGCGACGTTCCTGCTCAACGGCGCCCTGTTCGTGCTCGTCGGGATCGAGGCCATGATCGCCATCCGTGAGCTCCAGCCGCGCGAGCTCCTGGTCGGACTCGGCATGATCGGGCTGGTGTCGCTCGCGGTCGTCGTGCTCCGGTTCGCGTTCCTCAACCTGTCGTGGGGCACCATCCGGCTCGTGACCCTGCGCACCGGCGGGGGTCCGCGCGAGGGACACCGCGACCGTGTGGTGAGCGGCTTCACCGGCTTCCGTGGGGCCGTCTCACTGGCTGCCGCCGTCGCCGTGCCGCGCATGGTCGAGAGCGGCGGGGCGTTCCCCGACCGTGACCTCATCGTCTTCGTGGTCGCCGGCGTCGTCGTCGTGACGATCGTCGCGCAGTCGCTCGTGCTCCCCGCAGTGGTGCGGTGGGCGGACTTCGACGGCAGCGGCGAGGTGGTCGAGGAACGTCGCCGTGCCGAGCGCATGGCGATCGAGGAGGCGCTCGACGCCCTGCCGCGGCTGGCCAAGCGCGCTGGCGCCGACGACGAGGTCGTGCAGCGTGTCCGCGAGGAGTACGAGGGCCACCTCGCCCTCGTGCGCGCCGAGCAGAGTGACGACGACGACCACCCGCTGCTGCAACAGCGCGGTGCCGCGGTGGAGCTCGAACTCGCGCTCGTGCGGCTGAAGTCGGCGCGGGTGATCAAGATGCGCGACGACGGCGACATCGACGACCTCGTGCTGCGCCAGGTCCGTGCCGAGTACGACGCCGAGGAGACCCGGCTGCTCCGGCAGGGCGAGCGGGAGTAGGCGCCGCTCACGCGTGCGCGGCGCCGGCGCTCGGTGCGAGGTTGGCCACCCCGTGCGGCGAAATGGTCCAGCAGGGAGTGGTCAACCTAGCACCAGCCGGGGAAGCGCGCACGGTGCGATGTGCGGGCGCGGGCGCGGCACGCATGCGTCACGCGCGTGCGCGGCGCCCGGTGCGAGGTTGGCCACCCCGTGCGGCGCAACGGCCCGGCACCAAGTGGTCAACCTCGCACCAGCCGGGGAAGCGCGCACGGTGCGACGCGCGGGCGCCGGCGCGGGCGCGGCCCCGCCCCGCCTCACCCCCGCGCCGGGCGGAGCCCCGCGCGCCGCACCCACGCCCGCCAGGGCAGGGACGACGCCAGCGCCAGGCCGATCACGACCGTGCCGAACCACCCCACGAGCACGCCGGGGATCGGCACGAGCAGACTCGTCCACAGCAGCACCGCCAGCACGCCGAGCACGTACGCCGCACCGGCCTTGAGGTAGCGCAGCCGCTTCAGCCCGGCGGCCTCGTCCAGGCGCGAGGTCAACCGCGCCAGGAACAGCGCCCCGATGCCGATCGCCGCAGCACCGACGGCGGCCTGCTCGAGCGCGCTGAGCCCGTCCGCGCCGAGCACGCCGGAGCCCGACAGCGAGTACACGCCGTCGAGGATCTCGAACAGCATGAACACGACGAGCCCGCGCTCGAACACCACGGTCGACGCGTACACGTGGATGCGCCACGCCCCGCGCCCGGTCCCGACCGAGTCAGTGTGAGTCCCGGCAGCCGGACCACCGGCAGCCCGACGACCGACAGCCGCACCCCCGTGCAGCGCCCACCCGGCGAGCCGCTTCGACCCGAGGTACGCGCCGATGCCCAGCACGCCGCCGAGGACCACCGGCACGACCTCGGACGACTGCCACGCGGCGGCGGAGGCGACCAGGACGCTCGTCAGCGCGACCCCGGCCGTGGCGGTGACCAGCGACCAGACGCGAGGGCGCGCGACGGCGGCGAGTCGAGCCTCCAGGCGGCCGAGCCAGGACCGTCGCGACGCGCGGTCCGTGTTGAACAGGTACTCCGCGAACACCAGCCAGATGAACGCGGCGCCGAAGGCGGCGAGGGCGGGCCGGACCTCCTGCAGGTGGGCGGCGAAGGCGCCAGGGGCGAAGACGGCCTCGCCGACGGTGGCGGTCGGGTCCTCGGCGGAACCCACGACGACCGCGACGGGCGGCAGCATGAGCCGCATCGCGAGGACGCCGGCCACGATCCCGAGCGACAGGAACAATCGCCTGGCGGGGGAGTGCAGGCGCCCGGCGATGCCGGCCATCGGCACGGAGGAGTCGGCCGCCATCGCGATCTCGAGCAGCGCGAGCGCCACGAACGCGAGCGCGGCGGCCGGACCGAGCACGATCCACGCGAGCGCGGCGGCGACGACGGTGAGGGACAGGGGGACGGTCAGCAGGGATCTGGCCATGCCTCGATGGAGCGCTCCCGACCTGCGCTGGTGCTGTGGTCGGCCTGGGCAACGGCCGGGAGGACCGGGTCGGTTCACCCGGTCGGGTGACGGCCCGTCCCCCCTTGCGTGGACCTGTCGGCGGTGGCTCGTCGCACGTGGTGCGAGGTTGGGCACCCCGTGCGCGGGGACAGGGCCGCACGGAGTGCGCGACCTCGCACCAGCCGAGCGAGCGCGCACGGTGCGAGGTGCGCACCGCGCCCGCGCGTCGGCGCACGCGCGGCCGAGCCCACGCGTCCGAACCCGGGCGTCAGGCCCGCTTGTGGAGGGTGCCTCGCACGACGGAGTCGCCCGAATGCGTGGGGTCACCGTCGTCGGACTCGGCGGAGACGTCCACGACGGGGTACCGGGACGGGTCGACGCCCGACGGCACCACGAACCGGCCGGTGTCGCCGTCGAGGAACCCGACGCTGACCAGCCCGCTGAGGTCGGAGCGCATCATCCACACCTCGCGGAGGGGTGCTGCGCCGTCGGCCGCCCGGTGGTCGAGGTCGACGACCAGGCTGAGTCGACCGTCCCCGTCCCGCTCGAGCTCGGCGGACCCGCGGACACCGGACCAGCCGGGCAGCGGGTCGAGCGCCGTGCGGGACACCACCGTGTCGCCGCTGCCCGGGCCACCGGTGAACAGGTACCAGCCACCGCCGAGGCCGAGCACGAGTCCCACGACGGCCGCCGCCGCGGCGAGGAGCAGCGCGGTGCGCCGACGCACCCGGGACCGGCGACGCGGCACCAGGTGCTCAGCAGCAGCAGCAGGAGGAGCAGCAGCAGGCGCAGCAGCCACCGCAGCCGCAGGCGCGAGCTCCGCTGCCGGCACGGCCGACCGGTCGTCGAACCCGAGGTCCGTCGCGATCCGGTCCCACACCCGGGCGGACGGCTGCGCGAGCTCGACGTCCTGCGCGGACTTCGCCACGGTCACCACGTGCCGCAGGTCGGCCAGCTCGGCGCGGCAGGCCGGGCACGCCGCGAGGTGCTCGGCGGCCGCACCGGAGGGCGCGTCGTCGCCGATGGCGAGCAGCGCGAGGGTCTCCTCGTCGATGTGGTTCATTCGATCACCTCCAGACGTGTTCGGAGCCGAGCCAGACTTCGACGGATGTGGCTCTTGACGGTGCCGAGCGGCAGCCCGAGCCGTTCCGCGATCTCACGGTGGCTGAGTTCCTCGAAGAACGCCAGTCGCATCACCGTGCGGGGCACGTCCTCGAGCCGGTCGAGCTCCCCGGCGACGAGCACGCGTTCCGCCATCCCGTCGTGCGGGTCCTCGGCGGGAGCGCTCCGTTCCTCGTCGGCGACGGCGTGGGCGAGCCGTTCTTGCCGTGCCCGTTCGGCCAGCGCGTCGGCGACGCAGTTCCGGGTGATGCCGACCAGCCAGGCGCCGAGCGGGGCCGTGTCGGGACGGTACGTGTGCCGCCCTCGCCAGGCCCGGACGAACACCTGCTGGGTGACGTCCTCGGCCGCCGCGACGTCGGTGAGCGAGCGCAGTGCGAGCGTGTACACGAGGGACGACCACCGCTCGTAGACCGCCCGGAGGACGCGCTCGTCACCGCTGCCGAAGGCGTCGGCGAGGTCGCTCTCGTCGGGCTGGTTGGTCGTCACGTCGTCGTGGTGCCTTCCGGGGGCCGCTCGGGACCCCTGCCCCGATGGTAGGGCGCGCGGCCGGGTCGTGGTGGGGAGTCGGGGATCGGTCACAGCGGCGTCGCGGTCACGACGAGGTTGCTGCGGTAGTGGTGCGTGGCGGTGTCGAACGTGCCGCCGCAGGTGACGAGCACGAGACGCCGGGGTCCGTCGTGGTCGAACACGCTCGCCCAGGGGACGCCGGTCTTCGCGAGCAGGTCGACCGTGGCGACGGCGTACCGCATCGTGGTGCCGTCCGCGCTCGTGACGGTGACCCGCGTGCCGACCGGCACGTCCACGAGGTGTGCGAACGGGCCGATCCCGTACCCGACCGCGTCCACGTGGGCGGCGAGGACGGTGGAGCCCACCGCGGAGGCCGGGGTCGAGCCGAAGCGCCACCAGCCGGCGACGGCCGGGTCCGGGGGGAGGGCCATCGCGCCGGTGGGGTCGACGCCCTCCGGTCGCACGGCCTGGTCGATGCCGAGGCTCGGGACGGCGACACGCACGGGGGCGACCACGGCCGGCACCTCGGTCGGGAGCGCCGCGTCGCGCAGGGGCACGGCGGTCGAGAACGCCGACGGCGCCGGCGTCGGCGCGACGGGCACGGCCGGAGCGGACGACGCACCGTCCCCCGAGAGCGGGCGCCCGCCGGGGACACGGTCCGCCGACGAGCACCCGGTCAGGCAGGCCAGGGCGACGGTGGCGGCGAGGGGGACCGCCACCGCCGCCCCGACCCGGTGGTGCACGGTCAGCGCCGTGCGGCTCGGACGGCGCTGGCGCGACGTCGGAGGACCAGGAGCGCCAGGCCGGCGAGGACGACGCCAGCGCCGCCGATCACGAGCGGGGCGGTCTCCGTGCTGTTGGTCGCGACGAGTCCGGCGTTGCCGGCCGGCACGCCGTTCGGGTCACCGCCGAGGCCGCTGATCGTCTGCGTGGCGAGCATGAGGTTCTTGTCCTCCAGGCTGCCCCACGCGTACACGATCGTGTCGGAACCCGCGGTGACGGCGACGTCGGCCGGGCCGATGACCGGAGCGGTCGTCCCGGTCGCCGCGACCGTGGCGGACACGGTGCCGGCGGGCAGCACCAGCGCCTGCTCGTCCGGGTTCGACAGGTTCGACACGACGGCCTTCCCGCCGGCGAGGACGTCCACGGCGGGTGCCGCTGCGACGTGCCGCACGACGAGACGGCCCTGCCCGGCGGGGACCGCGGAGGTGTCGTTCGTGAACACGGTCGCCGTCGGGGTGCCGTCTGCCTTCAGGTGGGCCACCGCGGTGGAGTTGCTGCCGGCGGCGAACGACACGTCGGCCGGGCCGATGATCGGCTTCGAGTCGTCGGTGGCGTCGCTCGCCGTGATCGCGAGCGTGTGGGCTCCGGCGGCGACGGACATCGGTCCGGCCATGGTGCCGGGCGTGAAGTCGTCGATCGCCCGGGCGCCGTCGAGCCAGACGTCGACCGTGGTGTCGGGGACGGCGTGCAGGACGCTGAGCGTGGCGTCGCCAGGTGCAGCGGTCGCCGCGGTCGCGGGGACCGCGATCGCGAACGCCGCGAGCAGTGCGCCGGCGCCGATGCCGGTCACGAGGTTCTTGCGCATGGTGTGCCTCCAGGTCGGCCCTCAGGGCCGGGTCGGGTGGGCGTCGTCATCGACACCCACCACCACTACCGCCCGGAGTGCCTGTCCGGATGCACCCACCCGGGAACTGCCGGACGGGAGGCTCCCCACGCTCCCGCAACGAGCCTCCCGTCTGTGGGCACTAACGGGGACACGGCGACGGCCGATAGAGCGCACTGACCACCCACGGACGGGTGGTCGGACGACCTGCCCCACGGACGGTGGCAGGTGAGACACCCCAGGGACGGACCCCATGATCGTCGTCACACGACTCAACGGCAGCGGCTTCGCTGTCAACCCCGACCTCGTGGAGCGCATCCAGGAGACGCCGGACACGACCCTCATCATGGTCGACGGCGCGAAGTACATCGTCCGCGAGTCCATGGCTGAGGTCATCGAGCGGATCGCCGCGTACCGCGCCCGCATCGTCACCATGGCCTACGGCACCGAGCCGCGCACCGTCACCGGGCCGCAGCCGACGCTCGCTCCCGTCGCCGCCCTGCACGCGGCGCCCGCCCTGCACGCAGCAGCCCGGACGCAGGACGGGGGTCGCTGACATGGACATCGCGACGATCGTCGGCATCCTCCTCGCCTTCGGCGCCCTCTTCGGCATGATCGAGATGGAGCACGTCGAGCTCGGCGGGCTGTTCCTCCCCGCGCCGATCATGCTCGTGTTCGGCGCCACCATCGGCGCCGGCATCGCGAGCACCACGCTGAAGGACGCCATCGCGAGCTTCAAGGCCGCGCCCAAGGCCTTCACCGGTAAGGTCACCCCGCCGGCGTCCGTCATCGAGGACGTCGTGGGTCTGGCCGAGGTCGCCCGCTCGAACGGCCTGCTGGCGCTCGAGCAGGAGGCCGACAAGCACGACGACCCGTTCATGAAGAAGGCGCTGCAGAACATCGCCGACGGCACCGACGGCGACGAGCTCCGGATCCTGCTCGAGGACGAGATCGAGTCGAACGCCGCCCCGATGCGCAGCGCGAGTTCGTTCTTCATGGGCCTCGGCGGGTTCGCCCCGACCGTCGGCATCATCGGCACCGTCGTGTCGCTGACCCACGTGCTCGCCAACCTCGGCAAGCCGGACGAGCTCGGCCCCCTCATCGCGAGCGCCTTCGTGGCGACGCTCTGGGGCCTGCTCACCGCGAACTTCATGTGGCTGCCCATCGGCGGCAAGCTCCGCAAGCTCGCGCAGCTCGAGTCCGACCGGCAGACCCTCCTGATGGAGGGGCTGCTCGCGGTGCAGGCCGGCAGCCAGCCACGCCTGCTCGGGGAGCGCCTGAAGGCCATGGTCCCGCCCGCCGCCCGCAACGAGACCGGCGGCAAGGGCAAGGCGGCCAAGGGCGCGACGGCCGACGACCAGCAGCTGGCGGCCTGACGATGAGCGCGAACCCCCGTGGCCGCGGGCGTGGTCGGAAGAAGGGCGGTCACGACGACGCCGAGCACCCCGACGAGCGGTGGATGGCGTCCTACATGGACATGATCACCGTGCTGATGTGCATGTTCCTGGTGCTCTTCGCGATGTCGACGGTCGACCAGGAGAAGTACATCGCCCTGAAGAACTCCCTGGCGACGGGCTTCGGCGAGGTGAAGTCGCAGAAGGTCGACACCGCGAGCGGCACCGTCGTGACGAAGGACCAGGTCGAGGACGGCTCCGGCTACTCCACGGACAAGGCCCAGGCGGACCACTCGACGGCCGCGTCCGGCGCGAAGGACACGAACGTCGACCCGGCCTCGACCGTGGTACCCGTCACCGCGACGAAGAAGGACCTCGCTGCGGCGGAGCAGGAGCTCGACGACCTCAAGGCCATCCAGAAGGCGATCACGGGCAACCTCGACAAGGCCGGTCAGACCGCCAACGTCACGTTCACCGTCGACGCCCGCGGGCTCATCGTGCGCCTGGTCGGCAGCGAGACGTACTTCGGCACGAACAGCGCGGACCTCTCCGGGCAGGCGAAGACGATCATGGACGCCATCGCCCCGGTGCTGAAGACCGCCGGGCACGACGTCAGCATCGAGGGGCACGCCGACCAGCGGAACTCGACCGCCCCGTACGCCACGAACTGGGAGCTCAGCTCGGCCAGGGCGACCGGGGTGCTGCGGGACCTGGTCGAGCGCGGCGGGATGCCGGGCGACCACGTGCAGAGCGTCGGGTTCGGGTCGAGCCGCCCGCTGTCCAAGGGGGAGACCGACGCGGACCTCGCCCTGAACCGCCGGGTCGACATCGTGGTGCTGTCGAACCAGGACCAGGACGTCAGCTCGCTGATGCCGGCGCTGGCCGCGGCGCAGGACCACGCCCGCGGGACCGGCGGCACCGGTGCCGCCGCCGCCCCGACGACGAAGACCACGACGACGAAGACCACGACGACGACCAAGGACACCGCCGCGGCCGACACCCACGGCGACACCGGGAGCGATGCCGGCCACTGAGCACCCGCCGCCCCACTACGGGGTACAGCACTGACGGAGGACACTCAGGCGGCCGATAGACGCCTCCGTGACCGAGACCCTGCCCGCGCCCGAGGTGTACGACTTCGCGCGCCCCTCGACGCTCGCCCGCGAGCACGCCCGGGTCCTCGAGCTCGCCTTCGAGACGTTCGCCCGACAGTGGGGCACGCAGCTGACCGCGAAGGTCCGCGTCGTGAGCCAGGTCACGTGCGAGCAGGTCCAGATGATGACGTACGACGAGTACGCCGCGTCCCTGCCCGCACTGACCGGCATGGCGCTGCTGCCGATCGTGGACACCGCGCCGAAGGGCGTGCTGCAGGTCCCGCTCGACGCCGCCCTGACCTGGGTGTCGCACGCGCTCGGTGCCTCGCGCCCGCTGCCCGCCCCCGACCGCACCTTCACGCCGATCGAGCAGGCCCTGGTCCGCAAGCTCGTCGAGGACGCCCTCGACGACCTCCGCTACTCGTTCGGCGGCCTGCTCGCGCAGGACGTCGGCGTGAGCGGCTTCCAGTACAACAGCCAGTTCGCCCAGGCCGCGCAGAAGGGCGACCTGATGATCGTCGCCTCGTTCGACATCCGCGTGGGGGAGCGCGTCGCCCCCGGCACGCTGGCCCTGCCCGCCGAGGCCGTCCTGCCGCAGCTCGGCGAGGCCGCGGCGACGGTGTCGTCCGCCGACGCCCGCGCACTCCTCGACGTGCAGCTCGCCGGCGTCCCCGTCGGCGTCGCCCTGCACTTCGCGCCCGCCACCGTGCTGCCGTCGCAGGTGCTGCGGCTCGCCGTCGGCGACGTCCTGCCGCTGCCGCACCCGCAGCACCGTCCCCTCACCATCGCGGTCGACGGCGAGCCCGTCGGCACCGCCGCCGTCGGCTCGAACGGCTCGCGCCTCGCCGGCATCGTCGTCACCACCACATCGGAGCAGCCCGCATGACCGCCACCACCACCCTCCACACCGGCGCCGCCGAGGCACTCGTCGGTCAGCTCCCGACGACGGTCCCGCTGCACGCATCGGTCCTGCCGGGAGGCGCGACCCCCGCCGGCATGCAGGCCGCGGTCGACGGCGTGGTCGCGTCGTACGTCGGCGAGCTCTCCGCGGACCTCGCGCTGGTCCTCACCGACCTCGACGGCATCACGGCCGCCGGCGGCACGGACCACGGCCTGGTCGACGTCACCGACGTGCTCCGCCCGTCGCTCGAGGCCGCGTCGTCGGTCCTCGGCGTCGGCGTCCTCGGCGAGGCCCGCCGTGAGTCGGCCGCCTCGCTCTTCGCCGACCCCGACACCGTCGTGTTCGAGCTCACCGCGGGCGGCGTGCCCGGCGGCTGGTTCGCCGTGCGCATCCGCGAGAACGGCGTCGTCGGTGCCACGACCCAGGCGCCCGCCCTCGGCATCCCCGCGGGGAACCTCGGCCGGATCAACAACGTCGAGATGACGCTGACCGTCGAGATCGGCCGGACCCGGATGTCCGTCCGCGACGTCCTCGGCATGGAGCCCGGCGCGGTCGTAGAGCTCGACCGCTCCGCCGGTGCGCCCGCCGACGTGCTGCTGAACGGCCGACTCATCGCGCACGGCGAGGTCGTCGTCGTCGACCAGGACTACGCCGTCCGCATCACCAAGATCCTCGACGTCGCCGAGACGGTCTGACCCGCGTGGACACCCTCGTCATCACCCTCCGCGTCGCGCTCTCGCTCGGCGTCGTGCTCGCCCTGATGTGGGTGCTGCACCGCCGCATGGCGAAGGGGCAGTTCGGCCGGGCGAAGGCCAGGGGTCGTCGCTCCGCCGCGATCGAGGTCGTCGGCCGCACCGGCATCGGCGGCAAGGCCAGCGTGGTCGTCGTCGACGTGGAGGGCGAGCGCCTCGTCCTCGGCGTCACCGAGCACGGCGTGAGCCTGCTCACGAGCGGCGAGGCCCCCGCGCCCGAGCTCACCATCGTCACCGGACCGGTCCAGCTGCCCGTCCGTGCGGCCGCGGCTCCCACCCCGAGCACGACCGCGGCTCCGACCACGACCTCGGTCCCGACGCCGTCGGCGGAGGCGTTCCGTCAGGAACTCGCGCTGCAGGACCAGGCCGCCACGAGCCTCCCGTCCGCCCCGGCGGCGGAGCCGCTCCCGATGCGTCCGCGCAACCGCGACCGTCGCCCCCAGCGCACCGTCGTCCCCACGTCCGCGCAGCTGCAGGGCTCGCTCCTGTCCGCCGACACCTGGCGGCAGGCCGCCGCCGCGCTGCGCTCCCGGCGGGCCGGGTGACCGCCGCGCGCGGTGCCAGGCTCGTCCTGCTCGCGATCCTCGGCGTGGCGGTGGTGGCCGGGTTCCTGATGCTCACCGCGACCGGCGCCCACGCGGCCGGCGTCGTCCAGCCGACCACCCCCGCCACCCCCTCCGCCCCGACCGGCGGCGGCTTCTCGGTCAACGTGAACGGCCCGGACGGGGCACCCTCGTCCGCCGTCGTCACGCTGATCGGCATCACGCTGCTCAGCGTCGCCCCGGCGCTGATGCTGATGATGACGTCGTTCACGAAGATCTTCGTCGTCCTCGCCATGACCAGGAACGCGCTCGGCCTGCAGTCGATCCCGCCGAACCAGGTCATCGCCGGCCTGGCCCTGTTCCTCTCGCTGTTCGTCATGGCCCCGGTGATCGGGCACATCAACGACGACGCGCTGCAGCCCTACCTCGCCGGACATCTCGACTTCCAGCAGGCCGTCGACATCGGCACCAAGCCGCTGCGCACCTTCATGCTGCACCAGACGCGCGAGGAGGACGTGGCGCTCATCACCCGCGCCGCCGGCCTCCACAACCCGAAGACGCTCGCCGACGTGCCGATGACCACCGTCATCCCCGCGTTCATCATCTCCGAGCTCCGCAGCGCGTTCATCATCGGGTTCGTCATCTTCATCCCGTTCCTCGTGATCGACCTCGTCGTGTCCGCGGCCCTGATGTCGATGGGCATGATGATGCTCCCGCCGGTGATGATCTCGCTGCCGTTCAAGGTGCTGCTGTTCGTGCTCGTCGACGGATGGGGGCTCATCATCAAGTCGCTCATCGAGAGCTACCAGGTGGTGCACTGATGGACCAGCAGGCGGTCATCGACCTCGTCCTCCAGGCACTCGTCGTCGCCGGCAAGCTCGCGGCGCCCGTGCTGATCACGTCGCTCGTCGTGGGCTTCGCGATCTCGCTCTTCCAGTCCGTCACCCAGATCCAGGAGGTGACGCTGTCGTTCGTGCCGAAGGCCCTCGCGGTCGCCGTCGCGCTGGTCGTCTGTGGCAACTGGATGATCTCCGAGATGATCGGGTTCACGCACTTCGCATTCGACCAGATCCCGAAGCTGCTCGGGGCCGCCTGATGGAGCTCGCGATCGACTTCGACGGGCTCGAGGGCACGATGCTCGCCGGCGTCCGGCTCATCGCGTTCTTCATGATCGCGCCGCCGTTCTCGTACAAGGCGTTCCCCGCGACGGCCAAGCTCATCCTGGCGCTCGGGCTCGCCGTCGGGGTCGCTCCGCGCGTCACCGCCGGGTACACCTCGCTCGACACCGGTGCCTTCCTCGTCGCGCTCGTCACGCAGCTCGGCGTCGGACTCGTCCTCGGGTTCCTCGTCTACCTGGTCTTCTCCGCCGTGCAGTCCGCCGGCGCGCTCATCGACCTGTTCGGCGGCTTCACGCTCGCGCAGGCGTACGACCCGCAGTCGCAGGTGAACGGCGCGCAGTTCACGCGCCTGTTCCAGATGGCGGCGCTCGCGCTGCTCTTCGCGAGCGGTGGGTACCAGCTCATCGTCGCCGGCATCGTCCGCTCGTTCGAGGCGGTGCCGCTGGTCGACGGCACGGGGCACGTCGGCACGATGGCGTTCGGCGGCGTCGCCGGGCTCCTCGTCGCGGCGCTGTCGCAGATGTTCCTCGCGACGCTGCAGATCGCCGGCCCGCTCGTCGTCGTGCTGTTCCTCGCCGACGTCGGCCTCGGGCTGCTCACCCGCGTCGCCCCCGCGCTCAACGCCTTCCAGATGGGCTTCCCGATCAAGATCGGCCTGACCGTCATCTTCGCCGGGGCGCTCTTCATGGCGCTCCCCTCCGTCGTGTCCAGCCTGACGGGTGACGCCGTGCAGGCGATCACCGGGAGGGGGTGACCCGTGTCCGACAGCGGTGAGAAGTCCGAGAAGGCCACCTCCAAGCGGATGAAGGAGGTCCACAGGAAGGGCCAGCTCGGCCGGTCCCAGGACCTCGGCGCGTGGATCGGCATCGCCGTCGCGGCGCTGATGATCCCCGCCACGATCGGCCGTGCCGCCGGTGCCGGGCAGGAACAGCTCGACGCCGTGAAGACGGTCATCGCCGACCCGTCGATCGGCACCATGCGCGGGGTCTTCGAGGACGCGATGGGATCGCTGGCGGCGACGCTCGGCCCGCTGCTCCTCGTCGTGCTCGTCGCCGTCGCCGCGACCGCCGTCGCGCAGGGCGGCGTGCACTTCCGCTCCATCGCCCCGACGCCGGAGCACTTCGACCCCGTGCAGGGCCTCAAGCGGGTCTTCGGCACCCAGGCGCTCTGGAACGGCGTGAAGGCCCTCGTGAAGACGGCCGTCGTCGGCCTCGTGCTCTGGTTCGCCGTGCAGGGACTCGTCCCCGTGCTCATGACGAGCGGATCGCTGCCCCTGTCGGCCGTGCTCAGCGCCGCCGGCGAGGGCGCCGGGACGCTCCTCCGCGCCGCGATCGTCGCGGGCCTGGTGCTCGCCGCGCTCGACGTGTTCGTGGTCATCCGCCGCAACCGCAAGCGCACGATGATGACGAAGCGCGAGGTCAAGGACGAGAACAAGTCCGCCGAGGGCGACCCGCACGTCAAGGGCCAGCGGCGCTCCCGCCAGCTCGCGATGAGCCGCAACCGGATGATCCAGGCCGTCGGTGACGCGGACGTCGTGATGACGAACCCCACGCACTACGCCGTCGCGCTGAAGTACGAGCCGGGCAAGTCCGCGCCGCGGGTCGTGGCGAAGGGGGCCGGGCCGGTCGCCGACGTCATCCGTGCCCGCGCCGAGGAGTCGCGCGTGCCGATCGTCCGCGACGTGCCCCTCACCCGCGCCCTGCACGCCGCGTGCGAGCTCGGCCACGAGGTCCCCGTCGACCTCTACACGCCCGTCGCCCGGGTGCTGTCCTTCGTGATGGCGCTCAAGGCCAGGGGAGCGGCGGCCGGCACGCACGCACCGCCCCGGCCCACCACGCCCGACGAGGTCGCCACCGTGCTCGACCCCGCGACGCTCACCGGGGACCTCAGACCCCGCAAGCTCCGCACGCCCCGACCCACCACGAACCCGACGCCCGCCGCGTCCACCACCCAGGGAGTCCCCGCATGAAGCTCAAGGACCTGCCGAAGCTCGCCGTCCCGGTGCTCATCGTCGGCATCATCCTGCTGCTGATCCTGCCGGTGCCGTCGTTCCTGCTGGACTTCCTGATCATCTGCAACATCCTGCTGGCGCTGGTGATCCTGCTCACGACGCTGTTCGTGAAGAAGCCGCTGGACTTCTCGGTGTTCCCGTCGCTGCTCCTCGTCGCGACGCTGTTCCGGCTCGGGCTCAACGTCGCGTCGACCCGGCTCGTGCTCGGCGAGGGCTTCGCCGGCGACGTCATCCAGGCGTTCGGTCACGTCGCCGTCTCCGGGTCGATCATCATCGGCGCGGTGATCTTCCTCATCCTCATCGTCATCCAGTTCGTCGTCGTGACGAAGGGCGCCGAGCGCGTCGCCGAGGTCGGGGCGCGCTTCACCCTCGACGCGATGCCGGGCAAGCAGATGGCGATCGACGCGGACCTGAACGCCGGGCTCATCACCGACGCCGAGGCCAAGGAGCGCCGCGCGGCGGTGTCCGCCGAGGCCGACTTCTACGGCGCGATGGACGGTGCGTCGAAGTTCGTCAAGGGCGACGCCATCGCCGGCATCCTCATCATCGTCATCAACCTCATCGGCGGCATCGCGATCGGCATGCTGCAGAACGGGCTCTCGGTCACGGACGCGCTGTCGAAGTACGGCATCCTGACGATCGGCGACGGCCTGGTCACCCAGATCCCCGCGCTCCTGATGGCCGTCTCGACGGGCATGATCGTCACCCGCTCCGGTGCCGAGAGCGAGATGGGCGCCTCCGCGACGAAGCAGCTCGGCCAGTCCAGGAACGCGCTCATGATCGCCGGCGTGGCCGCCATCGCGATGGGCTTCATCCCCGGGATGCCGATCGTGCCGTTCCTGCTCGTCGGCGCGACGCTGCTGTTCACGAGCTGGCGCATCGGGCAGAACACCGCGAAGGCCGAGGCCACCGCGGCCGAGCAGCAGGCCCTCGCCGCCGCGGCACCGTCGGGTGACACGACCGAGGACCTCGTCGAGCAGATGCGCGTGCACGCTCTCGAGATCCAGCTCGCCCCGGACCTGGTCGACATGGTCTCCGGCGCCTCGGACGACCTGCTCGGCCGCGTCCGGGCCCTCCGCCGGAAGATCGCGATGGACATGGGCATCGTCGTGCCGCCCGTCCGCACGCGGGACAGCATCGAGCTGCCGCCGTCGACGTACGCCATCCGGATCGCCGGCGTCGAGGCCGGTCGCGGCACCGCCCCCGCGCGGAGCGTCCTGGCCCTCGGCGACCAGCTCGACGGCCTGCCGGGCGACGCCACCGTCGAGCCCGTGTTCGGCCTGGCCGGCAAGTGGGTCCCCGCCGAGCTCCGGCACGCGGCGGAGATGACCGGTGCGACCGTGATCGACCGCGTGTCCGTGCTCGTCACCCACCTGCAGGCGGTCATCGGCGACAACGCCGCCCGCCTGCTCACCCGCGAGGACGTCAAGGTCCTGGCCGAGGGCGTCAAGCAGGTCAACCCCGCCGCCGTCGAGGAGCTCGTCCCCGGCATGCTCTCGATGGCCGAGCTCCAGCGGGTGCTGCAGGGGCTGCTCGTCGAGCGCGTCCCGATCAACGACCTCGGCCGGATCTGCGAGGCGCTGACGCTCCGTGCGAAGGTGTCCACCGATCCCGAGGGGCTCGTCGAGGCCGCCCGCGCCGCACTCGGTCCCGCGCTGCCGGCACGACACCTCGACCAGGGCGTCCTCCGCGTGATCATGATCGACCCGCTCCTCGAGCAGTCGATGCTCGAGGGGCTCCGGCCGTCCGAGCAGGGCACGCAGATCGTCCTGGACGCCCACCGCATCGAGCAGGTCCTCGGCTCCGTGCGGGACGCCGTCATGAGCGTCGAGGAGCAGGGCCTGTCCGCCGTGCTCGTCTGCGCCCCGCAGCTCCGCCCGGCCGTGCACCGCATGGTGTCCGCCCAGTCCGACGGCCTCCCCGTGCTCTCCTACCAGGAGGCAACGGCGGCGGGCTCCACCATCGAGACCGTGGGAGTGGTCCGTGCCGCCGACCCGATTGCAGCGTAGCGGCGCGACGCTCGACGACGTCCGCGACGCCGTCCGAGCCGAGTTCGGCGCCGGAGCCAGGATCATCGCCGCCGAGCGCGTCACCAGCGGCGGTGTCGGTGGCCTTTTCCGCCGTGCCCACGTCGAGGCCACCGTCGAGGTGCTCGAGCCCGACGAGGTGCCGACCGCCCGGGTCGCCATCGCCGACGGTCCCGCCACCCGGATCGGCATCGCCGCGCTCCTCGCCGACGCCGACGAAGCCGAGGCCCGGATCGCCAGCGGCGACGGCACGCGCGAGGCACGCGCCGACGCCTTCGCGTCCGTGCTCGACGGGTTCGCAGCCGACGGGATCGCCCCGGCCGCGCCGACCGGCCCGGTCCCCGTCCTCGCGATCGGCCCGGCGACCGGCCCCGCGCCCGTCGCAGCTCCCGAGGCCCTCCCGTTCGCCCCCGACCCCGTCTCGGGGTCGCGCCCGCCCCTGGATGCCACGCCGGTCCTCCTGGCCGGACGGACTGGAGGCGCGGCTCCCGTCCACGACCTCACCACCCGTCGCGGACGGCGTGCGCTGGCCGCGGGGCGGCCTCCGGTGCCGCCGGTCCTGTCGGGTGACGGTGACCTGGTGCTCCTGGTCGGGCGCGGCGCCGACGTGGATGCCGCCCGTGCCGCGTTCGCCGCGCGGCACGACCTGCGGGAGACCGACGCCCTCGACCGCCGTGGCGGGATCCTCGCACGGGCCGACGGGGTCCGCGCGGGCCACGCCCTGCTCGGTGCCGTCGCGTGGGACGACCACGCCGCGCTCGAGGGCCTGGCGCCGGACCAGGTGTGGGTCGTCGTCGACGCGGGGCGGAAACACGAGGACTCGCTCGTCATGGTGCACGCCGTCGCCGCGGTGGTGCCCGTCGCCGGGGTGCTCGCCGTGGGGACCCGGGAGACGACCACGCCCGACAGTGTGCACGAGCTCGGGCTGCCGGTCCGGCCGCGCTGACGCTCGTCGTCGGCTGGTCGCAGTTCGGCGGCCCCGGTGCCCTCGCTCGGTGACCGGGGGTTCCGTTCGCGCCGTGACGGATCCGGCTCACGATCGTCGGGGTTCGCCGACCGGATCCGTCACGTCCCGCATGGGAAACCGGCGTCCCGTCGGCCGAGCGCCGCGCTTTGGACGAGCCACACCGGCATCGTGGTTAGGCTGGTCCGGTGCTGGTACTCACGCGGAAGGTCGGCGAGCGGATCCTCATCGGGGACGACATCGTCATCACGGTGCTCGACTCCCGAGGCGACGGCGTCCGCATCGGCATCGATGCCCCCCGCGGCGTCAAGATCCAGCGCGAGGAAGTGGTCCGCGCGGTGACCGAGGCCAACGTCGAGGCCACCCGTTCGGCGTCCGACGACGCCGAAGCACGGCTGCGTGCGGCGCTCGGCGGGT
This sequence comes from Curtobacterium sp. GC_Cur_3, assembly GCF_026544205.1. Lineage (GTDB taxonomy): Bacteria > Actinomycetota > Actinomycetes > Actinomycetales > Microbacteriaceae > Curtobacterium. Next base: position 68,865 of record NZ_JALNUI010000013.1, read on the forward strand.
CGCCCGCCCCCACGGACGACCCGAGCGCCTAGCGCCGGACCCTACGGGCGGGGCTTCTTCTCCTGCTCCGGCAGCCGTCCCGCGGCACGCTCCGCGGCGAACCACGCGGCGGCCTCCTCCTGGCGCGCGCGCTCCTCGCCGAGGGCGATCGGGGCGCGGACGTGTCCGGGCTCGTAGCCGAACGTGTCGAGCAGCTGCGGCACGAGCGGGCGGAGCCGGGCGACCAGGCGGTCGATGGACGCCGAGACGGCACGGGCACGCTGCGCGGAGAGCCGCCCGTGCACGAGGTACCACTCGAGGTGCTGCTCGAGCAGCCCGAGGGCGAACAGGTCACGGAGCCAGACGAGCACGCGGCGGGTGTCGCCCTCGGGGACCTCGTCGATCGCGGCCGTGAAGGCATCCCACTGCATGAGCTCGGCGTGGGCCCTGGCGGCCTCGATGAGCTCGTGCTGCGAGCGGTTCAGCAGCAGGGCGGCGCGGGCGCGGTCCTTGCCGGCAGTGTTCAGCCGCATGCCGATCTCGGCGACCATCGTGTCCACGCGACCGGCGAGCAGCGTCCGCTGCGTGCCGGCGTCGCGGAGGTCCGTGACGCTCGCGGCGAGGGACCCGCGGTCGGCGACCGTCTGGCCCAGGCGGCGGATGCCCGACGCGTCCGCGAGCTTGGCGCCGACCTGCGCGGCGACGAACTTCGCGGTCGAGGCCGCGTCCTTCGGGGCCTTCTTCCGGAAGTCGGTGAGCAGGCGCTTGCCGACGAGCTGCAGCAGCACGGTGTTGTCGCCCTCGAACGTCACGTAGACGTCGAGGTCGGCGCGCAGGCTGGTGAGCCGGTTCTCGGCGAGGAAGCCCGCACCGCCGCAGGCCTCGCGGCACTCCTGCAGGGTGTCGAGCGCTGACCACGTCGAGAGGGACTTGAACGCCGCCGCCTGGGTCTCGAGGTCCTCGCGGCGCTCCGGGGTGTCCAGGCGGCCGCTGAAGACGTCGTCGAACGTGCGGAGGAGCTGCTCGTGGGCGAAGGACTGGGCGAACACGGTGGCGAGGCGGGGGATGAGCCGGCGCTGGTGCCGGCCGTAGTCGAGCAGCACGCCCTCGGTGCCGCCGCCGGTCGGGAACTGCCGACGCTCCATGCCGTAGGTCAGGGCGATCTGCAGCCCGATCTTCTGCGCCACCACGGCCGCGCCGTCGAGCGACACGCGCCCCTGCACCAGCGTGCCGAGCATCGTGAAGAACCGGCGACCGGGGGAGTCGATCGGGGAGCTGTAGGTGCCGTCCTCGGCGACGTCGCCGTAGCGGTTCAGCAGGTTCGTGCGGGGGATCCGGACGTGGTCGAAGTGCAGCCGCCCGTTGTCGATGCCGTTGAGGCCGCCCTTGACGCCGTCGTCCTCCCCGCCGACGCCCGGCAGGAACTCCCCGTCGTCGTCGCGGAGCGGGACGTAGAACGCGTGCACGCCGTGGTCGACGCCCTGCGTGACGAGCTTCGCGAACACGACGGCTGCCTTGCCGTGCAGGGCGGCGTTGCCGATGTAGTCCTTCCAGGCGCCGCGGAACGGCGTGTGCACGACGAACTCCCGCGTCTCCGGGTCGTACGTCGCCGACGTGGCGATGCTCTGCACGTCCGAGCCGTGACCCGTCTCGGTCATCGCGAAGCAGCCGGGCACGTCGAAGCGGATGATGCCCGGCAGGAACTCGTCGTGGTTCCTCGCCGTGCCGAGGTGGTGCACCGCCGAGCCGAACAGGCCCCACTGCACGCCGGCCTTGATCTGCAGCGACGGGTCCGCCGTCGTCAGTTCCTCGAAGGCGGCGAGGTTGCCGCCGTGGTTGTCCTGGCCGCCGAGCTCGAGCGGGTAGGGGCGCTGGATCGCCCCGGCGTCGACCAGGATCTGCAGCTGCTCGAACGCCCGCTGCCGGTGCTCGATCGTGCCGAGCCCCTCGGTCTTGTGCAGCGCGGGGTCGAGCACCAGCCGACGGGAGATCCTGCGGTCCTCGGCCCAGCGTCCGAGCAGGTGCTCCGCGAGCAGGTCGACGTCGATGCGGACGTCACGGTCGGTGCCGGCCGTCGGTGTCCCGCCTGCCGGGTCGCCGGTCGCGTCGGCCTTCGGGCTCGTGGCGCGCTGCGCACGGTCGGTCTGCTTCGTGTCGGGTGCGATGTCGACCATCGGGGGTGCCTCCTGAACTGCACTGTCCGGTGTCGCCCGCGCGGTGGCGCGCAGGACGACGTTCCTGCACGCCACGCTATGCACCCTGGCCGTGAGCCGCACGAGAGCGGTACCGGCACGACAACCCCCGCTGCTGCCGGTGCGCGGCGGCTCGTGGGAACCCTCCAACGACCACGCCCGTGCGGCGTCTGCTGCGCGGCATCCTCGAGTGCTTCCGGTAGCCTGGACACGAACCTCATCGGCCCCGCGGAACCAGGAGACCACCATGCTCGAACTCGTCGGCGCAGTCATCATCGGCATCGGCGTCATCGGTGGCGTCGGGACCTGCATGGCCATGGCGGCCATGCTCAAGAGCGGTGGGGACGAGTACTAGGCCTCAGCCTGCTCGGGTTCCACCGGGACCAGTTGACGACTCAGGACGGTCGCGCGCTCGAAGGGGCCGCGGCCGTCCTTCGTGTACACGTGCTCGTCGAAGGCGACGGTCCACGACAGCGGCTCCCCGACGCCGGGGTAGCCGACCAGCTGGTTGCCGCCGGGTGCGACGATGACCCCGACGACGTCGCTCGACCCGATCGAGTCCACCCACTGCTCCCCGCCGGACGCCGCGTCGACCACCCGCACCAGGGCGCCGATGCCGAGCGCCCCGTGCTGCTGTTCGGCCGCGGGGCGTTTCTTCCGGTTCCACATCACCCGTCGACCGTACCGCGCGCCCCCGTGCGCCCCGTGCGCCCCCTGCCCCGCTGAGATCGCACTTCGTGTCGGCTCGCCGGACGACGAGGCGACACGAAGTGCGATCTCACGCGGTCGACGACACCAGCGCGGGCTCCCGACGGATCTCCGTCACGGACGAGTGGCCCGTGTCGGGGTGCTTCCGCATCGAGAGCAGGCGCTCCATCGACGGCTCCAGCGCCGTGACCTTGTCGAGCGGCGCACTCACCACGAGCTGGAAGCCGAGCCGGAGCCACGCCGTCACGGCACGACCGGCGAACTCGGAGTCCGCCTTGATGAACGCCTCGTCGAGGAACACCGGCGCGAACCGCGGCCGTGGCCGGGTCTCGTCGCCGAGCTGGTAGCGCAGTGCCGCCCCGACGATGAACGCCACGAGCTCCTGCGTCTCGCCGCCCGACTTGTCGCCGAGGGACGAGTACACGCCGAGGTCGTTGCCCTCGGTGTCGTAGCGCACCGCCGTGATCTCCATGTGCCGGCGGACGTCGAGCACCGCGTCGCGCTGGGTCGTCCGGCCGCGGGCGGCGTCCGGCTCGACCCGGATGACGGCCATGAAGCGCCGGAGTCGGCGGAACCGGGTCTCCAGCACGTCGTCGGTCAGCTCGGTGTCGACCGACGCGGACAGCGCCCGGAGCTCCCGGCGGAACTGGGAGACGTCCTCGCGCGTGACCCGGCGGATGACGATCTTCAGGCGGTCCCGGTTCGCACCGAAGGGCAGGTCGCGGAGGATCTCGTTGACGGGCTCCAGGCGCTCCTCGATCTCCACGACGGCCCGGTCGAAGGCCCCGGCGAGCGGGACGAGGTCCTCGCCGCTCCACTGGGACAGTCGTCGGCGCCACTCGCTGCGACGGGCGTGCAGGCCGGTCGCGACGATCTGGTCGAGGATCGCGCGGTAGTCCGGGTACGACGCCACCCCGGTGCCGAGGTTCGGGTCGGCCCAGGCGTCCTGGTACCGCTGGAACGTCAGGGTCAGCGCGTGGGACGCCGAGGCGGCCCCGTCGAGCGCCTGGGTCAGCCGCTCCTCGAGTCGACGGCGCAGGCGCTTCGTGGCGTCGTCGAAGCCGTCGATCCCCGACGGGGCGCCGACCTCCTCGAACGTCTCGGCCAGCAGGCGCGCCTGCTCGTCGTCCGGCAGCGCCGCCGGGGCGTCGTCGAAGCGCGACAGGATCTCCGCGGCGGCGTCCTGGCCGTCGACGAGCACGCCGTGCCGGTCCTCGAGCCGCTGCACGGACAGGCGTGCGGCGGCCCGGCGGTCAGCGGCCTCGTCGAGCGAGCCACGGAGCCGGGCGACCGAGGCCCGCAGCGTCCGCAGGCCGTCGTCGGCCGCGAGCACCGCGTCCCGCTCTGCCGACAGCCGCGCCAGCGACGCGTCGACGCCGGCGACGTCGATGCCGTCCCACGTGGTGTCGACCAGGTGCTGGTGCGCCGCACGGAGGGCGTCGAGCGCGGCGATGTCCTGCGCGACGTCGGTGCGTCGGGCCTCGAGCGTCGCGAGGTCCTGGGCGATCGAGGCGAGCTCGGCCTCCACCGCGACGACCCGTGCCTCGTTCGTGAACCCGATGACGTTGGCCTGGCGCCGGTCGCCGTGCGCGCCGCGTCGGCCGTCCCGGAGCTGTCCGGACTCGGTCACCCGACGGCCACCGCCACCGAGCTCGGCGGCGGACGCCACGCACCTGGCGTCGATCCGGTCGGACTCGATCCGGGAGCGCACCCAGGTGCTGAAGGGGGAGTCCTTGATGGCGAGCTTGCCGGACACCATCGCGGGGTCGCCGTCGACGTCGAGGTGCGGACCCGCTGGCACGCCCTCGAACTGCACGCGGACGCTCAGCTGCAGGGCGTCGATCGCGGCGCTGAAGTCGTCGAGCCGGTCCTGGTCGACGAGCAGTGTGCGGGCGACGGGCGCGAGCACGGACTCGATGGCCGTGCGCCAGCGCTCCTCACCGGGCAGCACGTCGAGCAGCTCGGCGACGTAGGGCAGGTCGGCGGGGTCGATCCCGGCGGCGCGCGCCATCGCGACCCGGGCCTCGTGCATCGGCAGCGGCATCGCGCCCTGGCGGTGCTCGAGCGACTGGCGCTCCTGGCGCAGCGACCGCTCACGGTCGAGGAGCGGGTACTCCTCGCGCGTCAGGGCGTCGCGCCGGGCGTCGAGGTCGTCACGAGCTGCGGCGAAGGTGCCGAGGAACTCGTGGGACGCGCGCTGCGCCTCGACGAACTCCTGCTCGGACGTCACCGGCGCCCCGAGCACGTCCGTCCGGTCGTCGAAGGTGGACCGGGCGCGCACGACGACGTCGCGCTCCCGCGTGCGGCGGTCGATCCGGTCCTCGAGCTGCGCGAGGGCGTTGCCGCCGGAGTCGCGCAGCCGGGCCTCGGCCTCGCGGAGCTCGATCTCAACGGCGGCGTGCCGGGCGGATGCCGCCTCGACCTCGGCGCGGGCAGCCGTGCGCTCCCGGCCGTTCCGCGCGACCTCGTCGTCGAGCAGCTCGCGCTTCCGCGACGCCGTCCAGTGCGCGAACGGGGAGACCTCGGACCCGGTGGCGATCCCACCGAGGGCGTCGGCCGCCGCCCGGGAACGTTCGATCTCCAGGTGCAGCTCGGTGATGGGGGAGAGGATGCGGACCTTCCGCTCCTCGGTGTCCATCGCCTCGTACGCGTCGTCGAGCGCGGCGAAGTGCGCCAGCGCCCGGTCGGCGGCCTCGTACGTGCCGGGGGTCTCGAGCACGAGCGACTTGTAGAGCGAGTCGACCGTCGGCATGTGCTGCCCGGCCTGGATCCGCGCGAGCAGGCGCATCGCACGGTTGCCCCCGCCGGAGTCGCCGATCCCGAGCCGCGTCTGCAGCGTGTACGCGAGCTCCTGGTAGGTGTCGCGGATCACGAGCCCCGGCACCCGGCCGGTGAGCTCGAGGTGGCTGAAGCGCGACGGCACGAAGTCCTCGAGCCGCCGCAGGTCGAAGGCGTCGTCGACCGTCGCCATCGTCATCTGGATGTCGCCGACCCCGCGCGCCCGCTTCGGCACGATGTACGCGCGCAGCACCGTGAACTGGCGCTCGTCGTCGTTGCGGAACGTCACCGCAGCCGCGCCCCACGTCGTCGTGTCGTCGCCGCGCAGGTTGACGTCGCGGAGGCTGCCCGACTCCGGGTCGCGACGGGTGTCGACCTTGCCGCGCAGGTACGTGAGCAGGTTGCGCTGGTCCGCGCTGCGCGCCCGACCGGTGGTCGCGTCGTTCGAGGCACCGTTGAACGGCACGTCCGACGGCATCATCACGGCGAGGTAGGCGTCCATCAGCGTGGACTTGCCCGTTCCGGAGGCGCCCGAGATGAGCGTCGCGGTGCCGGACAGCTCGATCTGCCGGTGGCCGTGGAAGCCGCCCCAGTTGACGACCTGCATCGACTCGGCGCGCCACTGCGCGACGGTGTCGAACAGCGCGGGGATGCCGCCGCTGTCCATCCGGTGGTCGCTCACGCGGACTCCTCCTCGGTGTCGTCGGTCTCGGCGTCCAGGTCCAGGTCGAGGTCGGCCGGGAGGCTCGGCCCGGGTCCGTCAGGTGCGTCGCCGCCCCCGGTGGTCGCGCTCGCCAACCACGTGTCGAGCTCGAGCAGCCGTTCGAGGGGGAGCAGGACCTCCACGACGCTCGCGATCCGGAAGCGGTCGGGGTCGCTCGTCCTGAGCAGCACCCGGGCGGTGACGAGCCGCTCGACGGCCTTCGCCACGCGGCCCTCGTCGCGGGTGCGGTCGGTCGCGGTGGCCGGTCGGAACCCCGCCACGTGCGCGAGGATCTCGGACCGGTCGACCACCACCTGGTCGGGGCCCGGCCGGCCGTCGGCGCGCAGGCGCATGCGGAGCCAGACGAGGACGATGGTCTCCTCGCGGGTGTACGGCACGTCGCGGAGCAGCGTCGGGAAGCCCCGGCGCTGGCTCTCCGACCGGGCCTGGCGCTTCCACGCCACCTCGCGGTCCCGGTCCACGTGCAGCTCGAGGAACAGGTCGTTCAGGCGCGACCGCAGCTGGTGTTCGGCGTCGAGCACGGCCCGCCACTCGTCGGCGTGCGTCCGCGCGCTGACGTACGAGTGCCGCAGCAGCGCGACGAGCGCGCGGCGCTGCGGGTCGTCGAGCCGACCCTCGTCGCCCTCGAAGAGGGCGAAGCTCGACTCGTCGCGGTCGTCCTCGGGGACGGAGGCGGCGTCGTCGAAGGGGTCGATGCCGTCGAACTCGTCCGTCTCGTCGACGGATGCCGGCGTCGTGTCGGTCACCGGGCCTCCAGGGTGTCGTCGTCGTCGTCGCCGGACGGGACCGGTGCTGCCAGGTCCGCCGTCGGCATGGTGAAGGTGACCGCGGTGCCGTCCGGGCGCACCGTGTGGTGCGGGACGGTGGCGGCCGCGGTCTCGAAGTCGGGGCGCCCGGTGAGCAGGTGTGCCAGGCCGAAGAGCTCGACGGGGCGGCGGTGCTCGGGCGGCAGCCCGTGGAAGGCGCGGTCACTCGACTCGGCGGTGCCCGACCGCAGCACGGTGCGGAGCTCCGCGAGCAGCGGGCCGCCGTGGCGTCGGAGGGACTCGACGTCGAGCTCCTCGAAGACGTCGTCGTCGGGTTCCTCGATGAGCGGCGGGACCGCCTCGGTGTCGGGGTCGTAGAAGCGCTCGCGCAGGGTGCCGACCTCGGCGACCGGGGGCAGGAGCTCCAGCGGGACGCGGTCCCGGGCGCCGCCGCCGTCCATGAGCGCGGCGAGCCGACGGTTGACACTGCGCAGGACGGCGTCGAGCTCGCGGTCCCGGACGACGTCGTGCGCGACGATCTGGTCGCGGAGCGTGCCCGTCAGGAGCCGCCGCTGGGCGAGCACGTCCTCGATGCCCTGGCGCAGGATGCTGACCGTGTTGCGGAAGGTCCGGCGTTCCGCGCTGGTGAGGCCCGCGGCGAACGGGTGCTCGAGGATCGTCGCGATGTCGTCGCGGAGGCGCAGGAGCAGGGCGTCGTCGCGGAGCAGCTCGAAGGCGCCCTCGAAGGCCCGACCCTCGGGGGTGGCCTCCATCAGGGTGTCCGTGCGGGCGAGGTAGTCGTCGAGGATCTCGCCGATCGGACGGACCTCGTTGCGGAAGTCCTCGACGATCTCGCGGTGCATCGACGCCACCGCTTCCTCGACGCGCTTGAAGTCGCTCGGCAGCTGCCGGATCAGGTCGGTGATGTTCGTGTAGCCGTCGCGCATCCGGTCGGCGTCGACGACGGCGGGCTCGTCGCCGGAGGCCAGACGGTCGCGCTCGGCCTGGAGTTCCGCGATCTGGGCGTCCAAGCGGCGGATCTGCACCGCGGGGTCGGGCTCGGCGCGGGCAGCCCAGCGGTGCACGGCATCGACGATCATCGCCAGGCGGCTCTCGCTGATGAGTGCCCGGTCGGAGGACAGTGCGTCGACGAGGCTGAGGGCCTCGAGCGCGTGGGACGTCAACGAGTACTGCTCGTCACCGTCGGGGGAGTTCGAGCGGACGAGCCACTGCGCCGTGACCCACTCGCGGCAGAGGGCGCGGCCGTTGGGGCGGTTCTCGTCGGTTGCTTGTGCTTGTACTTGTACTTGTACTTGTACTTGTACTTGTACTTGTGGTGCTGGTTGTTCGCTCGCGGGGACCCGGGCGCCCGTGGCCTGCAGGCGGGTGACGTGTTCCTCGACCTGCAGGTGCATCCGGTCGGCGGGGACGTACTGCACGTCGCGGTCGAACACCGTGCGGAAGACGGCGAGCACGACACCGCTCGTCGGGCGGGACATCAGCCGGAGCGTCGGACGGTCGAGCACGGCACGGACCCGTGCGTACTCGAGGTCGACGTCGGTCATGCTGCCCCTGGTGGTCGGTCGGGTCGTGGTCTGGTTGGTCGTGGTCTGGTTGGTCGTGGGATGCAAAGAGCCCGACGCGGCTGCGTCGGGCTCTCTTGGTGTTCTTCAGCCCTGATGGTGTTCTTCAGGCACTGGGTGGGTACGTGGGCGATACCAGACTCGAACTGATGACCTCTTCGGTGTGAACGAAGCGCGCTACCAACTGCGCCAATCGCCCCTCGCACTTGCGTGCGGATCGATAGTAGCGGATGCGCGGCGGTGTGCCGAACCGCGTGTCGCCGTCGCGCGCGTCGCGGTTCGCGGGGTTGGTCGCGCTGCTCGGCTCTTCTCCGCGCTGCTCCGCGCTGGTCCGCGCTGCTCCGCTCGGTGCGAGCTTGGCCACTCCGTGCTGCCCCACGAGCTCGCACGGAGTGGTCTGCGGCGCTCCACCTGAGCGACCGAGCACCGTGCGAGGGCCCCGATCCGCATGAACCCGGGGGACACGCCCGGTGAACGGGAATGATTTTGGAGAAAGGGCCCCGAGTCGGATAGTGTTTACGAGTCGCCGCGAGAGCGGACAACGACATGCGGATGTGGCGCAGTGGTAGCGCATCACCTTGCCAAGGTGAGGGTCGCGAGTTCGAATCTCGTCATCCGCTCGAGTACTGGTTCCCCCGGGGGCCAGTTTCTCACCAGAGGGTATCCCACCGTTCGGGTACTCACGGAGACGTGAACCTCGATGGTGGGGTGGCCGAGAGGCTAGGCAGCGGCCTGCAAAGCCGTCCACGCGGGTTCGAATCCCGTCCCCACCTCCAAGACTCTGTCGGACCTCGGTCTGCAGGGACTCTCTGGGCGATTGGCGCAGCGGTAGCGCGCTTCCCTGACACGGAAGAGGTCACTGGTTCGATCCCAGTATCGCCCACCACCACGAAGCCCCCGGCAGGACCACCAGGTCCGGCCGGGGGCTTTCGTCGTTGCAGGAGGTTCGGTCGGGCGTCGGCCGCGTGCAGCCGGGCGGTCCGTACGATCGAGACGTGTCCCGGACCGGCAAGCCCTTCGCCCAGTACTCGACTGCGCTGCCCGACGGCCGCATCGCTGTGGAGGTGTCGATGTCTGATCCGTTCCGCGTCACCGTCGTGCTCGTCGCGACCAGCAAGCGGGACGCCCTCGACCAGGTGCGCGGACTCGGCGGTGCGAACGTCCACGTCTCGAAGATCTTCCACCCCAAGCACGCCGCCGTGCAGGCGCTGCTCCGGGGCGGACACGACGGGGTGTTCGCGCCGGAGCCGTTGGACGGCACGTGGTTGCCGCTGCCGGAACTCCCGGCGTTCCTCGACGGCACCAGCCGACAGCTCGCTCGGTACGACACTCGTGCGTTCGACCGGCGGTACGCCGAGCACGCTCCCTGAGCCACACCCCGCGTGCTCGCGTCGGTGGTGCGCGCCGGGATGCGACACTTCGATGTGCTTGAACAGAAACGTCCGGTCTCCGTCCTCCACGAACCAGCAGACGGCGTCGTCGTCGCCCGGCTCGCGTTCGGAGTGGGGTCCTGCGACGAACCAGTCACGGTGGCGGGCATCACGCATCTCGTGGAGCACCTGGCCGTTCGTGGCGCTCTGCCGATTGCGCTCCCACACAACGCCACGACGGCTGACCACGTCACCGTCTTCGAGGTCCAAGCGACGACGACTGACCAGGCGATGACGGCCCTGCAACGCCTCGCCGATTCGATCGGTGGCCTCCTCGAGGTGTCGGACGACGACGTCACCCACGAACGGAAGATCCTCGCGGGCGAGGACCGACTCCGCTACCACGAGCAGGTGGCGTCGGTGCACACGGTCCGGTTCGGACCGGCGGGCCTCGGACGGGCAGGTGCTGGCTCAGCGGCGGTGGCAGCGACCACCGCCGCGGAGCTCCGCCGATGGGTCGCGGAACGCTTCGTGGCGGAGAACGCCGTGGTCACCGTGGCCGGAGGCCGCGCTCCCGCTTCAGCCATCGATCTCCGACTGCCGTCCGGGGAGCCGGCGGGGCCGGTCGGGAACGGAACGGGATCGACGCGCGACCGCGTGCTCGCTGCGTCCCAGTTGAGCGGGATCGCGGCCTCGGTCGTGGTCGCGGCTCCCGTGGCGAGGCTGCTCGAAGCTGTGGTCGAACACGAGCTGTTCGCGTCGCTCCGGATCACGGCTGGCCTTGCCTATGCCGTCGAAGCACACACGCTCGACGTCGACCGCGAGACGGCCGTGGTGGCGGTCGTCGCGGAGACGGAGTCAGATGACGCGGCTCGAGCGACCGACCTGGTCATCGAGACCCTCCACCGGGTTGCAGCACAGGGCCCGAGCGATCAGACGATAGCGGCCATCGACGCCGCCCGTGCGCTGAACCATCTCGACCAGGCTGCCCGGGCCGACGCTCTCATCTGGGCGTCGATGACGGAGCGGCTGCGTGGGGTCGGACGTCCTGTCCGGTTCGACACCGCCGTCTCGACGGTCGAGGTGGACGAACTCCGCGCAGCGCTCACACCAGCGCTGTCCACGCTCGTGGTCTGTGTCGATGAGGACGCCGAGGTGGACCTCCCGACGCTCGCACAGCGCCACGGGCTGAGTCATCGCTCGTCCGAACCGGGACGGCCGCTCCAGCAGGGTGTCCGGCTCCCGAAGCGCAGCCGGAACTCGTACCGGGATGCGTTCCTCCCTGGCTGGGCATCCGTCCACGTCGAGATCCACGGCCATGAGCTCGTCATCAAGCCGCGCGGAAGCGAGGCGAGGATCCTCGACCTGCGCGAAGCCGCTGTCGTCGGTACGCGCGGTGACGGCGGTGTGACCGTCGTCGACGCCGACGGGAACGCCTTCCACGTCCGCGCCGACGAGTGGTGGCGAGGCCCGAGGTTCGTCAAGTCCGTCATCGCGGCCACGCCGGCACACCTCATCCGGCGATTCGCCGACTGACTTCGGGGGGGGGGGGGGCAGCCGGCTCTCGCGGACGTTCGTCGGTCCTGCCGACAGCCGAGGCGAGTGAGTGAGTGAGTGGCAGGCTGGCCTCATGCAGGGGATGAGCAGGTGGCCGCTGTGGTCGGTGATGGTCGTCCTCGCTGTCGCGTTCGGCGGGTCCTGGTACCTGTCGACGTTCATCTTCATGCCGTCGGACACTCCCGCGGGCATCCGCGCGCTCGGGGGCCTCATCACCGGCGCCCTCTTCGGCGTCTTCTTCGGACTCTGGCTCGGACGGCAACGACGCGGCATCGGCGCCGCTGCCGACCAACGCGTCCTCGGGAGGGCGATCCGCCGCGGCGAACTCCCGGCGGACGCCGATGTCGACCAATGGCGGCAGGCGCTCACGCACTACCAGCAGCTGTACCGGCGGCAGCGGCGGCTCGGGCCGGCGGTGTTCGTCGTCGCGCTCGTGCTCGAGGCCTCGCTCGCAGTGGCGGGCCGTCCGTTGTTCTGGCTGGCCGCCGCGTTCTTCGTCGTGATGCTCGTCGTCACGCTCGTGCAGACCCCGAAGGTCCTGCGGAACACGGCGGCGATGCTCACCGAACTCGACCGACGAGAGCGCACGAGCGGCTTGGACGGCCGGTGACACGTCGCTCTACCGCGGCACTCCGAACTCGTCGAGCACGTCGCCGAGCGTCGTCCCCAGCAGCGCCGCCGTCCGTTCGTACTTCTGCTGCAGTCGTGCGCGGGTGTCCTCGCCCGTGACCGTCGCGAGCCGACTCGGGTCAGCGTTGTGGCTCACGTCGGCGCGCTTCACCCGGAGCGCGATGCCCGACGGATCGGCGACGACCCGAGCGATCGACTGCTCGAGCGTCTCGCCACGGCGCTTCGTCACCGCGTCGACAGCGAGGACCTGCTCCACGGTGAACCCCATCGCTCGGAGTTCGGCGAGGGTGATGTCGGTGTCCTCGACGACGTCGTGGAGGAACGCAACGACCTGCTCGTCGTCGGTGGTGAGCCGCTCCGCCACTGCGGTCGGATGCTCGATGTAGGGCCGGCCGACCTTGTCCACCTGCCCGGCATGCGCGCGGGTCGCCACATCATGGGCCAGGGACACCAGGTCAGTCGTCATGGAGCCAAGCGTGGCACGGCCTTCCGACAGGTCAACGGCGAGAGCCGACCACACCGGACACCTCCGTCCCGTTGCCGTCCGGCCACCACACGGACACGGTCTGCCCGTCCTCGTCCCGGGGTGTCTGTTCGAACGCGGCGACGACCTGCTGCGCTTGCCGTCTCGTCGCGACGACCGCTGTCACCCCTGTTCCGCTGACTTCCATCCGGTGGACGCCCGGGTGGGCCGAGACGACCCGCGCTGCCGTGGCGATGGTGGTGTCCGACGCTCCGAACAGTCCCGTCACGCCGGTGGACATCGACCAGTTCCTCGCCGTCCCGACGTACACCCACGTGTCCGCCGGGTCATCGAAGTGCGCCCGCAGCCAGGCCGCGGCAGCCATCACCGATCCTGGAGTCTGAACGCGGACGGTCGTGGAGCCTCCGTCCACCTGCGCGACGGTCACCCCGGGCAGGGCCGCTGCCTCCGTCGCCACCCCGTACCCCTGGTCGTCCACCAGCAGCGGCGCAGCAGTCGGTGACGGTGTCGCACCGGACGGGTTGGACAGCTCCAGTTCCCACGCGGAGAGGTCGCCGCCTGCAGCCGCGCTGACCGTTCCCCTTGACGGTCCGAGTGTCGCGCGGACCGCGCGGACCTGCTCCAGCGTGAACCCGGATCGGACGTGCACGGTGAAGTCCGCTGACCACGGCGCCGTTCGCAGGTACTTGCGGGAGGCACAGTGGGAGTCATCCGGCTGCCAGAACCGCGCGCGTACCCGGGTCACGCCGGGCAGCGCCTCGAGACGAGCCGACGTCGGCTCGTACTGCGCTGTCACTGACGGTCCGGGGTCCAACGGGGCGCACCAGCCGGTGCCGGAGCATCCGGAGAGGGCTGCCGCGACGGCTGCCCCCACAGCAGCGGCCGCGACCCACCGGATTCTCCACATGGACACCACTGTGCCGCGACCCCGGGGCCGACAGGCCAGCCAGAGGGGTGGCCTGTGCCTGCGGACACATCATCCTGCTGGTGATCGGGCCGCCCGACGACGGGCCGGCCGGATCCTGTCGGACCAGGCGTCCACAGCCACCTGATGACGGCACGGGCGGCGTCTGGAGCAGCTCGCAATCCTCCTCGGCCAGATCCGCGCTTCGCGGCTACCCTGAGGGTCAAGCAGCATTCCGGCGGAACGACGGTCCCGCTCGCGGCTGTCCGATGCGGATTGGGATGCTGAGCTGAACTGGATCATCGCGAACTTCGGTCTCATCTGGGGCCTCACCGTCACGCACGCCGCGCTCGCTGCGGTCCCCGTCGTCCTCGGGTTCGCCGTGGCGGTGCCGCTTGGCTGGGTGGCGAACCGCTGGCCGGCAGTCCGAGCGGTCATCGTCGGCGGCGGCAGTCTGCTCTACACGATCCCGTCCTTGCCGCTCTTCGTGATCCTTCCTTACCTGCTCGGGACCCGCATCACCGACCCCGTGAACATCGTCGTCGGGCTCTCCGTCTACGCGGTCGCCATCATGGTGCGCCTGACCGCCGACGCGTTCGCCGCTGTCCCGGCGGACGTCATCGACTCGGCGACCTCGGTGGGCTTCTCGGCGTGGACGCGGTTCTGGGCGGTCGAGTTCCCGTTGGCGGGGCCGGTCCTCCTCGCTGGGATGCGGGTGGTCTCCGCGAGCACGGTCGCCCTGGTCTCGGTGGGTGCCCTGGTCGGTTCCGCGAACATCGGCTTCCTGTTCACCGACGGGCGACAGCGGCAGTTCCTCGAGGAGATCCTCGTCGGCGTGGTGGCGAGCCTCGTCATCGCCCTGGTCTTCGACACCGTCCTGGTGCTCATCGGTCGCGTCCTGATGCCGTGGTCGCGTCGGGCTCCGCGACAGCCGCGGCGTCGAGCGGCACTCGTCACGGTCGAGCGAGGGGCCTGACCATGCAGTTCTTCCTCAGCGCGGTCGCCTGGCTCCTCGACCCGGCCAACTACCGTGCCGGACTCCAGAGTCCGCTGCCGATCCAGGACCGCATCGTCGAGCACCTCCTCTACACGGTCGTCTCGGTCGCGATCGCCGCCGTGATCGCGCTGCCACTGGGGCTGTACATCGGGCACACGGGCCGGGGGCGCGGCTTCGTGATCGCCTTCAGCGGCTCCATGCGCGCGCTGCCGACACTCGGCCTCCTCGGCACGCTCTTCGTCGTCATCGGGTTCACCGTGCCGTTCACGCAGACCGCCTTCATCGCGTCCGTGATCGCGTTCGTCGTCCTGGCGATCCCCTCGATCCTCGCCGGGGCGTACGCGGGGGTGGAGTCCGTGGACCCGGTGACGGTCGACGCTGCGCGCTCCGTCGGGATGACCGAGCTGCAGATCCTCCTCAAGGTGGAGGTCCCGCTGTCGCTCCCGCTGATCATCGGTGGGATCCGCGCGTCGGTCCTGCAGGTCATCGCGACGGTCGTCATCGCGTCGTACGTCTCGCTCGGCGGCCTCGGAGCGATCATCTCGACCGGCATCAGCCTCAACGACAACGACCTCATCCTCGGCGGAGCGTTGCTCGTGACGGCGCTCGCTCTGGTGATCGACGGGCTGTTCGCGCTCGTCCAGCTCCTCACACGACGCGGCCTGCACGGCCAGACCCGCCGCCGTCGCACACGCGTCCGCGCACTGCCCCTCCGGCGCCGCGCGGTGACCGTACCCACCCTCGACGAAAGGAACCACTGATGTCCACAGCAGGCACCAGAACACGCATCCTCGCGGGGGCGGTGGCGATCGGAGCGATCGTGGCGCTCTCGGGATGTTCGACCTCCGACCCCACGAAGGCAGATCCGGCCAGCAGCTCCGGATCCGGTGGCACGCCGATCGTGGTCGGTTCGTTCAACTTCCCGGAGAGCGAGATCCTCGGCAACATGTACGCGCTGGCGCTGAAGGACGCCGGCTTCGACGTGACGACCAAGTTCAACCTCGGCCCCAGGCAGACCACGATCCCCGCGCTCAAGGACGGGTCGATCAACCTGATGCCGGAGTACAACGGCAACCTGCTGTTCTTCTATGACACCAAGGCCGCCGCGAAGACGACCGCGGACGTCGACGCGGCACTCGAGAAGGAGGTCCCCAGCGACTTCCAGGTGCTCGAACCGTCGCCGGCACAGGACAAGGA
Source organism: Curtobacterium sp. GC_Cur_3 (assembly GCF_026544205.1). Lineage (GTDB taxonomy): Bacteria > Actinomycetota > Actinomycetes > Actinomycetales > Microbacteriaceae > Curtobacterium. Next base: position 84,714 of record NZ_JALNUI010000013.1, read on the forward strand.
CGCCTACGTCGTGACCCAGGCGATGGCGAAGGAGAAGGGCCTGACGTCGATCGCCGACCTGTCGAAGATCGAGCCGTTCACGCTCGGCGCCAACCCGCAGTTCGGCACACTGCCGTACGGCATCCCCGGGCTCAGGTCGACGTACGGCGTCGACAAGGTGACCTTCAAGTCGATCGAGGACTACGGCGGGCCCGACACGGTCAAGGCCCTCGTCGACGACACCGTACAGGTGGCTGACATCTACACGACGTCGCCCGACCTGACGACGGAGAAGCTGCAGGTCCTCAAGGACCCCGAGAACCTGATCGCGGCCCAGAACGTCCTGCCGTTCCTGAACAAGGACATCTACAGCGCCAAGCTCGCCTCGGTGCTCGACAAGATCTCCGCGAAGCTGACGACGGACGACCTCATCGCGCTGCGCAACCGCGTGGAGGGGAGCGAGAAGGCCCAGGCGACGACCGCGGCGAAGGACTGGCTGACCAAGGAGGGGCTCCTGAAGTAGGAGGGACCTCCGGGTCAGGCGGTCTCCGGCACAGGGGCGCGCCTGACCCGGATCACGAGGGCCATGCCGAGGACGGTGACGAGGATGCCGGCGAGCTGCACGGCCATCGGGACGGGTGCGAGGTGGAGCAGCGCCGACCCGACCCCGACCAGCGGTGGGACGGCCAGGCCGAGCAGCGCCGACCAGGACGCCCCCGCGGTCAGGATCAGGCGGTGCTGCAGGAGGTAGACGGGCACGTACACGACGACGCCGAGCACGGCGAGCATCCCGATGACGTTCCAGCTGACCCGGTCTCCGCCGACGACCGCCGTGGCCGCCCAGAGCACCAGCGGGATGCTGCCGACCGCGAAGACCGGCAGGATCCGCGGCGCCATCGGCCCGACGTGTCCACGGTTGACCCGCGCGAAGAAGACACCGTAGAAGGCCATCGACCCCATCGCGGCGAGCGCGGAGACGGTACCGATGAGGACGTCTCCTCCGAGCGTGCCGTCCAGGCGGGGCAGGACGTACAGCACGGCGCCGCCGATGGCGAGCACGGTGCCGATGCCTGTGGACAGGGACGGCGCGGCGCGGGTCATGACGCTCTCGGCGATGAGCACGGTGGCCGGGGTCAGTGCCAGGACGAGGGTCGGGAGAACCGGTCCGGCGAACGCGATCGCGACCGTGGAGCACACGGTGTAGGCGCTCACACCCGAGAGTGCGAGCAGGACGAGCTGCCACCAGCGGTACGGTCCGGAACCGCTGCGGACGTCGGGCGCGGGCGTCCTCGCGGCGCTGCTCGTCGCCCGTGCCGTCGTCCACCAGCTCAGCGCGGACAGTCGGCCGACGGTGAAGACCGTCCGACCGGCCGAGACGACGGCCGTGCTCGCGTCGTGCAGTGCGGCGCCGACGATGAGCCAGGTGGACGCGAGGAGCAGGACCAGCGCGCTCGAGCGCCAGAGGAGGTCGAGCCGATGACGAGGGGCGCGCCCGGGAGCGGGAACGGGAGCCGACGGCGACGTCGTCGTCGTGGTGCGCCGCATCAGTCCGTCGCCCGCGAGCGACGCTCGACCACGTGCACCCGCACCCCGAGGTCGGTGATCCGCTCGAGCTCCGCCGGGTCGGCGCCGTCGTCCGTGACGAGGTCGTGTACGCCACGCATGCCGACCACGGGTGCGAGCGTCGTCCGGCCGATCTTCGACGAGTCGGCCACGACGATGGTCCGCTGCGCGTTGGCGATCATCGCCGCGTTCGTCCTGGCCTCGGTCTCGTCGTGGGTGGTGGCACCGCCGACGGCGCTCACCCCGTCCATGCCGACGATCGCCGCGCCGACGTTCATGGCCGCGAAGGCGTTCTCGGCCAGCACCCCCACGAGTTCGAACGAGTGCGGCCGGATGGTGCCCCCGGTCATCACGACGCGGAGGTTCGGTCGGGCACCGATCTCGCTGGCGGTCGTGAGCGAGTTGGTCACGATGGTCAGTCCGTTCCGGAACACCAGGGACCGGGCGACCGACGCGGCCGTGGTGCCGCCACCGATCGCCACGGCGAAGGGACCGTCGGGAAGGAGTGCGGCCGCAGCCCGTCCGATCTGCTGCTTCAGGCCGCGCGACTGCCCCTCCCGCAGGCGGACCGGGATCTCCGACGTCGGCACCGCGATGCGTGCGCCGCCGTGCGTCCGCGCCAGCAGTCCCTGCTGCTCGAGGTCGGCGAGGTCGCGGCGGGCGGTCGCCGGGGAGACCCCGAGTGTGGCGACGAGGTCCTGCAGGGTCACGGCGCCCTGGTCGGTGAGGAGCTCGAGGATCGCGAGCATGCGGCGGGACCGCTTGCCCGAGCCCGAGGCCGGGGACGCCGACGCGAGCGCGGAGACGGAGTCGTCGAACATGAGAGCGAGCGTAGCGGTCAGTCATTCTGATCGTTTCGCTCGCAATGCTGGTCGATTCACCCCTGAGGTTCCAGGATTCCTGAGCATGACCCGTGTCGCCTCCATCCGCGCCGGCAGTGTCGTGTTCCCGCGACGGCTGCTGGCCGACCTCCTCTGACGCGATGACGAAGGAGTCCGCAGTGACCAGAACAGGAACCCGCCGGGCCGCGGCCGGCCGTCGCCGGCGCGCACGGTGGATCGGGGCGGCCGCCGTCCTGGCGGTGACCGCGTCGGCACTCGCCGGCTGCGCCACCCCGGGCGCGACCACGCTCGACACGTCCGCGCCCGTGCACCTCACGATGTGGTCCGGGCAGAGCGACCAGGCCGAGAAGCTGCTGCAGGCCCTGGTCGACGAGTACGAGCGCGCGCACCCGAACGTGACGATCGACATGTCCCCGGGTGCCTCGTCGACGGACGAGCTCCTGCAGAAGCTCGCGGCGTCCTTCGCGGGCAACGACTCGCCCGACATCTCGTACACCTTCGGGTCCTGGGCGAGCCAGCTCGAGCGGTCGGACCGCACGCTCGACCTCCGGGACACGGTCGCCGAGCCGGGCGTGCACTGGGACGAGTTCACCGCCGCCGCGCGCAACACCGCGCAGCCGACGGGTGGCAAGGTCATCGGGTTCCCGGCGGTGGTGGACAACATCTCGCTGCTGTACAACACGACGGTCTTCGACCGCGCCCACGTCGCGTACCCGACGGCTGACTGGACGTGGGCGGACTTCCGGAAGGCCGCGAAGCAGCTCACCGACAAGGACAGCAACACGTTCGGCTACGGGTACTCGGTGTCCGGCAGCGAGGAGACCACCTGGCAGATGTGGCCGCACCTCTGGCAGGACGGCGGCTCGATCCTGTCGAAGGACGGCAAGCGGGCCGCGTTCGACTCCCCGGCCGGGGTGAAGTCGCTCGGTTCCCTCCGCGACATGGCCGTCAAGGACAAGAGCGTCTACCTCGACCAGACGGACACGAAGTTCGCGCAGCTGTTCGAGAGCGACCGGATCGGCATGATCACCTCCGGACCGTGGGAGCTCTCCGCGCTGAAGACCGCCGGCACCTCCTACGGCGTCGTCCAGCTCCCGGGGACCGACGGCGACCACCAGACCGTGTCCGGGCCCGACCTCTGGACCCTCTTCGACAACCACGACGTGAACCGCGCGCACTGGGCGACGGAGTTCACGAAGTGGCTGACGGCGAAGGAGCAGGACGAACGCTTCAACGTCGCCGTGGGCAACCTGCCGCTGCGCTCCAGTGAGGCGACGAGCGAGGCGTTCCGGAAGCAGGCGAAGGCGCTCCCCGGGCTCGACGCCATGCAGGCGAACTCCGCGAACGCGAAGCAGACCAGGCCGACCGTCCCGGGCTACAACGGCCTGTCCGAGGCGTTCGGCAACGCCGTCGCACACGTCCTCCAGGGCGAGGGCGACCCGAAGACCGCACTCCGGCAGGCGAGCGTCGCCGCCGACAAGGCACTCCGCCAAGGCTAGGAGGACCCATGACCACGTTCGCACTCCGCCCCACCGAACCCGCGAAGCGCCCGGACGACCCGGGGAAGGCCCGACGTCGCCGTCGGTCCGCCGCGTCCGTCCGCGAAGGACTCGCCGGGTGGGGCTTCGTCGGCCCCGCGCTCCTCATCGTCCTCGGACTCACCGTCTTCCCCGGCGTGTGGGCCCTGGTGCTGTCGTTCCAGAGCTGGGACGGCTTCAGCCCGGCGACGTTCATCGGTGGGCAGAACTACGCCGACCTGGTGACCGACGAGGGCGTCCGCGCCGCCGTCGTGCACACGGTCCTCTACACCGTGCTGTTCGTGCCGGCCTCGTTGCTGCTCGGACTGGCGCTCGCAGTCGCCCTGAACCGACGCATCCGCTTCATCGGGCTCTACCGCACCGCGATATTCGTGCCGTTCGTCGCGTCGGCAGCCGCCACCGGCATCCTGACCACGTACCTCTTCAGCCCGCAGTTCGGCATCGTGAACAACGTGCTGCGGGTCCTGCACCTGCCACAGCAGGGCTGGTTGGAGGACCGCGGCGAGGCCATGCTCGTGATCGTCATCATGTCGCTCTGGGGCCAGGCCGCGTTCACGACCGTCATCTACCTCGCGGCGTTGCAGGACGTCCCGGGAGACGTGATCGAGGCGGCCCGGATCGACGGCGCGAACGCCTGGCAGACGTTCTGGCGGGTGGTCTGGCCGCACCTCGGCCCGGTCACCGCGTTCGTCGCGATCTACCAGACCCTCCAGGCCGTGCAGCTCTTCGACCTCGTCTACGCGACCACCCGCGGCGGGCCCCTCGACGCCACGCAGACGATCGTCTACTACCTCTGGAAGACCGCGTTCCAGAACCTCCAGTTCGGGTACGGCTCGGCGATCGCCTACGGGATGTTCTTCGCCACGCTCGTCGCCACCGTCGTCGTCACGCTCGTGCAGCGCCGCGCGGGAAGGAGCTCCTTCTGATGTCCACCGAGACCCAGGTCCTCGACACCCCGCTCCGGCAGGGCGCCCTCGTGTCGTCCCGGTCGGACGGCGCCGTCCGCCGCCGGCGCGGCTGGCCCTTCAGCCCCTGGCACCTGCTGCTCCTGCCGGTGTCGCTGCTCTTCCTGCTGCCGTTCGTCGAGATGTTCCTGACGTCCGTCGAACCAGCGTCGGAGATCAACAGGTTCCCGCCGTCCTTCCTCCCGACGCAGTTCACCCTCGGCGGGTACGCGCGGCTCTTCGCCGACTCGGACATCCTGCACTGGCTGCTCAACACGGTGATCGTCTCGGCGTCGGCGATCGTCTCGCACCTCGTCCTCTGCTCGCTGGCCGGCTACGGCTTCGCGCGGCTGCGGTTCCCGGGGCGCACCTTCGGCTTCCTCGCGATCCTGGCGACGATCATGATCCCGTCGCAGCTGCTGATGATCCCGACGTACGTCATGTTCGCCCGCCTCCACCTGGTCGACCACCTCGGCGCGGCGATCGTCCCGTGGCTCGCATCCGCGTTCGGCATCTTCCTGATGCGCCAGTTCTTCCTGTCGCTGCCGGCGGAGCTCGAGGAAGCGGGCATGATCGACGGCTGCACCCGGCTGCAGGTCTTCTTCCGCATCGTGCTGCCACTGGCTCGCCCGGCCCTGGCGACCCTGGCGATCTTCACCCTGCTCGGCTCGTGGAACGACCTGGTCTGGCCGCTCGTGGCCATCAACAACGACCACGCCTTCACGCTCCAGCTCGGCCTCACCAACTTCCAGGGGTCCCGGCGGACCGACTGGTCGTTGCTCATGGCGGGGAACGTCGTCGCGACGCTCCCGCTCATCCTGCTGTTCCTGGTCGCCCAGAAGCAGTTCGTCGCGACCATGGCGTCGGCGGGCCTCAAGGGCTGAGCGCCCACGATTCCCGCCACCCGCCACCACCGGAAAGGAAGACCGTGACCGCAGACGTCACCATCCCCGCCAGCTCCACCCGCGGCGAGATCCACCAGCAGCCGCAGGCATGGCGCGACCTCGCCGTGCTCCTCGACCGGGCACGGGAGGACCTCGACGCCTTCCTCGGCCGAGCACTGGAGGACCCGCGCACCCGCGTGGTCTTCACCGGTGCAGGCACCTCGGCGTTCGTCGGCCGCATCGCCGCCGAGTCGCTCCGCGGTCGGTCCGGCCGCCGCTTCGACGCCGTGGCGAGCACCGACATCGTCGCGGCACCGCGGACCCTGCTCGCCGAGGACCTCCCCGTCCTGCTCGTCTCGTTCGCCCGGTCGGGCAACTCCCCGGAGAGCGCCGCAGCGACGGAGCTCGTGGACGCGTTGGCACCCGTCGCCCACCACCTCGTCGTCACGTGCGACCCGTCCGGTGCGCTTGCCGTCGCACACCGCGACCGCGCGGACTCGTTCGTGCTCGTGATGCCGCCGCAGACGAACGACACCGGCTTCGCGATGACGTCGAGCTTCTCCAGCATGCTGCTCGCCGCCCTCCTGGCGTTCGTCCCGTCGGACGCCGCCGCGCTCGACCGGGTCGTCGCGTCGGGGGAGCGGGCACTCGGTGCCGAGGACACCCTCCAGCGCATCCTCGACGTGTCGCCGAGGCGCATCGTCTTCCTGGGCGGTGGCACCCTCGCCGGGCTGGCCGAGGAGTCCGCGCTGAAGACGCTCGAACTGACCGCCGGCGGCATCGCGGCGTTCCACGACACCCCGCTCGGGTTCCGGCACGGTCCGAAGGCCGTGCTCGACGACGAGACGGTCGTGGTCGTCCTCCGGTCGGCCGACCCGACGGTGCGGCGCTACGACGACGACATCGTCCGCGAACTCCGAGCCGACCGGCCCGGTCAGGTGGTGGTCGTCGGCGCCGACGGGCTGGAGGGTGCCCCAGTGTCGGACCTCGACCTCGCCTTCCCCGAGGTGGACGGACTCGACGACGGTCTCCGCGCCGTCGCACTCGTCGCCGTCGCGCAGCTCCTCGCCCTGCACGCCTCCGTGCGGCTCGGGTGCACGCCCGACAACCCCTTCCCCGACGGCTCGGTGAACCGCGTCGTCCGGGGCGTCGTCATCCACCCCCTCGACGGCGACCACGGAGCGCGGGCGTGACCCTGTTCCTCGGCCTCGACGGCCGGGGGACCAAGACGGCCGTGGTGCTCGTCGACGCAGACGAGCGGGCACGGGCTCGCTGACCGACGGCGAACGCGGGGCGCACACCCACCGCGCCGGCGGCTGGAGTGAGCTGATCGTGGCGCGACGCGGCTCCCGTTCAGCGCTGACCGCGTGGTCGGTGGTGGAGGCGACCAGGCAGGGCCGGGAGGCTCGGTCCGGGTCCGCCACCGAGCCTCCAGGACGGCCGTCTGGTCCGGTCAGACGACTGCGTTACGCTCCCGCCATGCTCTGGGGGAGACGACGGACACGTTCGGTGACGGTGCTGACCGCTGTGGGGGTCGCTACCGTGTTGATGGTCAGCGGCTGTTCGGTCCACGTCGACGCTGGTTCGGCCGGCGCGCTGAAGGCGGAGCAGGCGCTGGCGAAGATCGACGGCGTGCGGTCGGTCTCCGGCCTGGGGACGAACAACCTCCCGTTCGCCGGCACCGTCACGGCGTTCGTCGTCACCGACGACGACCTGTCGGACACGAAGCTGCAGACCGTCACGGACGCGGTCGGCCGGTGGGCAGTGCAGCACACCGGAGCCTCCGTGTCGTACTCGGCACGCGTCGAAGCGGACGGGTTCGGGTTCTTCGTCGGCCGGCACGCGTCGGAGAGCAAGGAGGTCCTCGGCGTCGTCGACGACCTCCGCTCGGGTGGGCACTGGCTCGGCGGCAGCGTCAGCGCTCCGGACGCGTCCGGCCGGGGGAGTTCCTCGATCCAGCTCGACGTCGAGCGCCCGTCGGACCTCGTCCGCGGCTGGGACGCGGTGCGGGAGGTCGCCGCCGCGGCGGGGTGGAAGGACGTCTCACTGACGGCCGCAGCCTGGAACAAGCCCGAGAAGAGCACGCTCAGCCGGCACAACCCCGACTCCAGCATCTCCAACGCCGACAGCCGTGTCGAGGACGTCCACGGTGACCCGTCCGCCGAGGTCGCCGCGTACCGGGCGGTGAGCGCGGCGCACTCGGTGACCAGCGCCTCCGTCCAGCCCGGACGCATCCACGTCCACCTCGCCGACGGCGCGGACATCGACGATGCCGCTGCGCTGATCAAGCGGGCAGCACCGGACACCGTGGCGCTCGTCGACGGCGGCATCATCACCACCGACGACTCCGGCGACGCCGGCGAGAAGGCCGACCCTGGCGAGTACGGCGAAGCGAACCGCCTCGCCCGCACCATCGACCGTCCGGGAGTCTCCGCGATCGTCCTGAGGGGGCCGGCTCTGGTGACGGTCACCGCCGACGGGACCGACAACGCGCTCAGCGCTGCGGCGACGCTCGTCGCCGCGTCCCCGACGGCACCGGTCCAGACCCTCGAGGTCGGCTCGTCGAAGGCCGCGCTCGAGGACCGCGGGGAGGACGGCTTGCTGCTGAGCGGCTCGGCGTCGCGGTTCGGCGACTCGGTCACGGTGGGTCGCCAGCTCACGGGGTTCCTGCCCGCTCGCGTGTCCCTGTCCGACGCGAACGCCTCCGTCACGGTCACGCTGCCGACGGCGGAGGACGCTCCGGCCCTCGTCGCGGCGCTGAAGCCGGTCGTGCCGAGCGGGACCGCGTTGCAGGTGCGTCTGGCAGGGCAGCCCTCCGAGACGTGGGCGGAGCTCACCCTGCGGGACGGCACCCTGGGCGTCGACGCGCTCCGGTCGGAGTCGGAGCGGAACGACACCCGGACACGTCTGAGCGACGCCGTCCGCGACGCCTGGAACGGCTGACCCGGTCCGGGCGGACCACGAGAGGCGTGCCGCGACCGCTGCCCCCACGGCAGCGGTCGCGGTCGACCGGATTCCCCATCCCACGGCTCACTCTGCCCCCGCGATCGGCCCCGCACATCAGCCGCGAGGACGAACTGTGTCCCGGGACACAGCCGGGTCGGTCTAGTGAGACTCACGGCGGTTCGCGCCTGCTTGCCTTCCAGTGAGGTATCGTCGGCGCGAGGGAAAAACGCGGCTGTCGTCAGCCGCGGCGACACGTGGTCCGGGTGGACCGCCACTTCTGGATCACCAGGAGTGTGCCGTGACCGACACGATGTCCCGTCCCCCGTTCGACCCCGAGCTGCAGGGGTTCCTCGACCGTCTCCATGCGCGCGGGCCGTTCGTGCTCACACGCGAGATGCTGCCGGCGATGCGAGCGCTGGACGTGTCCGAAGCCGAACTCGACGACCGGCTCCGGCAACGCGGCCTCGAACGCCGGTCGGTTCGTGTGCCCGTCGACGACGGCACGACGATCGCCCTCGCGGTCATCCAGCGCATCGGTCGGACGGGCACAGCTCCGGCGTTCTTCACCATCCACGGCGGGGGGATGATGTTCGGGCACCACCTCGGCAACCTCGAGTCCTACGACGACTGGCTGCTGACCCACGACGTGGTCCTGCTGAGCATCGACTACCGTCTGGCGCCGGAGCACCCGGACCCGGTGCCGGTGGAGGACTGCTACGCCGGACTCGTCTGGACCGCCGACCACGCCGAGGAGCTCGGGATCGACCCGACACGCATCGTGCTCGTCGGACAGAGTGCCGGCGGAGGCCTGGCCGCGGGGACGGCGCTCCTCGCCCGGGACCGTGGCGGGCCCGCTGTCCACGCCCAGGTCCTGGTCTCGCCGATGCTCGACGACAGCGACTCGACGACGTCCACCCACCAGATCGACGGCATCGGCGTGGCCGACCGGGCGATGACCCGGTTCGGCTGGGACGCGTACCTCGGCGACCACCGCGACGGTGAGGTCTCCATCCACGCGGCACCGGCACGCGCGACCGATCTGCGCGGGATGCCGCCCACCTACCTGGACTGTGGCAGCGCCGAGGTGTTCCGCGACGAGACCGTCGCCTTCGCCAGCCGCCTCTGGGCTGCCGGGGTCGACGCCGAGCTGCACGTCTGGCCCGGGGCCTTCCACGGGTTCACCAGCATGGTGCCGCACGCGGTCGTCTCCCGCCGCGCGGTCGCCGCACTCGCCGACTGGACGACGCGACTGCTCGGGCCGGGACCGCTCGCCGCGGGTCCGGCTGCTCCTGTCCGAGGCTGAGCTGGACCAGGCTGACAGCTGGTTCGAGCGGCGCGATGCCGGGCGCCGGTAGCGTTCCGGCATGCGATCCCGACCGACGCCCGAGCAGTTCGACCGGCTGTTCGCCGACACGGACCGGTACCGCGACCACGCCGACTGGCCGACGGACGGCACCGACCTCTTCGACGAGACGCCCACCGTGCAGTACTACGTCACGGGCAACTCGCAGGTGAGCGGCTGCCATCCCGATCCCGACCACATCCTGCGGGTCACGCACGAGGGCGGCCAGATCCAGAACGGTCGACTGGCACTCGGTGTGTGGCAGAAGGTCGCGGTCGTGCAGCCCGACGGCCGCGTCACCACCTGGGCGACGGAGCCACGGGCCGCGATCGTGGAGGTCGGCAGGGTGTCCACCACGCCCGGCTACGACCTGTGGCCTCTGCTGGAGGCGTCGGCGGACGACCCGGCGTACCCGACGCCGTTCGAGGACTCCCGGGCCGGCCGCCGCGAGGCGATCGACCTCGCGATGGTCGCGGCCCGACGAGCCGGCAAGCCCGTGCTCGTCGGGCACTTCCGGCGCAGCGTCGACTGGTACTGACCCGGGTCAGGACCCGGACGTCGGGGACTCGGTCGGGGCCGACGGCGCGTCGCTCGGCTTCGGGGCGTCCTTGCCCGGCTTCGGCGGCTCCGGCGCGTCCCTCCCGTCCTTCGGAGCGGCCGGAGCAGCTGCGCCCGGCTTCGGCGCCGCGTCGCCACGCGGCGCACCGGCCGGTCCGCACGTCGCGCCGGGACCACCGGCGGCAGGACCACCAGCGGCATCGCCCGCGGCCGGCCCTCCCGCGGCCGGCCCTCCCGCGGCCGGCCCTCCGGCGGCCGGGCCATCAGTCGGAGCCCCGGTGGGAGCTCCACTCGGTGCCCCAGTTGGTGCCCCACTCGGCACTCCGGAAGGAGCACCGGTCGGCGCCCCCATCGCACTGCTGCCCCCGCCGTCGCTGCCCGCGGCGACCGCCGCGGTGACGCCGACCCCGCCGATCAGCACCGCGACGACGGCCGCGCCGATCCCGAGTCGGCGACGAAGGCCCTGCCGGCGACCCCGCTCGCTGCCGGCGGCCGACGACGCAACGGAGGCCGAGCCTCCCGGCTGGTGCTCGGAGGTCGCGGCGAACTGCTCGGTCGGCTGGGCGTCACGGCCGAAGCCGTCGCGGGGGTACTCGCGGGTCGGGTCGGCGTCGTCGTCGTGGTGGTCGTGGTTCGTGGTCATGGTCGCTCCAGTTCGTCGTCCGGCGGTGTGCCGGTCCGGCGGTCCTGCCGGTGACGACCACGGTCGAAGTCGAATCTGAAGCAGGACTGAAGCCCAGGTGCTGCACAGGTGGCTCCATGCTCGGTGATTGCCGGATCGACCACCGTGTCCGCCGTGTCCACCCCTGCCCGCGTCCTGCTCATCGACGACGACGAGACCATCCGCCTGTCCGTGGCTCGTTCCCTCCGTGACGAGGGGCTCGTGGTCCTCGACGCGCCCGACGGGGACGCCCTGCAGCGGGACCTCGCCCGGTTCGTGCCCGACCTGGTGGTCCTCGACTGGATGCTGCCCGGTGCGAGCGGCATCCAGCTCGCCGGCCGGGTGCGGACCACGTCCGACGCCGCCATCGTGATGCTCACCGCACGGGACGAGGTCGACGACCGGCTGCGCGGCTTCGCCGAGGGCGCTGACGACTACGTGGTGAAGCCGTTCGCGATGGCCGAGCTCGTCGCGCGGGTCACGGCCGTGCTGCGGCGCCGGGGCCGGATCCCGTCCGTGGTCGAGGTCGCGGACCTGGTGCTCGACCCGGACGCCGCCGTGGTCCGCCGCGCCGGGGTCACGCTCGAGCTCACCGCGACGGAGTTCCGGCTGCTCGCGTTCCTGGCCGAGAGCCGGGGGCGCACGCTCTCCAAGACGCAGATCCTGACGCAGGTGTGGGGGTACGACAGCGTCGACCCGAACCTCGTCGAGGTCCACCTCAGCGCCGTCCGCCGGAAGATGGAGGCCCACGGGCCTCGGCTCATCCACACGGTCCGAGGGCTCGGGTACCGCATGAGCGCGGTGGCCGCATGAGCAGCGGGCCGCTCCGGACGGGGTCACTGCGCGCGCGGACGGTGGTGGCCGTGCTGGTGCTGCTCGCGGTGCTCCTCGGCCTGCTGTCCGTCGCGGTGCAGGCGACGCTCGGCGAGCGCCTCCGCACCCAGATCGAGGACCGCCTGCGCGACCGGGCATCCGCGGCCGCCGCGCTCGTGGGCACCGTGGACGCGGACGACCTGGCCGACCGCCTGTCCATGCAGGGCCTCGCCGTCACGATCACCACGAGCGACGGCGGTTCGGTCGAGGCCGGCCCCACCCCGGAGCAGCTCCGGAAGGGTCCGCCAGAGCCGCCGGGACTGTCCGGTCCGGCCGGGCCGGGAGGCTCGACACCAGCCAGCGGGTCGGCCACCGCCGACGGGGCGGCCGGCTCCACGACCGCGGCCGGGCAGGTCAGGATCACGTCCTCCACGGTGCGCGAGGAGGGGCGGCTCGTGACGCTGGTCTCCCGACTGAGTGACGGTTCGACGATCCGGCTGACCGCGGGGACGGGGTCGGTCGACGAGGTCCTCGGCGAACTCCGCTGGGTGATGCTCGGCGCCTCCGCCGTGTTCCTGCTCGTCGCCGCGGGCGGGCTGGTCCTCGTGGTGCGGCGCACGATGCGGCCGCTCGACACGATGACGCAGGCGGCGAGGTCGATCGCGCACGGCGACCGGGGACGACGCCTCCGCCCGGCTCGCCGTGACACCGAGATCGGCCGCGTGGCGGTGGCCTTCGACGAGATGCTCGACGCCGTCGAGGGCGCCGAGCACCAGGCCCTCGCCGCCGAGGCCCGGATGCGCGCGTTCCTCTCCGACGCCGCACACGAGCTCCGCACCCCGGTCGCCGGCATCCGTGCCGCGGCGGACACCCTCGTGCGGACGCCGCTCGACCCCTCGGAACGCGAGGACCTCGCCGTCCACGTCGTCCGGCAGGCGGGGCGTGCCGGACGCCTCGTCGACGACATGCTCCTCATGGCACGGGTCGACCGCGGGCTCGAACTCGACCTGGCGCCCGTGGACCTCGGTGCCGTCGCCCGACTCGAGGCGTCGCGAGCCCTCCTCCGGGCCCCGGCGCTCCGGGTCGAGGTCGTGGAGCCCGACGGTCCCGTCACTGTCCCCGGCGACGACGACCGGCTCGCGCAGGTCCTCGGCAACCTGCTCGAGAACGCGGCGCGGGCCACGGGCGGGAGCGGCGCCGTCACCGTGGTCGTCACCTCGGCGGACGGGCACGGGGTCGTGCGCGTGACCGACGACGGTCCCGGGATCCCGGAGGTCGACCGCGAGCGCGTGTTCGACCGGCTCGTGCGGCTCGACGCTGCGCGGGACGACCGGAGCGGTGGTGCCGGGCTCGGGCTGCCCATCGCCCGGGGCATCGCTCGAGCGCACGGCGGGGACCTGCTCTGCCCGCCCGGCGAGGACACGACGTTCGTCCTCACGCTCCCCGTCGTCGTGCCGACGCCCGAGTCCGTACCCGTTCGCGAGTCGACAGGCGCGGAGGCGCTTCGGGTCTGACTCGAGGGTCATCGCGACGGGACACCCGATCCCGTTTTCCGCGCTGACGAATCCGGTCCGCGAACCTCGGGCCGAGCCAACCGGATCCGTCAGGCCTCCGGACGAACTCCGTCGTCCGCCGCCCGGGGGTGGGGGGAGTGGGACGACGTCCCGCCGCGGCCGCAGCAGGTCCTCCCGCGCGTGCCGCGTCGTCCCGCGCTCCGCAGGTCGAATCGCGCCTAGGAGGTCGTTCACCGCGTGGTCCGTCGTCCCGTGCTGCGCAGGTGGGATCGCGCGTGGGAGGTCGTTCGTTCCCACCACCAACGCGCGATACCGCTTCCCACCGCGGGCGTCATGGGTGACACCGCGCGTTGCGGGTTGTTCCGCGCTCGCGGGCGAGGTCGCGCGTGCTGCGTCGTCCCGCGCTCCGCAGGTCGAATCGCGCGTTGCGGGTCGTTCCGCGCGTGGTGCGTCGTCCCGCGCGCGGCAGGTGGGATCGCGCGTAGGAGGTCGTTCCGCGCGTAGGAGGTCGTTCCGCGCGTGGTGCGTCGGCCCGCGCTCGGCAGGTGGGATCGAGCGTTGGAGGTCGTTGCGCGCGTGGTGCGTCGACCCGTGCTCGGCAGGTCGGATCGCGCGTGGGAGGTCGTTCGTTCCCACCACCAACGCGCGATACCGCTTCCCATCGCGGGCGTCATGGGTGCAACCGCGCGTTGCGGGTGGTTCCGCGCGGCGAGGAGGAGCGCCGGGTCGGAGGACGCAGTGCGCCTGGTCGTCGCTGCGGCCGGGGCGTACGCTCGCGCCCAGCAGCGCCGCCACCGTGCGGTGTCCAAGCACCTCCTCAACGACGAGAGAGAGCGAGACCCCTGTGCGCCGAACACTCACCGCACTGATCGCGGTCGCGACACTGGCTGGGGTCGCGACCCCGGGCCTCCCGGCTGCAGCCGTGGCGGCACCCGCCGTCAGCGCGACCACCACCGCAACGACCACGACCAGCACCACCAGCACCAGCACCGGCACCGGCACCGGCACCGCAGCGTCGATCGCCTCGCGCGGCGCTCACTCCGCCCCGACGCACCAGAACCCGATGGCGCTCCGCCTGCCGGACGGGGAGACGGCCGCGAGCTGCGCCGACCCGACCGCGATCCACGGTGTCGGGCGCGACCGGAACTGGTACCTGTACTGCACGACCGACGCCCTCTCGGCGACGGAGAAGAACCCCGACGGCACGCTCGTGCAGCACACGGTGCCGACGTACCGGTCGACGGACCTCACGAACTGGACCTACGTCGGCGACGCGTTCAGCGCGAAGCCCGCGTGGGTCGGGGACGCGAACGGCATCTGGGCGCCGGAAGTCGTGTACCGCGCTGGCTCGCACGGGCGCGCGGGGACCTGGTACCTGTACTACGCCGCCTCGGACACCCCGAGTGCGACGGGTCCGACCGGCGGCGGATCGGCCGTCGGCGTGGCGACGAGCTCGAGCCCGACGGGCCCGTGGACGGACTCGGGAGCGCCGGTCGTGGCACCGCGCTCAGGGCCGACCGGCGGGGACCGGTGGGAGTTCGACCCCGAGGTCATCACCGACCGCGGCACCACCTACCTGTACTTCGGCAGCTACTTCGGCGGCGTGAACGTCCGGACGCTGAGCGCCGACGGGCTCCGCTCCGACCCGACGAGCGAGCGGCAGATCGCGATCGACAACCGCTACGAGGGCGCCTACCTGATGCGCCACGCCGGGTGGTGGTACTTCATGGGGTCGGCGACGAACTGCTGCGCCGGCTCGCTCACGGGCTACGGCGTCTTCGTCGCCCGGTCGCGCAGCCCGCTGGGGCCCTTCGTCGACCGCGACGGGGTCGCGATCACCAGCACCCGGGTCGGAGGCTCGCCCCTGCTCGCCCAGAACGGCAACCGCTGGGTGGGCACCGGCCACGACACCGTGGTGACGGACTACGCGGGGCAGGACTGGATCATCTACCACGCCGTGGACCGCAACGACCCGTACTACGCGGGACAGGCGACCTACACGAAGCGTCCCGTGCTCATCGACCCGCTGGACTGGCAGGGCGGCTGGCCCGTCGTCCGCGGGGGAGCGGGCCCGTCCGACACCGTGCAGCCGGGGCCGGTCGCACAGCCCGGGCAGCGACCGACCTACCGAGCGACCAGCGCGCCCGTGGACGAACCGGGACGGCTGATCCGCTCGGCCTCGACCGGGTTCGACGGCTCGACGCTGCCGTCCCAGCTGACGTGGACGCGCGAGCCCGATGCCTCGACGTACTCCGTCGGGGACAGCACGTTCCGCTGGCAGACCCAGGCCGCGGACCTGCACCCGCCGCAGACGCCGCTCGCGTCCGTGCTCACCGAGCCGGCACCGCGCGGGGACTGGGTGCTGCAGACGACGGTCGCGGTCGACACCCCGGCCACCGGCGACGGCGTGAACTACGTCCAGGGCGGCCTGATCGTGTACGGCGACGACGGCAACTACGTCCGGCTCGTGTCGAACTCGATCTTCAACACGCGGCAGACGGAGTTCGGCAAGCAGGTGTCCGGGCAGCCGGCAGGAGCACCCACCTACGGCAACATGGTCGTCGGCCCGGTCGGTGACACGACGACGCTCCGGATCGTCCACCGCACCGTGGCGGGCGAGGGGCAGTACACCGCGTACACGAGCGCCGACGGCCGACACTTTGTCCGCGGTGGGACGTGGACGGCCGACCTCGGGGACAGCCCCCGCGTGGGGCTGATCTCGCTCGGCGGGTCCGGGTTCACCAGCACGTTCGAGGACCTGCGGGTCAGCACGGTCAGGCCTTCCCACCGCTGAGGCGCGACCAGGTGCTCGCCGTGCGTGGCGTGGCCGCCGACAGACCGCGGTTGAGAGCCCGTGCAGGATGCGCGTCCGTCGGCGCCGTGCGACCTAGGGTGTCGAGGATGGGGAACGGGAACAGCAGTGGCCGCCGCGGGGGACTCATCACGATGCTCGTGGTCGGGGGGTACCTGGTGCTGCGCTTCGGGTTCCTCGCCTGGCGTGAGCACGAGCAGGGCATGTCGACGGCGGGGGTCATCGGCACGCTGGCGCTCTACGCGGCCGGCATCTTCATCGTCCTGCAGATCATCCTGGGGATCCAGAACGCCAGGACCCGGCAGCGGGAGACGGCCCTGTCGCAGCTGCACCCCGGCGCACACCTGGCTCCGGTCCAGCTGAAGCGCGACCTCGTGGTGGAGATCCGTCGGACCGCGGCGATGCTCGGGACCACGCCCGACGGTGACGTCCCACGCCGGGGTCTCGCCACGCTCGTCGCCGACCACCAGGGCCTCGGCCTGTACGTCGGGGGGAGCACCCCGCGCCTGCTGCTCGGCATCCCACGGTCCGCGGTGCGGTCGGTCGGCAACGGCGAGACCTCGGCAGCCGGCCGGTACGCGTTCGGCACCGTCGACGCCCTGCGGGTCCTCGTCGACACCGGGCAGTGGACGGCGGTCGACCTGCCGGTCTACCGGACGGTCGTGGGCTTCCCGAAGACCCTCCGCGGTGAGGAGCTCACCGACCGGGTCCGCGCCGTCGCCGTCGCCGCCGGGGTCCGGCAGGACGCAGAACCCCGAGCCGGGCTCTGAGCGCGCGGCCCTGAGCCGGGACGACCCTGGCTCAGGCCGGGCGGTAGACCGCGATCGCCGGGGCGTCCCCGGCGTCGTGACGTTCGTCCGTCGCAGCCCAGGTGCGGCCGTCGTGCTCGAGGGTGGCGGGCAGGAGACCACGGACCAGGATCCGCACCGCCGGTTCGTCGCCGTCCACCAGGTCCACGCCGTGTGCGTCGGGCTCGTCCGGGCGGTGCGCCGGTACTTCCTTCACGAAGTCGCTCATGCACCCCATCCAACACGGACACGCCCGGCACCGGCCGTGCGACGGCGGCACCCCTGAACACTGGTATCGTCATCCGAGCGCGGCCGTCAGGCAGCGCATGCGGATGTGGCGCAGTGGTAGCGCATCACCTTGCCAAGGTGAGGGTCGCGAGTTCGAATCTCGTCATCCGCTCGGGAACAACCGGCTCCACCCGGCCCCTGGACAACCCCGACCTCGGTCGGGGTTTTCTGGTTCCAGGGCCGTCAGGCAAGCGCGTACCCGCCGTCAAGCGAGCTGGTGACGCACATCAGGCGATCGACGCCGCTCGGACCCCCGGCAGCCCGACGCGACGCCGGACCCCGTCCGACACCACCGTGACGAGCACCGTGTCGCAGCCGTGGCACCGGGCGACCGACCCCATCGCCGTGCGGTACACCCGGGTCTCGCCGAGGGACCCGAGCGACCCGCACCCGGTGCAGCGCAGCCGTGCCGTCGTGGGGTCTTCTCCGAGCACGTCGGTCAGGTCACCGGCCAGGGCGTTGCCGTCGAGCAGGGTCATCAGCTGCCTCCGAACCGTTCCGCGCGGACGTCCGCCACGTCGTGCCCGAGCTCGCCGAGCCACCGGAGGACCTGTTCGACGAACGGCGTCGACCCGCACACGTAGACCAGGGCGCCGTCCTCCGGGGGCAGCACCGCCGCGGCCAGGGCGTCCTTCGTGAGCCGACCCGCCGGGACGGTCGCGTCGGCCGGTGCCGTGCGGCTGTACACGACGGTGACGTCGAGCGGGGCCGACGCGGCGCGGGCGGCGTCGAGCTCCGGCCGGAAGAAGACGTCCTCGGGGGTGCGGACGGCGTAGAGGAGCCGGAAGGGCGTCGGGTCGTCGGCCTCGGCGTGCGCCGTGACCATCGCCACGAGCGGCACGATCCCGGACCCGCCCGCGATGAGCTGCACGGGACGTGTCGACTCCGAGGACGGCCGCCACACGAACCACCCGCCGAGGGGGCCGTGGACCTCGAGGGCGTCGCCGACCTCGATCGCGTCGACCAGGAAGGGGGAGACCTCACCGTCGTCGACCCGGTCGACCGCCAGGGTCACGCTCGGGTCGTCACCGGCGGACGCCACGGAGTACGAGCGGGTGGCCTGGTAGCCGTCCTCGGCCGTGAGCCGCAGGTCGAGGTGCTGCCCGGGGTCGTTGCCCGGCCACGTCGGGACGTCGAGCACCAGACGGCGCGCGGTCGGGCTCTCGGCGCTCACGGCGGCGACGGTCGCGGCGTGCCAGTCGGGGCGAC